>JBBQPQ010000132.1:0-2548 GCA_038217195.1 Sphingomonadales bacterium | reverse complement strand
CGCGACAATCGCGTGATTCGTCGCCGTGGCCGTACGTATGTAATCAACAAGACCCAGCCTCGCTTCAAGGCGCGCCAAGGTTAATTTGGCCCTGCCTGCGCGATGCGGGCAGTTGGTTCAGGCAAAATACCGCTCCCGATTTGATTCGCGGGCGGTTTTTTTGCGTCAAGTTGATTTCTGTACCGGGACAAGACCGTGACCAAAATTAACACTGTTGTATTTGATGTCGGCAAAGTGCTGTTCGAATGGGACCTGCGCTACTTATATGCAAAGTTGATCGCAAACGAGGCCGAGCTCGAATATTTCGTGACCCACGTGGTCACACCCGAATGGCATTACCAACATGATGCCGGCCGGACGCTTGAGGATATGGTTGCAGAACGAACAGCCCAATTTCCGAAATATGCCGACCTCATCAGGGCTTATGAAGACCGGATTATAGAGACAATTCCGGGCCCCATCGCTGGCACGCACGCTATCGTGCGAGAACTGGCCGACAACAATATCCCCTTGTTCGTCATCACCAATTTTGGTGCGCAGTTTTGGGACAGGTTTCGACCAACCCAACCGGTCTTCGATCATTTCAGCGATATCATCGTCTCCGGCGTGGAGAGGCTCGTGAAGCCCGACGCTGCCATCTACGCACTTGCACTGGAGCGTTTTTGCCTTCAGCCGGGCGATGCAATTTTCATTGACGATAATCATGACAATGTCGTGAGCGCGCGACTAAATGGTTTTGCCGCGCATCATTTTACGGATGCAGCTTCACTCCGTCACGAATTGGTCGCGCTGCAATTGATAGCTTGAATTTTTTGCACGCAGTGGCGCGCAGGACGCAGAGATTGTAATAGATTTCTCAGCGTCCTCTGCGCCTCTGTGTGGACCAAAAAACATGGGCACAAACTCTTTCATTCAATGCGCGTCTGTGCTTAAGCAACCGGCGAAACACTATTTTCCCGAGGACGCAATCTCCCATGAATATCCATGAATATCAGGCCAAAGAACTGCTCGCAAAATATGGCGTAGCTGTGCCTGCCGGCATTGCGGCGTTAAGCGTCGAAGAGGCGGTTGCCGCTGCAAAGCAACTGCCTGGTCCTCTATACGTGGTGAAATCGCAGATTCATGCCGGAGGTCGCGGCAAGGGCAAATTCAAGGAGCTTGGCCCTGATGCGAAGGGCGGCGTGCGGCTTGCGTTCAATCTGGATGAGGTTGCGGCGCATGCCAAGGATATGCTGGGCAACACGCTTGTAACGATCCAGACCGGCCCTGAAGGCAAGCAGGTCAACCGCCTGTACATCACCGATGGCGCAGACATTAAGCAGGAATTCTACCTCGCTTTGCTCGTTGATCGGGCCACCAGCCGCATCGCGGTTGTCGCGTCGACCGAAGGCGGTATGAACATCGAAGATGTGGCGCATGACAGCCCCGAAAAAATCCACACGATCGTGATCGATCCGGCGACTGGACTTCAGCCGCACCATGGTCGCAGCGTGGCCAAGGCACTGGGTTTGACGGGCGACCTAGCCAAGCAGGCACAGACTGTTCTGGCTGGCCTTTATGCCGCGTTCACTGGCACCGATGCCGAGCAGATCGAAATCAACCCGCTGGCGGTCTGCGAAGGCAAAAATGGCGACGAGCTTTTGGTGCTCGATGCCAAGGTCAGCTTTGATGGGAACGCCATGTTCCGTCACAAGGATTTAGCCCAGCTGCGCGACTTGACTGAAGAAGATCCTGCCGAAGTCGAAGCTTCGGAATATGACCTTGCTTACATCAAACTCGACGGCAACATCGGCTGCATGGTCAACGGCGCGGGCCTTGCCATGGCAACGATGGATATCATCAAGCTGAATGGCGAATTTCCAGCCAACTTTCTTGACGTAGGCGGCGGCGCATCAAAGGAAAAGGTGACGGCGGCGTTCAAGATCATCCTGAAAGACCCAGCCGTGAAGGGCATTTTGGTCAACATCTTCGGTGGCATTATGAAATGCGACATCATCGCGGACGGTATTGTCGCCGCTGCCAAGGAAGTGAACCTGTCTGTGCCGCTCGTGGTACGCCTGGAAGGCACCAATGTGCAGCAGGGCAAGGATATTCTTGCAAACAGCGGTCTTCCCATCGTGTCAGCCAATGACTTGGGCGATGCAGCGGAGAAGATTGTGGCGGAGGTGCGCAAGAAGGCAGCTTAACTTACCCGTCAATCTTAGAGGGTTTGGTATGTGTGACTGCGCTGCATCGTCCTATGCGGAGCGCGCCATTCCTTTAGGAATATGCTGGAGCCGAGGGCGTGCAGAGCACAAACAAGTTCAGTATGACGGTTTACGAACTGCTTGACGTTCACGTAAACGTCAAGCATAGGCGCACCAGATTGGGCGGGCATCCACCTGTCCAGCGAGTCGGTATGGAAGGATGAGCACATGAAGATCATCGTCCCCGTTAAGCGGGTCATCGATTATAACGTAAAACCACGGGTCAAGCCCGATGGCTCGGGCGTGGACCTTGCCAACGTCAAAATGAGCATGAACCCGTTTGACGAAATTGCGGTCGAAGA
>JBBQPQ010000131.1:0-2858 GCA_038217195.1 Sphingomonadales bacterium | reverse complement strand
TTCTGTTGCCCGGCCGGTTCGGCCGCGTTCTTTTAGTGTAAATTCAGACCGTGAGGCCCAAAATTACGCTGCGAGAGCAAGTGCTGAGTTATCGTTTGCACCTATTGGTTATGAACCATTTCACGGCTTATTCATGCCGGGCAAAAACAATGCTTTTCAACGCACGTCGATCCTAGTTCAGCCCCTCCAATACCCCTGAAAATCAGGAATTTTGGTGGAGCTGCCGGGTACCGCCCCCGGGTCCGCTGCATCTATTGCACATCGCAATTTATCGCCATAGCCGAGCGAACCCGGCATCGACCTATATAGGCCATTTTTCCTGAATGGAAAGTGAAGGTGCTACAGACCTTGCATATTTCGGCTCTCCGCCGGGATGTGCACAACCAAACCATCTAGTTCGGTCGTCAGAATTATTTGGCATGATAGGCGGCTTGTGCGCCGCGCACCACTGGCAAGGTCAAGCATATCCTCCTCGTCCTCAACAGAGCGGGGGAGTTTATCAAACCAGTCTTTATCAATAATCACATGGCAAGTTGAACACGCCATCTGGCCCTCGCACGTACCTTCAAGTGGCTGTCCAGCAGCTTGGGCTATTTCGAGCAAGCTTTGACCCAACACAGCTTCAACGTCCTGAACATCACCATCGGCATTGATGAATGTGACTTTGATCATAACATCGCCTCTGCTGCGCGGTTGATTGCCCTTGCTGCAATATCAATATCTTCGGCTGTCGTATAGCGGCCAAAGCCAAGTCGGATAGCAGATTTCGCCTCTGCATCACTTAGGCCAATGGCGCGAAGTACGTGGCTTGGGCGACCGGATCCGCTTGCGCAGGCCGATCCAGCCGAAAACGCGATCTGGCGGCATTCGGAAATTAATCGTGCCGCATCCACTCCGTCACGCCGAATGTTGAGATTGCCTTTATAGCGCTCGGTCGCCGAACCATTGATGATCCAATCGGAAAACGCGGCCACAGCCCGATCCCATAAGGCGTCCACATGCGCGTCATCCGCCCCCATTCGTTCCGCTGCCAGTTTGGCCGCTGCGCCAAATCCGGCGCACAATGCAGGCGACAAAGTACCTGATCGCATGCCTTGCTCTTGCCCGCCGCCAAGCATTTGCGGTTTGAGCTTGATGCCGTCACGCACCCACAAGGCACCGATACCCTTCGGGCCGTGGATTTTGTGGGCAGATATGGCGATCATGTCCGGGCCGTCTGGAACAGGCATCCTGCCATAAGCTTGCACGGCATCGCATAAAAACACTCCGCCACCAGCGTGGGCCGTCGCGGCATATTCGCCGACCGTTTGAATGGTCCCAATTTCGTTGTTCACGAGCATGACCGCCAGAAGACGCTTTTGACCATCTGCATCGCACAGGATGCCAGCCTTATCGACTGGCAAAATGTGCCCGTGCCGCGCCATAGCGCAGTCCAAGACCGCCGCATGTTCTGTTGCCGCGGCCGCAACCGGCAAATCACACCCCATGATAGCCAGATTGATCGCTTCCGTTGCACCCGAAGTAAAGATCACGCGCCCTCCTTTGGGTAGCAAGGCCGCTACCCGATCGCGCGCGACCTCAACAGCTGCAGCCGCTGCCCTGCCCGCTGCATGCGCGCTGTGCGGGTTGGCAAAGCCGTCCGTTAGCCAAGGCTCCATCGCAGCAAATGCTTCGGGTGCAAGCGGCGTCGTTGCCTGGTAATCAAGGTAGATCATGCGGCCTTGGTACGCGCAATTATGCTGCGCCACACGTCGATAAAGCCGGCGATATCGCTTTCATTTGTCTCCGGGCCAAAGCTGACACGAATGACTTCTGTCGCTGCTCGATTATCCCATCCCATGGCGGTTAGCACGTGGCTCGTCTTGAGTGTTCCCGACGAGCATGCACTGCCAGCCGAAACGGCGAATCCCGCCATGTCAAAATTGATAAGCTGGCTCGATGCGGCAACGCCTGGCATGCGGTAGCTGCCAATGGTCGCTAGCCGGTTGCTTGCCGACGCCACAACGATTCCGCCCGTTGAGATGATCGCATCATCGAGTATTTTACGCAGTCGCTTTGCATTTTCCATCCAGCCAAAACTTGCCTCAAGTGCCGTCGCAAATCCGACCGCGGCAGGCAAGTTCTCTGTACCGCGCCGATAGCCCTGCTCCTGTCCACCAGTGGGTGACAGCAGCCCGAGATTGCGAACAAGCAATGCCCCCATTCCTGGCGGCCCGCCCAGCTTATGGGCAGATACCGCGATTATGTCTGCTTTGGGCAGCGCCAGCTTGCCTGCGCTCTGCGAACAATCGGCGAATAATATCCCGCCGGCGCTGTGCACCGCCGCTGCGATATCTTGCATGGGTTGAATGACGCCAGTTTCACTGTTTACCGATTGGACCGCAAACCGCCCGGTTCCGCTAACGGAGCCTAAGTCGACATAGCCATCGCTGGTTACCGGCAAGCGTGTCGGGCCAGCCACTGAAATGACGGCGTCATGTTCAACGGAACTTGCCACTGCTCCGCAGCCGCGCAGTCCAAGCATTATGGCTTCGCTCGCGCCGCTTGTAAAAATGACCTCGCCATCCCAATCCAGCACAGCAGCAATCCGCGCGCGCGCGTGCTCGAGCGCCGCACGGGCAGCCCGCCCCTCTTGATGCGGCGACGAAGGATTTGCCCAGCGGAACATCGCATCCGCCATTGCTTCACGCGCCGCCGGGATAATCGGCGTCGAGGCGGCATGATCGAGATATATGCGTGTTTGGCGGGGCATGCGTTCCATGACAGTTGCGAAAATCGTCACTGCTTCTATATAGCGCTTCCCATTCATGCAAAGCCTGAACCTTCGGGCACGCCCGGCACCATTTCTGAGAATCGAA
>JBBQPQ010000130.1:0-2980 GCA_038217195.1 Sphingomonadales bacterium | reverse complement strand
CCACAGCTATCCGCACCGCACTGCCCCGTCACAAACCCTGCCTTTAGGCCTGTTGCGCGCAGACATTGATCAGGCTGTCGAAGAGTCGCATGAAACTTTCGACATCGATCTGGCCGATCTTGAGGCGCTGCTGTTACGGGCAGAACGTATCGCTGAACAGCGCCGCAGCACCCGCTAAACCAAAGCCAGAACTAAGCGCCAGCTCAGATCACCACCTGCCCGCCAAGGGCGACAATCCTGTTCGACGGAATACCAAAAAACTCTGCGGGATTGTAGGCATTGCGCTGCAAGAAGATCAGGATGATATCCTGCCAGAACGGGAGACCTTCATCTTTTGACGCAGACAGCACACTTTTTCCCATGAAATAGCTCGTCATCATGTAATCAAGCGGAGCGTCATTTTTCGGTATGGCCAAAGCAAGATCGCTTGGCACATCAGGCGTTTCCATAAAGCCATATTTCAATACGACCCGCGCAAAATTGCTGTCGACTTTTTCATATGTCGACCGTTCTTCGACCGGCACATGCGGAACGCTTGCCGTGCGAATGGACAGAACAATGTTACGGGTGTGCAACACGCGATTGTGCTTGAGATTGTGCAAAATGGTTCCGGGAACGCCTTCGGGATTGGCCGTGAGAAACACTGCCGTTCCATCGACACGCGCCACACGGCCCCTCGCCAGAGAGTTGCCGAGTTCAGCCAGCGTCATGGCGCCCGCATTCTCCCGCAAGTCAATCAACCGCTTTCCGCGCACCCAAATCCAGATGATCAGGCAAATCAGCGCGCCTACCGCAAGTGGCACCCAACCGCCCTCCACCACGCGCAGGATATTTGCGCCAAAGAATATGAGATCGATGGTGAGGAAAGGGACAATCACGAGCAAGGACTTTGCTAAACTCCATTTCCAAAGTTTATGGACAACTACAAACGCCAGACAGGTTGTCACGACCATCGTTCCCGTCACCGCAATACCATAAGCCGACGCCATGTCAGACGAGTTGCGAAATTGCACAACAAGCAACCAGACGCCGAAAAGCAACATCCAGTTGATTGCAGGAATATAGATTTGCCCTGCACTGCCTTGCGATGTCTGCACAATTTTCATCCGCGGCAACAACCCCAGTTGGATGGCCTGCTGAGTAAGTGAATATGCCCCGGTGATGACTGCCTGGCTTGCTATAATGGTTGCTAAGCCAGCCAATATGATCATTGGCACACGCACGATTTCGGGTGACATCAGGAAGAACCAGTCCTGTGTCTCCAACGGCACCCCTGCCGCACGCGCATTTTCCAGCGCTGCCATGGCAAATGCTCCCTGGCCAAAATAATTCAAGCTCAATGCGGGGAATACGAGCAGGAACCAGCCAAGGCGGATCGGGAACCGACCGAAATGGCCCATGTCAGCCGTAAGTGCTTCTGCCCCGGTTACAGTCAAAAACACTGACCCAAGCACGATCAAACCGACCATACCGTTGCTGACAAGAAAGTCCACCGCATGGTGTGGCGACAGCGCGCTTATGATGCCGGGATAATCGAATATGTGCAAAAGCCCAAGACCAGCGATCGAAAGAAACCAGACTACACAAATGGGACCAAACAGCTTTGACACCAAAGCCGTGCCGCGCGACTGAATGGCAAAAAGGCCAATCATGATGACCAATGTGATATAAATGATCGTCTGTTGCGAAATATTGTCGCCAATACCGGGGATGGTTTTCGTCCCTTCCACCGCCGACAGCACCGATAACGCAGGCGTGATAATCGCATCGCCGTAAAATAGGGCCGCGCCTACGGCACCCAAGGCCAGAACTATGCCCCTTCGTCCGCCGATGCCTCGACCCGCAAGTGCCAGCAACGCCAGCACGCCACCCTCGCCGTCATTATCGGCCCGCATCAAAAAGATGATGTACTTGACTGTCACGACAAGGATCAATGACCAGATCGCCAAGCTAAGCACGCCGAATATCGCAGCTTCCTGAATACCACCCGACGGCGCGCTATGATGAAGCGCTTCACGAAATGCGTAAAGCGGGCTTGTGCCAATGTCGCCAAAGACAACACCGATGGCGCCGATGGTGAGCGCGGCAAGCGAATGTTGGTGGACGGGTGAAGATTCAACTGAACCCGAATGCGCATCTTGCATGACCGGAAACCTCTGTTGCTAGGGCGGCGGCAAATACGCTTATTATTCTGCAGCGCAACAGAAATATTGCAGAACATGAAATTGTTTAAATTCAATAATTAACAAGGTATTTTTTCTCTACACAATCGATTGAGAATATATTTATTTCGCATCTGCACCCTATAGACTCAGACGCACCCAAAACAAAAAGGCCGGAAGGTTTCCCCTCCGGCCTGTTTTTGTTTCAGCCTGAGCCGAGCGTTTTGACTTAGAAGTCCATACCGCCCATGCCGCCCATGCCGCCCATGCCGCCTGGCATGCCGCCAGCGCCACCGGCCTTGTCTTCTGGTGCGTCCGAGATCGCAGCTTCGGTGGTGATCAACAGACCAGCAACCGATGCGGCGTCTTGCAACGCGGTACGTACAACCTTGGTTGGGTCGATAACGCCCGATGCCACGAGGTTTTCGTACACATCGGTCGATGCGTTGAAGCCCATGGTTTCGTCGTTCTCGCGCAACAGATTGCCCGAGACAACCGCACCGTCGAAACCGGCGTTCGCCGCAATCTGACGCAACGGTGTGACAATCGCCTTGCGGATGATGTCGATACCACGTGTCTGGTCGTCATTGACGCCCTTCATGCCTTCCAACGACTTTGTTGCATACAGAAGTGCAGTACCACCGCCTGGGACGATGCCTTCTTCTACGGCTGCGCGGGTTGCGTGCAGCGCATCATCAACGCGGTCCTTGCGTTCTTTCACTTCAACTTCGGTTGAACCACCGACCTTGATCACGGCAACACCGCCAGCGAGTTTCGCCAGACGCTCTTGCAGCTTTTCCTTGTCGTAATCCGACGTG
>JBBQPQ010000129.1:0-3071 GCA_038217195.1 Sphingomonadales bacterium | reverse complement strand
GAAGTAGAATAGCGAGTACTCACCTTCCTCGGCGATGTTGGGCAGATATGGTTGGATCATCATCCGCTGTCCGGCCACCAATTCAGGCATGCATTCTTCAAGCGACAAGCGGAAAGTTCCGTCGGCCCCGCCAGAGATGGGTGGTTTGATGACGAGCGTGTCCTCACCAAATACGGCGCGCGCGTCATCAAGCGCTTGTTGATCGAGCGCGGTGGAGAGTATTGTGGGAACCGAAGGGATGCCAGCGGCATCAAGTTCGGCAAGATAGGCCTTGTCGCTGTTCCATCTCAAGATGCTGACCGGATTGCTGACAGGGATACCGTCGCTTTCCAAGCGGTCAAGCAGCGCAAACCAGCGTGGGCAGTCGCGCGGATAACCCCATGCCAGCAACGGCGTGACAATGTCGAAGCCGTCAAAGTCATGTGCTTTGGTCCAGTCGATAAAACCGGCGCGTTCACCCAAAAGACGCGTATAGTCCGCCTTAATGTGCGACCAGTTCTCTTCATAATCAGGTGTCGGGCACAAAATGGCAATGCGTTGCGCGCTCATTCGCCGGACATTTTCAGAATTTCTTTCCACTCGGACGCACGCACCGGAGCTACGGACAAACGCGACTGCCGCAGCATTTCCATTTCTGCGAGTTTCGGATTCGCCTTAATCGCTTTCAATGTCACGGGATGCGGCAAGTTGCGCACCGGCTTGACCTTCACAGCGACAAATCGTGCTTTTTCATCGCTGGGGTCGATAAAATGTTCATGGCTGATCGTGATGACGGCAACGACTTCAAGGCCGATATTGCTGTGATAGAAAAAGGCTTCGTCACCGACCTTCATCGTCTTCAGATTGATTGCGGCGCTGTGATTGCGCACGCCATCCCATGTGCCTTCGCCTTCGGCGACCAGATCGTCATAGCTGTAGACATCGGGCTCGGACTTCATCAGCCAAAATTGTTTTGCCACTTGCTGCTCCTTTTCGCTGGCAAGCCTTTAAGGCAGGCAGTAATGCGCTGTCCATGACACATATGCCCGTTATTTCACTCAGCAGCGCTGATGCCGATGCACTTGGCCAGCAGCTTGGCAATTCTTTTCAAACATACGGATTTGCAACCGTGGTTGATCACGGACTTGATCCAGCACTTGTCGCCAAAGCGTGGGCGCTGACAAAGACATTGTTCGAGCAAACCGAATCACAAAAGATGAACGGGTTCGATACCGCACTTGCGGGGCAGCGGGGCTATACTCCTTTCAAGACTGAGATCGCCAAGGGCGCCGATCATCACGACCTGAAGGAATTCTGGCACGTTGGCCGCGATGTCGCCGCGGATAGCCCGCTGGCAGGCTCCATGCTGCCTAACATCTGGCCGGATCTGCCGGAATTCAAAGAGACGTTCCAGCTGCTCTTTGCAGAGATGGACAGAGTAGGTGCTCGTATCCTGTCGTCGATTGCCCGTTATCTGAATTTGCCTGCGCATTGGTTCGACCCGGCCATAGAGGATGGGAACTCCATTCTGCGCTTGCTGCATTATCCGCCCATCGCTGGCGATGCCGAAGGGTGTATTAGGGCAGGGGCGCATGAAGATATCAATCTGATCACGCTTTTGTTGGGCGCAGAAGAAGCAGGTCTGCAGATATTGCGCCCTGATGGCAGCTGGATGGATGTTTCGCCGCCTCAAGGAGGCCTAGCCGTCAACGTAGGAGACATGTTGCAGCGGCTCACCAACCATATGCTGCCCTCTACCACTCATCGCGTAGTGAACCCTACAGGAGAGCGTTCGCGTTTCAGCCGTTACTCAATGCCCTTCTTTCTTCACTTGCGGTCGGACTTTCCCATCTCGACCTTACCGCAATGTGTCAGCGCCGAGAATCCCGATCGCTACCCAGAGCCAATTCTTGCCGATGACTATCTGCGCGAGAGGTTGATTGAGATCGGTTTGCTGAAGGCGTGAACGCATGAGGCCATAAGGACTGTCTCTAATCCCAGACATGAAGCGCTGACCAACTTGATTGAGCAGCATCCGGCGTATGCATTAGTCTGCGTACGACCGCGTTCGACCCTTATGCCATCGCGACAAGAACCACTGCGCCGTGCAAAATGAATCTTCCATGGCCGGACCGGTAACGAAATCGCGACTCTGGCCCCCAATTTCTTACAGCTCTGGAAGATTCGAGTCGCAAAAGGCGGCAAAAATGGCGTCTTTGCGCGGCCCAGAGACTCTTTTGGGGAAACGTCGTTCTTCAGGACAGTCAAATCAAAAGCGACTGAATGCTCGGAAAACCTAGCAAATCTGCGGCATATCGGAAGTGGTGCATTTTTTTTGTAATAAAATTGCAAATGGCTGTTGACCGAATCCCGAAGTCGCTTTAGAGGCCCTCTCACCGGACGGGAAGCAAGCGTTTCCGCGGTTCGGTCGCCAACAAATAGGTCACCTACTCCTCTGGTAGTAATATCAGGGAACCATAGGTGTCCGCTTTTTCGTCGGTGGTAACTGGGTAAAACCGGTTCGGCTCTTTGACATTGTGATATTTAGATGAAGGGACATGTGGGCGACGGCGCCAGGTCCGGGGGTTTTTAGGCCCCGGGTGCTTGGTTAAAAATTAGTCGTTCAGCACATATGTCCTATACACCATGTATAGAATTTGTGCAGGAACAACGCCTGAAAGTTCGAGCCTTGCTAGTTTGCGGATTTATCCGTGCTAGTCTGGTTTTTGAATCAAACTTGAGAGTTTGATCCTGGCTCAGAACGAACGCTGGCGGCATGCTTAACACATGCAAGTCGAACGAGACCTTCGGGTCTAGTGGCGCACGGGTGCGTAACGCGTGGGAATCTGCCCTTAGGTACGGAATAACTCAGAGAAATTTGTGCTAATACCGTATGATGTCGAAAGACCAAAGATTTATCGCCTAAGGATGAGCCCGCGTAAGATTAGCTTGTTGGTGAGGTAAAAGCTCACCAAGGCGACGATCTTTAGCTGGTCTGAGAGGATGATCAGCCACACTGGGACTGAGACACGGCCCAGACTCCTACGGGAGGCAGCAGTGGGGAATATTGGACAATGGGCGAAAGCCTGATC
>JBBQPQ010000128.1:0-3201 GCA_038217195.1 Sphingomonadales bacterium | reverse complement strand
CGCTGCCGAAGCACGACGCCGCGAGGGTGCTGGCGTTATGCTGGTCGCGGCCGATGGCAAACTTGCAGGATTGGTTGCGGTAGCCGACCCTATTCGTGCTAATGCGCGCGAAGCCATTGAAGCGCTGCGTAAACAAGGCCTGCGCATCATCATGCTGACAGGTGACAATCCTACGACCGCTCAAATTGTTGCTGACGCTGTCGGCGGTCTCGACGGCGTTCATGCTGAACTCAAACCTGCTGACAAGGCACGTATTGTCGCCGAGCTCAAAGCCTCGGGCGCAAAAGTAGCGATGGCGGGTGACGGCATAAATGATGCCCCAGCACTGGCAGCCGCAGATGTCGGCCTCGCTATGGGAACCGGTACTGACGTTGCAATTGAAAGTGCGGGCATAACGCTCACTAAGGGCGATCTGGCTGCGGTCGCGCGCGCCCGCGCGCTTGCCAAGGCCACGATGCGCAATATCCGTCAAAACCTGTTCTTCTCGTTCCTATTCAACGGAATTGGGGTGCCGGTCGCGGCAGGCATACTTTATCCGGTTTCTGGCATATTGATGTCGCCAATGTTTGCAGGCGCGGCGATGGCAATGTCGTCGTTTACGGTGGTAATGAATGCGTTACGGCTCAACCGCGTCAAACTCTGACGTGGCATTCAGTGGCGAGTGCCTGATCAGCGGTGACGGCAAGGTTTTTTTATGACCTTCCGCTAAACGAGAAATGTCCGCTTTCAGACAGACCCAGTTTCGGCTTGAATGTCTTACTTTGGGTGGAATCCGGATAGAAAAAAGCCGCCGATCTTTCAACCGACGGCTTTGTTTATCATGCGTGGCAAGTCTTAAGTGTATCGAACGCGCAAAGCATGCTTGTCCTTGCGACGCATCGTGAAACCAACAGCAGCCATGCCGAGCATCATGAACATCCATGTTGAGGGTTCTGGCACGGCGCCATTAACCGATACTGCATCGAGAAAAATACCTTCGTTTGCTCCACCGTTTGTATTAACAAAGCTTAATGTCGTGGCTGCGCTGGACGCGACGAAATTGACACTAACAGTTTTCCAGTCAAGATTAGCGTTTGAGCCTGAGGAGTGCGTAATCGAACCATTCACCCCTCCAACTGAATAATTGGCCGAAGCAGAAGATAGACCGCCGAAGAGATTGTGCGAATAAGCAAAAGTCAGTGTGTAAAGTTGTCCGAGCGTTGTGACGAACGTCTGGGATAGAGACCCGACCCCGCCTTCTCCGACGAGATCAAGGTATTGCTTTCCCTCAAAAGCTAGATTTGGACCTGCGCTGCCAAAGTTACCGTTTACGACGTTAACGTTTCCAGTTGGAACCGTCCAGCTTGGTAACGTGGCAGTTGGAACAGTTGAGCAGCATGGGTTGGTAATAGTGGGGTTCTCAAAACCGCCATTACCAATAAGGTCTGCAGCCGAAGCTACTGAAGGAACAATTGCTAGCGCGCCAGCAAGGAGAATAGATTTTAGCATTGGGTGCATCCTGTCGGGGGTTGATCGAACCTTGCCTATCCGCTTGACGCATACACCCGCTAAATGTAGAACTGGTTGGGTCACAAAGGGAGCCGGAGGGCTCCCTTTTCAGTCCAAAAGCGCTTTCGATGAGATCATATCAAAGAGGGGTGGGAACTGTTAAGGTTGATGGCCAGTGAGTTTGAAAGGCGAATGAAAAATGGCGACAAAACATGCAGACAATTTCAAGGACGTTCGCAAAAGCGAAATCGCCGGCGTTGGTTGCCAAGCAATTGAAAGCAACCCCCTAACTGAACAGGAAATCCTGATGTTTGAAATGTTCGAACGTGAGGGCTGGACGCCTGAACGGCGCCGTGCTCACATCTTGGCCTTGGTTACTCCAAGGAGCTCGAATCTACAACGATGAGCGATGACCCATATCTGATTCCCGGCACTCAAGTGCTTGTTAATCGCCTCAATATCACAAATGCTAAAGATTTGGACCAAGCAGAGCGCTTGCTTGTCGTTCAGCGTAGGATTGAAGGACCACCTACGGGAAATTTCGATCTAAACCATCTCCAAGCCATTCACTACCACCTGTTCCAGGATGTTTATGAATGGGCAGGCCAGCTGCGGACAGTTGAAATCAACAAAGGTGGAAGCCAGTTCCAATTCAGACAATTCATCCAGACAGGCATGGCTGATATCCATAGGCGACTTGGCAAGAAAAAATTCCTCAGCGAACTATCCGCCGATGACTTCGCGACAGAGGTTGCGGATATTCTTAGCGATGTAAATTTTGTCCACCCATTCCGCGAAGGCAATGGACGAGCGCAACTTGAATATCTACGCCAGTTGGGTCTGCGGGCCGGCCATGATATTAATCCAGACAATCTTGACCCTAATACCTGGCAAACGGCCTCCAAGGCTGCCTTTGACGGTTCCAATCTGGAAATGGCAAAAGCCATTTTATCGCAGGTAACAAGCCGGAAATTGGATGATCCCACTAAGCCCAAGGATTCCGACATCTCCAAAATGGCGCGCTACCTCGCCAATCGCATTGACGGATACGAGCGATAAACGACATGGACGTTCTGGAACGAATCGACCTTAACTTCCCAAAATCACTATTGGATTTTCAAAAGACGTTCCCCGACGATGCGGCTTGCGCCGCATATCTCGAGCGTGCTCACTGGGGAGACGTCTTTATCTGCCGACACTGTGCGGCCAAGGGCGAACCATTCAGGATCTCTACCCGACCCGGTATACTGACCTGCCGCAGTTGCCGTCGGCAAAGCGGGTTGATGAAGGGTACCGTGATGGAACGAAGCCATACACCTCTCAGCGTGTGGTTCTGGGCAGCGTATCTCGTTGCGAGCCAAACGCCCGGTATCTCTGCTGTGCAGTTCCAACGGCAATTAGGGTTGTCGCGATATGAAACAGCTTTTGGCATCCTCCACAAGTTGCGTGCTGCAATGGTCCGGCCCAATCAGGATCGCATTGGGGGGCATAATGACCAGCATGTCGAAGTCGACGAAACCTGGATAGGAGGGCGCACTCGAGGTGAAGGCCGCGGCGTCCATCATAAAACACTGGTCGCCTGTGCTGTTGAAGTGCGTCATCGCCAATCAGATAGCTCGTTGAATAAACGGAGAGATGGCCGATACGCAGGACGAATCCGGTTGTCCGTCGTTGCTAATCGCAGCTCGGCCTCCCTATGTGGATTTGCCGAAG
>JBBQPQ010000127.1:0-3255 GCA_038217195.1 Sphingomonadales bacterium | reverse complement strand
CGTCTAGTCGAGTCCGAAGAAATCGGCACCGTCGGCGTAGGCGAGGCCACGATTCCTGCCATTCAGCTTTTCAACCAGAGCCTTGGCATTGACGAGAATGAATTTGTACGCGCCACACAGGGCTCATTCAAACTGGGCATCGAGTTTGTCGACTGGCGCGAACCCGGACACCGTTATCTACATGCCTTTGGCGGCGTTGGCCGTCCGCTTGGTCTATTGCCCTTTCATCAATATTGGCTCCGTCATCATCAAGAAGGCGGGACGCGCGCGCTATGGGATTTTTCACCAACGGCGATTGCAGCATCGCAAAACCGCTTCGCGCGGCCGCAGGAAACGCCCGGCAACCTCCCAAGCGGCGTGGCATATGCCTATCATTTCGATGCGGGATTATATGCGGCGTTCTTGCGCAAATATGCCGAAGCACGCGGCGTCCTGCGAACCGAGGGCCGCATTGCAGATGTTACGTTACACGCCACGTCGGGCCATATCGAGAGCATCACACTGGCCTCCGGTGAAATAGTCGAAGGCGACCTGTTTATCGATTGCTCCGGTTTTCGAGGACTGCTCATCGAACAGGCACTTCAAAGCGAATATGAGGACTGGTCAAACTTCCTGCCCTGCAACCGCGCAGTGGCCGTCCCTTGCGCTTCTGTACACCCGCTCACACCCTATACACGCTCAACCGCGCGTGGTGCTGGCTGGCAATGGCGCATTCCGTTGCAGCACAGGACTGGCAATGGCTATGTCTATTGCAGCGACTTTGTGAGCGACGCCGAGGCCGCGGACAATTTGCTGTCGACACTTGATGGTGAACCGCTTGGTGAGCCACGGCTATTGCAATTTGTGACTGGCAAGCGCCAGCAAATCTGGAAGAAAAACTGCGTCGCGCTTGGCCTGTCGAGCGGGTTTCTTGAGCCGCTGGAATCGACCAGCATTCACTTGATCCAAACCGGCATCGCCAAGCTTCTGGAGTTTTTTCCTTCGGCGGGTTTTCATCAGCCCGACATTGATGCGTTCAACGCCCGGATGGATTTCGAATTTCATTCGATCCGCGATTTCATCATCCTGCATTACAAGGCAACAGACCGGCCCGGCGCCTTCTGGAAGCAATGCCGCGAAATGGCCATTCCCGACAGTCTCTCGGAAAAGATCGAACTGTTCCGGACGAACGGCAGGATATTGCGGTTCAACGACGAGCTATTCACCGAGCTTGGCTGGCTTCAGGTGATGATGGGCCAAGGTTTGCAGCCGAGGAGCCATAGTCCTCTCGCCGATCTCCTGAGCGCAGATCAACTGCAGGAGTTTCTCGACCTCGCGTCGCGCCATGCGCATCACGTTGCCGAGCAGATGCCGACCCATCAACATTTCATCGCGGCGAACTGCGCCGCGCTTCCCCTGAAAAACAAGAAAGCCATGCCATGAAAGCAAAGTCGCTCTGCATTGGCGCAAGCTTGTTCGCCATGACGTTTGCATCGCCAATCATGGCCCAATTGCTGCGTGATCGGTTACCCGAGGACGAGGTGATTTATTTTGTCCTGCCCGATCGTTTTGCGAATGGCGACCCCAGCAATGATAAAGGCGGCATCAAAGGTGGCCCGTTGCAAACCGGTTTTGATCCCACGCATAAGGGCTTTTATCAGGGCGGCGACCTGAAGGGTCTGACGCAGAAGCTCGATTACATCCAGTCGCTTGGTATTACAGCCATCTGGTTTGCGCCCATCTTCAAGAATAAGCCGGTTCAGGGCGGGCCCGGTCAGGAAAGCGCTGGCTATCATGGTTATTGGATTACCGATTTCACCTCGGTTGATCCGCATTTCGGCACCAATGCCGAATTCAAAACATTTGTCGATGCCGCCCATGCTCGGGGCATGAAGGTCTATATGGACATCGTCGTCAACCATACCGCTGACGTCATCCAGTATCGCGATTGCGCCGGCGACTGCGCCTATCGGAGTATCGCCGATTACCCCTATTCGCGCAAAGGCGGCGTGAAGGGCGCGGCCATCAACCCGGGTTTTCAAGGCGATCATGTCCAGACCGACGAAAATTTCGCCCGGCTCAATGACATGAATTTCGCCTATCAACCCTTTGTGCCGAAGGGCGAGAAAAATGTTAAAGTGCCCGCCTGGCTTAATGACATCCGTTATTATCACAACCGTGGCAATTCCTACTGGAAAGGCGAAAGCGTCGTTTATGGCGACTTTGTTGGCCTTGACGACATTGCCGCTGAAAATCCTCGCGTCGTGCGCGGTTTCATTGATGTGTTCGGGAAATGGATTGATGATTTTGGCGTCGATGGCTTTCGTATCGATACCGCCAAGCACGTGAATTCAGAATTCTGGCAAGCATTTGTACCCGCGATGGAAAAACGGGCAGCAGCGCGCGGCATTCCCAATTTCCACATATTTGCAGAAGTCATGGTGGACGGCGTCGATACCGCAACGCTCGCGCGCTACAACCGCACCGACCAGTACAACATTCTTGATTTCGCGTTCACCTGGGCGGTTGTCGATGCGCTGAGCGGGGAGAATGGTCCCGAAGCGCTCAGCCGCCTGATTGCAAATGACGTGCTGTATCGCGATGGCCCCGACTCGGCGAAGCGCATGCCGACCTTTTTGGGCAATCATGATATCGCACGGTTCTCTACCAATTTACGCCGCCGCATGCCCGGTATCAGCCAGGACGAACTGCTGAAGCGCGTCCAGCTTGGCCATGCGCTGTTGTTCACGATGCGTGGTGTGCCAACGATCTATTCTGGCGACGAACAGGGATTTGTGGGCGATGGCGGCGATCAGGATGCGCGTGAGCCGCTCTTCGCCTCCAAGGTGAAATCATATCTCGACAATGATCTGATCGGCACAGACAGAAGCCATGCACAGGATAATTTCTCGCAGGATCATCCATTGTACCAGCAGATCGCGATGCTGTCGAAAATCCGTCTGGGTTCACCGGCCCTGCGGCGGGGTAATACCGTTGTGCGAAACCATGGCGAAAAGCCTGGCCTGTTTGTGTTTAGCCGTAAAGATGACGCCAGCAGGAAAGAGATTCTGGTTGCCATCAACACGAGCAACAAAAAAGTCAGCGGGAATTTCGAATTGGACCCGCAGTCGTCCAGCTTTTCAGCCTTACACGGCATTTGCCCCGTCGTGAATGCACCCGGGTCTGCGTCTGTAACTTTGGCTCCTCTTGATTATGTGATCTGCACCGTAAAATGACAAAAACGCATCCCTCTTCGGCCCAAGGCATTCGGAAAAC
>JBBQPQ010000126.1:0-3270 GCA_038217195.1 Sphingomonadales bacterium | reverse complement strand
GCCGCGCGGCAAACTTATCCTCGTTACTGCGATTAACCCCACACCCGCTGGCGAAGGAAAAACAACGACCTCAGTCGGTCTTGCCGATGCACTTAACCGATTAGGACGAAAGACAGTACTCGCGCTCCGCGAACCTTCCCTTGGACCATGCTTCGGCACGAAAGGTGGAGCAACTGGGGGCGGTTATGCACAAGTAGCTCCGATGGCTGACATAAACCTGCACTTCACTGGAGATTTCCACGCCATTACCGCGGCGCACAATTTACTGGCTGCGATGATCGACAACCATATCCACTGGGGCAATGCACTCGACATCGACGTGCGTCGGATTGTTTGGAGGCGGGTAATGGACGTCAATGACCGCGCACTGCGTGACATTGTTCAATCCATTGGTGGCGTGGCCAATGGATACCCCCGCGAAAGCGGGTTTGACATCACCGTTGCGTCTGAGGTCATGGCCATCTTCTGTCTCGCTCAGGATTTGTCAGATCTGGAGCAACGACTTGGCCGCATCGTCGTAGGCTACACGCGCGACCGGCAACCTGTTACCGCACGCGACCTAAAAGCAGACGGTGCAATGACGGTTTTGCTTGCTGAAGCCATCAAGCCCAATCTTGTCCAAACGCTTGAGGGCAACCCGGCAATCCTCCACGGCGGGCCATTTGCAAATATTGCGCATGGCTGCAATTCGGTGATCGCGACCAAGACGGCTCTCTCGCTTGGTGACTATGTGGTCACGGAGGCAGGTTTTGGCGCGGATCTGGGCGCCGAAAAATTTTTCGATATTAAGTGTCGTCAAGCCGGTTTGACCCCAAGTGCTGTTGTCATCGTTGCCACAGTGCGGGCGCTGAAGATGAATGGCGGTTTTGCCAAGTCTGACTTGGCCACCGAGAATGTTGCCGCCGTCCAGCGCGGATCTGTCAATTTAATCCGCCATATCGAGAATATCCGCCAATTCGGCGTACCAGCGGTGGTCGCAATAAACCATTTCGCGACGGATAGCGACGCTGAAATCGCAGTCATTCAAGCTGCAGCGGCCGAGCATGGCTGCAAAGCAATTCTTTGCCATCACTGGGCATTAGGCGGCGAAGGTGCCGAAGATTTGGCATGTGAAGTCGCGCGAATAGCCGACAGTGATGCAGCCCAGTTTGCTCCCATTTATGACGATGATGCTTCCCTTTTTGACAAGATAAACATAATTGCGACGCGCATCTACCGGGCATCCTCCGCCGTAGCTGAACCAAGCGTATTACGTCAGCTCGCCTCATGGGAAGCGTCAGGATACGGGCATCTGCCAATATGCATGGCCAAAACGCAGTATAGCTTTTCGACCGACCCAACTGCACTTGGCGCGCCAACGGGACATATCGTGCCGGTGCGGGAAGTGCGACTATCTGCAGGCGCGGGTTTCGTTGTCGCAATCTGCGGCGAGATAATGACGATGCCTGGTTTACCCAGGGTGCCTGCCGCCGAAGGTATCGGCATTGATGCGCATGGCGCAATTCAAGGTTTGTTCTGAACGCTGCCGCTGCGCGGAAAGGCCATCGAAGCATTCATCACTTGCCGCTGGATGCGGCATTGGCAGATTTTGAATGTCACTTCGGATTTTGGGAAGTGCCTAAACGCAAGAAATCGCGTACAGTCGACGGAGAATGAACTTGTCAGCCAAAAAAATTGTCCCGGCAATTCACCAACACACGCATTGCCCGGAGGTCGGATCAGTTGCGGTTTTTTTCGCGCTTTAGACGCTATTTTAGTCGGCAAAAACTGCTGCCCCCGCCGCCACGAGAAGTAGCGCCAGTGGCACCGTGGCCGCCTGCGCCGATTTCTGGGATTGGTTCCAGTGCTTTCGAACTGTCAACACCGCCTCCGATAGAACCGGCTTGGATGAAATATCCCGTTTCGGCGCCGAAGGGTCATATCATTGTTTTTGCTAATGAAAAGGGCGGGGTAGGTAAGTCGACTTCGGCATTTCATACCTGCATTGCTTTATGCAACGCAGGCGAGAGCGTGGCGGCGCTTGATGTCGACCTCAGGCAATTGACCTTGCATCGTGCATTATGGGCGCGGCTGGAAAGTGCCACCGAATATGGAGTGAGGCTGCCCGGACCCGAGCAGATCATGCTGGCGCAGCAGAACGAAAGTGAGCTTGAAGAAAAGCTGCGGATGGCGCGCATGCGGCATAGCTTCATCATTATTGACGTTGGCGGGCATGACTCACCCATAGCGCGGCGCGCTATTTTCATGGCCGACACGATTGTGACGCCCGTCAATGACAGCTTCATCGACCTCGATATGCTTGGACGCATTGATCCACGCAGCGGCGAGTTCAAGACATTGGGCAATTTCGCGCGGCTGGTGGAGCATTTGAAGGAGCCCGGCCTCGCACTGCGACCAAAGCCATTGGATTGGGTCGTCATGCAAAACCGGTCGCGCAGTCTGGGCACCAGAAACGAGGGCAAGGTGCGTGAGGCGCTGGAAAAAATTGCACCTGTTGCAGGCTTCCGCCTTGTGCCGGGCTTGCGTGAGCGGGTAACTTATCGCGAGCTGTTTCCGCAGGGGCTGACATTGTTCGATTTGGAGGTACTGCCCACGCTGGGCCGGATGCAGCCGCAGGCACGCGAGGAAATATGGGCGATGCTACGGGCATTGCGGTTGCCAAGCGAAGCGCTAAATCGGGCGATTGCATTGCCGGAAGAAGGACTGTCCGGGGAAGACTGATTATGGTATTTGTTACTCACGTGGCCACCGGGAGAATGAAATGACCACTGCATTTGCAATCGCTATGTTCGCAGTTGCCGTAAGCCTTGGCGCTGTATTTATCAGCATCCGGTCGAGCAAGACAAGCGCAGCGAAGCAGCAAGGCAATAGCGACAGCAGCACGATAATGATGGCCTCCGATAGCGGCGCAGACTGTAGCCCGGATGACGGAGGAAGTAGCGACGCAGGTTGTGACAGCGGCGGCAGCGATGGCGGCGGAGGCGGCGGCGGGGATTGATCCCGATCGGCTATCAAAAAGGCTCCAGTTGCAAAAAGCTGAAGTTGCTTTATTCCGATTTTGCATTGCCCAGAGCTGCTTATTGCGCGTTAACAGCGCATGACATCAACGGATCAGGCCATGCCCCACCACAGCGATATCGAAGCGACACATTCTAAGGCCGTTGGTTTCTCCGACTGGTTTGCCTTGCGTATCACCAAAAGCTTGCGCTGGGGCGCTGACACATTTTTCGCAAAGCGTTACGGCAATCGGGCGATCGTTTTGGAAACGGT
>JBBQPQ010000125.1:0-3379 GCA_038217195.1 Sphingomonadales bacterium | reverse complement strand
CAGCAATGCACGCTTTGCCGTTACCGTTGAGCCGGACAATGATGCTCTGGCGCGCCGGTTTGCTGACGTCGTCGCGGCGCGTGAACGCGGCGAAGCGACGGTGCCTACGACGATTGCGCTTGAGCGGGCCACCAACCCGTTCATGCGCGCCGCTTCGGTCGAGGAACTGGCGGTACGCCGGGCGGCAAAGGACGCTGCCTGACGCTCGGCGGTCAATGGAAATCGCGCGACTTGGGCAGGATGCGCACGTCGCGCGGATGGCCATGGCGCGGATAGACGGGTTGGGCAAATTCGTCCGACCGGCTAAGTGGCACATTGGGGTCATGATCTTGTGACAGGCGTTCAAGCTCCTGCGAACGGTCAGTGATCGTTGTGGCCATGAGGTGCACCACGCCTTCCTTGCTGCGTTGCACTTCGCCTTCAATGACCATCAACCGGGACGCCATCACGGCGCGGCGTTGCCGCTCAAACAGCCGAGACCATAACAACGCATTGGTAACCCCAGTTTCATCCTCGATCGTGATAAAAATGGCATTGCCTTTGCCCGGCCTTTGCCGCGTCAGCACGACGCCAGCAGTTTTGACCCGCGCCCCATGTTTTGCCGCATCGGTTTGCGCGCAGGTCAATATGCCTTCGCGGGCGAAAATGTCGCGCAGGAATTCCATCGGATGTCCTTTCAGTGACATGCGGGTCATTTGGTAATCCGCCGCGACATGCTCGCTGACGGGCATCGCTGGCAGGTGTACTTCTGCCTCCTGTGCCAATTCCCGCGCATCTGCCGCAGCAAATAACGGCAGCTCATCCGACGGCGTACGCCGTGCCTCCCATCCGCCTTCACGTCGGTCAAGGCCAAGTGAACGCAAGGCATCGGCATCCGCCAGCAAATGCAAAGCACGCGCGGGCAATTTGGCCTTTCGCGCCAGCTCTTCCAGCGAAGTAAAGGGGCGTGTGGCCTCAATCGCCAACGCCCAATCCTTGAGAAATCCGCCGATTTGCCGGAAACCAAGCCGCAAAGCGCCCGCCTCGATATCATTGTCCCAAGCGCTGAAATTTACATCAATGGCGCGGACATCGACCTGATGATTGCGCGCATCCTGCACAAGCTGTGCTGGCGCGTAAAAACCCATGGGCTGCGAATTTAGCAAGGCTGCGGTAAAAATCGCTGGATGATGGTATTTCAACCATGATGAAATGTAGACCAGATGGGCAAAGGCCTGCGCATGGCTTTCGGGAAAGCCATAGCTGCCAAAACCCTCAATCTGCTTGTAACAGCGTTCGGCAAAATCCTGCTGATATCCGCGTTGCACCATGCCATTGATCATCTTGTCCTTATATTCCGGCATAGTGCCCGAATTGCGAAACGTCGCCATCGCGCGGCGTAGGCCATTGGCCTCGTCGGGCGTAAAAGCCGCGGCGACCATCGCCAGCTTCATGGCCTGTTCCTGAAACAACGGGACGCCATACGTCCGGTACAAGATATCGTGTAGCTCATTTGGGTCATGCGGCTGGGCAGGCGAAGGATATTCCACTTTCTCCTCACCATTGCGGCGGCGCAGATAAGGATGGACCATGTCGCCTTCGATCGGGCCGGGACGCACAATGGCAATCTGGATGACCAGATCGTAAAATTCCTTGGGCTTCAGGCGCGGCAGCATGTTGATTTGTGCGCGGCTTTCTATCTGGAATGTGCCGATGCTGTCGCCCTTTTGCAGCATGGCATAGACCGCCGAATCTTCGGCCGGAACGGTGTCCAATGTAAAATTCCCGCCGCCTGTCTGCCGCAGCAGTTCAAAGCTTTTACGGATGCAGGTCAGCATGCCAAGCGCCAATATATCGACCTTCAGTAGGTTTAGCGCGTCGATATCGTCCTTGTCCCATTCGATGAAGGTCCGGTCTGCCATTGCGCCATTGTGGATAGGCACCGTTTCATCGAGCCGGTTTTCTGTTAGGACATAGCCGCCCACATGCTGCGACAAATGGCGCGGAAAATCGAGCAATTGCCCGACAAAGGCATGCAGCCGGGCGATTTGCGGATTATCGGGATCAAACCCCGCCTCGATTAGCCGCGCTTCGGGCAGGTCTCGGCCAAAGCTGCCCCAGACCGTGCCCGCCAGTCGTGTGGTGACATCTTCGGTCAGGCCAATCGCCTTCCCGACTTCGCGCACAGTGCTACGCGGACGATAATGAATGACGGTGGCGGCAATCCCGGCGCGGTGCCGCTTAAACCGACGATAGACATATTGCATGACCTCTTCGCGCCGCTCATGTTCAAAATCGACGTCGATATCAGGTGGCTCGTCGCGCTCTTCGGACAGAAAGCGCGAAAACAGCAGATTGTTGGAAACGGGGTCAACCGATGTGATCCCAAGCAAGTAACAGATCACCGAATTGGCAGCGGAACCACGGCCCTGGCACAATATTGGCGGGTCCTGCGACCTGGCGAACTGGACGATATCATGCACCGTCAGGAAATAGCATGCATAGTTTTTCTGGCGGACCAACGTAAATTCTTCTTCCATCGCGCGCACCCATTTGGGGGGTAGACCATCGGGATGGCGACGGCTTGCCTCTGTACGCACCAGATGCTCAAGCCAGTCCTGCGGCTCCCATCCAGCGGGCACAGGTTCATTGGGATATTCATATTTCAACTGGCTTAGGTCAAAGGCGATCTGGTTCAGAAAATGCCCGGTTTCCGCAATCGCTTCGGGTGCGCGCGCGAATAAGGCTGCCATTTTCTTGGAGGATTTTAGATAACGTTCGGCATTCGCCTCAAGCCGGGTGCCCGCCTGATCGACCGATACCCCCAAACGGATTGCGGTCAGAACATCGTGCAGCGGCCGCGCGTTGCAATCGGCATAAAGGGCATCGTTGACCGCGAGGATGGGCACAGCGCATTGCGCAGCCAAGGCGCGCAACTCCTCCAGCCTGCGACGGTCCTTGCCCTGCCGATGCATCGTTATACCCAGCCAGATCCGGTTCGGGGCAAGCTTTGCCAGCCTGAGCACGATCTCGTCCAATAGGGTCGGCGTTGGCTCCACCAAACGCAATTTCTCGCTACCATCTGCATGGGTATATTCTACTGGCCTTTTGTGCGGGCTGTTCTCTTCGGCAGTTGAATGCGGCAATATGATCAGTAGCAAATCCTCCAGATAACCGGCCAGATCATCGAAGTGCAGGATGCATCCGCCCTTGGTCGACCGCATATTTCCGACGGTCAGCAACCGGGTCAGCCGGCCCCAGCCTTTGCGGCTTTTGGGATAGGCCACAATGTCGGGCGTGCCATCGGCGAAGACCAGCCGGCTGCCCGTGACCAATCGGAAGGCAGGGGGAAGCGCATTTTCAGCCTTGGCCTTTTTGACCGCAACCCACGCACGGACGA
>JBBQPQ010000124.1:0-3545 GCA_038217195.1 Sphingomonadales bacterium | reverse complement strand
ACGATGTCGCCAATGGCAAACACGCCATCAAGGTTGGTCATCTGGCTCTTATGGTCGACGCGGATCGTACCCCACCGCGTCACATTAAGGTCTGGCGTGTTGAACAGGACCGGTAAGTCCTCCGCTTCGAAACCAAGCGCGGTAATGACCAGATCGGCATTGATCGTGAAATCACCTTCAGGGTCGCTTTCGGGCGTACGGCGGCCAGAGGCATCTGGCGCAGCTAGCCGCATTTTTGCGACATGGACTCGCGCGACCTTGCTATCGCCATCGAAACCTTTTGGGCTTGAAAGCCAAACAAATTCGACACCCTCTTCCTCGGCATTCGCAACCTCGCGTTGTGACCCTGGCATATTTTCCCGGTCACGGCGGTAAAGGCACTTTACGGACTTGGCACCCTGACGGATGGCGGTGCGCACGCAATCCATCGCGGTATCGCCACCGCCGATGACAACGACATCCTTGTTCTGCGCATTGAGCGCGCCGCTTTCGAAGGCCGGCACATGATCGCCAAAACCCTTGCGGTTGGACGCGGTGAGATAATCCAGCGCGGGAACGATGCCCTCAAGCCCGACGCCCGGCGTAGCTATGGCCCGCGCCTTGTATACGCCGGTCGCGATTAACACCGCGTCATGCTTCGCGCGCAGATCGTCGAGCGAGGCGTCACGGCCAACCTCGAAATTCGCGTGAAACTGGATGCCTGCGTCCTCAAGCCGTTTCACACGGCGCATGACGACGTCCTTTTCAAGCTTGAAGCCCGGAATGCCATAGGTCAGTAGGCCGCCCATGCGGTCATAGCGATCATATACATGAACGTCATAGCCAGCGACGCGCAAATATTCTGCTGTCGTTAGGCCGCCCGGTCCAGCACCGATGATGCCCACCGATTGCCCGCGCGATGCGCCGACCTCAACCGGTTCGACCCAGCCCTGTTCCCATGCTGTATCAGTGATATATTTTTCGACCGAGCCAATGGTGACGGCGTCATGCCCGGAAAACTCGATTACACAATTGCCTTCGCAGAGGCGATCCTGCGGGCAGATACGGCCACAGATTTCAGGCATCGTACTTGTGAGGTTTGACAGTTCATATGCCTCGCGCAACCGTCCTTCGGCAGTCAGGCGAAGCCAGTCGGGAATATGATTGTGCAAGGGACAATGGACCGAACAATAAGGCACGCCACATTGCGAGCAACGCGAAGCCTGATCAGCCGCCGCTGCCGGGGCATAACGGTCCGCTATTTCTGCAAAATCCTCAGCACGCAGTTCCGCTTCCCGCTTGTGCGGATAAGCCTGCGGCTTGGAAATGAATTTCAACATCGGATCTTTGGCCACTACGCACTCCTCGAAGATGCGATGCGGTTAACGCGGGAAACCGTTGCTGTCACGCAGAAACAGATATTATAGGTCAGAATTACTGACTAATATATATCAATTTAAGAGTTTAGATTACTGGTGCGCAAGATTATTTCAAATTATTAGGTCCGATGCGGATCCTATCGCAAATTCAGCCAAACTAACGCCGCGGAACCAATGATGATTCGGTAATAAGCAAACGGCGCAAAACCGTATTTGCTGACGATGGCGACAAACCCTTTGACCACAAGCAACGCGACGAAAAACGCCGTCGTAAAGCCAATGGCAATCATCCCCAGATCGTCAGCGTTCAAAAGCGCCCGGTCCTTCCACAAAGCGTACACCGTTGCGGCCATCATGGTTGGAACGGCGACAAAGAAAGAAAATTCAGCAGCTGTCTTGCGTTCAACGCCCATCATAAGTCCGCCCATGATCGTCGCGCCTGACCGACTGACGCCAGGCACCATCGCTGTGCATTGGACAAGGCCAATCGCCAGTGCGGTCCCAAATGGGATTTGCTCGACCGAATGAAAGCGCACATTTTTGACGATGCGTTCAAGCAGCAGTATCAATATGCCGCCCAGCAAAAGTGCAATGGCGACGATTTGCGGTGTCTGCATCGCGGCGCGAATGGCATCATACGCCAAAACGCCAATCACCAGTGCCGGGGCAAAGCCAAGCAAGATATTGCGCGTGAACGCAACCGGACCCTGTTCGAACGTCAGCAGTCCTTTCCCGACCGCCCAGAAACGCTGCCAATAGACAAGGATAACAGCCAGGATTGCGCCAAGCTGGATGGCGATTTTAAAGGCAACTGAACTGTTGTCTGTAAATCCGACAAGTTCGCCTGCCAATATGAGATGCCCGGTGGACGATACGGGCAAAAATTCGGTCAAGCCTTCGATGATCCCGAGAAGCAGGGCGATCATTGCATCGCTCACTGGCTACTGCCTGATTGTTGTGATGATTTGGGGCTTACTCCGAAGCGGCCATGCTTGCGATAGATATCAAGCCAGTCTTCCGCAACGACTTCAAGCGGCGTCGGTACAATGCCATAAGCTGATAATCCGTCAGTCCCTGTGACCACATTGTCGTGACCAAGCATTTTGTACTGGTCGTCAGTTATGGGCGCACCTGGCAACCAGCCCGTTCCCTTCGCGAGCAATTTGGCCGCAATATCCGGCACTTCGACAAACAAAGGTTCGCGACCGATGGATTTGGCAATCCAGCGGTTCAATTCCATCATCGAGAAAATGTCCGGCCCGCCAAGTTCGAATATCAGTCCGTTGGGTTGCATAAGTGCGGCGGCTACGGCCTTGGCAACGTCACCTACAAAAACGGGCTGAAACCGCGTCGATGCCCCAATTACGGGTACCACCGGCAGCATACGTATCAGGCCAGCGAACCGATTTATAAACTGGTCTTCGCGACCAAAAACGACCGATGGCCGCAAGATAACTGCGGAGGGGAATGCCGCATGCACCGCGGCTTCACCCCCAGCTTTGCTTTGGCCATATTCCGCGTCGCTGTTGGCATCGGCGCCAATCGCCGACATATGGACAAGCGCCTGGACACCAGCGTCAGCGCAAGCCATTGCAACATGGCCAGCGCCAATATTCTGGATTGCGTTCATATCCGCAAAGCTACCGACAAGATTAATCACTGCGTCGGCGTCCTGCACGGCACGCGCCACGCTCGCTGGCTTGCGGATATCCGCCTCCATCAACTGCACTTGCCCCAGATTGCCAAGTGGTTTGATATAATTGGCGTTGCCGGCATTTCGGCAAGCTACACGGATACGCACGCCTTGGTTGAGTAGCGCTTGCGCAACATATCGACCAAGAAACCCGCCGCCACCAAAAATCGTTACCAACTTGCCTTGCATAAAAGCTCCGTCATGCAGCATAAGAACTGCGCGCGCTTTGCACCACCGTCAAAGACCTTTCAAGGCCGACATGCGTTTAAATAGCTGTTGTGTCTTTATCCGGATCTCGCGCAAGGATTTATTGCAATGCCGCTGGCGCACAGACGTTGACAATAAGACCTGATTGCTTAAAGGAACGCCCCTACCCGACATGATGCGATTTGCAGAATGTCTCGTGCCCGGATGGCGGAATTGGTAGACGCACCAGCTTCAGGTGCTGGCGCTGGTAACGGCGTGGAGGTTCGAGTCCTCTTCCGGGCACCATT
>JBBQPQ010000123.1:0-3586 GCA_038217195.1 Sphingomonadales bacterium | reverse complement strand
GCCGCGTTGATGCCATCCATTTTCGGCATGCCGATATCGAGAAAGATCAGATCAGGCGTCAGCTGCTGGGCGATCCGCAAGGCTTCAACGCCGTCGTTGGCAGTGCCGACAATTTCGATAGCGGGATGATCGGCGCTTAGCGTTTCAAGCCGCTCGATCGCCAAAGGTTCGTCATCCACGATCAAGGTGCGGAGCCGCTTCATGCCGCCACCCGGTGACTTAAAGGCAGGGTAAGCATGGCGATAAAGCCTCCTCCGTGAATCGTGTGCGTGTCAAGCCGTGCAGCTGACCGGTAACGCGCCTCCAGCCGGTCGCGGACATTGGTGAGGCCAATTCCGTTTCCACCGACATGATCGGCGTCGATAACCTCGCCATCATCGGTGACGCTGAGCACCAGAACATCGCCCTCGCGTTTCGCATTGATTGTGATTTGAACCGGCCGCGTGGTCCGGGACACCCCGTATTTGATGGCGTTTTCGACCAGCGGCTGCAAGATCAACGCGGGGACGTGCTGGCCCATCAATTCGTCGGGAATGTTAATCGTCACCCAAAGCCGTTTAGGATAGCGCACGCTTTCAATTTCAAGATAGAGCCGCTGTAGCTCAACCTCTTCTTCAAGCGTAACATCCTCCAACGGGTCGGACGACAGGCTGGTGCGGTAGAAATTGGACAGATTCTGGATCATCGCCTCGGCCTCGCGCGGTTTTCCTGTGAGCACAAGGCTCGACAGTGAATTGAGCGTGTTGAACAGGAAATGCGGATTTACCTGGTAACGCAGCGACCGCAGTTCGGCGTCTTGCGCAGCCTGGGCAAAACGGGATGTCTTGCGCTCAGCCTCGCGCACTTCGCGGGCATAGCCAATCGCGACGTACAGTGAGCTCCAGGCGATCAGGAAGAAATAATGTGTGACAGAAATGTCGGCAATTTCCTGCCAGAAAGAGAGGCCAAGTTGCGCCTTCAAATCTTCAATTGTCCTTCCAACGCTTGGATCTTTGAACAGGCTGACGGGATCATACAGGTTGAAAATATAGAAGTTGGCCGACGCAAGGATCATGGCGCATGGGATCGCGCCGATAAACGCCACGCTGACACGAAAACCCAAAGACCTTCGGTCCCCAATGCGCAGCCCGGCGTAGAGGATCCAGGTCACAACTACGCCAACTACTGCCACCATCAGCCGACGTTCGAACAAAATAGCCTGCGCCGGAAAATCCAACAATGCCGCACGCAAGGAGAGGATCAGCGCATAAAATGCCCAGAACCCAATGATGGTCAGGAGCGCCATCTGGTGTCCAATGAGCGCATTGCGGGCCGGAGGTTTTTCCATGGCTTGCTATAGCCGATTTTCCGTCGGTTGCACCATGTGCATCGTTTCTCGTCGAACGCGTGGCCAAGTTGGTCGAATGTTTATCTGCTGTATTCGTCGTTAATCCTTCGCTAACCATATTGGGACGATGATGGTGGCAGGGAAATTGGGGGTTAATGGCATGACGAAACCAGTGCGTGAAGGTCCCGGCCTTTTGACTTTGGCCGAAATCAAAGAATTTGCAGGCTTCAGTGCTGCTACCCAGCGCTATATCCGGCGTTCACTCGACGTCGCCTTTGAAGATGTCGATGCCATTGCCATTTGGTCGCGCAATGCGGCCGAGCTTTCGTCGATGGAAGCGCAACAGACATTTTACGCTCGGCTGCCGGACATAAGGGCATGTATTCCCGATTCCAGCGTGCTTAAGGATGCTGAACCCTTTTTGGCGCAATTGGTCACAGTATCGGCCTTTGATCTGGGGCAAGGGCGCATCGATTGCTTCGCGGCCTACCGGTTCCTGTACGAGCGCCTGATCGGTGCCGATGCGCGTCCTTGGTTGCCGGCGGCATTTTGCGCGGCCGCGTCAATGCCGCATCTACCCCCGGGAAAACGCAAGATATTGCTTCAGTCCATCAGCGAAGCTGCGGCAACGGCATCTGGCTGGTCCAAACGCCAGCCGAGCTTTTATCCCGAATGGGTGGACAAGGTCGACGCGGACAAAAGCAGCCGCGCATATTGACGCATTGCTTTAGAGCATTTTGCGCCGATAACGAAAATACCAAACCTCGTGACCAAGCCTGCGTGCTTTGGCCTCGTAACGCGTCTCGGGCCAGCCGCCGGGGCGGTTCTGAAAATCCGACGCCGCGTTGCACAGCCAGTCGAATTGATGCCGGTGGCGTTGCATAACCATGAGCGCATGGCGGACATAGACCGGATGGTCCGTACCAAAGCGGAACTCTCCGCCCGGCTTTAACTTCGCCAAGATCAAATCGACGGGACCATCGTTCATCATCCGCCGCTTTATGTGCCGCGCCTTTGGCCAGGGGTCCGGATGCAAGAGATAGACAAACGACAGCGAGCCGTCGGGTATGCGGCGCAAAATCTCCAGCGCATCACCCATGTGCAGGCGCACATTGTGCAACCCGCCTTCGCGGATATGGGAAAGCGCCTGGGCAACCCCATTCAGGAACGGTTCGCAGCCGATGAAACCGTGATCGGGAAGCAAATCTGCCCGGTAGGCGAGATGCTCTCCGCCGCCAAAGCCGATTTCGAAATGCATGGCGCGGTCATCACCGAACAATTCTTTGCTGCCAAGCGTACCCGTTTCGGCCACCGCGATTTGCGGGAGCAGATTGTCCACAAGCTCATGCTGCTCGGTGCGTAGCTTCTTGCCCTTTGAACGGCCATAAAGGCGGTTCAGCGTTGTTGGGTCCCCTGTCTTGTTCGCAGTCATGACGGTGGCGGCTAAACTTTCAGCCGCCACGCTGCAAGCGCAATCAAGCCAAAGCGGCTTTCAGATCCTCGACAAGATCGGTGCGTTCCCACGGGAAGAAGTCGCCTTCGGGCTTGCGACCGAAATGGCCATAAGCCGCTGTCTTGCGGTAAATCGGCTTGTTAAGGCCAAGATGTGTACGGATACCGCGCGGGGTCAGCCCACCCAGTTTCTCGATGCCCATGATGGCGGCTTCGATCTGGTCGTCGCCAACCGTGCCGGTGCGATGCGTATCGACATAGAGCGACAATGGCTTGGACACGCCAATGGCATAAGCAAGCTGGATGGTGCAACGCGTGGCAAGTCCGGCCGCCACGATGTTCTTGGCAAGATAGCGGGTGATATAGGCGGCTGAGCGGTCGACCTTGGTCGGGTCCTTGCCGGAAAACGCGCCGCCGCCATGCGGGGCTGCGCCGCCATACGTGTCCACGATGATCTTGCGGCCAGTCAGGCCAGCGTCGCCATCGGGTCCGCCGATTTCGAAGCTGCCGGTCGGGTTGATGTGATATTCGGTCTCGGTGAGCAGGCTGGCGGGAAGCAGGTCAGCGATGACGCCCTTCACATAATTGTGCAGCTCGGCTTCTTTTTCGCCTTGGTCATAGCCAGGTGCATGTTGAGTCGATACGACGATTGCGGTCGCCGCCTCTGGCTTGCCTTCGCTGTTGTAGCGCAAGGTAACCTGGCTCTTGGCATCAGGCTCCAGAAATGGCGCTGCGCCCGAATGGCGGTCGGCGGCCATCCGCTCGAGGATCTTGTGGCTGTAGTCGAGGGTTGCTGGCATCAGGTCA
>JBBQPQ010000122.1:0-3808 GCA_038217195.1 Sphingomonadales bacterium | reverse complement strand
CGTGCATTGGGGGAGGCATATGACGCTGAACAGTCACCCGCCGCGAAAGACGCTATTGCGCAGATCCTGACCAATAGCCGCATGTGCGCAGAAGGGCATCGCCCGATTTGTCAGGACACGGGCATCGTCAACGTATTTGTCCAATGGGGCATGGATTGCCAGTTGGAAGACACGTCTGCCTCGTTGCAGGATGTGATCGACGAAGGTGTCCGCAGGGCCTATCTACATCCGGATAACAAATTGCGTGCCTCGGTACTTGCTGATCCGGCCTTCACGCGCCGCAACACCAAAGACAATACGCCATGCGTTTTGCATGTAGATTTGGTGCCGGGATCAAAAGTGTCCGTCGATGTCGCCGCCAAAGGTGGCGGTAGCGAAAACAAGTCAAAATTCAAGATGATGAACCCGTCGGACAATATCGTTGACTGGGTGGTCGAAATGCTGCCCCAGATGGGTGCCGGCTGGTGCCCGCCGGGGATGTTGGGAATTGGCATTGGAGGGACAGCCGAACATTGCGTCCTTCTGGCCAAGCAGGCCCTGATGGAGCCCATCGATATGGGGCCGCTCAAGGCGCGCGGACCGCAGAATGATATTGAAGCAATGCGGATCGAGATTTTTGACAAGGTCAACGCGCTTGGGATCGGTGCGCAGGGGCTTGGCGGACTGTCGACGATATTGGATGTAAAGATCATGGACGCGCCCTGCCACGCCGCTGGCAAGCCAGTGGCGATGATTCCGAACTGTGCGGCGACGCGTCATGCGCATTTCACGCTGGATGGCGCGGGGCCTGTCTATCTGGACGCTCCCAACCTTGATGCATGGCCAAAGGTTGACTGGAAACCGGATGCAGCGGCCATTCGGGTCGATCTCGATGCGTTGACGCCCGAGGTTGTTGCAGGTTGGAAGCAGGGCGATCGTCTCCTCTTAAATGGCAAGATGCTGACCGGGCGCGATGCCGCGCACAAGCGCATCGCCGATATGCTGGCGGCAGGCGAGGAATTGCCCGTGAGCTTCAAGAGCCGGATTATTTATTATGTCGGGCCAGTCGATCCGGTTGGCGAGGAAATCGTCGGGCCCGCAGGGCCGACGACAGCCACGCGCATGGACAAATTCATGGACATGATGCTCGCGCAAGGATTGCTTGCCTGTGTCGGCAAGGCAGAGCGGGGTCCAGCGGCAACGCAGGCGATTGCCAGTCACAAAAGCGCATATCTCATGGCGGTCGGCGGGGCGGCCTATCTTGTCGCCCGGGCGATCAAGGGAAGCAAGGTCGTCGGCTTTGAAGATCTCGGGATGGAGGCAATTTACGAATTTGAAGTTGTCGACTTCCCGGTCACCGTCGCGGTCGACAGCGAAGGCCATAATGTGCACCAGCTGGCGCCAGCTTATTGGCAGAAGCGCATCAAGGACGAGGGATTGTTGGAGAGCGCAGTCTAACGCCATGGCGGTTTTGGCTGGGCGTATTGAGTCATGTCCCTGTCCCATTGTCCCATGTCATTGACATTGGTTCATTTTGAGGCCTGTTGTTGCAAATGATGCAAACAGAACCACCAAAACGCACCAGTTTCATGTCCCGCCTTGGCCCGGGTCTGATCACAGGCGCGGCGGATGACGACCCGTCGGGCATCGGAACACATAGCCAGGTAGGCGCGCAATTCGGCTATGGTCTCAGTTGGACCTTTTTGTTCAGTTTCCCCTTGATGGTTGCCATTCAAGAGGTTGCGGCGGAAATCGGGCGTGTGACCGGCGCGGGAATTGCACGAAATCTTCGCCGTCATTATCCCCGCCCATTGCTCATCCTCATGGTCGGGCTTCTGCTCGTCGCCAACATCGTGAACCTCGGCGCTGATCTCGCTGCTATGGGCGCGGCTTTCGGCCTGCTGGTGGGAGGGCCGCTTGGGCTCTACACTTTATTGTTCGGCGTCATCTGCGTGGTCATTGAGGTCTGGCTTTCGTACGAACGATATTCGGCGGTGCTCAAATGGACGACTCTCTCCTTATTTGCATATGTGGCAGTTGTCTTCGTGGCGCAGGTTTCTTGGGGGGAAGCGCTCACCTCGCTCGTGGTACCGCGCATCGAGTGGACTGGGGCCTACGCCACAGCGGTGGTGGCGATATTGGGTACGACTATCAGCCCTTATCTGTTTTTCTGGCAGGCCGGCCAGGAAATAGAGGAGCAAAAACGGCATAAGGCCAAACCATTGTGCATTACGCCAAAGGATGCTGGGCCAGAGCTTAAACGCATCCAGATTGACACCCTAACGGGCATGGCATTCAGTTCCATCGTCTCGCTCGCGATCGTTTTTGCGACGGCGGCGACGCTGCATGCCAATGGCGTGCGCGACATCGAGACTTCGGCGCAGGCGGCAGAAGCCTTGCGGCCGATCGCCGGAAACTTCGCCTTTGCGCTGTTCGCGTTGGGCATCATCGGAACCGGCCTGCTAGCGGTACCCGTGCTTGCAGGCTCAGCCGCATATGCCGTGACCGAAATGTTCGGAATCGCAGGTAGCCTTGACGCAAAACCCATGAAAGCCCGGCTGTTTTACGGAACGATTGCGGTAACCACGATGCTTGGGGTGTCCTTGCAATATGTGGGGATCGACCCGGCGCGTGCGCTTTATTGGGCTGCGGTCGTCAATGGTGTACTTGCGGCCCCGCTCATGGTGATGATGATGCTGATCGTCGGCAACCCGCGCGCCATGGGGCGGCTGACACTTGGCCGCCGCGCGACGATTACCGGGTGGACCGCGACCGCCGTGATGGCGGTGGCAACGATAATCTTTTTTGCAACGCTGTAGCGAGCGCATAGCGCGCAATTGGCACGGTGAGTGCCTTATTGCGGTGGGTTCTGCCCTTGCTGCGCCTGCATCTGGGCATCAATCTGTTGCTGAATTTCGGGCGGAAGACCTTCAGGAGCGCCGCCTGGCTGTCCGCCTCCTACCTTGCCCTGCTGCTTCTGCATTTCCTGCATTTGCTTTTGCATGGCTTCGATTTCGGCGCGTGATTTGAATTCAAGCAGCTCGACATCGAAAGTCAGCTCGCTACCACCGGGAATAGCGACTGCGCCTGTCTGCGGGTTACGCTGGTCTTCCGGACCATAGCCAAGGTCTGATGGGATCCAGAGGCGATATTTGCCGCCACGCTGCATGAGTTTCAGGCCTTCGGAGAATCCGGGAACGACGCCGGTTACCGGAAAGCCAGCTTGCGGATTCTGGTCAAAAATGGTGCCGTCTTTCAACATGCCCTTGTAACTCACCAGGACAACATCATTATCGGTGGGTTTTGGGCCTTCGCCAGCCTGGATGACTTTGTAGCGCAAGCCAGAAGCCGTTGTTACAACGTCGCCAAATTCCTGCCGCACATCACTTGTGCCCCAATACGCCAGCCCTGCGCCTGACGCGAGTACCAAGGCAATCGCTACCCAATATTTGGTGAGCGAACCTTTTTTGATTGGCAAGATAGGCACGGCAGTGACGGACATACGAATTTCCTATGGGCTGAGTTGCGGGCTGACTAGCAGAAAGTAGCGCGGATTCTAGATACAAAAAAAGCGCCGGTCGAAGGCGCCTTCCTTGTCGAAGAGTGCTGGCGCCTATTTCGCGCCGTCACGTTCCTGCTGCTTGCGCTCCATCTTGCGCGCACGACGGACAGCAGCAGCCTTTTCACGTGCACGCTTTTCCGATGGCTTTTCAAAATGACGACGCAACTTCATTTCGCGATAAACGCCTTCACGCTGCAGCTTCTTTTTCAGCGCGCGTAGGGCCTGATCAACATTATTATCGCGAACCATGATTTGCATAAAAAAACT
>JBBQPQ010000121.1:0-4047 GCA_038217195.1 Sphingomonadales bacterium | reverse complement strand
TCGAGCTAGCCGACATTAGTGATCCAAACGGCGAACATCATAGCTGCAAGCGGGATGATGTCTGTTAATCGTGGCCTGATTGATATGTGATTGCCGAGCGCAGCAACGAGCGTGCTCCCACCAAATCTTCTAATTAAGTATGTGAATTAACAGTGAGCCCTGCTGGTCTGATAAAGTCAATTTCTGACGTAGAACACAATTGCGATCATGCATGGCTTATCTGGTCCTCACCATCCAACACTGCGCCCGCTTGTCGCATCAATGTGCATCCAGCAGCCAGCACAGGTCCATAATCGTTGCGGCCAAGCTTCTCTTGGACAGTGGCAAGTCGCCCACAATCATCCCGTAGCAACTGCATATGATTGATCTTTTCCAGCCGTCTTTTTACCGTGAATGCCTGAAACTGGCTGTTGAAGAAGCCGGCGGCAAATCCTTGCGCCTCCGTTTGAGCAAGTTCCCCTCGCGGCATTGCGCTCGCACGGCTGCGCGCTTCTTTGACCTTATCGCGAAACTCAGCGGCGATCAGGGGCAGCTTGGCGGCTGCCTTTTCCTTGTCCGTCTCTCCAATAGATAGAACAAACTCATGTCCCAGAATCGATTTGCAATCCTTTGGCCAACGCTTGCGGACTTGCCAAGTGTTGGCCCCATTGCGGTGTGATGGTGTGAACACATCCCCATCTTCTCCCGTGTAGCAGTTGGTGGTTAAACTGAGGTTGAAAGTGTAAACATAATCCACGGTTTTGTGGCGTTTACAACGGGATATATGGTGAGCCCTGCTGGGTTCGAACCAGCGACCTACTGATTAAAAGTCAGTTGCTCTACCGACTGAGCTAAGGGCCCCCGTGTTGAACCAGCTTTGGGTTCAAAGGAGAGCGCTCCCCCTAATGGCGGTGGGAGGTGCGGTCAAGCGCCTTTGGACGGTTAAATCGTGATTGCAGATGACGGATGCTGAGGCCAGTCATTGGGTCGCGCCAATCGGGTGCAACCATTGCCGCAGGCGTAAGGACAAAACCACGAGATCGAAGGCCGGGATGCGGGATGGAAAGCGCCGGATTGTCTTCCGCCCATATGCCGCCGGACCACAAAAGTATGTCGAGGTCCAGCACGCGCGCCCGCCAGATTTGGCCACGACGCACACGGCCGAAGTGGTTTTCGATTTCGTGAAGGCGGGCAAGTAAGGCAGGTGGCTGGAGTGTGCTTGCCACAATGGCCGCGGCATTTGCAAAGCGGCGCGATGACGGCCCAAGCGGGCTTGATTGCATGATCGTTGATTGGGCAAACACGTCGATATCATCCATCTCAAGCGCAGCAATCGCCTGCGGGATGATGCGGTTCGGCGCACCAATGACTGGATGCGGTTGATTCGACCCAATACCAATCAAATAGAGGTGGGGCAGATCAGACATCTTCTGCCAGGCGGCCATAAAGCTGTGGACGTCGGTCACGGAAAAAACCCATGCTTGCACGGTGGGCGCGCGCTTGATCCATATCGAATGTCGAAACCAATATTCCCGTTTCGGCGTCGTCCAAATCGCAGACGATATCGCCCCATTCATTTGCAATGAAGCTGGTGCCATAAAATCTTTGCGCTGTCTGGCCATGATCGTCTTCGCTGCCAACCCTGTTTGCCGCGATCACGGGTATGGAATTGGCCACAGCATGTCCAACCATCGCGCGCCGCCACATATGCCGTGTGTCCAGCGTTGCATCGTGCGGCTCGGCACCTATGGCAGTTGGGTAGAATAAAAGCTCCGCGCCCATCAGTGCCATCGCGCGCGCGCACTCTGGATACCATTGGTCCCAGCAGATGCCGACTCCGATGTGCGTGCCAAAAACATCCCAGACCTTGAACCCTGTATTTCCCGGACGAAAATAGTATTTCTCCTGATAGCCAGGGCCGTCGGGAATATGGCTTTTGCGGTACACGCCCATGATTTCGCCGTTTGGGTCAATCATGGCCACGCTGTTGTAGAAATGCGCCCCATCGCGTTCAAAAAAGCTAGCCGGAATCGCGACACCAAGGCGTTTTGCAAGCTTGGCCATCGCGCGCACTGCCGGATGCTCGGAGGTCGGATGCGCCAACGCAAAATTCGCTTCTTCTTGCGTTTTGCAGAAATAGGGCCCTGAAAAAAGTTCGGGCGGCAATATGATTTGTGCGCCAAGGTCCGATGCCTGTGCGACAAGCTCGCTGACAGCATCAATATTTTCGGCTTCGCTGGCCGACAGTGGAAGCTGCAACGCGGCAGCAGTTATGTCTCGTTTCATGCCCGCATCTATAGCCGCACCCCGAAACGCGCCGCAATCACGATTGTCACCAAATACAATAATAAAGTGAGCGCGATCCCCGACGACAGCGCGAACCAGAAATTATACCCGCTGCGCAGAAGCCACGGCAATAGCAGGAACATTGGGAGGCTGGGCAGTACGTACCAGAATGTAGCCTCTGAATGATTGGCGAGGAGCAGAGGATCGGTTGTATCGCGCCACAGCCAGATCATACCGACAACTGAGATAAGCGGCAGCGAGGCGATTAATGCTCCCGCTGCCGGTGCCTTGCGCCCAATGACAGCAATGAGAGCAATGATGATGCCTGAAAGAATGGCACGAACTGCAAATGCTGTCACGACGACATCACGGGCGTTTTTTAAACAGCAATGTCATGCGATCGGATTCACCAATCGCTTCATATTTTGAACGATCAACATCCTTCAACCGCAGTGCAGGAGGCAAGGTCCAGACGCCGTCGGGCCAATTCGCACTGTCCTTCGGGTTCGCATTGATTTCGCTTTTGGCAACGAGATCAAAGCCATTAACCTCCATGAACTTGATGATATCGGCCTCGCGCATATAGCCTTTGCTACCATCAGTGTAGCTGAACAGCGCGTCGGCTTTGGCGCGATGCTGTTCAATGCCCAATAGACCATCTGGTTTGAGCAATTCGCGCATCGCCTTGATTTCGGCATCAGCGATGTTCCAGTTCATCATGTTATGCATCATGCGCATCACAAGGATACGGTCAAATGTGCCCTTTGTTCCTTCGGGAATCTCGCTAAGCGAAAAGGCACTGAAATCAGCTGCCGGACGTCCGGAAACAGCAGCAACATCGGATGGGAATTTTCCGATAGCCGTTGCGATGCCTTGCTTTTGCTGATCGCTAAAGAAGGATTTAGTTCCGAAAAACAGGCCAACATATTTGCCATTTTCGTTCACATAACGTCCGAGAATGCGCGACACCCATTCGCCACCCGGTGCATACTCGCCGACAACATGGTCGGGGTGCAAACGGAAAAAATCTATAGTTTCGGCAGGGTGGCGATATTTGTCGCGCTTTGCATCATTTGCGCGGGCAGGGTCGGCAAGTATTTTGGCCAGACGCTCCTGATGCTCCTTGTGCATTTTGTCGTGCTGTGCCTTATTTTCCATGTGGTGATCTGCCATCACAGGAACAGTCAAAGTTGCAGTAGCGAATGCAAACAAAATCGCTTTTTTCATGGGATATCCTCTCCGATACGACTAACGTGCAATTTTTATGCCTATGGACGCGTTAAATTCCAATACAGCTAAACCGGAATTTGCTGGCTGGAGCAGTGAAAGCTGCCTCCTCCAGTCAAAACGGCATCTGCCACAATGCCGACGACTTGTCGATCAGGGAACAGTTCTTTCAAGGTCATAATTGCAGCTTCATCATTGTCCGCGTTATAAACTGGCACAACCACATTACGGTTGCCGATATAGAAGTTCATGTAGCTGGCAGGAACGATCTCGCCGTCTTGGACGAAATGTCCAACAGAGGGCATTTTCGTAACCTTACATCCAAACGCCTCGGCGCGTTGGCGGGCGTCATCATATACCGCGATATTGGGATCGTCTGGACCGGTACCTTGCGGAATGACAATATGGTTTTCACCAATGAAGCGAGCAAGATTGTCGATATGGCCGTCGGTGTGGTCGTTCGCGAGGCCATTGCCTAACCACAAGAGCCTTTCGATCCCAAGATCATTGCGCAATCGGGCTTCTATTGCAGCTTTGTCAAGATCGGGATTGCGG
>JBBQPQ010000120.1:0-4131 GCA_038217195.1 Sphingomonadales bacterium | reverse complement strand
GTAGAGACGGCTGACATAGGCACGCGCATCGGATTTGGTGTCGACGCGGTGAATGTTGATGAGGAACGCCGGCAGCTGGCTCTGCGCGCCATTCATCTGGTCAAAGACATAGCCATAATCATTATATTTGAACGCGGCGTCATTGCGCTCGGCGCGCTTTTCGAAAAGGCGATACGACAAGCGGTTTTCGGGCGAGAGTTTTGCAGGGTCGAAACGTGCGCGCATTTCGTTGAGTGCTGACCGTTCGGCATTGTTGGCACGGACTTCGCCAGCGGTTGTAAAGTCATCCCAGCGGCCATAATCGCTGTCCTTGATACCGCGATAGGATTTGCCCAGCGGCGATTGCGCCAGCTGCTGTGCGTCATATTCTTCAAAAAAGGCCTTGATGCCGGCATTCTGATCGATTTCCGAAGCCGCGGCTGGGACTGGGACTGGCGCTGCCGACTGCGCGAGTGCTGGCGTGGCCACAAAGGCAAAAGCGACGGCAAGAGCGGAAACGGCGGTTTTGGTGATGCGCATAGGAACTCTCCTGAATATTTTTTCGGGTTTGTCATATCAGCCCCACGCGCAAGGGAAAGGGACGAATGCGTGCCTTGTCGAATGGGCAGTGGGTTTTGTCGATGGGTGCGCCCGTGGTTCAATACTACCCGCTGTTCCGTAAGGCAGTCGCAATAGCGTTGATGGTGAGCTGAATACCCTCGCCGATCCGCTCGTCGGCTTCGCCCGCGCGGTGGCGTTTCATCAGTTCGATCTGCAATAGGTTGAGCGGCTCGATATAAGGCAGCCGCAACCGGATCGAGTTATGGAGCGCAGGGTTCGCCTCAAGCAAAAAGCTTTGCCCTGTGGCGCCAAGCAGGCCATCGCGCGCCGCGTTCCAGCCGCCCTTGATTCGTCCGAACAGGTCAGTGGCCAGTTCGCGGTCTTCGACGAGATCCGCGTAATAAGCCGCAATGCCCATGTCCGATTTGGCCAGGACCATTTCCATATTGCCAAGGATCGTCTGAAAATAGGACCATTCGCTCGCCATCGCGCGCAACAGGCCCTTGTCGGCGAAATCCGCAATTGCCTGCCCCGTCCCGTACCAGCCGGGCAGCATCACGCGGGCCTGCGCCCAGGAAAACACCCACGGGATCGCACGCAAGTCTTCAATGGCATCAGATGCCGTCCGGCTTGACGGACGCGAACCGATTTTGAGCGTCGCGATCTCGTTGATCGGGGTCATCTGCCGAAAAAAGGTGCGAAAGCCCGGCGTGTCATAAACCAGTCCGCGATAATGCCCGAATGCACTGGCAGACAATTGCGCGATCGCTGCCTTGAACCGTGCCTCGTCGGCGTCAGCTATCGGGTCGCTTGATAATGTCGCAAGCATCGCCGCCGACGCCATCGTTTCCAGACTGGTGACGGCATTGTCGACCGTGCCATATTTGGCGGCAATCACCTCGCCTTGCTCGGTGATCCGGATTCGTCCCTGCACTGTGCCTTTCGGCTGGGCAAGGATGGCACCAAAGGCAGATCCACCCCCGCGGCCAACTGCGCCGCCGCGTCCGTGAAACAGCTGCATGGCAATACAGGCTTGCTCAAAGATGGCCGCCAGCGCGCTTGATGCCTCATATAATTCCCAGGTCGAGGTGAGATATCCGCCATCCTTGTTTGAGTCGGAATAGCCAATCATGACCTCCTGATGCCCGCGTGCCTGCGCCAGAGTCCGCATCAACGGGATGTCGAAAAAGGCCTGCATGGTTGCGGGCGCGGCTTGCAAGTCAGCAATGGTTTCGAACAAAGGCACCGACATGATGGATGCAGCCGGAGTCCCGTCGTCATTGACATGGTAGAGCCCAGCTTGTTTCAACAAGACATAGACCTCAAGCATGTCGGACACGCTTGTCGTCTTGCTGATATTATAAGTGGTAATCGCGGCCCTTCCGAAATCGGCCTTCGCCTTGGCCGCAGCGCGGATGATCGCAAGCTCCTTTGTCGTTTCCGCGCTATATTCAGTCCACTCGCCCGCCAGCGGACGGTTGTGCGATAGCTCTTTGATAAGCACATCGACACGCGAACCCTCGGCCAGCTCAGCATAATTGGCTGTCACACCCGCCGTTCGGAACAGTTCGGCAACAACACGTTCATGCACATCGCTATTCTGCCGCAGGTCCAGCGTCGCCAGATGAAAACCGAAAATTTCTACTGACCGGATGAGCCGCGAGAGCGCGCCGCCGCTTGCCAGTGCCCCGTCGCCATCGCGGGCAAGGCCTGAGGCCAGTGTCACAAGGTCCTTCCGCAACGCATCGGGGCCGTCATAAGGCTGCCCTGACAATTTGGACGGACGTGGCGGCTGGTCGCCCACAAGCTTGATATGAGTTGCCGCCAACCGCGCGTAAATGCCAGACAGTGCACGCCGATAGGGCTCATCGGCCCGGCTCGGCGCGGAATCACCGCTGACTTCGGCAAGCGCCAAAACCGCTTCTGGCGTATCGCTCATAAGCGACGATATCGATATTTCAGCGCCAAGCACGTGAACGGACTCAAGATAGTGCCGGATCGCGGTGCCGCCATTGCGCGTGACCGCAAAACGCAAAGTCTCGGCATCGACAAAGGGGTTGCCGTCACGGTCGCCGCCAATCCATGTCCCAAGCCGCACAAAGCCCGGCGGGCGCGAACCCAACGCCTTTTCCCAGCCGGCGTATAGTTTGGGTAAGGCCGTCAGGAACACGTCCTGCATCGTTGATCGCGCGTTTTCGATCTCGTCAGCAACGAAGAGCTTTTCCCGGCGCAGCGGCCTTGTCTGCCACAACAATGCGATTTGCCGGTAGATGGCGGCATCTACCTCATCGCCATCGTCAGTGACTGTTCGTCCCTGATCACGCAGTGCCATAAGCCGGGCAATCCGGTTTTTATGGTCAATGATGCTCTTGCGCCGGACCTCGGTAGGATGCGCGGTCAGCACCGGTACGACCAGGCTGTGGGCAAGCATCTCTCTTATGTCGTCAAGCGATCTGCCCTCCGCCTGAAGCCGCGCAGTGGCTTCGGCAAAGGATGCACCTTCTTCATGCGCGAAACCTTGCCGGTCTTCAGCCAAATTGGCCAATAACGAAAAGAGCATGAACCCGCGCACGAAATCCAGCGTATCGTCGAGACTGAGTGCGCCAAGCCCACGGTCGCTTGAATCTGCGCCCTCAATCTTGCGAAAGCGGTCGACACTGGTGGACCGGATATATTCGGTCTGCCGGAACAGACTCTCTCCGCCATAGGCGCGAATGACATCGCCCAGCAATTTACCCAAAAAGCGGATATCGGGATTTTGCGAAATGGCTTGCATCTTTTGTCCGTCCATATCGCGAATAGTGCACATGGACAGCACACACGCAAGCAAATGCGCATGCTTCTAAAGGGGAATAGCTATTCCCCGATCAGCCGCGAAAGCCGCTCGATTTCCGCATTTTGCGCCGCGACATCATCTGCAACCGGCTGCTGTGCCTCGGCCAGAAGCGCCGCGATAGCTGCATCGCCTGCGCCTTCCTGCGTTATCAGCCCATCAAAGTCACGCAAAGCGGCCACTGAATCGGAACGCGTCTTGTCGAGCCGCGACAGCTGCATATGTGCATTCACCCAGGATTCGCTCCCTGGAGGCGTTCTGGCGGCTTTCACAGCGGTTGCCTGCACAGGCGGGAGCGCACGCGCATAGCTGGCCTGTGCTGCCTTGTGGCGCGCTTGCAACGCCCCCACTTTCGCTGCCAGCTCCGCCGTTAGCGCAACTGGCGCTGCGGCTGCGTGGACGGGCGCTGTTATGGGTGCATCGGTTTCATAAGGGCGTCGCTCTAGCGAGGGAAAACCACCCTGTGGACTGCCGCATGCGGCCAGAATGAGGAGCAGAAGCAACGGAGATGCGGGCTTGAATTTCAACATGCCTTATGTCTAAGCCTGCACGAAGGGCCATGCAAGGGCATCAAAGTGGCCAAAAACGCCCGATCATAGGTTGACATAGATATTTGGTTGGATTAGCTGCGCCCCTTCTTGCGTGGCCCTGTCGAGATTCGTCTCTGCTATGTCACGCGCCTGAAGCAACCCGCCCCATAAGGCGTTAAGCTGTAGAAACGGATGAGTTAAAGCCATGTTCGCAATCGTGCGCACTGG
>JBBQPQ010000119.1:0-4194 GCA_038217195.1 Sphingomonadales bacterium | reverse complement strand
CACGAGATCATGCCCGATGTGCCGGTATCGCTCAGCCATGAAGTGCTGCCGGAAATGCAGGAATATGAACGCACATTGACGACGGTTGCAAATGCCGCAGTGCGCCCGGTCGTCGGCAAATATGTTTCCAACCTGCGAAGCAAGCTTGCGGCGTCTGGATTTTCGGGCAAGCTTTCATTGTTGCGTTCAGATGGCGGTCTCATGTCGGCGCAAAAAGCCGAATTACACCCTGTCAATATTCTGATGTCAGGCCCTGCAGGCGGGGTAACGGGTGCTTTATGGGTCGGCAAAAACGCCGGCATCCGTAACATCCTTACGCTTGATGTCGGCGGCACTTCCACAGACGTCGCGCTCATCGAAAATCTCGAACCGCGCCGCGTCCGTACGACTGAGGTCGGTCATCTGGCGGTGCGCGCATCGTCGCTGGATGTGAAGACCGTTGGCGCAGGGGGCGGTTCCATTGCGTATGTGCCAGAACTGACCAAGGCGTTGCGTGTTGGTCCACAGTCAGCCGGCGCCGTGCCTGGGCCCGTGGCATACGGAAAAGGCGGCGTAGCACCCACTGTAACCGACGCCAATGTGGTGTTGGGTTATCTGCCCGAAAATTTGCTGGGCGGCAGTTTTAAACTTGACCGCGAAGGCGCAAAAAAATCGGTCCAAACCATCGCCGACGCTCTCGGCATTGATCTGATGGCGGCTGCCCGCGGAATCATCGATATTGTGAACGAAAATATGTTCGGTGCTCTGCGGATGATCTCGGTGCAGCAAGGCTATGACCCGCGCCACTTTGCGTTGATGGGCTTTGGCGGCGCAGGGCCGCTCCATGTCAACGCGGTCGCGCGATTGATGGGAAGCTGGCCAGCGGTATCACCTGTTTCCCCTGGCGTGTTGTGCGCGCTTGGCGACGCTACGACGCGTATGCGCACCGAAACAGCGCGTAGCTTTTCGCGTCTGGCAACGACAACCGACGCGGCGGAGCTTATCGGCATCCTGAAGGAAATGGCGGATCAGACACGCGCCGAGTTGCAGTCGGACGGTATCGAGGATGCCGATATCAGCAGCGAATTTGAAATCGACGTGCGTTACGCCGGGCAAGCATTCGAAGTGCCGCTGACCATCACCCCTGATGTGCTTGAACGTGACGGTGTCGAGGGCATATTGAAACGTTTTGATGAGGAGCATCTCCGTCTTTTCACGTTCAACATGGATACACCGCACGAAATCGTGAACCTGCGTGCGGTCGCCTTGGGTCAGGCACTTGATTTGCCGGCTGCTGAACTGCCCAAGGGAGATGGAAACCCTGCGGCGGCCAAAATGCGCGACCATGTTCTGTGGATGGATGGCAAGGAACAAGCTGCAATCATTTATGACCGTTCCAAACTCCGACAGGGTGACATCATTCCGGGCCCTGCGATCGTCGTTGAGATGGACTCGACCACGCTCATCGAAACCGGCTGTGTCGCGACCGTTGACAAGGTCGGCAACATCCTGATCAATCTGGCTTGAGGAGGCGAACGAAATGCCCGCCGAAATCATCGAAACAAACAAGATCCCATTCAACAAAGTCGCTATCGATCCAGTGACTCTCGACATTATCGAAAATGCGCTTCGAAACGCCCGGATCGAGATGGATGCGACACTGGTGCGCACCGCGATGTCCCCCGGCATACGCGAGCAGGGAGACGCTTTCCCCCTGATTGCCGATCATACCGGCAAGATGATCGTTGGTCAGTTCGGCAGTTTCATCGGCGGCTTTCTGGATAATTTTGATGGCACGCTGGAAGACGGGGATATGATTTTCCTGTCCGACCCTTATTCATGCGCTGGCGCTGTCAGTCACTCGAACGACTGGCTGGTGCTCCTGCCGGTGTTCAAGGACGGACGGCTGATCGCTTATACTTCGATGTTTGGCCACCAATCGGACATTGGCGGCAAAGTCGTTGGATCCATGCCAATCAATGCACGCTCGATATTCGAGGAAGGCGTTCGCATCCCGCCTGTAAAAATCTGGAAAAAAGGCGAGTATAATGACGACCTGATGAAGCTCGTCATGCACCAGACGCGCAAACCAGATTGGTGTCAGGCGGATTTGAATGCACTCATCGCGTCATGCCGTGTCGCCGCACGACGGGTGATTGAAATGGCGGGGCGCTTTGGTGATGATGTCTACATCTCGGCAACGCAAGAACTGCTGGCGCGCAATCACCGTGCGATGAAATCGCTCATCGCTATGGCTATTGGCGAAGATCCTGTAAGTTTCGAAGATTACATATGTGACGATGGTATGGGCGCTGGCCCGTATAAGATCAAATGCACGATGTGGCGTGAGGGTGAGAAGGTCGTACTCGATTTTGCTGGCACCGACCCACAAAGTCAGGCGTCGATCAACTTTTTCCTGAACGAAAACATGTTCAAAATGTTTTTCGGCATTTACATGATCATGGTCTTCGATCCCCAAATTCTTTTCAATGATGGCTTTTATGATTTGATCGACGTCCGTATTCCGGACGGCTCACTTCTCAAGCCGAAATTTCCAGCAGCGCTCTCGGGTCGCACACACGCGCTGGGCCGCATTTTCGACATTCTAGGTGGGCTGTTGGGCCAAAAAACACCAGAATTCCTAAATGCGGCCGGTTTTTCCTCCAGTCCGCACCTTTTTTATTCGGGTAACGATAAAAAGGGCGACTGGTTCCAGCTCTTCCAAATTGGCTTTGGTGGCATTCCCGGGCGTCCAATGGGCGATGGTCCCGATGGCCATTCGTTATGGCCAGGCTTCACAAATGTGCCGAATGAATTTCTGGAACGCTATTTCCCGCTCATCATTGAGCGCTACGAAACCGAGCCTGACAGTGGCGGCGCAGGTCTGCATCGCGGCGGTAACGGCATTCATATGACCTACCGGTTTCTTGCTGCCGGTACGATCTCGATACATGACGACCGCTGGTTTGTGCCGCCATGGGGCGTGAACGGCGGAGAGCCTGGCAAACGTGCACGCAAGCTGCTCGAAAAAGCCGATGGCACGACGCATATCATCGGCAACAAGGTCGAGGAAGTTCATGTCGATGAAGGCGACCAATTGCACTTCATTACATGGGGTGGTGGCGGCTGGGGCGACCCACTCGACCGCGATCCGGCATTGGTGGGCAAGGAAATCCTTCAGGGACTTGTTACCGCCAATGGCGCCAGAGATTATGGGGTCATCGCGAGCGAAAACGGCATTGTCGATCTGGCGGCAAGTGAAACCCTGCGTTCCAAATTGCGGGCGGAGAGGGGCACATTGCCGTTGTTCAACTATGGCCCGACTATCGAAAATCTGCGCGCAAATTGTGCAGCGGAAACTGGCTTGGTAGCGCCAGTCCAGCCAGTGTGGACGAATTTGGAGGCGGCAGAGTGAGTGCATTAAAAGGTCTGCGCGTAATTGAGCTTGGTCAGCTTTTGGCCGGCCCGTTCTGCGGCCAGTTGCTTGGTGATATGGGTGCCGAGATCATCAAGGTCGAACCTCCCGGCGCGGGCGACCCTATGCGTGTGTGGGGGCAAGGCGACGAAAAGGTCCAGTGGGAAGTCGTTGCACGAAACAAGAAATCGGTTTCGGCCAATTTGCGCATCAAAGAAGGCCAAATGCTGGTCCGCAAGCTGATCGCAACCGCCGATATACTGGTCGAGAATTTCAAGCCGGGAACGATGGAAAAATGGGGGCTTTCGCCCGACATTTTGCTTACCGAACAACCCGGGCTGATCATTGCACGCATGTCAGGCTATGGCCAGACGGGTCCTTATTCCGACCGCGCGGGATTTGGCGGAATCGGCGAAGCGATGGGTGGCTGGCGCTATATCGTGGGCGAGCCAGACCGTCCTCCCAGCCGGATGGGTGTCTCGATTGGTGATACGCTGACCGCAACTTACGGTTGCATGGGAATCTTGGCCGCGTTGCACCATCGCGGCCGAACCGGCCAAGGTCAGGTTATTGACGCCGCTTTATATGAAAGTGTGCTTCAGGTTATGGAGGGACTAGTTCCCGAATATGACCATGGAGGCTTCATCCGCGAGCGTTCGGGCTCTATCCTGCCCGGTATTGCGCCCTCCAATGTCTACAGCTGCAAGGACGGCGAGTATATGATCGGAGCGAACAAGGATTCTCTCTGGCAGCGCCTGGCGACGGCGATCGGTCGGCCAGAACTTGGTACGGACGAGCGC
>JBBQPQ010000118.1:0-4206 GCA_038217195.1 Sphingomonadales bacterium | reverse complement strand
GAAGCCATGGTGCCTTTGGCCAACATGTTCGGCTATGTGAACCAGCTCCGCTCGTTCACGCAGGGACGTGCAAACTATTCGATGTTCTTCAACCATTATGATGAAGTGCCATCGAACGTTGCAGCCGAAATCAAGGAAAAGCTCGCCTGATAGGCAATAGCTAAGCGGCAGCTGCCTTTTAAAAGAGGCGGCTGCCGATTGGCACTTCGCGGTCCGGTGCAAATAAAACGACCGCCCCGCTGGCATCGGGAAAACCGAGTGTCAGCACTTCCGACATCACTTTGCCGATCTGCCTTGGCGGGAAATTGACGACCGCAGCGACCAGCCGGCCGGGCAATTCTGCGCAAGTGTAATGCTCGGTAATCTGGGCCGAGCTTTTTTTCACGCCAATCGTCGTTCCAAAATCGATCGTCAGCACGAATGCTGGCTTGCGCGCGTCCTTCAATGGTTCCGCAGCAATCACGCGCCCAATCCTTATATCAACGGCCAGAAATTGACCAAATTCTATGCTCGGGGCAGGCGGCGCCTCGGCATTTGGTATGACGTGCATATGACAATCCTTTTACGAAACTGCGACGAATATATCACATAGCGCAACAATCGATTGTGACCCCTTTTCATCGCGAAATTATTATTCAATAACAAGGCAGGAGTGGGGAGTGCGCCAATGCCATTAGCCAAGATTAATGGCGCTTCGGTTTTCATAAGGGGAAAGTATGATGTCGTTAAATAAATCTTATTCCAAAGCATGGCTTGCGTGCGGAACCGCGGCAGCCGCTTTATTTGCAACGCAACCGGTATACGCTCAAGACAGCAGCGCTACTTCAGCATCGACCGCGAGCGAAGAAAAATCGATCGTTGTCATCGGTTCGCGCCGTACCGACCGGTCCGACACCGATTCCTCGTCACCCGTCGACGTGATCGGTTCGGAAGAGCTGGTCGGGCAGCCGCAAGCCAACTTGCTTGACGTCGTCCGTAACCTTGTTCCGTCATTCTACGTGCCACAGAACACGATTTCGGATGCATCGACCTTTGTGCGCGCACCGTCGCTGCGTGGCCTCGGTGCTGACCAGATCCTCGTGATGATCAATGGCAAGCGTTACAACCGCTCTGCACTGGTTCAGGTGTACACTGGTGGCGACACTGCGCTGTCCTTCGGTTCACAAGGCGCCGATGTCTCGAATATTCCTGCGATCGCGCTGAAAAACCTTCAGGTTCTTCGCGATGGCGCAACTGCGCAATATGGTTCGGACGCTATTGCCGGCGTTATCAACTACCAATTGCGTGACGATGCCGGCTTTGATGTGCAGGCCTTGTGGGGCCAACAATATGAAGGCGATGGCGAGCGTAAACAGATTGCGGCCAATGTCGGCTTTAAACTTGGCGCGGGTGGATTTGTGAACCTCTCGGCCGAATATTATAAAAGTGACGGCACCAGCCGCGGTGCGACACGCCCGATCGCTCTTGAACTGGCCCGGACGAATCCAGGCGTCGCCAACAGCATCCCGAATTTTGCAAATGGCCTGCCAGCGCAGATTTGGGGTTCATCACCATCCGACGGTTACAAGTTCTTCCTGAACAGTGCACTTGATGTAGGCGACAATGCCCAGCTTTATCTTGTTGCGAACTATGCGCACAGCAAGGCAAATCAAAGCTTCAACTATCGTCCGCCAATCAGCGCGCCTGTTCCGTTGACTGTGGACATTGGCACTGGAACGCCCTCAACACGATCACCCGGCCGGAATGGTGCGTTCAACACGATCTTTTTAACCCCATGCCCTGCCGGCAACGCGACATGCCCAGCAGATGGCTTTGTCAATGACACGAATACCTTCAGCTTTGCATCCATCTATCCAGGTGGCTTCACACCGCGCTTCATCGGCAAGGTTGACCAGCTTTATGCTGTGACCGGCGTGAAGGGAGAGGCAGAAAGCGGACTCACTTATGATTTGTCGGCGACCCTGTCGAAAAATTCGCTCTCTCTGGCGATGACAGAATCGCTTAGCGCATCCTACGGCCCGCAAAGCCAGACAGAGTTCTTCTTCGGCAAGCTTATCCAGCGCGAGCAGAACCTAAACCTCGACCTGACATATCCGCTCGAAGTTGGGTTTTTCAGCCCAATCACATTGTCCGGCGGCGCGGAATACCGTCGCGAGGAGTATGAAACAACAGTTGGCGATGTTCAGTCTTATGGCGCTGGACCCTATGCCCGCCAGCCGCTCTATAATCTCGTTTCGCCGGGCGTTTACACGCCGGCGCTGAACACCGCGACGCCGCCTGCACAGATTGTTGCGACCCAGTCACCAGCCGCAAGTGGCTATGGCGGTGTTAGCCCAGTCTTCGCCGGTAAAAACAGCCAGCAAAGCTATGCTGTATATGTAGGGGCTGAAACGGATATCACGGAAAAGTTTACCGCGGGTATTGCTGGCCGTTGGGAAAATTATGACACCTTCGGCAGCACGGTCGTTGGTAAAATCAACGCCCGCTACGATTTCACCGATGCATTTGCTCTAAGATTTACTGCTGGTACCGGTTTCCATGCGCCGTCACCTGGTCAGAACAATACGCAAATCGTGACGACCAACTTCCGCGGCGGCAATCAGGTGCAAACCGGCACCTATCCAGTGACCAGCGACATTGCGCAATATTATGGCGCGACGTCGCTAAATCCTGAAAAGTCCGTCAACCTGGGTGGTGGTATCGTGCTTACGCCAGCTGACAGGCTGACGATTACGCTCGATGCCTACACCGTCAAGGTCAAGAACCGCATCGGCATTTCGCAGACCTTCACCGTCACGGCAGCTGATTTGGTTGCTTTGCCAGCGCTTGCAGTGGTGGGACTGGCTGGAGACGTGAACTACTTCACCAATGGCTTCGATACACGCACATCCGGGTTTGACTTTGTCACAAATTACCGGACGGATCTTGCCGGTGGCGCACTTAGCCTGACCCTTGCCTACAACTATAACAAGAGCAAGGTAACTGACTTCAACCCGTCGGTCATCAGCGCCGCGCAACGGTTCAACATTTCAAACCTGCCGCCCAAGCATCGTGTCAATGCATCTGCAAACTGGCAGATTGGTGATTTCTCGATCAACGCGCGTGAGAACTACTTCAGTTCTTGGGCCAATGAGCTTGAATATCCTGGCCAGCGCTTTGGTGCGAAGTTCGTGACCGATCTCGACATCAGCTATACCTTTGCTGACCGGTATACGCTGACTCTGGGTGCGAACAATCTGTTCGATACTTATCCGGACAAGATTGCACCGACAGCGACGAACCCGATTTATGCACTGACAGGCAGCCTTGCCGATGGCCAGATCTATCCACGTTCGGGTGGGCCATTCGGCATAAATGGTGGTTTCTATTATGTACGGGTTGCCATCGACTATTGATTCGCGACTTTAGACACAGCGGGCGGGGGCAAGTCTCCCGCCCGCATTTTTATTTCAGGGCGTGACATGAGCAGCACATTCACCGATCGCATCGCAAAACTCGATGATCTTGAGGGGCTGCATGCGCTCATGGGCCGTGCCATTGCCCATCTTCAGTCCGACTATCTGACCCCTGAACAAGTGGTTGCCAGCGCCAAGGTCATGGGGCTGGATACGCAACTGGTGCGCGACGGAACCTATTTCATTATCGAAAGTGATGGCCGCATGGCCGGCTGCGGCGGGTGGAGCTTTCGCGCGACGCTTTATGGCGGCGACGACAGCGTTGTCGCCCGCGAACCCGCGCGGCTCGACCCTGCAACCGACGCCGCAAAGGTGCGGGCCATGTACACCGATCCAGATTTTGTAAGACAGGGAATCGGTTCGCGCATTCTTGCATTATGTGAGGATGCTGCCCGGCGGGCAGGATTCAACCGGGTGGAATTAATGGGTACAGCGGCCGGCGTGCCATTATATTCGGCACAGGGCTACATACCAAGCGCAGAGCAGGAGTTTGCACGAGTCGGCGACGTCTCCATCCCATTGTTGCGCATGGAAAAGGCGCTGGCTTGATTGCGTTGCTCCAGACATTGCCGACGATATGCAGGCAAAGCTTGCAGAACCGAAAAAGACCTACTAAGGGCAGCGCCTTGAGTCAGCAGGCGCGTCCCATCTGAACACAATCCGAAATCCAAAGTAAGAAGGTTTGAAAAATGGCAAAAGCTAAATTTGAGCGGACGAAACCGCATTGCAACATCGGCACCATCGGTCACGT
>JBBQPQ010000117.1:0-4750 GCA_038217195.1 Sphingomonadales bacterium | reverse complement strand
CAGCTGGACCGCGGCGGACGTGGCAGAGATTGATGGCAAGCTTGGTGCCTTTGCTGGCCGAATCACCCGCGACAACTGGATCGACCAGGCCCAGTTGCTTGTCGCTGGGGATGTCGCTGCTTTCGAAAAGAAATACGGCGCGCTTGGAAGCGAAGTGAAGGGCTAGCCCAGCTATTTCCGGATGCGTTTCGGCCTTGGCTGAAGGTCACCACCGCAATTCGGGCAATGGCCGTTAAGTGGGCCAGATACGCAAGGTGCACAAAAGGTGCATTCGAAGCTGCAGATCATGGCATCGTTGCTATCCATCGGTAGCGGTGTCTTGCAACGTTCGCATGTGTCGCGCATTTCAAGCATCTGTCTCTCCTTATCGTCCAACGCGTTGCAATGCCGTGCCGTGCATCTTGAGCCACTGGTCCGCAGCCTTTCGGTCGCCTTCGTATATCAGGTCAAGCCACGCATAAAATTCCGCGCTGTGGTTCATATGCCGAATATGCGCCACTTCGTGCGCAATGACCGACCGCCGGACGCCAGCCGGGGCCATGATGAGGCGCCAGCTTAAAGATATCGTGCCACGGCTTGAACAACTGCCCCAGCGGCTTCGTGGGTCGCCAAGCGACAGGCGGGGCACGGGCGCATTTGCCTTGGCGCAATAATAAGCGATTTCCTCTGAATAGATGCGTCGGGCTTCGCTTTTTAGCCAGCGAAGGACTCTCGCCTCGACCGAGGACAGCGGGCCTCCCAAGCGCAATATACCCTCGGCACAATGGATTGTCCGTGGCCACTTTTCTTGCCATTCGATGACATGTGCTTCACCCGCCACCGCAATCTCGCCACCGGGGACGATGGGTGCCGCATCCGCAACGCTGTTCAGCCGGGCCGCAATCCATTCGCGTTTCTTATGCACGAAATCGAGCGCGATATTGGTGGGGGTGTAATGCGGCATCGTGATGCGGATTTCGCGTTTGACAGCATCGGCGCGCATGGAGATCCGTTTGGCTCGCTGATTACGGTGGATACGCACAGGTACACGCTCTCCTTCAATATCCACTTCCGGATCAGAGAGGCTGTTCGACAATATGGTTTTCAAGTGGCCCAGCATGTATTTCCGATATAGCCCGACCTTTGACCGACATGCCAGCGTCGTGAATAGTCTGCCGGTCTCCACTGACCAAATAATGCCAGTCGGGTAACGGCTTGCCCGCCGCGCGCAGCACATAAGCGCAAGTCGACGGCAGCCATACAAAATCATCAATCTTGTCAGGCGTTAGCCGCAGGCATTCCGGAACAATGGCCCTGCGATTTCGGTAATCCGCACATTGGCAGGTCTGCAAATCGAGCAATTTACAGGCAACATTGGTGGGATAGATTCGTCCGGTGTCTTCGTCCTCGACCTTGTTCAGGCAACATTTGCCACATCCGTCGCATAATGCCTCCCATTGCGCGCGATCGAGACTTTCGATCGGTGCCTTCCAAAAGGGGACGTCATTCAAATCAGCGGATCCATTTGGTGAGCTCAGCCTCCACCAGGTCAGGTGCACCTTCATTGGCTTCAGTATTGGGGACGTCAGCTGGCATAATGACCAACGGTTCACCCTTTGGCCCCATAAGATAAGGCGTCTGACTGTGGCTCATCAGGTAATTTTCCGGATTGCTGCCTTCAACGCGGCTTGAATAAATGGCAAACTTCTTGGTCGCATCCGCTATCTGCGCGGCGCTGCCCGTAAGGCCGATAGCGCGCGGGTGAAAGGCGCTGACAAATTGTTTCAGTACTGCGCTGGTGTCGCGCGATGGATCCACAGTAATGAAAATAGGTTGAATCTTGGCGCCTAGCTCGGGGTTTTTCTTTTCAAACGCCTTGAGCCCGGCCATCAGGTTCTGCATGTCCGGCGTGCAGATGTCGGGACAATTTGTGTAGCCAAAATAGACCAGCCGATATTTGCCATCGAATTCCTTGAAGCTTCGTTTTTTGCCGTCCTGATCGGTCAGGGCAAAATCACCGCCGATGCTTGCGCCTGCAAGCGGTGCATCGCTCAGCGGCGGCTGTGTTGGTCCAGAATTACACGCTGAGATAAAAAGCAGCGTAGACAGGGCGAAAAGCGGTGTTTTGTTCATAGCGGGGCCAGACATGGTCTGCTAACGGGAAGTTATCAAGCACATTGGATACGAAAATGGGGCAGATTCTGTTGAAAAAGACAATTTACCTTGCTGTGGCGGCTGCTCTGATCCTGCCGGCCGCGGCTGGCATCGTTGCGCCTGCGGCTATGGCGCAATTTTCGGACAGCTATAATTTCCTCAAGGCGGTGAAAGATCGCAAAGGTGAAGAGGCAGAAAAATTTCTGGCGGAACCGGGTACCGTGATCGTCAACACGCGCGATGGCACGACCGGTGAAACGGCGTTGCATATTGTCATCCAGCGCCGCGATTCGACCTGGCTTGGCTATCTGTTGCAAAAAGGCGCCAATCCCAATCTGGCAGACAAAAAGGGTACCACACCGCTGATGCTGGCCACGCAATTGGGCTATGTGGACGGTATTGACTGGCTGGTGCGCAAAAACGCGCAGGTTGACCAGACGAACCGCGCAGGTGAAACTGCGCTTATCCTTGCCGTCCAACTACGCAATCCAGAAGCAGTCCGGGCTTTGTTAAAGGCAGGCGCAAACCCCGATAAAACCGACAGCAGAGCGGGATACTCGGCGCGTGATTACGCGAAGCAGGATGGCAGGGCCTCTGCCATCGCAGCGATCATAGAGAACCATGTCACAGCTGACCCGGCCAAGAAACCGGCAGCGCTCGATTTTTCAGGAATCGGCACGCCGAAGTAACGCATATCTGAAGCTTGCCGGGTTATGTCAGCCGGGTAAGAAGCGCATTGCAACACCGTTCATGCAATAACGCTTGCCCGTCGGCTTGGGGCCGTCATCGAAAACATGTCCAAGATGACCGCCACAGCGCGCACAATGTACCTCGGTGCGTGAGATACCGATCTTATAGTCAGTACTGGTGCCAACGCCGCGTGCCAATGGCGCGTAGAAGCTTGGCCAGCCAGTGCCACTTTCGAACTTTGTCGCGGAAGAAAACAAACGCTGATTACAACCGGCGCAGACAAATGTGCCCTTGCGCTTTTCGTTATTGAGCGGACTGGTATATGGCCGCTCGGTATCTTCCTGACGCAGTACACGATACGCAGCAGGCGACAGCCGTTTTTTCCATTCAGCGTCGCTGTATGTCACCGCAAAGCGGGTCTTTGCTGAAGCATCCTTGCCACAGCCGAATATCAGCACAGCTGCGCCAGCGCTGGCGAAGGACAGAAATTTGCGTTTGCTCAACTGCATGACATGATCCTTTATTGGCCCTGCTGGTAGATACGCGGCATTGGCCTGAAAAGTTTCATGTCAATAACGTGACAGCTCCACATCCATCTTGCGATAGCCATGCACAAAGCATCCGGCCACGCGTTCTGGTTCAGCCAGCACATTAACACGAAGCCTGCGTGCCGCCATTTCTTCAAGCAAGATGCGGATTTGCAACTCGGCAAGACGCGCACCAACACAGCGGTGGATGCCATAACCAAATGCCAGATGGCGACGCGCATTTTCGCGGTCAACAATCAGCTTATCCGGATTTTCAAAGACACTTTCATCGCGATTGGCCGACAGATACCACATGCCAATCTTGTCGCCTGCCTTGATGGGGGCGCCAAACAGGTCATAATCCTGAGTTGCGGTGCGCCGCATATGCGCGAGCGGGGTTTGCCAGCGGATGATTTCGCTGACCGCATTGGGTATGAACGCCGGATTGTTTTCCAGCTTCTCGCGCTCGTCCTGAAAACTGTGCAAACCATAGGCATAGCCCGACATCGAATTGCGGGTGGTGTCATTACCGCCTACGATGAGCAATATCAGGTTACCCATATATTCAAACTGGCTCATGTCCTTCATCGGCGAATGGATCATGCGGCTGATCAGGTCGGGCCCTTCGCCGCGATTTTTGCGCTCGTCCCACAGATGCTGAAAATACGCGCCCATTTCGAACATCTTCGCGAGGCGCGCCTTGCGAGTTTCCTCGGTACGGAACAATTCAACGTCGCCAGCCCAATCCGACCATTCGGTCAGCTTGCGGCGGTCTTCCCATGGAAAGTCGAACAACAAAGCAAGCATTTGCGTAGTGAGTTCGATCGAAACGAGGTCGACCCAGTCAAAGCTTTTGCCGATAGGCAATGAGTCAAGCAACTCGCCTGTTCGCCGGCGGATGTCACCCGACATGCGGTCCATCTCGCCGGGCGTGAATGCCGGGGCGATGACCCGGCGTTCTTCGGTATGCTTGGGTCGGTCCATCGCGATGAACATCGGCATGACCACTTTCTGATCCTCAGGGATTGGCTCTTCCAGGGCATTGTCATCAATCAGCGTGATGCCGCCATGTTCAAAGGATGACGAGAAAATGTCGGGAAGCGCCTCGACATGCTGGATCGCCTTGAGCGTTGTGACATTCCAGTAACTACCAAAGTCGGAACCTTCGATTTTGTTTACTGGCGCCTTTTCGCGCATTTCCCGGAAAATAGGGTGCCAGCGATCCTCAAGGTAGATATCGGCTTTGGTCACATCCCAGCGGTGCGGGGCCTTGTTGATTTCCCAAGGCAGTGAATCGCTTTCGAACAGGGGGGCAGTTGCCATTTTTCTCGACTCCTCTCGCCGGTGAAACTGACATTACTGACAAAAATGTCAATCCAGTTTCGAACCGCAACTTATTT
>JBBQPQ010000116.1:0-5050 GCA_038217195.1 Sphingomonadales bacterium | reverse complement strand
AAAGGCATATAAAAACCCCGCCAACCCATTGGATTGGCGGGGTTTTTAATGGTGGGCGTAGCAAGGATTGAACTTGCGACCCCTGCGATGTCAACACAGTGCTCTACCACTGAGCTATACGCCCACGCTGGGGCAGCCTCTAGCGGGGCTGGTCCTATCATTCAAGCCTATTTAAGCTCGCCGAAACTTTCCTTGGCAAAGAGGCGTTCGACTTCGAGGACGAGGTCCTTGAGGTGGAACGGCTTGGACAGCACTTTTGCTGAAGGCATGGACTCACCGACGCGTAGGGCGACACCGGAGAATCCGGTAATGAACATGACTTCTGTCGATGGCGATACGAGGTTGCAATGGCGCGCCAACTCGATTCCGTCCATTTCTGGCATCACGATATCGGTGAGCAGCAGATCAAATCGTTCGCGCTCAAGCAAGGGGACCGCTGCTGTACCGCGGTCAACAGCGACAACGGCATAGCCCGATTTTTCCAACGCACGAGTCAGATATTCGCGCATGGCCTGTTCATCTTCAGCAAGCAAAATTCGGATCATTACCGGTCCTCGACATCCCTATGACGGTGCAATCACTGCGCCGCTTTTATGCTTAATCGCAGAGATTTAATTTTTTTACACCATTTTGCGAAGAATATGCCAATCAGGCGCATCAGTGAGTCACGAAAGCGCATGACAGAAGCAATAACACACGGTTTTGGGATGTGGGGAACGGAATTGCCGTCCGTGCCTGTCCTGTTGTCTGTGCCGCATGCGGGTCGGGATTATCCCCAGGATATATTTAACGCCCTTCGTCTGCATCCCGCAAAACTGTTGCGGCTTGAGGACAGATATGCCGACTTGCTGGCGCGGCGATGTGTGCAGCTTGGCTACCCGGTCATCATGGCTAATCGCGCGCGGGCATGGATTGATCTGAACCGTGACGAACTGGATATTGACGCGGAAATGGTGCAAGGCGCGCAGCGTGCAGATTATCCTGCGCCGGGGGTAAAGCAGCGCGGTGGTCTTGGGCTCATCCCGCGACGGCTGTCGGGCGATGGCGATTTGTGGAAGCGGCAATTTACAACTGACGAAGTGCAGCAACGAATCGTCTCATTTCATCGCCCTTATCATCAGGCCATTGCACTCATATTGGAACGGATGCGGCAGCATTTCGGGGTAGCCATCCTTCTCGACCTGCACAGTATGCCGCCAATTCGCAGTTCTGCTTCGGGTCCGGCACCAGTATTTGTGGTGGGTGATCGGTTTGGTAAAAGTGCCGCCTCGCAATATGCGGAGTTGTTGATGGCCCGCGTGCAGGCCCAAGGTTTTCGGGCAGCCTTGAATCACCCTTATGCAGGCGACTATATCCTGCGCCGTCATGCACGACCGCGTGCAAACATCCATGCCCTTCAGCTAGAGGTCGACAGGTCGCTTTATCTGGATGATGATTTGCGTCAGCCTGGCAGCGGTGTTGAGCACCTTGCAACATTGCTTCCCGCGCTCATTGGCGCACTCGCGGATGAAGCATTGGGTTCAGCAACGCTGATCGCCGCGGAGTGATCAAAAAAACCACCCCGGATATACCGGGGTGGCCTAGGTTCAGGGAGTTTGTGCCCAAAATGGGCACGTCGGACGAAAACGGGAGGGGAAGTTTCCATCCAGTTCTGCAAATGGTGTTCAGCCATTTCAGTTTCAAGACTCTAACGGGGTGTTTCAGACTTTAACGACCAGTCGCCCGATAGCTGCGGGGAATTGCTGCTTAGACAGCGGCCCTTCAGGGCCACATGCGCTGAAGGAAGGGCAGGCGGTCCATAAACTGGTGCTTGAGCGCACCCAGAACGTGCAAGCCAATCAGGACCAACAGCGGGGTGGCGAGAAATTCATGGGACTCTTTGCCGATTCCGGAGAGCGCTGTATTTTTGCCAATCGCCAAATCAACGGTAAAAAGGCCAAAGAAATCGACCGGCGCGCCTCGTCCGCTTGCCGCGATCATTAGCCAGCCTGTAAGAGGCATGACGATCATCAAGACATAGAAAAGAATGTGCACGGCTTTGCCGGACATCGCCTGCCAACCCGTAATCTTGTTGGACAAGGCAGGAGGGCGATGGCTCATGCGCCATAAAATACGCCCAACCGACAACAGCAATATGGAAATGCCTATGGCCTTGTGCGGGTTCATATAGGCGGCACGCGCGGCGCGCGGCAAATCTTCGGAAAGATTGGCCAGCAGGATATTTGCGCCAATCAACAGGGCGATCACCCAATGAAACAGGATAGCAATCTTGCTATATTTACCCATGCCGTCACTCCTGAAAGAGGGGTGACGGCAGGACGCATTCGTTCAACTTAGTTCGAAGGCAATTCCGTCACTTGGGGCACCTTACCCTGTGCAACCTGAACTGCAAATATTTCCCGCATTAACTGCAACGAGAACAAATGCGCATGGATCAGCGCCAATATACCATTTTGGTTCAGTTTGCGGACGGTGTCACCACGCAAATCACGCAATTTGTTTTCGTCGATCATCTTAAAGCCGCGGTAGATGAACGGCTGCTCCTGACCTTCCTGCTGGATCGACACTTCGCCGTCCATCAACAGGTCCAGCTTTTGCAGCTCTTCAATAAAGGCATGCGTTTGCGCACCTGCATTTTCGAAATCTTCGCAGAATTTCAAAATGGCTTTGGTGTTTTCACTGGGCTGGCCATTGTCAAACATTGGCGTGCCGTCTTCAAATTCGCCGATCGCGCCTGAGGTTGGGTCAAAGCACAATGAGAGTTCATCGGTATCCGGACGCAGCTTGGCCAAAAGGAAGGGATAGCGGCGCACATAAGCAGGGACATAAGCGGGACGGTCAAACTGGCCTTCCTCGTTCATGAAGGTATTAACGCCTTCGTTCATGCCCATAAGGATCAAAGGCACCGGGTTGTCGGTCGCGGAAAAGATGATGGGATAATTGCGCGACGCCGGAACAAATTCCTCAATCGTCAAGGGAATGGCGTGCTGGCCATCCAGAAACTTTGCATTTTCCAGCATGCGTGATTTCCACGTTGCATGGTCGTTGCTGTTAAGCGGAATTAGGTCTTTGTACAAAAGCGGCAGGTTGGCGGCTTGGGGCGCTGTGGCCATGAGAAACTCCAGTGCTTGATTATATGGCAGAAATTCGATGCGGCGCTTTAAGCGGACAGCGGCGGTTACGCAAGGGGAACAAGCTTGCCCGGGTTCATGATGCCAAGCGGATCAAACGCATGTTTAATCGCCCGCAGTGCGGCCAGCCGAGATGGTTCGGCCAGACGTTCGAACTCAGCGATTTTGGCCTGTCCGATCCCGTGCTCAGCGGAGAGGGACCCGCCATAAGCACGCACTCGATCATAGACGTGCGAGGTTATTGCTTTACCCTCAACTTCGTACCAGCTTGCAATGTCTATGCCGTCGGGGGCTTTTACATGGAAATGAATGTTGCCATCACCTAAATGCCCAAAGGCGACAGTTTTGGTGCCAGGATAGGAACTTTCAATCTGCGGCGATTCATCTTCAATGAATCGCGCCATTGCAGCAACCGGCACGCTGATGTCATGCTGAAGTGCTGGACCCGCAGCACGTTCCGCCTCTGCAATCGAATCGCGGATTTTCCAGAAGGCCTCTGCTTGTGCATCACTGCTCGCAATAGTCGCATTGCCAATCAGGTTTTCGCTAATGGCCTGTTCCAGCAACCGCATGGCCAGTTCTCCAGGTGACGATTGACCGGGATCGTCCTGGACAAATTCCATCAGCGCATGCCAACGATGCGGCGAGTCCAGTGGTGCGCGGGTTCCGGCAATATGCGTCGTGACTGCATCCAATGCACGCTGCGGCAAGATTTCAAAGCCTTCCAAGCGATCGCGGCCATGCCGTTGCATGAAAAGCAACAGCGCATAAGCTTGCGCCGGGCTGTCGACACCGGCCCAAACGACGCAGCGGTCGATCAGTGCTGGGACGGTATGGAGAACAGCCTTGGTAACAATGCCAATTGTGCCCTCCGCGCCAATAAGCAATTGTTTGAGATCATATCCGCGATTGTCTTTTTTAAGCGGAGCCATCGCGTCATAAACTGATCCATCGGGCAACACAGCCTCGAGCCCAGCCACCAGCAGCCGCATCGTGCCGTGGCGCAAGACCTGAGTGCCGCCCGCATTGGTCGAAATGAGGCCGCCAATCGTGGCGGAACCCTTGCCGCCAAGCGTGAGCGGAAACCGCCTGCCAAGTTGCGCAGCAGCCTCATGCAGATTTTGGAGGATCACGCCTGCATCGCAATTCACAAGACCGTCATTCGAGTCAATCGCGCCAATATTGTTCATGCGCCGCAGAGACACAATGAGTTGTCGGCCACTTTTATCGGGGGTTGCGCCCGCGACCATGCCGCTATTGCCCCCCTGCGGCACGAGTTGGATGCGATGTTTCGCCGCAAGTTGGACTATGGCGACAACTTCTTGCGTGCTGGCTGGCGAGAGCAGTGCCGGAGATACGCCTGTAAACCGTCCGCGCCAGTCAGTCAGCCATGGCGCTATGACGTCGCTTTCTCCGGAATAGCCCTTTGGTCCCAAAATGGCGCGAAATTCCGATAAAATATTTACATCTGGCACGGTATATTCCATTGTCGATTGCGGGGTTTGCATGCAATTCATGATAGGTTCAACCCTATCGGGTAAAGCCGATTAAACTTCAACTTCATACCGGATTGTTTCTTGCGCGCTGTATTGGTTTTTCTCTTCTTTGCCCTTGGACTGACAACATTGTCGTATAGGGCATTGGCTGACTTTAACGGCGCCCCTGCGAACAGCCCCTTCACGGCTTTCCTGCGTCTAAAGACCGATTTTGACCAGGTTCGCATCGATCAACGGGTTATCATTCGGCTGCCCAGCGCGCTTGCAGGACCCGCGGCATCGGGCGCGCAGCGACAATCCATCGCAAAGATCAAATATAAAGAACAGAAGATCGGCAAATGCCTTTGGGTGGACAAGCTCGGCGGCTCGCGTCCAGGCCCCGGCCGTACGCTGGATTTGTTGACGCGCGACGGCATACTCATT
>JBBQPQ010000115.1:0-5120 GCA_038217195.1 Sphingomonadales bacterium | reverse complement strand
CGTTGTATTGCGCAACATCATTCTTCCCGAATGGGATATGGTCATCATCATGACTTCCAACCGCGCTGAGGCCGACGCAGGTTTTGGTGAAATCTGGCAGCAACAGGGCATATCTCATGACGTCATCTCTGCTGCATTATGCAAGGACCCATCTGCGTGAGTGCTCCCCTCCGTCTCGGCGTCAACATCGACCATGTGGCAACCATCCGTAATGCCCGCGGCGGGGAGCATCCCGACCCCGTTCGTGCGGCACAGATCGTCGCAGAGGTTGGTGGTGACGGCATTACCGCGCACCTGCGCGAAGACCGGCGCCACATTCGCGATGCTGATATCGAGCGCATCATGGCGGCCACCAATTTGCCGCTCAACCTCGAAATGGCGGCCACCGAAGAAATGCTGGAAATCGCGCTTCGGCACAAGCCGCATGCGGCATGTATCGTGCCCGAACGGCGCGAGGAGCAAACAACCGAAGGTGGTCTCGATGCCGCTGGGCAGCACAACCATCTCGCCCCTATTGTAACACGGCTTCTGGATGCAGGGATCCGCGTCAGTCTGTTTATTGAACCCGACGCCCGCCAAATAGAAGCCGCGATTCGATTGCGCGCACAGATCGTCGAATTCCACACTGGAAAATATGCCCATGCGCAAGGCGAGGCGCGCGAAACAGAGCTGCGCAGAATTGCCGATGCCGCGGCGCTTGCATCCAAGAACGGGATCGAGCCGCATGCCGGCCACGGCCTGACGTTCGAAAATGTCCAGCCAATTGCCGCGATCCCGCAATTTGCCGAGCTCAACATCGGGCATTATCTGATTGGTGAGGCCATTTTCATTGGTCTTGAGGCAAGCGTGCGGAAAATGCGGACATTGATGGATCTTGCCCGGTGATCATCGGACTTGGCTCCGACCTGTGCAATATCGAACGCATTGCCCATTCGCTCGAGCGCTTTGGCGAGCGGTTTGAAAATCGCGTGTTTACCGATGTCGAGCGGGCAAAAGCCGCGCGCCGTCCATTCACCAAGGCGGGCACTTATGCGAAAAGATTCGCCGCAAAAGAAGCTTTTTCGAAAGCCGTTGGAACGGGTTTCAAGCATGGCGTGTTCATGAAAGACATTGGCGTCGTCAATGCGCCTTCGGGCGCACCGACGCTTTCCCTTAAAGGCGGTGCAAAAGCGCGGGTCGACGCCATGATACCTTCGGGTTATGAAGCCCATATTCATCTGACCCTAACCGACGACCACCCGTGGGCGCAGGCTTTCGTCATTATAGAAGCATTGAGATTGCAAAAGGCATGAACAGTTTGACCACCGACACGAGCAACCCCGCCCCGCCGCCCGCACCGACACCTGAAAAACGTGGCTGGGCTGCGTCTGTCTGGGCCGAGATCAAAGGCATGTTCTGGCTTCTCATGGCGGTTCTCGCCTTTCACAGCTTCATCGCAAAACCATTTTACATTCCGTCGATTTCGATGATGCCAACACTGCTTGTCGGTGACCGGCTGTTTGTGAGCAAATATCCCTACGGATGGAGCCATGTTTCGCCCACCATTCCAAATCCCATAGCGATTTTCCGTTGGTTGGTGCTGCGCGAAGATGTGGAGGCGCTGGCGGTGCCCTTGCCCGAGAGCAATACGCGTGTCTGGGGCAAGATGCCCGAGCGCGGCGACATCGTGATTTTGACGCCAAAGGGCAAATATCAGGATTGGATCAAGCGCGTCATCGGATTGCCCGGCGACACCATATCACTGCGCGAGGGACAGGTCTTCCTGAATGGCAAGCCCGTGCCGCAGGAAACCCAGCCGAATCTCTCGTTGCCAGTGGATGCCAATAACCCATGCAACGATTATGATTTTCCGGGCGCACTCACACGCAGCGATCATGGCGTTATGACCTGCAATCTACCGATTATCCGGGAAACGCTGCCCAACGGGGCGCAATATGACACCATCGATGCCCGCAGGGGCGAAACCGATAACATGGATCCAGTGAAGGTTCCTGCGCACCATGTTTTCCTCATGGGCGACAATCGGGACAACAGCTCAGATAGCCGGGTGCCCGCCGAACTGGGCGGCCTTGGCGGCCCTGTATCATGGGACCGCATTGGCGGGCGCGCCGAGATAATCACATTTTCGGTAGACGGCAGTACCAGCCTTAATCCAGCCACGTGGATCAGTTCGCTCCGGCCGGGCCGCGCCGGAACCAGCTTACGTCCCAAAAAAGGTCAGCCGCGATGAATGATATGCCTGTCCCTACCCCACGCAAACCGCGCCGTGCGCGCAAGAAGCCCGTGGTTCAGGAAGAGGCATTTAGGGAAGAAGTAGGCCCGACCGAGCTTTACGACCCGGTTGTGCGCTCTGAAGTAAAGCGTGCGGCAGTATGGATCGGCATGGCGAGCCTTGTCGTCGCTTTGGTCTGGCTGGCGCAGCCAATACTTCTCATCATTGGCGGGCTCGTGCTGGCCGCCATGTTCGATGGCGGCGCCCGTCTGCTTGGGCGAATATTGCCCATTCCACGTGGCTTCCGCCTCACGATCGTCGTGCTTGCGGTCTTTGGATTTATATACTGGACGTTTGTCTTCACTGGTTCGGAACTCGCAGCGCAGGCGGCAAGCCTCCAAACGATCGTCGAAACGCAGGTCGCATCGATTGGCAACCGCATGGAGGCCGCCGGATTCAACATTTCGGCTGAAGATATGAAGGGTATTGGCACGCAGATTTTGAACTCGGTCGGCCGAGTCACCGCCGCCGTATCATCAGCCGTCGGGGCCGTCACAAACATTGCCATGATGCTGGTCCTGGCTATTTTTATCGCAGCCGAACCGCGCATGTATGAGCGCGGTGTGGCATGGATGCTGCCCTTGGCCGAGCGCGAGCATTTTTATGTGACCGCAGAAAAAATCGGCAGTGTCTTGCGCCGGCTCATGGCCGGGCGGCTGCTTGGTATGGCAGTTGAAGGGTTCGGTACCTGGATATTGCTTAGCCTTGGCGGTGTGCCTATGGCCGCGCTCCTTGGGGTATTGACGGGCCTGCTTGCATTTCTGCCCAATATAGGTGCGATCGTGTCGGGCGCGCTTATTATCCTGGTCGGATTTTCCGCAGGTGTTGATATTGGCCTATATGCTGTGTTCGTCTATTTTGTCGTTCAGATGGTCGATGGCTATTTGATTGTGCCCATGGTGGCGAAGCGCGCAGTTGATCTGGCACCAGCCTTGGTTCTTGGCGCGCAGATCCTTTTTGGTGCCTTGTTCGGGGTATTAGGACTGGCTCTGGCGGATCCGATCATCGCGATGATCAAGGTCGCGCTTGAAAGGCAATCGGCGCGCAATGAAGCCCGCGGCATACGCGAGGGACCATGACGCCGATACCATGCTGCTGATTTTTTCTTTCTTCATGGGCATCGCAAATTTTGCGATGCACAAGGCGGTTGCGGAATCCGGCCATCCCATCGTCGAGCAAGCCAAACAATTTCTAGGGCCATATGGCAGTTACGTGTTCGAGCTTGCTTTGCTGATCGGCGCGATGTCCTTTGTAAATGAAGGCGCGCGCGCGATTGCGCTTATGTATGTGGCTTATACTGCCGTTAACGGTGTCGCCAGTTGGCTGCTTTTATCCGGCAGGGCGTGATCGACATTTGTGCTTTGCGTTAATGTTCCTATATGCCGCCTGTGCCACCATTAGCTCCCACCTCTGACAGCAAGCCGGACTTCGCAGTTATGCGGCGCTTTCTCCCTTATCTGTGGCCGAAGAACGAAACCGGTTTGCGCGCGCGCATTGTCTTTGCGCTGCTGCTGGTGGTGGTGTCCAAACTTATCCAACTGAGCATGGCTTGGGTTTATGGCCGCGCAATCGACCGCATGGTTCCGGGCATGCAGGACAGCGTCGCCATTGCGATTGCCCTGGTTGCTGCTTACGCCGGCGCGCGCTTTGGTGGCGTATTGTTCGACAATTTGCGCAACGTGGTCTTCGAGCGTGTCGGGCAAGAGGCAACCCGACGACTGGCAGAAAATGTATTCAGCCATTTGCACAATCTGTCGATGCGGTTCCACATGAACCGGCGGACGGGCGCTGTAACAAAGGTAATTGAACGCGGCACGAAGAGCATCGACATCATGCTCTATTTCCTGCTGTTCAACATCGCCCCTACGTTGCTCGAACTCATTCTGGTCTCGACCTATTTCAAGGTCGAATTTGGCTGGGGCATGGTCGCGGCAACGCTGATCATGGTCGTCAGCTATATCGCATACACGGCGGTCATCACAAACTGGCGTAACAAATTGCGTGAGGAAATGAACGAACTGGATACGCAGACCGTCGCCAAGTCGGTCGATAGCCTTTTGAATTACGAAACCGTCAAATATTTCAACGCCGAAAAGCGCGAGACTCGTCGCTACGCCGAAGTGGTGCATCATTATGCCAACGCCGCCGTCAAATCCGAAAACTCCCTGGCCGCGCTCAATATCGGCCAGTCGCTGATCACCAACCTGATGATGGCTGGCGCAATGGGCTATGTAGTTTGGGGCTGGTCGCGGGGACAGTTCACGACGGGCGATGTTGTCACGGTGAACACGCTGCTTGCGCAGCTTTTTCGCCCGCTGGACATGCTCGGAATGGTGTATCGGACGGTGCGCCAAGGCTTGACCGACATGGCTGCGATGTTTGAACTGATCGATACGCCTGCGGAGATTACCGACAAGCCTGATGCAGCCGCTTTGGCTATCCATGGCGGGGCAGTGGCCTTTGAAGATGTCCGCTTTGGCTATGACCCCGACCGGCAAATCCTGAACGGGATCAGTTTGAGGATCGAGCCTGGACACACCCTTGCGATTGTCGGTCCCTCCGGCGCTGGAAAGTCGACAATCGCGCGGCTCCTCTATCGCTTTTACGACGTTACGGGAGGCCGTATTACCATTGATGGCCAGGATCTGCGTGATGTGACTCAGTCCAGCTTACGCAGTTCGATCGGTATCGTTCCGCAGGACACCGTGTTGTTTAACGACAGCATCGGCTATAATATCGGCTATGGACGTGAGGGCGCTAGCCAGTCCGAAATCGAGGAAGCGGCACGTGGCGCATCGATCCACGGCTTTATCGCGTCGCTGCCCGAGCAATATGCCGCCAAGGTCGG
>JBBQPQ010000114.1:0-5243 GCA_038217195.1 Sphingomonadales bacterium | reverse complement strand
CATGCAATATGGTTGCCGGTGGCTGGGCGGCCAAGTGGCAACGATATTGGCGAAATCATCGATGCTGATCGCACTTAAGTTCATGTAAACTTTCTACCACTATCGATCCTGTTGGAGGACGACATGCGCTACGCCATGATTTTAATTTGCATCGCCGCAAATTTGCCGGTCGAGAGGTCAATTGCTCACCCAGGCGGCGTAGCAGCCGATGGCTGCCACAATGACAGAAAAAACGGTGGGCGGCACTGCCACGGCGGGAAGGGCGGATCGCCTCCACCAGTCCAGCGCGCGATTGGCAGCAATATCTATTATCCTAACTGTGCAGCTGCCCGAGCAGCCGGAGCAGCACCAATTCGCGCCGGAAACGCTGGATATGGTCGACACTTGGACAGAGATGGTGATGGAGTCGGGTGCGAATAGGCAGTATCGCTATGAACCTTACCATTCACTTACTGGCTCTAGGCAACGCCATGAAAACCAGCGCACAATTTTAGCTAAACCGTTGATTTTAATGGTAGACGCTGTGGGGTTCGAACCCACGACCCGCTGATTAAGAGTCAGCTGCTCTACCAACTGAGCTAAGCGTCCCCATATCGGAGCGAACAAATGCACAGCCCCGTTTGGAGCGCCGCCTTTGATGGGATTCGTGTGCTTTGTCAAGCACAGCTGCGGGATTTATTGGAATTGACCCCGTTTTGCTCCGGGGTGGCGTTCAATGGACATGATGATCCCGACGCAGAGCATCATGGTCAGCATCGATGATCCTCCATGGCTGACAAAGGGCAGGGGAATGCCCGCGACCGGGGCCAGGCCCACGACCATCAGCAGATTGATCATGATGTAAAAGAAAATTGTGCAGGTGAGCCCAACTGCGACGAGCTGCCCATAACGCGTCTTGCTTTGCAACGCGACGGTAAGGCCCCATCGCATCAGGAGGAAATACATAAACAGGATGAAAAACCCGCCAACTATACCCCATTCTTCGGCCATCGTCGCAAAGACAAAGTCGGTGTGCCCTTCTGGTAGATAATCGAGATGGCTTTGCGTACCGTTGCCAAAGCCCTTTCCAAAGATACCGCCTGAGCCGATCGCGATTTTGGATTGGGTGATGTGGTATCCAGTGCCGAGAGGGTCATTTTCCGGGTGCAGAAAAATGAGCACCCGGTCCTGCTGATAGGCCTTCATTCCGAAAAAGTAGACCAAGGGCGCAATGACCGCGAGACTGGCGCCAGCACCAATGAAATAGATGAGAGGTAACCCGGCCATGAATCCGACGACACCAAGACCAAAGGCATAAGCAATGGCAGCGTCAAAATCCGGCTGGATGACAACCAACGCGCTTGGCAGCAGCAGCAATGCGACCAATGGCCAGATCGCGTCAATGCCGTAAATGCGGTTGGGCGGGAGCCGGTCAAAAAACCATGCAGCGGCAAGCACCATCACGGGCTTCATTAACTCGGACGGTTGAAGCGTGATGAAGCCAAGATTGATCCAGCGTTGGCTGCCGCCGCCGACAAAGCCCATGAGTTCGACCACCACGAGAAGTAGCAGAAGCAGCAGATACAAAGGGAATGTTATCGACTTCCAGAATTCCAGAGGCATGCGCGACATCGCAATGGCCATGGCAAGCAAGGCGATAAATCGAAGAACATGTTTTCCCGCCCATGGTTCGAGATGCCCCCCTGCTGCCGAATATAACACCGTAGCGCCAAAACCGACCAAGGCCATGAGGATGAAAATAACGCGCCACGGCAGGGCCGCGATCGGTGCAGGAACAATGCCGTTCATGCTGTCGGGTCCAATGGCGGCGGCGGAGCGGGCTGGTTTTGAAACGCCGCATATTTTGTAGCCATGCGTTGCTCGATATTGCCGCCCCAGCCGGCCTCTAGCGCCTCAAGTGACGCCATTGCCTGATCGCGGTCATAAAGAAAAGTTAGAACATCCTTGGCAACGGGCGCGGCGGCACGCGCGCCACCCATGCCGTGTTCAATAACGACGGCGGCGGCGTAACGCGGCTCGGCGACTGGCGCGAAACAGACAAAAAGTCCGTGGTCACGATATTTCCATGCGCCCGATTGCCCGCGCTGCGCCCCTTCGATCCGGCGAACCTGAGCGGTACCGGTTTTTCCGGCCATAGTGATATTTTCGAGCTGTAGCCGGCTTCGAACGGCGGTTCCGGCGCCATTGACCACCATGTTCATGCCGTCACGTACAACATCGAGATGTTCTTTTGGAAAAGACAATGGTTTTGGTGCCACGCGTTTATGGAGCAAAATTTCGGGCTGGACGTTCAGGCCAGCAGAAATACGCGCAGCCACGAGACCCAATTGGAATGGGCTGGCAATGATATAACCCTGGCCAATGACGGCATTCAAAGTATCGGATTCGGTCCATTTTTGGTCATATTTGCGCATTTTCCATGCACTGTCGGGGACTGTTCCGTACCGTTGCGACGGGAAGGGCAATGGAAATTCCTGACCAAGCCCCAACTCGCGCGCGACCGGCGCGATGTTGTCGTAACCGATACGGTGGCCCATTGAATAAAAATAGGTGTTACAGCTTTTCATGATGGCTGTCCGCATGTTCACTGGGCCATGGCGTCCAAGGCATTTGAATACACGGTTACCGAGGCGGTATCCCCCGCCGCATACCACAATCTCTTCTGGGTCAACGCCATGCCGTAACATGGCGAGGCCAGCAACAGGCTTGAGTGTCGAGCCCGGGGGATATAGACCCTGAAGCGCCTTGTTCAGCATGGGGATATGATCGTCGCTGTTCAGCATTTTCCATTCGACACGGCCAATGCCGTCGGAAAAACTGTTCGGGTCGTAACATGGCATTGATGCCATCGTTAGGATGTCGCCCGTGAGGCAATCGAACACGACCACTGACCCGGACTCAAGACCGAGCCGGCGTGCAGCGTAATTGTGCAAATCGATATCAATGGTCAACTGGACTGGCTTGCCGGGTGTATCCGGACGCGTTGCAAGGTCTCGGACGATCTTTCCCCGCGCGGTGACTTCGGTGCGCTTTGCCCCCGGCTTGCCCTGCAACCGGTCTTCGAGTGTCTTTTCAAGCCCGTCTTTGCCGACTTTAAAGCCAGGCGTAATTAACAACGGATTTTTGTTTTTCTGATACTCTTCAGCCGAGACAGTGCCAACATAGCCAACGAGATGACCAACCGCGGCGCCGCTTGGGTAAAATCGCGAATAGCCTTGGCGCGGACTGACCCCGGGAAGATCCGGGAGGCGCACGCTGACTGCAGCGAAACGTTCATAATCCAGTCCGGCGGCCACCTGAACAGGCTGAAAACCTTGGGCTTGTTTCAACTCGCGGTGAATGCGGTCCACGTCATCTGTTGAAAGTGCTAGCAATTGTGCCAGCGTACTGATTGTTTCGTCTCCTTGAGCAAGCCGGTCCGGAATGATATCTACACGGAAATCCGCACGATTGGTGGCAATCGGTTTGCCAAAGCGGTCAATAAACCAACCTCGGCGCGGCGGAATAATGGTTAGGTTAACCCGGTTGCTTTCGGCAAGCAGCTTGTATTTTTCATTGTCTGCAACGGCGATGTAGGACATGCGCGCTGCCACCGTCAGACCGACCGCAGCCTGCACAGTGCCGATAAAGAAAGCACGGCGCGTGAATGTGAAATCAAGCTGTCCTGATGTTACCTGTTTTTCGCCCTTCATGTTGCCAACCGCCAGCTGTCGAGACGCGCGCATATTCGCACGACCAAGGGATATAGCAATATGGAGACAATTATTTGTGGAAGCAAAAGGTTTGGCTCCGGCGCGGCATGTGCGAGCCGCGTTATCCACAGTCCACCCAACAGCACTGCCGTGATCAGCAACGCCGCAATCAGCCAGTCCTGAAGGTAATCCCGCCAGATTGCCCGCGCGTCAATAATCTCGATAGCGAGCATGGCGAGAGACCAAAGTAATCCAGCGCTGCCAAAGGGCTGGCCGCTGAAAAGATCATCCATCAAGCCGAACGGCACGCCCGACCACACGGGAAGCAAGCCGGGCCGCATCAACCGCCAACTGAGGAACATCAACAGCCCAAAGGGCGGCAACAACGGTTCCGGAGGAAATATAGGTAATGTCGTAACCATGGATGCCAGGATCACGGATGAGATAGGAATCGCGAGCATTTTGAGGAACGATTGTTCGCGGTCAAAACGGCTTTCATATTCACGCGCTGGCCGTGCAGGCAGGCGGATGGCGCTGACGGGAATTTTCACTCCGGGATCGCTTTCAATTTTCCGTCAGGGTCACTTTGCTGCTGCGTATCTCTTGCTTCATTGAGATAAGGTTTCATGACCATTGCGTAAGGTGTGTTGGCCGGGTCCGCAAAAGGCAGCCCAAGCGCGCCGTCACTTGTTTTGCGGATCACTCGCGCAAAAGGGATATTTGGCCCGTACAAGCCGCCATTGCCCGATGTGGCTATAATATCGCCGATTTTAAAAGGACTTTCGCCTAGGTTTAGCGGCTTTATCAGAACCATCCCGTTGCCCAATCCTGCGGAAAAAGCCGGGAGCCCATCGCTGACACGCATAACAGGAACCAGATTTTCGGTATCTGTGATCAAAAGCACTCGGGCGGTGGTCGGGCCTGTTTCAATAACGCGCCCAATAAGGCCTGCCGGACCCCGAACGGGCTGAGCGCGGTCCACTCCGAAATTTCGGCCAATGGACAACGTGGCGACACGCCTCGTGCTCGACGCGGTCGAACTGATTAGTCTGCCGATGGCGATCTGCTGCTGATTATCGTCCGGCAGCTTCAACAAGCCGCGCAAACGGGCGTTCTCCACGCGAAGCGCCTGCCCTTCGATCAGTTTGACGCGGTTGGCCTTTGCCTCTTTTTCCAGTGCGGCATTTTTCGACGCTGCATGGATATAGGCAGATGCGTCACGCGCAAAACTTTGGGTCATGAGTCGAACTGAGCTTGTTACACGTGCAATCGGCGCCGTAATTTCAGCGCCAAATGTGCGCAGCGCGGAAAACCCAGTCGGATCGACCACCGAAATTGCCAAAAGCAGCGCAGCGACAACAGTCCCTGCAATCGCGACCACATAGGTTACGAACAGGCTATATTGCGCCCTCCGGGAAAATCCGGGGCGCCGATGCCGTGGCGGCGCCATGCCGGCCCCGCCTTATGCAGTAAGCAGGACGCCGCGGAAGATCGGGTCTTCCATCGCCCTGCCAGTGCCAATGGCGACGCAAGTCAACGGGTCTTCGGCAA
>JBBQPQ010000113.1:0-5491 GCA_038217195.1 Sphingomonadales bacterium | reverse complement strand
CAAGGGAGACGAATATCACGGCCAGATTTACGATCCGAAGTCAGGCAAGACCTATCGATCAGTGGTGTATAAGGGCAAATCCGGCAATCTGGTGGTCAAGGGGTGCATTGCGTTCTTTTGCCAGGCGCAGACATGGACGCCAGCGGGCTGAACATCATTTTGGCCGATGCCCGGTAAAGCTGCATTTCGGTTTTGAACTGCTCGGGATGTTCGCGCCAATATCCAATCTCATGCATTTCCACCAGTGAAAGCCGCAGAAGCTCCCTCGCGGCGATAATTTGCACAGTATTTCCGTTCAGCAGCAGCTTTTGAAGTTGCTGGCTGCGATGCGCGAGTTTCGCGCGTGCCGTGATGGTCATGCATGTTCCCCTTTGGGGAATAGAACGACGCTCGCACTTGAAGATTTAGGGCAAAACCCTGATTAAGCGCGTAATTTCCACCCAGAGCGGAGCAAAAGATAGCAGATCACGGCGAGCGTGACGTTCAGGGTGAATAACAACAACGCGCCAAAGACAACTGGACTATCCGCACTTCCGATGAAGCCGTAACGGAAACCCGATATGGCGTAAAAGAATGGGTTGGCATGGCTGATCGCCTGAAAGGTTGGTGCCAGTTTATCAACCGAATAAAAAGTGCCGGACAAGAGTGCCGCAGGTGCAACGATGAAGTTGCTCACTGCGGCGGCATGGTCGAATTTTTCCGCCCAGATAGAAGTCATGACGCCAATCAGCGCAAGCATGACGGAACCCATCAACCCAAACCACAAAACCGCCCAGAGATGTACAGGTGTGACATTTACCCCCGGCCATATTGCCATCGCAAGCCAGATCGTCGCGCCGACCAAAAACGCCCGAGTTACCGCTGCTGCCGTAAGCGCAGCCAGCACTTCGGCGTTGGATAACGGCGGCATCAGATAGTCGACGATTGTGCCCTGGATTTTGCCGACCAGCAGTGAAAAACTGGAATTGGCAAAGGCATTTTGCATCATGCCCATGATGATAAGGCCAGGCGCGATGAAATCAGCAAAGGACACGCCCAGAACGGTTGGCTTCACCCTGCCCAGCGCCACGGTAAAAATGATCAGGTACAACAATGTCGTGATCGCCGGCGCCCAAACGGTTTGCAACTGGACCTTAAAAAAGCGCCTGACCTCTTTCATATAGAGGGTCTGAAGCCCGATCCAGTTTACGTTGCGGATATACCGTTCGCCGTCGGGCAGTTGTACAACGGGGTTTGCATCCCTATCTGGACCATGAGCGCTTTTGTGGTGGATAGTCATCGCACAATCGACTATCGGCTTGCAGCGATAACCGCAAGGCGCAAATACGCCGTTACGGCGGACTACCGAATTACATATTGGGAAAGAATTTATGTCCTGGACCGACCAGAGGATTGATCAATTAAAGGCGCTTTGGGACAAAGGCCTTACAGCAAGTCAAATTGCAGATGAACTGGGCGGCGTCAGCCGCAACGCAGTGATCGGCAAGGCACACCGTCTTGGTCTGAAGTCGCGTCCGTCGCCGGTAAAAGCCAATGACGGGGACAAGAAAGCTGCGACCAAAAAACCTGTAGCAGCCCCAGCAAAGGCTCCCGTCGCTTCGGCTGCTCCCGTTCGCCCGCGCCCATCTGCGCCAGCCGCCGAACTTACCACACCCGTACTCGCTGACGATGGCAATGCAACAGAAGCACCGGCACCACGCGCATCGTCGATGCCCCGCATTGTTTCCATCGGACCTGGCGGTTTCATGCGTCAGGGCCCCGGCGACCAACAGGCGCCGATCCCGCCAGCGCCGCCGCGACGGCTTGTGCCGGCCAAGCCAAGCCCGGAAATGGCCGACAAGACATCGTTGCTGGATTTGAACGAGCGCATTTGCCGCTGGCCACTGGGCCACCCCGGCGAAGCGGATTTCCATTTCTGCGGCGTCCCGGTGAACCCAGGTTTCCCGTATTGCGTCGAACATTGCGGCCGTGCCTATCAGGCACAGCTTCCCCGCGGTGTGCGCCGTCCTCCGCCGCCAATGCCGTTCGGTGGACCACGCGTCCGCTAAGCCGGAAACAAAATATCCACAGGCGATTTTCAAAGCTTCGCGCACGTGCTTGCGCGTGTGACTCTCCCGCGCCTATAGCAACGTCATGACCGATGACCTGTTTGGCGGGAGCGCGGCTGCTACTGCCGCATCCAATGACTACACCGCTTCTGCGATTGAGGTGCTGGAGGGGCTTGAGCCAGTTCGCCGCCGTCCAGGCATGTATATTGGCGGCATCGACGAACGCGCGCTGCATCATCTTGCATCCGAAGTGCTCGACAATTCGATGGACGAGGCCGTAGCTGGCCATGCCAACCGGATCGAAGTGCATCTGGGCGTTGGCAACCGACTGACCATTACCGACAATGGCCGCGGCATCCCCGTCGACCCGCATCCCAAATTTCCCGACAAGTCGGCGCTTGAGGTCATTTTGACCACGCTCCATTCGGGCGGCAAGTTTACGGACAAGGCCTATGCCACATCAGGCGGCTTGCATGGCGTGGGTGTGTCAGTCGTCAACGCGCTCTCCACCGATACGGTGGTAGAGGTCGCCCGAAACAAGCAGCTTTACCGCCAGCGTTTTTCACAAGGCCTTCCGGTAGGCAAATTGGAAGAGCTTGGCCCAACGCCGAACCGGCGCGGCACGACAATCGCGTTCACGCCTGACCCCGAAATTTTTGGGCCTGACGCCAAATTCAAACCCGCGAGGCTTTTCCGCCTTGCGCGGTCAAAGGCCTATTTGTTTGCTGGCGTCGAAATCCGCTGGCGCTGCGATGCGGAACTGGCCAGCGACGATGTCCCTGCCGAAGCAGTGTTCCAGTTTCCCGGCGGCCTGTCCGACCATCTGCGCGAACAATTAGGTACACGGGCCTGTGCGACAACCGAGTTTTTTGCTGGCACGCAGGATTTTCCCGATGCTCAAGGCCGCGTCGAATGGGCGGTTTCGTGGCCATTATATTCCGATGGCTCCTATAGTTGGTATTGCAACACTATCCCAACGCCCGATGGTGGTACCCATGAAGCTGGCGTGCGTGCCGCGCTGACCAAGGGATTGCGCGCCTTTGGCGAATTGATTGGCCAGAAGAAAGCTGCGCAGATTTCGGCTGAAGATATCTTCAACGAAGCCGAATTGATGCTGTCGGTGTTCATCCGCAACCCGCAATTCCAAAGCCAAACAAAGGACCGGCTGACTTCGCCCGAGGCAACGCGGCTTGTCGAAAATGCGGTCCGCGACCATTTCGACCATTATCTTGCCGACAATATGGAACGCGGCAAGGCGTTAATGGGCTTCATCCTCGAGAAGGTCGACGACCGGCTTCGTCGCAAGGCCGAGCGCGAAGTGAAGCGCAAGACCGCAACATCCGGCCGCAAGGTGCGCTTGCCCGGCAAGCTGACCGATTGCGCGTCCGATGATCCGACTGGTACGGAATTGTTCATCGTCGAAGGCGACAGCGCCGGCGGCAGCGCGAAGCAAGCGCGAAACCGCAAGACTCAAGCGATATTGCCGATCCGCGGCAAGATCCTGAATGTCGCATCGGCGACCGCGGACAAGATCCGTGCGAACAACGAAATCGCCGACCTGCAACTTGCGCTTGGCTGCGGCACGCGCAAGGACTGCAACCCCGACAATTTGCGTTATGAACGCATTATCATCATGACCGACGCGGATGTCGATGGCGCGCATATTGCGACATTGCTGATGACATTCTTCTTCCAAGAAATGGCGGAGATCGTCAAAGCCGGGCATCTGTTCTTGGCGCGCCCACCGCTCTACCGGCTGACACACGGCAGCCAAAGCGTCTACGCCGCCGACGATGCCCACCGTGCCGAATTGGAAGCGACGGTGTTCAAGGGCAAGAAAGTCGATGTTGGCCGCTTTAAAGGTCTGGGAGAGATGAACCCGAACCAGTTGAAGGAAACGACGATGGACCCGGCGACACGTTCGCTTATCCGCATCACTTTGCCGCATGAATATGAACGGCGCGCCGTGGTGAATGACCTCGTCGACCGGCTTATGGGCAAAAATCCCGAGCACCGGTTTAACTTCATTCAGGAAAACGCCGCGCAACTCGATAGCGACACAATTGACGCTTGACTGCTTACGAGGACTTGCCGATTTTGGCGAATATCCCCCGATAACGTCTTAGGAGCCATTATGAAACGCATCGCTATTGCTGCTGCTATTACCGCGATTCTTTGCGTTTCTGCCCCTGTTGCAGGACAGGCCCCGCCGCCTTCAGTCCAAAAACAGCCTGCAACACCTCTGGATTTGCGCGTTGGGCAGCTTCCGGCTTTCCTTGACGGTAAAATGGCCGCGTCGGACTTCTTTGCTCCAGCCTTTCTGGCTGCCGTGCCCGAGATACAACTGAAGGCGCTGTCGGAACAGCTTATTGCGCAATATGGCGAACCGCTCCGGATCGTATCGACTGTTCCCAGCGGCCCCAATAGCGCAACGATCAAAATCGAATATGACAAGGGAATTGCCAACGCAGACATAGTCATTGAAGCCAAATCCCCGAACAAAGTCATCGGCTTGCTGATCAAGGGCTTTGAAATGAAGGGCGATTCTTTTGCCAAGATTGATGCCGACTTTGCCACATTGCCGGGCGCAACGGGTTATCTCGTGGAGAAAATTTCAAAAGGCGGTCAGCGTACACAAATTGCAGGCCGCAATGTGACCCAGTCCTTCGCGATTGCATCAACATTCAAACTTTATGTACTCGCCGAGCTTGCATCACAGGTCGACGCTGGAAAGCGCAATTGGGCAGATGTGGTCCCATTGACCAACACCAGCTATTCTTCGCCAGCAACGCAAGGCTGGCCCCGCGGTGCGCCGGTGACGCTACAAACACTGGCGACATGGATGATCTCGGTCAGCGACAATGCCGCGACGGATACGCTGATCCTCATTTTGGGGCGTGAAGCGGTTGAAAAGAGATTGGCGCTGGTTGGGCACAGCAATCCCGACAAGACACTGCCGCTGCTGACAACAGCCGAAGCGTTTGCGTTGAAGACCAATCCCACCTTGCGAAAAGCGTTTGAGGCCGCCAGCGAGGGTAAACAACGAATGTTGCTAGACGAGAGAGCGGCGGATCTTTCGCATGAAAAAGTCAATCTTGCAGGATTGGGTGCAGGTCCAGCGGCCATAGACAGCATTGAGTGGTTTGCATCGCCGATGGATATTGCTGCTTTGTTGCAGCATATCCGAGGCATGGGCAACGAAACGATGCTCAGCATCTTGTCGGTCAACAAGACTGTATCGCAAACCTCGTCGGCCAAATGGGCCTATCTTGGCTATAAGGGGGGGGCTGAAACGGGCGTCATTTCGATGAGCTTTCTGACTCAATCAAAAGCAGGTGATTATTACACGGTAACAGGAAGCTGGAACAATCCGGCAGCGGGCGTCGACAATGCCGTATTCGCGGCGCTGATGGGGCGGTTATTGGACAGTGTTGCGGAATAGT
>JBBQPQ010000112.1:0-5497 GCA_038217195.1 Sphingomonadales bacterium | reverse complement strand
GACGACGCAACTTCATTTCGCGATAAACGCCTTCACGCTGCAGCTTCTTTTTCAGCGCGCGTAGGGCCTGATCAACATTATTATCGCGAACCATGATTTGCATAAAAAAACTCAACTCCGCATCGAATCGGCAAAATGGCTTAAAACCGCCATTTTGTAAGGCTAAAAACGAAAATCGCCGCGGTCACAGGCGGCGTGTTGTTGCGGCCATTAGCCATGTCGACCCGAATTATCAAGCGGAAATCAAATATTGCCTACGCGATCGGTGTCATGGGCTTGTTGCATTTATGCCATAGTAGAGAATAATTGAAGTGCGCTCGAAGCTATAGAGGATTGTTAATTTGACCGAAAGGTTACTTAACTCATGTGCATCAAGCGCGAATGCTCCGATGTCTCGTGAGACTGCGCCTCGTATTCTATGTTCAGGAGCATTAAATGAAAAACACTAAGACGCTGCAGCGCGATTTCTCCCTTTCCGTTTCATTTGCAGCGTTGTTGATCGCTGCTGCGCCTTCACTGGCATTTGCGCAAGCTGAGCAACCCGCCGCTGCCGAAACCGATGAGGGTGAAGCAATTGTCGTGACCGGATCGCGCATCGCACGGCCCGAACTGAATGTCGCCAACCCGATCGTCGCGGTCACCGCCGAAGAAATTGAAAACACCGGCCAAGTTAACGTCACCGACGTGCTGACGCGAAATCCTGCGCTTACGGCTTCGCGTAGCGGGTCGCTGTCGGGGGGTGCCGACGCCGGTTTCGGCGAGACTGGTGCAAACTTCCTCGACTTGCGCAACCTGGGTGAAAACCGCACGTTGGTTCTGGTCAATGGTCGTCGTCATGTTGCAGGAACGTCCAATTCCGCCGCAGTTGACATTAATTCGATCCCGCAGGATCTGATCGAAAAGGTCGACATCCTTACCGGCGGTGCATCGGCAATTTACGGCGCGGACGGCGTTTCTGGCGTGGTCAACTTCATCACAAAGAAAAATTTCGACGGCATATTAGCGCGCGCACAGGCTGGCCTCTCCAGCAAGGGTGATGCAGGCTCCTATCTACTGTCGGTTGTTGCAGGCAAGAATTTTGCTGACAATCGCGGCAACATTGCGATCGCCTATGAGTATAACCGCCAGGAACGGCTGAGCAGCTTCGATAGGGCTTTCTCGGGCGACCCACAGCGCAACTTTGCCCTGTTTCGCGATCTTGCCGACTTCCCTGACGATCCCAACCGCCCCGACCGGATATTGTACAACAATCTAACGTGGGCCGACAGCTCCCCCGACGGTGCAGTCGACCTCGACCTGGACGGAATTCCTGACTTCACTGGCAGCGGACTTCCCTATGATCGGGGAATCGTGCTTCGTTCGGCGGGGGGCCGTGCAATCGGCGGGTCCAATACGCCGACTGCGGGATATTTCGGCGACTTGCTGCCTGAAACGCAGCGGCACAGTGCCAACATCCTGACCAGTTTTGAAGTCTCGCCTGCTCTCCGCCTGTTTGCTGAAGGCAAATATGTCCGTGCCAGCGCTTTTTCCGTGGGCCAGCCGAGCTTCGACTTTTTTACTTTCATCGCGCCTGACAATGCTTTCCTGAATGACCGGTTCGGCGCAGGTGCCGCTCCCGATGGTGCATTGCTGTCGCGCGACAATTTCGACCTTGGCATCAGGGGCGAACGCAACCGGCGAGAAACGTGGCGCGGTGTTATTGGTGCCGATGGTCAACTATCGGACAATGCGCGTTATGAAGTGTCCTATGTTTATGGCCAGACCAAGTCGCGCAATACCCAAACCAGCAATTTGATTGGCGACCGCTATTTTGCTGCGCTCGACGCGGTACGTGACCCGGTCACGGGGCAGATCGTCTGCCGTTCTACCATTGACGGCGGCGCTATCATCAACCCAGACAATTTTGGGCAACCGGCCTCGACCTTTACCGCCGGCGCCGGCAGCCCCTGTCGTCCGCTTAACCTCTTCGGTAGTAACGTCGCCAGCCAGGAAGCGCTCGACTTTGTGCTTGCCGATAACACAAACCGGTCCAAGGTTCAGCAACATGTTGTTTCAGGTTCGATTAGCGGCGATTTTGGTGCGCTTTTCGAGCTGCCCGGCGGCCCAATCGGCTTCGCAATAGGTGCTGAGTATCGCAAAGAGAAAAGCCAGGATACGCCCGACCAGTTGATTCAGAGCGGTGACTTCCGTGACTTTGCGGCAGTTGCGCCGAGCAGCGGCCAGTTTGATGTAAAGGAAGTGTTCGCGGAATTGAACGTGCCGATACTGGCAGATATACCCTTCGCGGAACTGCTGTCGGTATCTGCCGCAATTCGCGTGTCGGATTATTCCACGGTTGGGACGACAACGACATGGAAGTTCGATGGCATTTACGCGCCAATCGATGATATCCGTTTCCGCGGATCCTATTCGCAGGCGGTGCGCGCCCCTAACATTGGCGAACTGTTCCAGCCCCAATCTGGGACATTCGGCTTTGTGACCGACCCGTGCGACGCTACGCGGATCAATGAAGGATCGTCGACGCGGCCCGCAAATTGCGCGACTATCCTGACTGGGCTTGGCCTTACCGCAGCGCAGATTGCCAATTTCAGCCCATCGACGGACGCGCAGAACACCACTTCGCGCCGTGGACTTGCTGGGGGCAACATTAATCTGACCGAAGAAACCGCCAAAACCTGGACGGCTGGTGTGGTTGTCCGTCCAAGCTTTGTTCCCGGTTTGACTCTGAATTTTGACTGGTACGACATTACGATCAAGGGCGCAGTGAACACGCCCACAGCAACTGAGTTGGCAGAATTGTGCGTCGATCAGCCTACGGTCGACAACCGCTTCTGCCAAAATATCTTCCGAGCGCAAGGCACCGGTTTTGTGCTTGGCGATGGTAACGATCCACAACAGCGTATCGGCTTCATCGTCGGGCCGGAAAACGTTGCAAGGTTCAAAACTGCTGGCGCTGACTTCGGCGTTCGCTATGCCTTTTCGCCAAGCGAGGGCTTAGGTAACTTTGCATTAAGCCTGAATGGCGGCTACCTCGATAGCATCTCGTTCGTCCCATCAATCGGCGCCGAAGTCGATGATGATTTGCTCGAGGCGTATAATCCGCGTTGGCGCGGAGCTACAAACGTGAACTGGAAAATTGACCAGTTTTCCGTGAACTATGGCGTCACCTATTTCAGCAAGACTCGCCGGTTCACGACCGAACAGCTCGACGCCAATCCAGACCTGTCCGATCCACGTTACTTCTTTTTCAAAGAGCGCTGGGAACATGATGTTCGTGCCGCGTTAGAGCTGGACAATGGCTTCGAATTTTACGGTGGTGTGAACAACATCTTCGACGAAAAGCCCGTGTTTGACAGCCTAAGCTATCCGGTTTCGGGTGTCGGACGGTATATGTATGTCGGCGCAAAAGTGAAGCTGTAGCTGCCAAGCCTTGCCCTCGCTCTCCTTTCATTTCATAATGCAACGCAAATGAGATGAAGGAGAGCGATATGGCCACCCAATTGAAATCGAACAGCAAATACAGCGAAGCCGAATGGACTGCGCGGCAGGAACTTGCGGCGTGCTACCGGATATTTTCGATGTTTGGTTGGGACGAGCTGGTTTTTAACCACATCACGGTCAAGGTGCCCGACGACGATGGCGCTTTCCTTATCAATCCTTATGGCATGCATTTCGGAGAAATTACCGCGTCGAGCCTGATCAAAATTGACATAGATGGCAACAAGATCGACGTCGACAATCCATGGCACGTGAACAAGGCCGGCTTCGTCCAGCACAGCTTGTTTCACCGCACCTTGCCCGATGCACATGCCATCATCCATACACACACAACTGCCACGGTTGCCGTCTGCAGCCTGGAGGGCGGGTTGCAGCCTGTGAATTTCTACGCTTGCAACTTCATGGGGCAATTGGCCTATCATGATTTTGAAGGCGTGACGGTTCGTGAGGAAGAGGGCGCTCGGCTCGTCGAACATCTCGGCGACAAGCGCATATTGATGCTGCGTAACCATGGCCCGGTTGTCATGGGCAAGACACTGCCCGATGCCTTTATCAAATATTGGGCGCTTCAGCGCGCCTGCGAGCATCAGATGGCAACCCTGCAAATGGGCAAGCCAATAACCGTTTCTCCTGAAGTCATCGCGGTGCACCAACGCGATTTGTATATGGCATCGCCTCCGGGCGGCTCGGGTCGTGTCGAATTTGACGCGATGGTGCGTAAAGTGGACCAGATCGATAAGAGCTGGCGCGATTAATCCGGGGCGGAATGAAGAGTAAAGCCCAACCCGCTACCCCTCCGGCTTGCAGGAGGGGTTAGGGGAGGGTAACGGAAGTCATGACCAAATTTACCGTCAACGACCGCCCTGTCCAATTCAAAATGGATCCGCAAACGCCATTGTTGTGGGCTCTGCGCGACGCGTCCAACCTGACGGGCACAAAATATGGCTGCGGCAGCGGCGACTGCGGCGCTTGCATGGTGGAAATCGACGGCGAGGCTATCCGGTCATGTCTTGTTACCATTAACGAGGCGGAAGGGCGCTTTGTCACCACGATTGAGGGCCTGAGCCGTGACCGAAGTCATCCGCTGCAGCAGGCCTTCGTCGCCAGTAATGTGCCACAATGCGGATTTTGCATTTCCGGAGTTATTATGGCGGCATCGGTCCTGCTGAAGAAAAACAGCAATCCAACCGACGCCGAAATCGATGCTGCGATCACCAATTTATGCCGATGCGGGATTTACCCGCGCTTGCGCGACGCCATCAAGCGCGCTGGCCGGGTCATGCGGGGTGAAGAGCGTATAGCGGTCGCCCCGCCACCTGGTATAACGCCTGAGGATGCTGCGCGGGCTGTGCCCGCTTTGACCGACACAGACTGAATCTAACCCTCGAGTTCAATATCCCAATAGAGCCAGTCGTGCCATGTTTCGTGCAAATGGTTTGGCGGAAATGCACGGCCCCTGTCCTGCAATTGCCAGCTGGTTGGACGGATAGCCGCCATGTTCAATTGCATATGCGCCTGTTTGGGGGTGCGGCCGCCTTTTTTAAGGTTGCAGTGCAGGCAGGCCGTGGTGACATTTTCCCAACTTGTGATGCCGCCCAGACGGCGAGGGACAATATGGTCAAAGGTCAGATTGTCGCCTGATCCACAATATTGGCACTCGAATTTGTCGCGAAGGAAAAGGTTAAAACGCGTAAAAGCGGGATATTCGGAAGGCTTCACATATTGGCGCAGCGCAATGACCGACGGGATCTTCATATCCAGACTTGGGCTGTGCACATGTCGATCGTAATTGGACACGATATCGACCTTGTCGAGAAACACGGCCTTGATAGCCGTTTGCCAGGGCCATAGGCTTAATGGATAATAGCTCAATGGCGTATAATCTGCATTCAGCACCAGCGCAGGGCAATTTTCCGGGTGCCGCGCCCGGCCAGCTGCCTCGAAAGTTCCTGTGTGCAACATAGGTCGAACTCTACTCCCTTTTTGTCATACATGCTTT
>JBBQPQ010000111.1:0-5664 GCA_038217195.1 Sphingomonadales bacterium | reverse complement strand
GCGAACTTCTCGGAGAATACGATGCGGTTGGCGGGCAGACCAGTGCCTTTCATCGCGCCGCCGGTGACGTTGGGTGCAGGTGTGAAGGTCGCACGTGCTTCGCCAAAGGCGCTCGGCACGCTGTCGGCGTTGGTCGTTTGCAGTTCGGCCACTGTGGTATCTGCAAGATCAACAAAGGCCAGCCCATCGGCGAGTTTGAGCGCGGCTTCAAAGCTTTCAGCGAGGCGTTGCTGGATACCGTCCTTGACGACGATCCGGTCGACGACGACCTCGATGTCATGCTTGTATTTCTTGTCGAGCGCTGGCGCTTCTTCAATGGCATAAAGTTCGCCATCGATGCGTACGCGGGTGTAGCCAGAACGCTGCCATTCGGCGAGTTCCTTGCGATATTCACCCTTGCGGCCCTGCACCACTGGCGCGAGCAGAAAAGCGCGTGTGCCCTCGGGAAGGGCCATCACGCGGTCAACCATCTGGCTGACTGTTTGCGCAGTGATCGGCAAGCCAGTCGCAGGCGAATATGGCACACCAACACGCGCCCACAACAACCGCATATAATCGTAAATCTCGGTAACCGTCGCAACGGTCGAGCGCGGATTGCGGCTTGTGGTCTTCTGCTCGATTGAGATGGCAGGAGAGAGCCCTTCGATATGCTCGACATCGGGTTTCTGCATCATTTCCAGAAACTGGCGCGCATACGCGCTCAGCGATTCGACGTAGCGGCGCTGGCCCTCTGCATAGATCGTGTCGAAGGCAAGGCTGGATTTGCCCGAACCGGATAAACCTGTGATAACAATAAGCTTATCGCGCGGCAGGTCGATATCAACGCCTTTGAGATTATGCTCGCGCGCACCGCGCACCTTGATGTGGGTGAGTGACATAGTTCGCTTGTTCCAGATTTGTTCTAAAAGCGCAAGTGGGCGCGTCAGTCTGAAAATGGGCCGAACCATGCCCAATTTCAAGGCAGGTTTTCGCCTGATCTTGCATCTGTTCGCATTTGCAGCATAATGGAGCAAAAGAGGTCGTATATTGTTGAACGTTGGCGCTTGTCAGACGGAAGAATAATATGACTGTTCGAAATATGATTTCTATTGGCCTGTTTTTGTGGGCACTGCCTGCCGCCGCGCAGGAGGTTTCGACTCCTGCGGCGCCAGTTGTGGTCTTTCAGCCAGGGACTGGGACCCCGACGCCTTTCACTTTGCCCACTGCTCGCCCCATGATCGATTGCGCGGCATTGGAAACGGCCCAAGGCACAATTTCCAACGATTATTACGCGTCAGGAGCCGCCTCTCCGCCGCAGCGCCTAGAAGCGCCGCTTTTCACTACCGCCCTGGCCAAATATCGCGGATATTTCTGCTCGTTTGGCCGAAACGCGGGACCAGCCATCATCGTGGTTGTCGACTTTTCCAAGCACAGCAACGAGTCGCGCTTATACCGAGTCGACCTGCGCAATGGGGCTGGGTTAGATTCGCCCATCCGCGTGGCCCACGGCATTGGCTCGGACCCCGACGATGACGGCTACGCCAGTTTCTTCAGTAATGTGGAAGAAAGCTTCACATCCTCATTGGGGGCGGCGCTTGGCGCGGAGCGATATTCGGGGATCAACGGATTGTCGCTGCGTCTGGACGGGCTTGAGCCTTCGAACAGCCAGATGCGCGCACGCGATATTGTCGTGCACAGCTACGCGCCCGAACGTCGGCGCTACTTCAATGCCCAGCATGTCGCCATGCGTGGCCGGCCCGGGTCAAGCGAAGGATGTTTTGTAGTCGAACCCGGCAAGCGTGAATGGATCCTGCAGACGCTTGAAAATGGCGGTTTCCTTTATGCTGGTCTCGGCAGCACGCAGCCACCTGTGCGGCCGCCGGTATCCAACGTCATATTTGCGGCAGGAACTGGGGTATTTACTCCGGCGGCGGAACCACCTGCGCCGGATGCGACGGAGCAGGCTGCGGTTTCGGAAACACCCGCCGGAATGCCCGATAGCCCGCCCACAACGCCCATATTGCAAGACCCAGCAGAATAAGCGCCAGTATGAGCGCCGCCACCGGGTTGGCAAAGGCCACCAGCAAGAGCCCGCTTGTGATCACATCCTCAATGCTTGAGACGATTACGTTGCTGAACGGTTCGGGGCTGGTGTTTACCGCTGCTCTCGCGCTTGCCTTCGTTGCGTGACTGGCAAAGGCAGCGCTTCCCCCCAGCAGAAAGGCAATGACCTGCCAAGTGGGGTCTGCGCTGTCGACGATGGCCAACGCCAGCAACGCACCGCCCACCGGCCTAACAAGCGTATGCAGCCCGTCCCAGATCGAATCGAGCCACGCAATCTTGTCGGCAAAAAATTCCGCCACGGCTCCAATAGCGCTGATACCGAGCACCCATGGGTTGGCAAGGACATCGAGCATTTTCAAATGTTCCGGCAGCGGCACGATGTTGAAATGCATCGCCAATCCGGTCGCGAAAATGGTTAGGTAAAAGCGCCAGCCAGATAGCAAGCTCAAGCTTCCGGCCAGACCCAATATTTCAATGACGTCCATGCCAACTCCATTTCAAGTGGCACGCTGACACGGATGCAGCCGCGATGCAATATGACTGCAAAAATCGGGTGAAAGGAACTTTCCGCTTCAACCCTTATCTAAAGCGTGCTTGTGTAAGCCGATGGATCAAGAACTTCGAAACCACCCGATCAGCGGCGAACCTTTGCCGGTTGCAACGCCCGCGGCCACGATGGTGATCTTTCGGGAAAATCCCGATGGGGGTGCGCCATTGTTGTTGATGGTCGAGCGGGTGAAGGCGATGGCCTTTGCCGGAGGTGCTGCGGTTTTTCCCGGCGGGAAGGTTGATCCCGCCGATTTCGATTATGCGCAGATGATAGCTTCATCATTGCCCTTGGAAGAGGCCGCCGCGAGACTTGCGGCCATCCGCGAGACCATTGAGGAAGCTGGTCTAGCGCTTGGATTATCGGGGGTTTCCGACGCTGCGAACTGCATCGAAGCGCGCGCCGCTCTGCATGCTGGCGAAAGCCTGCAGGCCATCTGCAACCGCTTTGGCTGGGAACCGGACTTCGACCAATTGGTGCCATGGTCGCGGTGGCGTCCCCCCGCGTTCGAGCGCGCGTCGCGGGTATTTGATACGCGTTTCTATCTGGTGGATGCAGGCGACACAACGCCGCTTGCCACCGTCGACCATACCGAAAACCGGATGCTTTTTTGGGCGACTGCCGTGCAAGCATTGGCGAAAGCGGAGCGCGGCGAGGTGAAGATCATTTTCCCGACGCGGCGCAATCTGGAACGGCTGGCAATGTTCGGCGACTTCAACGCTGCCGCCGCGCACGCCGCCGCCCATCCGGTGTCGACTGTGCTCACTTATGTCGAAAAGCGCGAGGACGGAAATTGGCTCTGCATTCCCGATGGCCATGGCTATCCGGTGCTCGAGGAGTCATTCGAAAGCGCCATGCGGGGGTAATTTCCCTCCCGTCCTGCATGATGGACCCTAAAACAAGTTCAGGGTGACCGTGTTGGTTCGGAGCATCGAGTGATAGAAAACCCCAATCAATCCTCAGGCGCAATTGTGACTATCAATCCGTCGAGTGCATCGGTCATGGGTATTTGGCACGACAGGCGCGAGGTTTCGTTGCGGTGGTCAGTGCTGTCGAGCAGGTCGTTTTCGTCCTCGCCCATTTTGGGCAGGCGGTCGGCAAAGGTGGGATCGACATGAACATGGCATGTTGCGCAAGAGCAGCAGCCACCGCACAAGGCGAGCAACTCATCGAAGCCGTTGTCGCGGATCACTTCCATCAGTGACAGGCCGTTCTCCGCCTCGACCTCGCGGCCTTCCCCGTTGCGTGAAATTACCGTGACCTTGGCCATGAAGCTGCTCCTGTAAATCCTGAATGTTGTCGGACTGATAGGTGGCGTATTTGCTCATGTGAAGCCCTAATTTAATGGGGATAAGTCGGGCGCTGCCCTTGGCCAGCGCGCCGCGAATGCCTATGTCCGCAACCAATAGAATCAGAAAGACCATCCATGACTGAAAATCGCCACGCCCCTGTTGTTATCATTGGTTCCGGCCCCGCAGGCTACACCGCCGCAGTTTACGCCGCGCGTGCGAACCTGACGCCGATGATGATCACCGGCGTTGAAATCGGCGGACAGTTGATGACGACGACGGAAGTCGACAACTGGCCGGGTGACGATGCGGGCGTGATGGGCCCGGAATTGATGGACCGCATGCGCAAGCACGCCGAGCGTTTCGGCACGCGGATTGAAAACGACTATATCGAAAAGGTCGACTTTTCGAGGCGGCCGTTTGTGCTGACTGGCGGAGCAGGAGATTATACTGCAGACTCGGTCATCATCGCGACGGGAGCGAGCGCGCAATATCTTGGTCTGCCAAGCGAAACGGCATTCATGGGCAAGGGCGTGTCGGCTTGCGCGACCTGTGATGGCTTCTTCTACCGGAACAAGCCGGTTGCGGTTATCGGTGGCGGTAACACTGCGGTGGAAGAGGCCTTATACCTCGCGAACATCGCAAGCCATGTCACCTTGGTCCATCGCCGCGACAAACTGAAGGCGGAGAAGATCCTGCAAGACCGTTTGTTTGCGCGCGAGGCCGAAGGAAAGGTCACCATCAAGTGGAACCACAGGCTCGACGAAGTTTTGGGCGATAATATGGGCGTCACGGGCATGAGGATTGCTGCAACGGACGGCAGCGGCACACAAGATGTTGAACTGCACGGCGTTTTCATCGCGATCGGGCACAAGCCCAATACTGGCATATTTGAAGGGCATCTCGATATGGCTGGCGGCTATATCAGGGTGCGCGGCGGGTTCGAAGGGCAAGCTACCGAAACCAGTGTCCCTGGCGTCTTTGCCTGCGGTGACGTCATGGACCATATCTACCGTCAGGCATGCACCAGCGCCGGCACCGGATGCATGGCCGCGCTGGACGCCGAAAGGTTCATCGACGCGGTGGCGTAAGCTGTCGCGCCGGAAATCTTCTTCAAGGCCCGATTATTCTCCTTGGCATGCACTGTTTTATGGACATGCTGTATGATGTAGCTAATACAGTCAATAGAGGAAGACATTCATGGCATTTGATCCAGCGGCAGAAACCGCGCATTATATTGATAGTTTAGGGCCGGAGGCTCTGCAAAAGGCAGCGTCCTACACGATGGCAACCCATTGGCTGATGCTGGGTGGTATCGTTGTTAGCGTTGCTGTTACCTGGATTATCATTCGCGCAGGCTTGCTTAATCGGTTGTCGTCGAAGCTGCAAAATCGCAGCTGGGCGCTTAGGACCTTGGTGGTTTGCATCACCTTTTTTCTGACGTCGGCTGTCATCAGTCTGCCCTGGAGTATCTTTCAGGACTGGAGCTTTGAAAAATCCTACGGCCGGACGAGCCAGCCATTGGCTGACTTTCTGAGTCAAAATGCCATCGATATCGGTTTGTCCAGCATGCTTGGCGGGCTTTTCTTTCTGGGCGTTTATGCGCTGATCCGCCGGGTTGGCAAACGTTGGTGGCTATGGTCAGGCGGGCTGGCGGCATTTGCCGCAGCGGCAACAATATTGCTCTCGCCTGTTTTGATCGAGCCGATTTTCAACAACTACAAGCCAGTGCCCGAAGGTGCCGTTCGTTCCGCGCTTCTGGTCATGGCAGATGAGGCTGGCATT
>JBBQPQ010000110.1:0-5846 GCA_038217195.1 Sphingomonadales bacterium | reverse complement strand
CACGGTGCACCAAATTGCCGGTTTTGCAAAACCCAAGGGGAAATCCATGTCCGTCAATATTAAGAACTGGCAGGAACTGAAAAAGCCCAACGCACTTGAGCTCAAATCAGGTAGCGATGCGAAGCGTAAGGCCGTATTTGTGGCTGAGCCGCTTGAGCGTGGCTTCGGTTTGACTCTCGGCAACGCGCTGCGTCGCGTTTTGCTGTCGTCGTTGCAGGGCGCCGCGATCACATCGATCAAGATTGAAAATGTGCTACACGAATTCTCGTCGCTTGCTGGCGTGCGCGAAGACGTGACCGACATCGTTCTCAACATCAAGCAGGTCGCGTTGAAAATGGAAGGCGAGGGTCCAAAACGGCTTCAGCTTTCGGCAACTGGCCCTGGAGCAGTCACCGCAGGCGACATCGCCGTATCGGGTGACATTCAGGTCATGAACCCGGACTTGGTCATTTGTCATCTCGACGATGGCGCTACGCTGAACATGGAAATCACGGCTGACAGCGGCAAGGGCTATGTGCCTGCCGTCGCTAACCGTCCTGCAGACGCGCCAATCGGCGTGATCCCGGTCGATAGCCTGTATTCGCCAGTGCGTCAGGTCGCCTACAAGGTCGACAATGCCCGCATCGGGCAAGAGCTTGACTATGACAAGCTTTCGCTAACCATTGAAACTGATGGCACCGTAACGCCTGAAGACGCCGTAGCTTATGCCGCGCGCATTCTTCAGGACCAGTTGCAGGTGTTCGTCCACTTCGAAGATTCAATGGCTGCATCATCGCCTATGATCGGCATGGCTGCACCATCGGCATCTTCCGAAGAATCCGATGCGAACCAGCTCAATCGCTATCTTCTCAAGAAGGTCGACGAGTTGGAACTGTCAGTTCGCAGCGCAAACTGCCTCAAGAACGACAACATCATCTACATTGGCGACCTCGTGCAAAAGAGCGAAGCCGAAATGTTGCGTACACCTAATTTCGGTCGCAAGTCGCTGAACGAAATTAAGGAAGTCTTGTCGTCGATGGGCTTGCGCCTTGGCATGGACATTCCCGGTTGGCCGCCTGAAAATATCGAAGAGATGGCAAAGAAGCTCGAACAAGAGTTGCTCGGATAACAATCATTGGGCCAAGGCAATGCTTTGGCCCAGATATAAGGGAAAATGGCTGCCCTTAACGGCCTGGATCGGGGTACCTAATACGGCCCCCCTACGAACGAAGGAATGAAATATGCGCCATAAAGTTGGCCACCGTAAGCTGCAACGCACGACATCGCACCGTACTGCGATGCTGCGCAACATGGCAGCCTCGCTCATCAAGCATGAACAGATCAAGACAACTTTGCCAAAGGCAAAGGAACTGCGTCCCTATATCGAAAGGCTGATCACGCTTGCGAAAAAGGGTGGCCTTTCCAACCGTCGCCTCGCAATGAGCCGCTTGATGGACGACACGCAGCTTGTGAAATTGTTTGACGAACTGGCGACACGTTATGCCGACCGCAGCGGTGGTTACAGCCGCGTGATCAAGGCTGGGTTTCGTGGGTCGGACGCTGCACCCATGGGCGTCATTGAACTCGTCGACCGTAACGTCGACGCCAAGGGCCAAGACAGTGGTCCAGTCGAAGTCGTGGACGACGCTGAATAAGCTTGCCTGACCTTATAAGTTTCCAAAGGGCGGTATCCGAGAGGGTGCCGCCCTTTTTGTTGAGACGCTTTTTTGCAGGTCGAATGATTTCGACGAAAATGCGAAATTAACTGTCAGGCGACACTTGATATGATTGGCGTTCCTTGCCCGACGCTCTAGTTCTCAGACATTGCTTTGTTCGCGCTGGGGATATGAAATTATGCGAAGTGCACTTTTGCTTGGGGCAGCCCTATTAATGGCACCCATGCCGTCGATGGCCATGACGAACTATGAAGCCAGTGCCGATGTTGCGGCTAGGCTGGACTATCCGAAAACAAAAACCGTTGACGTCGTGGACGAACAATTTGGGGTGAAGGTTGCTGACCCCTATCGCTGGCTTGAGGACGACGTCCGCGTAAATGCCGAAGTCGCTGACTGGGTCAAAGCACAAAATGCCGTGACGAGCGCCTATCTCAAAACATTGCCCGGCAAGAAAGTGCTGGCCGCGCGGATGAAGAAGCTGTTCGATTATGAGCGCTTCGGACTACCTGAGAAAGCCGGTGGCTATTATTTCTTCACCAAGAATGACGGGCTGCAGAACCAATCTGTGTTATATGTCCGCAACGGCCTTGCTGGAGCCGACCGCATTCTCATTGACCCGAACAACTGGGCAAAGGACGGAGCGACCGCGCTGGACAACTGGGTGCCATCGAAGAATGGCAAATTGCTGGCTTATTCAATTCAGGACGGCGGCTCGGACTGGCGATCAATCAGGGTGCTTGATACGACAACCGGTAAAATATTGTCTGACGAAATCAAATGGGCGAAATTCACGAACATAAGCTGGGTCGGCAATGATGGATTTCTGTATTCCCGCTTTGCGGAATCCAAAGAAGGTGCAGCTTTCCAGCAACTGAATTACAATCAGACCGTCTATTATCATAAAATCGGCACGCCGCAGTCTGCCGATACAGCCGTCTACGCCACCCCCGATAAGCCCGAATATGGGCATAGTGCGCAAGTTACGCATGATGGAAAATGGGCGGTAATAACGACATCGTCGGGCACCGATGAGAAGTACGAGCTGAACATTATGGCGCTTGGCAAAAAGCCTATGTGGAAAGCCCGGCTACTGGTCGCGGGCCTCGAGCACGACTGGGGCTTGATTGAAGGCATGGGCAACAAGCTGTGGTTCACCACGAACAAGGACGCGGCAAAGCTGAAGGTTGTGACCATCGATCTGGGCGCCAAAGCGCCGATGTTTAACGATGTGGTCCCCGAGCGGGAAGAGACGCTGTCACGTGCGCAGATCGTCGGAAATCGTCTGATCCTGTCCTATATCAAGGACGCCAAGTCTATAGCGATGATGACGGATCTTGCCGGCAAGCCCGTGCAGGAAATTACGCTGAATGCCATTGGCACGGCTAGCGGGTTTTCGGGCACACCCGGTGATCCTGAGACCTTTTTCGGTTTTTCGAGCTTCAATCAGCCAGGCGCAGTTTACCGCTTCGACAGCAATAAGGGCACCTCGATACCCTTCGCGCAGCCGAAGTTGAGCTTCAATCCTGAGGAGTACAACGTTTCACAGGTTTTTTACCCGTCCAAGGACGGCACAAAAATACCGATGTTCATCGTGCATCGGAAAGACCTGGATCTCTCCAAAGGCGCGCCAACCTTGCTATATGCCTATGGCGGCTTTAACATTTCACAGACGCCGACATATTCGCCGACACGGATGGCGTGGCTCCAATCAGGTGGCGTTTTTGCATTGGCAAATATTCGCGGTGGTGGCGAATATGGGAAACCGTGGCACGACGCGGGTCGGTTGATGAACAAGCAAAATGTCTTTGACGATTTTGCAGCTGCCGCAGAATATCTGATTGCAAGCGGCATTTCCGCAAAGGGCAAAATCGCAATTGAAGGCCGCTCAAATGGCGGCCTATTGATCGGCGCATCGCTGAACCAGCGCCCTGATTTGTTTGCCGCTGGCCACGCAGCTGTTGGCGTGATGGACATGGTGCGCTTTGATCGCTTTACCGCTGGCCGTTACTGGGTCGACGATTATGGCTATCCAAGCAAGGCGGCCGATTTCAAGATGCAAATGACCTATTCGCCATATCATAATATCAGATCAGGCGTTGATTACCCTGCCGTAATCGTTTCGACGGCCGATACCGATGACCGCGTGGTGCCGGGCCATAGTTTCAAATATATATCCGCACTTCAGGCGGCCGATACGGGAAGCAAACCTAAAATAATCCGTATTGAAAGCCGGGCTGGCCACGGGTCAGGCAAGCCGACCGACAAGGTTATCGACGAATATTCGGATATTTACGCGTTTCTCGCCACATGGACAGGGCTTGAGTTGGTTGACTAACTGTTCATGAAAAGTGTCTTTTATATGAACGGATGCTGACAAGTCAGTTCAGCATCCGGTAAATTGGGATAGGTTAGTTCGTCTCCATCGGCCCAGAAAGACTGCGCCGGGACAAGGAGACTGAAAATGAAGTTCATCACCAAAAGCTTGCTTGGCGCCGGAGCTGCTGCTGCAGCTTTGGTAAGCATTTCGGTTCCGGCTCAGGCGCGGGAACGCTACGATCGGGACCGCGATGGCATTAGCGCAGGCGAGATTATTGCTGGGGCGGTTGTGCTTGGAGGCTTGGCTGCCGTGTTGTCAGGTGCAGATAATGGCCGCGACTACCGCTATGATGGCAACGACGGTTACGACTATAATCGCGCTGGATACAATTATAACCGCGGTGGCAATGGCCGCGCTGCTGTAAACCAATGTGTCACTGCTGTGGAGCGTTGGGCCAATGGCTACAGCCGTTCGGACGTAACGCAAATTCGCAGCATTGAACGCACGCGCTACGGTTATCGCGTGATGGGCAATCTGGTCGTTCAAGATGGGCGGGGCAGCGATTATAACAATGGTTACGGTGGCAATCGCTACAATCAAGGCGACCGTTACGACCAAGGCGGCCGCTATAATGACAGCGACCGTTACGACCGCAATAGCTATGGCCGCGGATATGACAAAGGCAGGTTTACCTGCACTGTCGAACGGGGCCGTGTTGTTGACGTGGATTATCGTGGTCTTGACCGGTGGCGCTAAAGTTTAGAAGGTAATGGGGGCATAGAGGCTCAGTCTGTAGACAGGCTGAGCCTCTTGTTATTTGCAAGATTGTTAGCGGCAGCGATAATTGCTACGGTCAATCTGTCGGCCCAGTAATGCACCACCAGCGGCACCCAATATGACACCCAGCGTCTTGTCACCGCGACCTGCAATTTCATTTCCTGCTAAGCCGCCAACTGCGGCACCGATAATTAATCCAGTCGCTCCGTCGTCGCGTTTACAATAATAGCGACCATCGCCACCACGCCAGACGCGCGTGTCGTTACCAATAGATTGCGCATCACTCCGCCCTTCACGGTAACCCTGCTCATAAGCTCGTGCTTTCTTGTTTTTATGACCCCATGCCTTTGCATGGCGTGGCGGATCGGCCATGACAGCCCCAGCCGGCACAACCATTGCGCTTACGGCCAAAATCATGAATGCATATTTCATGTCGAGATCTCCTTTTCAGATAAACCTGATTGTCTTCAAACCGCGCGGATGAACCGCAGTTGCATATCTCGTTCAGATATGGACGATACGTTTGCTTTGCGCGACGGATGGCGCCCTTCTTAACGGTGGCCATGTCGATGGCTTGCCTCCGCCGCAAAAAACAGCCAAGGTCAGCAGATGGCAAATATCATCGCATTCATCTTCGGACTTATAGCCCTTTTGTTGGCTATGGTCGGCTTCATTCCGCTCCTGGGTTGGTTGAACTGGCTTATCATTCCGATAGCAGCCGTAGGTGCAATATTCGGATTGTTATCAGAGAAGAATGGCGGACGGAATTTCTGCCTTGTTGTGATAGCGATTTGCGCGCTTCGCCTCTGGATTGGCGGCGGAATTTTCTGACGCTCTGACGAGGTCGGGTTTACGTAACATGGCAGATAATACCGAAACCGCACGGCCCAATGGCCTGCCATTTGCCATTTCGGCTTATCTCATCTGGGGCTTTGTCCCCGTTTACTTCAAATTATTGAACCATGTTCCGCCCGTCGCTGTCGTGGCGCAGCGGATCATTTGGTCAGTCCCGTTGCTGCTCATCATCATGGCGCTGCGCAAACAGCTCGGCGAATTTGGCGCCATCTTCAGGCACAAGACGCATCTGCGCAACTTGC
>JBBQPQ010000109.1:0-5847 GCA_038217195.1 Sphingomonadales bacterium | reverse complement strand
CAATATAAAATACGATAAAGACCGGCTGAAGCTGCAATATACCGCAAAGGGCGGCAAAAAAGTGCGGTGCACCGTCACCGACAAGAGGTTGCAGCGAATCCTCGAGAAAATCCACGACCTGCCTGGAAAGCGGCTGTTCCAATATATAGGGTCGGATGGCGAAGTGCATCCGCTGGACAGCGGGGATGTCAATGCGTGGCTGAAAGACCAGACGGGTGTCGACCACATCAGCGCAAAGATGTTTCGCACCTGGCATGGCAGCGTCGCCGCGCTTGAAGCCGTGCGAAAGGCCAAGTGGCCAAGCATCCGCATTGCATGTGAAGCTGCATCCTGCGTGCTTTGGAACACGCCGGCGATAGCGCGGAAAAGCTATGTGCATCCGGCGGTTCTGGATCTCGCAACGTCGGATGATCCGGTCGCAATTTTTACAGCATTGCAAGTCCGGCGAAATAAGGGTCTTGTCGCGAGCGAGCAGCGCTTGATGGCGCTGATCGACGCAAATCGGCAATGAATGGCGCGCACGTTGAACGAAGCTGCGTGTGGGGCGTTACCCTTTAGCAATATGCATGAAGGAGAGACTGCGTGAGAATTGAAAAAGAAGATGCCCGGGCCGGCAAGACTGGCGTTGGCCTACGTTACGTTCTGGCAGTTTCGTTGGCCCTTGCGGTCGTTGCGATGATAATAGCCTATCTTGGAGTGATATGATGAATATGCAAGCCATAACTGACCCCGATCCCAAGCCATACAGCCCGCCCAATGAGGTTCCGGGAACCACGCCGGACGAAGTAACGCCGGATCAGGGAGACACCGATTTTCCCGGAAGCATCCCGAGCGAGACCCCTGTGGAATCGCCGACACCTGAAGGTGCGTTGCTGAACTAAAGAAAAAGGGCTGTCCGCATATGTGCCGACAGCCCTTTTTTTTGCATTATATGTTCACTACGGTTCGTCTATATAGACGACGGTAAAATCACAGCCTCAGCGCGCTCACGACGCCGTGCCGGGTGTAAAGGAAGGCGGGTCACTGGCCGGGAACGAAGCGTCCGACATGTCGTCAACTTCACACCAGTCTTCGCCCGGATTGTCGCGCATCGAGTCAACGCCCGCATGACGTGTCTGGTCAAAATTCTCGAGATCGGTCTCGTCATCCGCAAAGGCGGCTGAAAAATCTTCCTTGGCCTTGTCGAATTGCGGCATCCATTTGTCCCGCGTTGCATATAATCCCGCACCAACGGCTACCCCGACGCTTAGCAGCGACACGACGGGCGCAAGCCATGTGGGCATGTCAGACGCTGCTTTGCCATTTTTGCGTGACTGCGCAGACTTGGCACTTGCCTTTCCATTAGGCTTGGAGCCGTTCGTTTGCCGCGCATTGGCAGGACGTTTGTCATCCGCATGGGCGGTCGGTTTTTTCGGTGTGTCAGATTGTGCCATAGCTTCCTCGCTTTAGGATTTTTGGAAATTCCGCTTGAGAAGATGAAACGGCGAATGGCGATTACGGTTCCTCTGAACGACCCCCAATATGTTCGCATGAGCGTGGTTTTGGCAAAGTTGGAACCAAATGACGCGAACGATGTTTTCCCTCGCACTCTGAAAGGGAGAAATAACATGAATATCATTATACTTCTGGTCGTCGGTGGCATTTTGGGTTGGCTGGCCAGCATTGTAATGCGCACGGATGGTCAACAAGGGATTTTCCTGAACGTCATCGTTGGCATCGTGGGCGCCATTTTGGCAGGCTTTATCATCACTCCATTGATTGGCGGCGCGCCTATCACCAGCGGTGCTTTCGACATCCGCTCGTTGATCGCCTCATTCTTGGGTGCAGTTGTTCTGTTGGCAATCGTCAATATGTTCCGTCGCGGCCGTGTCCGCTAAACATTATAAGAGGGTAAATTTATGAAGAAATCCATTATCATTCTCGCGGCATCTTTGTCGTTTGCGACACTCGGCGCGTGTGACAGTGCAACTGAAAATGCACAAGAAAATCAGGCTGATGCAGTGCGTGATACTGCAGAAGCGCAAGCTGATGCCATGGAAGACAAGGCTGATACCCTTGATAACAAGGTTGATGGCGTAGACTCTGCAGCCGAAAACAAGATGGAAGACAAAGCTCAAGCCGTCCGCGAAGCGGGCGACGCAAAGGCTGATGCTATGGAAGCCAATGCAGACGCGCAGGACAAGTAATAGTCCCGCCTAAGGCAAAATGAGGGCCCGCTAGGAAACTGGCGGGTCCTTTTTTGGACCAGCTCTAGAGAGCAGCTTCGTAAAGATGGTGCAGATAATTAGGATTGAACAACGCCAGCGCGCGCAATCCGTCAAGATCGTTCACGCGTAACGTGCCGCTTTGGATAGTCGCAACCCCAGTGGCGTTGAGATCCTTGATTGTCCGGCTGACATGCGGTTGAGTCATGCCGAGCGCGTCGCCAATGTCCGACTGAGTCAACGGAAAGCGGCAAAGGCCATCTTCTGCAAGCCCGACCATTTTAAGCCGCAGAAACAGCTCACAGGCGAGATGCGCGAGACTTTCTACAGCGTTGCGCTGTCCGACGGATACCAGCCACTCTCGCTGGATTGAAGACGCCAGCAAAGAATCCCACCACAAAGCACGCAGGACTCGCGGATAATCGTCGCCCAGTTTTTCAAACTCGGTAGGGGTAATCATCGCATATTGCAGGGGCGTGATTGAGCCGATGGAGTGATCCATCGCGTCGAGAATATAGACATGCAAATCGGCTAGGTCACCCGGCACGAAAAATGCCAAAATCTGTCGCCTGCCATCTTCCAGAATTTTGTAGCGACAAGCCCAGCCATCAACGATCAGGTTGACCGTTTTGGGGTCTTCACCTTCGCTGATAATATCATGGCCGCGCGCCAACGATCTGACGCGCTTCGTTGCCAATGCCTCTAGGGCAATTTCGCCGTCAGTGCGGAGGGGAAGAAAGGCATTTAATTTCCGAACCAGGAATTTCCCCGACATCCCATTCTCCCTGCCCAGACATTCTTAAAGCTGTGCTCATCTGCTAATGCGGCATTATATTCGGCAGCGGAAACTTCAATATCACCCGCGTGCCTGCACCTTGGGTACTTTCTACCGACAATGTGCCATCCACTTGTGTGGCAAATCCGCGCATCAATTCGGTGCCCATCTGGGCAGCTTCATCGGACACGACATAGCCTTGTCCATTATCTGAAATATCGAGAACTGCGCAATCGTCATTGACGTCAAACCGCAGGTTGACGGCGCCTCGCGTCCCTTCTGGAAACGCATGGCGAAAGGCGTTGGTCACAGCTTCGACGACAAACAGCGTGAGTGGCACCGCGTAATCTATGGGCACTGGATTGTTACTGGCGTCGCAGTGCAAATCGATATGCGACAAGGATCTACTTGCACCGCGCAACTGGGTGCATAGTTCGACCATAAGGTTATCAATCGAAACCTCGCCACGTTCGTAACCATTATCCTGTTCGTACAAGAGCCGGTGAATGAGTGCCAGGGCGTTGATCCGCGCACGCGTCTGCGCCAGAACTTCTTTCGCAGCACCGTCGCGCACGCGACTGGACTGAAGCGTCAAAAGGCTGTTGATGATCTGAAGATTGTTTTTCACCCGGTGATGGACCTCGCGGGTCAACAGGCTTTTCGCTTCCAATGCTTGCATAAGGTCAGCGTTTCGGCGGTCAATGACGTCAGCCATGCTGTGCAAGTCTGCGCTGAACGCTGCAATTTCCTCTGGCGCACGCTCAAATCGCTCCCTGTCTCCAGTAAAATCGCCCTTTGCAAATCGCCCCGAAACGCCGCGCAGTTCGCGCAGCCAGATCAGGGCCAAACGGTTTGTTCCTACCCAGATCGCAATGGATGCGAGTAAAATGGAGATCAGGGGCAACAATATGCTCGCACGCACTTGAGATATCGCGCTTCCCATCAACAGATCCCGGCGTTGGGCGTACACTACAAACAAGTCTGAACCGTAAAGTCTATACAACACGTACATCCATTGCGTGCCGTTGCTGTCGCTGACCTCGATTGGCTGGTTCACGGACGCAGTGCCATCTGGCTTGAAAGGCAATTGCTGCCGGCCATTTGCTACAATCGCGCCATCACGCGTAACAATGGCGAGCCTCCCGGAATTGCCGGCTGCCGCATCATTCAGGATCCGTTGCAGATAACCAATGTCAACGGCGGCGCTCAATGTTCCCTCGGACTGACCATTTGCATCGTGCAAGGGCAAAGTAAGGATCAACACATCCCGTTTGGAAACGGGTGCAAAAATCGGCACCTTGGTAATAATCATGCCTTTTGCCGTGACAGCACGCTGCCACCAGCCTGAATTGGAAAGATTGAGATTTTCAGGCGACGGGAGGGCCGAACAGCGCACATTGCCTTGAGCGTCCGCGCGCCCGATATTCGTGATAGGCGGATAATCACTCAAGGACGCGCGCAATGCATAACTGCAGTCGTCTGTCATCTGCCTGACGTCTCGGTTCGACGCATGGGCCAGCAGCAGATGCTGCGCGATTACAAATGGGTCACGTTCGCGTTCCGCGACGGCGCTCGCAGTTGCACTTAACCGACCAAATGCCAGCTTTTTCGTATTTTCAAGTGTCGCCATACCTTGAAAAAAGCTTACGACAACAACTGGGAGGAGCGCAGCGAAAACGACCAAGATAAGCCCCTGCCGCATCGTCAATGGTCTGGAAAAAGCCACCTAAGTCCCCGGCAGTTGGAATGGAACCGTCAAATCCCGGAATTGGGGATGTTGTTCTCGCCCGGCCCGTCTTGAACCGCTTTTGCAGGCACGGGCTTTTTCAGGACAGCTTCATCCGGTCCATTAATGAGCGCCGCCAGCGCAACCCTGCCACGGGCTAGCCTGCTCTTGACCGTCCCAATGGCGCAACCGGTAATTTCTGCGGCCTCTTCGTAACTGGCACCGCCTGCGCCAACCAGCATAAGGATTTCGCGCTGTTCGGCGGGCAATTTTTGCAGCGCTTTTTCTACATCGCTAACGTGAATATGGTGTTGTTGTGGCGGAGCCTCGACTAGCAGACGTTCGGCGGCTTCCGGGTCCCAGCTGGTCATGCGTGAATTTTTGCGCATGGTGGTGTAAAACTGGTTGCGCAGGATCATGAACATCCATGCACGGAAATTCGTACCTGGCGTAAAGCTTTCATGCGCGGCCCATGCACGCATCATGGCTTCTTGCGCCAGGTCATCTGCCAATTCCCTATTGCCGCACAGACCGCGCGCGAATGCACGCAGGGAAGGAATAAGCGCAACCATCTGCTTACGAAAATCTTCAGATGCGTCTTGCGCCTTGGCTTTGGGTGCCGACTCCACCAGGGGATCGCTCATGAGAATTTCTTGGTAGCCGACATTTTGGCATCGATCTGGTCCAGGAGATCAAGAAAATCATCAGGAACAGGCTCGTTTGCAATGCTGTCGTGCATCTGGCGCAACGCCGCAGTCAGCGAATCAAAATCGGAATCGATTCCGTCGCCGGCTAAGCCGGGTTGCCCTTTACCTGATTTGTTGCCCAATTGTCCCTATCCGCCCTTGAACGATCCCGGAATGGATTCCGACCCTGAGTGACTATAATCTGACATTACACGCATAGTTCAATACACAAGATGGGACACATTTGATATTTTTTCATCCCCGTTTAAAACGCGAAAAGTGATAATGTTCCGTCGCGCGGGAACAAAAATGCATTTCGGGCGTATTAGTTTGGCTAGAAAAGGGAGCAACTATGTCATTTAGACAACAACTGGCATCGCAATTGCCATATCTGAGACGTTACGCACGTGCATTAACCGGTTCACAGACTCTTGGCGACGCAGCCGTGCGGGAAAC
>JBBQPQ010000108.1:0-5929 GCA_038217195.1 Sphingomonadales bacterium | reverse complement strand
TGGAAGATGAAATGAAGAACCAGGAGCAGCCGTCAGCTTGATGTTTCCTTGACGCGCAACATGGCAAGCGCGGCGAGCGCCATCACCACGGCTGCCACCGCCATCGTCCAAATGGGTTCGGTCGGAAAATACAGCTTCAATATGGTGCCCATGGCGGTTGCCACCAAAAGCTGCGGCACCACGATGAAAACATTGAAAAGCCCCATGTAGATGCCAAGCTTTTGCTGCGGAAGGCTTGAGGCGAGGATTGCATAAGGCATAGCCAATATTGAAGCCCAAGCGATCCCGATGCCAATCTCGGCAACGAGGAGCAGTTGGGGATTTCTGATGAATAAAAATGCCGCAAAGCCGGCAGCACCCGCGAGCAAGCAGATCATATGTGTGCGTACTTTGCCGATCCGGCGTGCCATGATTGGCAACAGGAACAATGCCGCCAGCGCAGCAACGCCATTATACACCGCGAACAATATTCCGACCCAATTGCCACCGGCATTATATGCGGCAGATGCAGGATCACTTGCCCCAAAGGCATATTGTGCGACCACTGGTGTGGTATAGATCCACATGATGAACAAGGCGGACCAGCTGAAAAACTGCGTGAGTGCTAGTTTTTTCATGATGTCGGGCATGCCGGAAAAATCGCCCACAATGTCGCTGAGCATGTTGCTGTCGCGTCCGCTTTTCGCAAGGTGAATAGCGATGATACTTGCCACACCATAAGCAATTAACAACGCGCCGAGCAGGTACATTTCCTTTTCAAGACCGGCCACGAAGACAAGCGCGCAAACAGCCGCGCCTGCCCCAACCCAGACAAACGCGCTGTTGGTGGAGCGTGCAGCCAAGGCGCGAATGGTGGATTGTGTGTCGAATTGTTCCGCGGAGTTAAATGCCTTCAATTCGTCCGGGCTATACTCCTGCGTCGTAAGCACGGTCCAGAGGACCGACAAAAGGTATACGATCCCACCAAACCAAAAACTATATTTTACGGTATCGGGAATACCGCCGCCCGCAACCTCATTCGCGACACCAACATGGTCGAGAAGCCAAGGGAAGATGGATCCCACCACCGCGCCTGCACCGATAAAGGCGGTCTGAAGCGAATAACCGGCAGTGTGCTGATCCTTGCGCAGCATGTCGCCGACAAACGCCCTAAATGGCTCCATCGAGACGTTAATCGATGCGTCCAGCACCCACAGCATGCCAGCAGCGACCCACAAAGACGGCGACAAAGGCATGATAAATAGCGCGGCGGACGCCAAAATTGCTCCTGCCAGGAAATATGGCCGCCGGCGCCCAAGGCGACCCAGCCATGTCCTGTCACTCATATGTCCAATGACAGGCTGGACCAAAAGTCCAGTCAGCGGCGCGGCAATCCATAAAGCGGTGAGGTTGTCGAGGCTTTCACCCAGTGATTGGAATATCCGCGACATATTCGCGTTCTGCAGCGCAAAGCCGATCTGAATTCCAAAAAAGCCAAAACTGATATTCCACAGCCCCCAAAAGCCCTGACGCGGCTTCTCCATCACCCTCTCCCAAATAATTTTATCAGTTCAGGCTGACAGAATACACAGGTACCCGCAATGCCAAGCCAGCCCTTTGGACGTTACGCATACGTATAAGGCGCCTATATTCTTAGTGCGCGCCGCAGGATTTACGGACAATCAGCTTCGCAGGCAGAACAGCGGTGGGGGCTTGTTCGTTTCGGATTTGCTTCAGTACGCCGTCAACCAGTATCTCGCCCGCCAGGCGGTAATCCTGCTGGATTGTCGTTAGTGGTGGGTGCGTCAGGCTGGCTGCCGGGATGTCGTCAAAACCGATTATGGCGACGTCAGCTGGGATATCAAAACCGCGTTCGCGCAACGCACGCATGGCGCCGATCGCTATCGTGTCGCTTGCGGCAAAAATGGAATCGAACGTTTCTTTGCTATCAATCAGCTGCATTGCCGCCGCATATCCCGCTTCTTGCGCATTCAGGGCGTCGATCTGCAATTTGGGATTGGCAATGATCCCCTCGCCTCCCTGCGCCTCGCACAATCCTCGGTAGCGGTCCTGAAATTCTGGATAATGGCTGCTTGCATCGCCCAAAAAGGCAATATGTCGGCGCCCATGCTGCAATAGGTGCCGCGCAGCATCAATCCCGCCTCGAAAGTTGTCGCAGCCTATAGTGGTGCCAGGCTGTCCTTCTTGCGCAAAGCCCCAGCGGACAAAATGTGTGCCCTGCTCGACGAGCTGCTCCAGCTTCGCACGGTATAATTCATAGTCACCATAGCCAAGCAAGATGATGCCATCGGCCTTTCGACTGTCCTCATAATCAACGTGCCAATTGGCGGACAATTGCTGGAACGAAATGAGCAGATCATAACCGCGCTGCGCGCAGGTGCGAGTCAGCGATCCAAGCATGGATAGAAAGAACGGGTTGATGCCAGTGTCGTCTGGCGACGGCTCCTCGAAGAAAAGCAATGCAAGCGTACGAGTCTCCTGCAGCCGCAGGTTGGACGCGTTTTTGTCGACTTTATAATTAAGCTGTTTGGCGATTGCCTCAATCCGCAACCGGGTTTGCTCGGACACGGTGGGGCTTCCACGTAGAGCTCGGGAAACCGTCGGCTGCGATACGCCCGCAAGCTGTGCAATATCAAATGATGTCGCTTTACCCGCCATTTCTGGTCAGCGCCTTTCCTGCTCCAGAACGCAAGCTAGAGGGAAAGAGCGGCAAGCGCAACCAAACGCAAATGCCAAAAAATCCTTGGGTTTTTAGTAATTCAGCGCTGCCGCTGTGTCCATTTCGCCACAGTCGTAACTACATATTTTGAATACGTATGTGGGTTTCTGGCCAATTCGGTGGATACGGCGCATTTTGTCAGGGTCATAAATGCATCTTCGATTTTTCCATCGGATGCAAAACGAAGCCGGTTACCCTCCGCGAAAGTTGGATGGAACCATTTAGGGGAGTGAATAATGGGCAAGTTCCACTTTAATTCAGCACGCCAATTCGGGCATGGCGCCAGCCGCATCGCACTTGGTGTAGCTATGGTTGCAGCTTTTGCCGTACCTGCGTTCGCGCAAGACGCGGCTCCAGCAACCGAAGACGAAGACGCCATCGTCGTTTCCGGTTTCCGCGCCTCTCTGGAAAATGCAGTCAACGAAAAGAAAAAAACAGATCAGATAATTGAATCTGTTTCCGCCGAAGATATCGGCAAATTGCCAGATGCTTCCATCGGTGAATCCATTGCGCGTTTGCCAGGGGTTACGTCCCAGCGCCTGAATGGCCGGTCGAACAATATTTCGATCCGCGGCTTTGGTCCTGACTTTTCGCAGACCACGCTTAACGGACGCGAGCAAACCTCGACTGGCGACAACCGCGCCGTCGAGTTCGACCAATATCCATCGGAAATCGTGAGCCAGGTTGTGGTCTACAAATCGCCAACCGCCTCGCTAGTCGGTCAGGGTCTTGTCGGTACAATCGACATCCGTACAGTCCGTCCGCTGGATTACGGCAAATCCGTACTCGCCGTGGGCGCACGTGGGACTTATGCCGATCTTGGCGCATTGAATGCCGGATCCAAGAAATATGGATATCGTGCAAACGCGACCTTTATCGACCAGTTTGCAGATGACACGATCGGCATCGCACTGTCGGCCTCATATGTGGACGAACCTTACCAGCTTCAGGAATTCAACGCTTGGGGTTATGCCGGTTCTGGCACAACTGCCTCGCCAGCGGTGATCGGTGGATCGAAATCGTATGTGACATCGACCCAACTAAAGCGCCTCGGGCTCAACGGCACTTTGCAATATCAGGCATCTGACCATGTGCGTATGACGCTTGATGCGTTTTATTCGAACTTTAACGACGATCAGTCGAAGCGTGGCATCGAACTGCCTCTCGGTTTCAGCTCATCGCCGACAGCAACAACCGCACAAGACGGTTTCGTAACCTCGGGTACATTTAACAATGTCGAAGGCGTCGTCCGCAACGATATTTTCCAGCGTAAAGCCGACCTCTATTCATTCGGTTACAATGTGGAATATAAAGGCGATGATGGTTGGAAGGCATTTTTGGACCTGGGTTATTCCAAAACTGACCGCAACGAACTAAGCATCGAAAGCTACTCAGGGACTGGATTTGGTGGCGGAGTTGGTGCGCGTGACACGATTGGATTTGTTTCTGGTCCATCAGGCACAGTGTTTGATCCTACGCTTGATTACAGCAATCCCGCGCTTATTCGACTGACCGATCCACTTGGCTGGGGCGGCGGCGTGGTTCCACAGGCAGGTTATTACAATAATCGCATTGTGGAAGACGAGCTCAAGCAATATCGCGTCGGCGTTGAAAAAGAAGTCGAAGGCTTCTTCTCGGCGATCAAGTTCGGCATGAACTATACGGACCGCGACAAAAGCCTGACACCTGACGAATACCTGGTGCGTTTGCGTGGTGGCGCTTTGGAACTTCCAATTCCCGCAGGCGCGTTGCTCCGCCCGACCGATCTGGGCTATCTCGGCCTTGGTCCAATCGTCAGTTATGACGCGCGCGGCTTGATTGCAGATGGCACTTTGGTGCTTGAGCGCAACACGTCTCAGGATATTCCGGCAAAAGCATTCCGCGTCACCGAAGATTTGATGACAGCTTATGTGCAGGCTGACATTGAGCAGGAAATCGGCAGCAGCACGCTGACTGGCAACATTGGCGTCCAGGCAATCCACACCGACCAAGGGTCATCGGGTATTCGATTTGCCGGCGGCGTAGCTGGCCCGGCAAAGGATGGCGCAAGCTATTGGGACGTTTTGCCAAGCCTCAACCTGTCGATGCGCTTTGCCAGCGACTTTGTCATTCGCCTGGCTGCCTCACGCGAAGTTCAGCGGCCACGTCTGGACGATCTGCGCGTTGCTTTGTCCTATGGATTGGAACAGACCAATGCAAATAACTGTCCAGTGGCATTACCGTGCCTCTCCGGCAGTGGCGGTAACCCGCAATTGCGTCCCTACCGGGCCAATGCGCTCGACCTGAACTTCGAAAAATATTTCGGTCAATCTGGCGTCGTGTCGCTTCAATTCTTCTACAAGGATATCAAGAGCTATATCGACAAGACGAGGCTGCCATTCGACTATACCGGTCTTCCTTTGCCTACCGGCTTACCCCCAGCCACGTTGATCGGTAGCCTTGACGCGTCGTTCAACACGGGCGGCGGCAGCCTTTACGGTGGTGAATTTGCAGTAACATTGCCGTTCAGTAACTTCAGCGAAGCGCTTGATGGCTTTGGCATAACTGGCGGTGTTGGTTACACCAAGACAAAGGTCAAGGATGCCGCTGGAAATGTCGACCAGATCCCGGGCTATTCGAAGTGGGTTGCCAACGGCACCGCCTATTTCGAAAAATGGGGTTTCAATGCTCGCGGTTCGGTGCGTTATCGTTCAACGTTCTTGGGTGACTTCACGGGTTTTGGCGGCTCACCAACGCGTCGTACGGCGCTTGCCGAAATGATCGTGGATGGCCAAATTGGTTATGACTTCCAGGATAGCAGCGCTTTGCAGGGATTGTCGTTATATCTGCAGGGCCAGAACCTGACAGACGAGCGCTTTGCATCGGTTGGTGCAAGCCGTAATCAGGTCATCGATTATCAAATCTACGGTCGTCGCTTCCTGGCTGGCTTTAACTACAAGTTCTAATGCATTAACAAAGGCCCCCGCCGCGGAAGGAATTCACCTGACGTGGCGGGGGCTTTTTTTGTCTTGAGCGGGGATGATGGAGAGATCTCTCAAAAAAATTGTCGTCGCAGGTGGCGGCACTGCTGGTTGGATGGCCGCTTCCGCGCTTGCCCGCTTCTTGGGCCCGAGCTACGCCATCCGTCTAGTCGAGTCCGAAGAAATCGGCACCGTCGGCGTAGGCGAGGCCACGATTCCTGCCATTCAGCTTTTCAACCAGAGCCTTGGC
>JBBQPQ010000107.1:0-6006 GCA_038217195.1 Sphingomonadales bacterium | reverse complement strand
GCCATTGCCGTCGCTTACGAGCCTTTGTTCAAAAACCACCCCTTGCTGACCCTCGGACGAGCGCACGACAGTCGAAACCGCAAGCTGTCCATCGCCAAGATCCAGCACAAATTTCGTGCCCACTGGAACGTCGTAAATGCCCTCGATCAGCGCACCTGAAACCGAAAGGCTGCGCAGCACAACTTCATAGCTGTGATTATCATGAATCGCCGCAATCTTTCGGTACATTGTCAGGCGTTCTGCGCGCTGCACAGCGGGTCCCGCTGGCTCAATGGTCCAATCACCAGCCGCGCAACGCTCAAGCAAGGTCTCATTGTTGACTGCCCGGCTATAGACATAACCTTGCACATGGCTAACCCCCAGATCGCGGATTAACGCAAGTTGGTCCAGCGTCTCAATCCCTTCTGCGGTGGTTTCCATATCGAGCGCATCGGCCAACGCAACAATTGCAGCGATGATCGCACCATTGCGCGAACCTGGCTCGGTCGCACCCCTTACAAAGCTTTGGTCGATTTTGATCCTGTCGAACGGTGCCGTTTTCAAATAGCCAAGCGACGAGTAACCCGTACCGAAATCGTCCAGAGCCAGCCGAACTCCTGTCTTCTTGAGCGCTGCAAATATGCTGTCCGTGTCAGGCGATTCCTGAAGGAAGACCCCTTCCGTAATTTCAAGCTCAAGTTGCGCTGGCGGCAAACCGCTTGCCGCGAGGACATTCTCAATCACCTTCGGCAACGTGCCCGTGGCAAATTGACTGGGGGAAACATTGACCGCTACCTTCATCTTGCCGGGCCATTTTGCCGCCTCCATGCAAGCACGTTGCAAGGCCCATTCGCCGAGCGCACCAATGAGGCTGGCTTCTTCAGCGATGGGGATAAACAATGACGGCATGATCATTCCCCGCTCGGGATGATTCCATCGCATCAATGCCTCAAAGCCGGAAACGATATTGGTTTTGGCATCAACAACAGGTTGATAGGCCATCTCCATCTGGTCGCCGCCAAGCGCGTCGCGCAAATCCTCTTCAAGTATCCGGCGATCTTCGGCGGCCTGAAGCAGATCACTGGAATAGAAACGGAACCGTCCGCGCCCTCCGCCTTTTGCCGCGTACAGAGCAAGATCGGCATTGCGGATAAGGTCTTCAGTGACGCGGCCATCAAAGGGGCTGACTGCAATGCCAACCGACGCTCCAATGATACAACGGCAACCGTCAACGGAATAAGGTTGTGACAAGGATCGGATGATCTGGTCGGCCACACTCCCCAAGGCTTCGCGGTCTTCGACGTCGGGCAGAATGATCTGGAATTCATCCCCGCCAAGTCGGCTGATCTTTTCCCGATCACCTATGGTCTTGACCAACCGGTCAGCAACCTGTTTGAGCAAGGCATCCCCGGCCGGGTGCCCCAGCGTGTCGTTTACCTGCTTGAAACGGTCGAGATCGATCAACATCACGGCGCAAGCACGTTTCTGTAGCTTAAATGCCGACAGGGTTGAGTCGAGCAATTTCGACATCCGGAAACGATTCAAAAGACCCGTTAGCGAATCATAGGTTGCAAGTTTTGAATTGTCCTGGGCCGATCGCCGCAATTTCGTGATATCAGTTCCACTTCCGCGAAAACCTGCGAAATTGCCCGTCCCATCCTGAAAGGGCTGCCCGGAGACAGACCACCAAATCTCGTCGCCATAGGCCGCTGCCTGCAGCGGCAGATCGTCAAATTTTGACTGCTTTGTCAGGATGAACGGCAGCGTGCGTTGATTGGCTTCATGCTGTGCCGCCTGGAACAGATTGAGAAACGGCTGCCCCAGTATATCTGCCGGCTCTTTGTTTAAAAGCGTGGCTGCCGGTGTGCTTATATAAGTGACTAGGCCATCTGCATCCGTGGCCCAAAACCAGCCACGGCCGCTTGCCTCGAAATTGCGCAACAATAAAATGGCATCATGGGGTGACCCAAATGAGGCACTGTCAAATGTTTCCAAATCATTTTTTGATGCGGTCCATCGCTGCAAGAATCCACGCTTCTCAACCACAGATGATTTCGCGTTACGCGACATATCCGATGAACTATTCACTGACATCAATGGTGATTCTTTCCTACCCTGCTGCAACATAGCGCTTTGATGTTGCTGAAAGGTAAACAGAAATTCTAGCTAAGCTAATGTAAAATGGTTATTTTATTCTAACCCTAACAATCTGTTGATCACGCAATGGCTCGCAATTTGCCGGTACCCGGTACAGTCCGTTGGAACCAATGTGGCTCAAGGTTATTTTAACATTGATATACAATGTCGCAGAGTGAAGGTGATGGGTAAGACTATTCTTATCGTAGAAGATGAATTCTTGGTGGCGCTTAATTTAAGCCATATTTTGAATGCATTGGGTTTTAAGACCGTCGGGATTGCTCCCGATGCGGAAACGGCTGCGCGTTTGGCGAACGAAAAGCCGGACTTTGCGCTCGTCGATGTGAATTTGCGCGACGGCGAAACCGGGCCAGCCATTGGCCGGATGCTCGCGCAGAAATACGGTGCTGCGGTACTGTTTGTTACCGCCAATCCGGCTTGTTTGGGTGATGGTATAGAAGGCACCATCGGCTGCATTTCGAAACCACTGGACGAATCCGAAGTTGAAACGGTGCTTGAATATCTGACCAGCTATCAAAACGACAATTCGGTCACGCCCCCGCCATCATTGCGTATCTTCAAAACCCAGCAGGGCTGATTTACAGATAGGCCGTTGGCAGCGTCATCTGGACCTTCAATCCGGAACGATACCAGAAACGTTCAATACTGCCGCCCAACTGGCTGGTAATCCCGATTTCCGACAATTGCGTTCCAAATCCGGTACGTTCCGGTCTTCCCATGACGGGTGGTCCTCCGGCTTCGGTCCAGGACATGACAATGTCTTCGCCATCCTTGTGCGTTTTGATCTCCACCTGTCCATTAAGTGAAGCGAGTGCGCCGTATTTCATGGCATTCGTCGCCAATTCATGGATGACCAGTGCGATCGGTGTCGCGCTGCGCTCACCTACAGCAACATCCTCGCCGGAAACAATGCAACGCGCCACACCATCAATCTCATAGGGCTTGAGAATTTCGTTCAGCAGGCCGTGCAACGAGCCGAATTCATGACCGGTGTCGGACAATACGCTATGCGGACGCGCAAAGTTATGCGCACGACCCAAGGCTGATATCCGCGATGCGAGCTGCTTTGCATAGGCGGCCGTTGGTTCTTCCTTTGGCGCTGAAAGCCCGATCAGACCAGCAACCACGGCGAAAATATTCTTGATACGATGACTCAGCTCTTTGCTCATCAGCTCGGTGCGCTCGGCGATCAATTTGCTTTCATGAATATCGGTATAGGTACCGATCCACCGCAAAATCTGGCCATGATCATCGCGGACCGGCATTGCCCGGCCCAACGTCCACCGATATTCACCCGTTACATGACGTAACCGGTACTCAATCTCATAATCCTCCCCGGAAGCGATGCTTTCCTCCCATTTCCGAGTTATCGCTTCGCGGTCTTCTTCCAGAAAGGAATCCGTCCAGCCTGCGCCGTGCGGTGCACCATAAGGGGTGCCGGTGCATTCGTACCAACGGGCGTTGTAATAGTCATGCTGCCCGTCTGCGGTTGTTGACCAAACCATCTGCGGCAACGCATCGGTCAACACCCGAAATTTTGCCTCGCTAACGGCCAGCGCCTCTTTGGCACTTTTCTCGCTTTCAAATTCGGTATTCGTGCCGACCCAACGGACGATTTGACCGTCGGAGCCAAGCACTGGAACGATCCGCGTGAGAAACTGTCGAAACAGCCCATCGGCACCGCGTAACGGAAATGTCATTTCAAAGGCGTCACCTTGCGCAATGGCACGTGTCCAGTTTTCAAGGACCTTGGGCAGCTCCAACGGATCATGCACCGATTGCCAACCCCAACCCTCAAGCGATTCAGGTGTCGAACCACAATAATCATGCCAGCGGCGATTGTACCAATAGATGTAGCCATCGCCCCGCGCGATCAAGCACAAAGCGGGAATTGCATCGGCCAACAGACGATATTCCGCATCGCCCACAGCGGCGGGAGCGTCGGGGCTTAGAATTTCGGCACTAAGCAGTGGCGCCTGCCAGTAATCATGTACCGTGGCAGCCGAAGATTTGCGATTTTGATTAGTCATGCGGGATATTTCTGTTCCTATCGGAATCCGAGGCAACGGCATTAAGGCAGTTTGCTGGATGAATCCATTATGGCATTTTTACACGCAAGACAGATATACCGCAGGTATATTCACCCCAGATGAACGGCATAACGTGGCTATTTTGAGCCCGATTTGCCAAAAATAATTATATATTACAGGAAATTAAACGGCTTACTTTCACGAAGCGCATTTACCCGCCGATTTCGATTGGTCCGGTTTGCGCAACCGTCTGGCGGCTGCCGAAACAATACGCAAAGCCGCGCGTTGACTAGACCTAATGTTCAAAAGGAGACTCGACATGGACACACGGCATCACGACATCGAAACAGTAAACGACCTCATCAAAACTACTATCGACAGTGTCGATGGCTATCGTTCAGCCGCAGAATCGGCGGACAGCGGACAGTTCCAGTCCATCTTTTTTGAACGCGCAAATGAACGTCAGCGCGTTGCTGAAGACTTGCGCGTACATGTCCGCTCACTGGGCGGCGAGCCAGAAGATGACGGCTCGATTTTGGCAGGTGCACATCGTGCATTCATGAATTTGCGCGATGCCGTAACTGGCTTGGATGATGAAGCCATCATCGCTGAAGTCGAGCGCGGCGAAGATCATATTAAAGCCAAATTCGAGACAGCGCTGGAAGACAACAATCTGGGAACGGAAACCCGGACACTGATCAGCCAGGGCTATGACTCGGTAAAATCAGGGCACGATCAAATGCGCGACCTGAAAAACGGCATGAGTGCCGTTTAGGCCAGTGCGATAAGTCAGTTAAATTAGGCAGCCGATTTTTGGAAAAGGGGCCCCGCGGCGTCATGTTGCGGGGCCCTTTTTTGTGCGGTGAGACGACACATATCATCCCGCCTAAACGAAAACACCCCGACACTAGGCCGGGGTGTTAATGTGCTGGTCTAGGGGGGGAGGGCGACCAGCAGGTCAACGCATGGTTTCAACCAATTGTTGGCCAGTAATTTGAACTTTCAGCAATGCAAACGCCGTGACCCAAAAAAGGTTCCAACAATTTATGCAGCTTTTACATCTAATTCGACATCACGGTGCATGAGCAGCGCCTGACCGATGGTTGCGATAACCGTTTCTGGCTCAAACGGCTTGGTTATCAGATAGGTCGGCTCAGGTCGCTCACCCGTGAGCAAACGCTCTGGAAACGCAGTAATGAAAATGACTGGCACATTTTGTTCGGCCAAAATCTCCTTTACAGCGTCGATACCACTTGAACCGTCAGCCAGGCTGATATCAGCCAATACAAGTTCTGGTCGTTCGTCACGTGCCTTGGCTACGGCTTCTGCACGTGTCCGGACGATCGCAATCGCTTCATGCCCCAGGCTTTCCACGATCTGCTTGATGTGCAAGGCGATGATGGATTCGTCTTCGATGATGAGCACCCGCGCGGACAAAGCGTCTGCAATTGCGCTTCGTGCAGCCGACACATGCTGGCTCACATCTTGTTCGCCAATGCCCAAAATAGCCGCGACATCCGATATTGCGAAGCCCTCCACCGTTGACAGCAACAGGCTTTGCCGGCGCATGATGGGAAATTCTGCGATAACGCCGCTTCGACCGCGTGACTCCAGTGGCGCGATCATTTCACTCTTCCAAATGCGGTGAAATGTCCTGAAGAGTTCAGTCTTGACGACCGCTGTTTCATCCCACTCTTCAGGGGCCTCCAACAAAGCCTCAAGCGTTTCCCGCACGGCTGCGTCGCCAAGAGTCTGTGAACCGGTTAATGCACGTGCGTAACGTCTCAGATATGGCAATTGCGATGCCAGTTGTTGTCTAAATGACATAGTTGCTCCCTTT
>JBBQPQ010000106.1:0-6061 GCA_038217195.1 Sphingomonadales bacterium | reverse complement strand
TCGAATCGTGGACGGGCTATTCACGACCGCGGTCTCGAACGTTGCCATGGCTTCTTCGCTCTGGCTGTCGAGCGTGATAGTGACCATGACGGTGGCTGAAAGGCCGAGCTTCCGCAAATTAATGTCTGCCCGGTAGCCACGCAATATGCCTTCGTCTTCCAGAGACTTTTGCCTGCGGGCGGCCGCGCTTGGGGACAGGCCAGCGGCCTCGCCCAATTCCATTTGAGTCGCGCGGCCATTGACCACCAATGCGCCAAGTAATTTACGGTCTGTCCGATCAAGTTGCATCAAATCTTTATCCAAAAGCTAAAATACGAAGAATATATGCGCTAATATGACCGAAAAGTCGAATCTTTGCGCAGTATTGCCCCGCGGACGATGCTATTTTTGCAAATAGAGTTATTAGAGGAGCAAAATCATGCGTGTTGGCGTCCCTAGCGAAATCAAGGTCCATGAATATCGCGTTGGCCTGACCCCTGGCGCGGTGCGCGAATATGTAGCCCATGGCCATCAGGTCATTGTCCAGTCTGGCGCTGGCGCAGGCATCATGGCAAGCGACGATGCCTATCGCGCTGCTGGCGCTGAAATTGCTGAAACAGCAGCAGAAATTTTTGCCGGCTGCGAAATGATTGTTAAGGTCAAGGAGCCCCAGCCAAGCGAGTGGGTTCAACTTCGTCCCGCCCAATTGCTGTTCACCTATCTGCACCTTGCGCCTGATCCAGAGCAGGCGAAGGGCCTTATCGCGAGCGGATGCACCGCGATTGCTTATGAAACGGTGACCGATGATCGCGGAACGCTGCCTTTGCTTGCGCCAATGAGCGAAGTCGCTGGTCGCCTCGCAATTGAAGCCGCTGGTGAAGCCATGCGCCGCAGCGAAGGCGGTGCAGGCATCTTGCTTGGCGGTGTTCCCGGCGTTCCGGCTGGCCGCGTGACAGTTCTTGGTGGCGGCGTTGTCGGCACCCATGCCGCGCGCATGGCCGTTGGCCTTGGTGCCGAGGTCACGATAGTGGACCGCTCGATCCCGCGCCTGCGCCAGCTTGACGAGATGTTCAACGGCCGCGTACGCACACGTTACTCGACGCTTGAGACGATTGACCATGAAATCAGCATAGCTGACGCCGTCATCGGCGCAGTGCTCATTCCCGGTGCAAGCGCGCCGCGGCTGGTCACGCGCGAAATGCTCAAGCGGATGAAGCCTGGCTCGGTCCTCGTCGATGTCGCAATTGACCAGGGCGGTTGTTTCGAAACCTCACGCCCAACCACGCATGCCGACCCGACCTATGTGGTTGATGGAATCATCCATTATTGTGTGGCGAATATGCCGGGCGCGGTGCCGCAAACCAGCGCGGCCGCATTGAACAACGCAACCCTGCCTTATGGTCTCGCACTCGCGGATAAGGGTGTTGCCGCGCTCGAGAGCAGCACGGAGACAGGGCGCGGATTGCTCGCCGGATTGAATGTCCACAAGGGCAAGGTTACCAGCCAGGCCGTGGCCGAAAGCCTTGGTCTTGCCTTTGTTGCACCTGAAACTGCCCTCGCCGCGTGACTTGACCGTTTGCGGATGCTAACGGCGCTGCATGGGTAAAGAGGGGCGGATTACGGCGCATCAGATTGCGGCCATGCTTGGGGTGTCACAACCCACGGTATCTCGTGCCTTGCGCGGGGATAAAAAGGTCAACGAGAACACACGGGCGCGTATTGTCGCGCTCGCCAATGAACTCAATTATTCTGTCGACCATAATGCGCTTCGCCTGCGCACCCAACAAACCCATTCGATCGCACTTGTCATCCTGTGTCGCCAAGGCGAGAATAAGGCGAACATAAACCCGTTTTATCTGTCGCTTCTTGGATGCATTGCTGCGTCGGCTTCGGAACGCGGTTACAATCTCATCATCTCGTTTCAGGATTCACCCGCCAATTTCTTCGCCAATTATACGGGCAGTCGGCAGGCCGATGGCCTGATAGTGATCGGCAGCGGTCAAAACCTCGAAGGCTGGCATTTTTTCGGCGAATATGCCCGGCACCAGACACCCATGATTTGTTGGGGCGCTAGCAAGGAAGACCTGATCTCCATCAAGAGCGACAATGTGCAAGGCGCGCGCTTGGCTATTGGACATCTGCTGGAAAAGGGCTGCAAGCATATTGCATATATTGGTCCGACCAACAGCGAACAGCCACAGTTTCAGGACAGGGTTACCACCTATCTGGCCGAAATGGCGAACAGGGGCATGCAAGCCATTTGCCCTCCACTTCCGGAAAATGCCGTACGCGAAGATCAGGGCTATGCCGCAGTCAAAGGCTTGGTCCGGAATAATGTCGCCTTTGACGGATTGTTCTGCGCCAATGATTTTATCGCTTTGGGCGCAATGCGCGCGCTGGACGAGGATGGTATCGCTGTGGGCAAGGACGTGCGCGTGATCGGCTTTGACGGGATCGCAACGGGCGCTTACGCGCAGCCGCCGCTAACGACAATCGAACAGGATTATGTGCAGGCAGGCGAAATGCTGGTGGAGGCGTTGCTCGCCGTGTTCAAAGGCGAAGCACCCGACATCAGCCCAGTACCTGTCAAGCTGCTGACACGCGGCACGGCCTGACGCATCAACCTTACGAGGCGCGCGCGACCTCCAATATGCAGTCGACAAATCCGTGGGGATCGTCCTCCTGGATGAAATGACCGCCATGCAGGCTTCGGTGGTTTTGCCCGGCGGTTCCCGGAACGCGTCCGATGAAGCGGCTTTCTCCACCGCGGGTAATGCTGTCCTGGTCCGAAAAGCAGCACAAAAATGGCTTGTCCCATGTGTCGAGCACCGCCCATGCGCGCTTCTGGTCCGACAGCGCAACATTGTTTCCAAACGGTACGAAGCTGGGGAAGATACGCGCGCCTGCCTTGAACGACGAATCCGGAAATGGCGCATCATAAGCCGCAATTTCGCCGGGCAAGAGCCCACGCTTTGTGCCCGCGCTGACAATCTTGCCAATGGGAAACACTGGACTCCATTTCGAAAAACCGCGCCAGATTTTAAAGGCACGCGGTGCGTCGCCGCCTTCCGGCAAACCGCCATTGGACAAGGCGACGGCATGAAACCGTTCCGGCATTTCTGCCACGAGGCGAAGGCCAACCAAAGATCCCCAATCCTGACAGGCCAAGGTCACATTCTTCAAGTCCAGCTGCTCCACCCATGCCCGCATCCAGGCAACATGGCGCGCATAGCTGTAATCACCTTGCGCAGCGGGCTTGTCCGACTTGCCAAATCCGATCAGATCGGGGGCAACGACACGGAAGCCGGCAGCCACAACGGGCGCGACCATCTTGCGGTAAAGATAAGACCAGCTTGGTTCCCCATGCATCATCAACACGACAGGTGCGTCGCGCGGTCCTTCATCGATATAATGTACACGCAAATTGGTGTCCGATTGCGTGTCCTTGATATCCACATAATGCGGTACAAATGGATAGTCCGTAAGACCGGCAAAAGCCGCCTCCGGCGTGCGCAAAACTCTCATGGACATTCCCCCGAAACAACATTGACGAGCGCGTGTCACATTATCGGGAGCGCATCAAGCTCCATCCACGCGCGCGGCAATCCGCTATAGGGGAAGTTATAATGTCGGCGCGGCTTAAGAAGGCTAGGAGCGGAACTGGCATCGACCATCCCGTGAGGCAAAGGCGCCGTAAACACGGCCCTCCATTAGTATTACATGTGTTTCAATTACTTACATGCATCCGAATAAAAATGCAAAGCATTGCAGCTTTTCAGCACTTTATATATTTGAAGTTATTCTTCCAACACTCGAGCAGTATTAGTTTTTATTTAAGCATAATTGCATCTCAAATCATGTTTTCTCCGTTGTTGTTTGTATCTCGTGCGTTCTTGTTCGAGGTAAACCCGGCAAGAAATTGCCGTATGGAGAAAAGCCTATGAAGAAAGCATCTTACCTAGTGGCAAGCGCGCTTGTCCTGAGCGCATTAGCGACGCCAGCAAATGCTGCCGAGTTCCTGTTCAATTTTGAAACATCCACCCCGTTATTTGGGCCACAGGTTTCTGGAAGCGGTGTATTCACAACCTCTGATACTTCGACCACCGTCGACGGCCGTACAGCTTTCTCAATTCTTTCGATCACGGGCTTGGTAAATGGCTCAGCTATAACAGCACTTGCCGGAAACGGGTTTGGTCCGAGCGGCACCTATGGCAATTACTTCACAACCGGTAGCGGCTTTCTTGACGGCAGCGGAACGCGATTTTTCACCGCAGCTGGCCTCGATGTCCGTTTTTTTCAGCAAAGTTCTAATGGGCAATATCGCGCAAATACATTTGGGCAATTTGGTTCTTCCAATTTCGTGTCAGCTTCATCGTCGGCAATTGCTGCCGCCGTACCTGAACCGTCAGCATGGATGATGATGATTTGGGGTTTGCCGTCGTTGGCTTTGGCATGCGTACACGCGCAAAGCGCCAGTTGGCGGTCACTTACGGCTAAGGATTTTTACGATTTTGGTTGATCGACTGGTCGTCAAGGATTTTGGCGGCCGGTCGTATACCTATGCGGGTAAGCTCCGGCGCTGCTGACCTCGGACTCCTATTTGTTGAGAAAAAAGACGGTCCCGGCAAAGGAACCGTCTTAGGGATGCATTTCGGTGCATTAGCATCGCTGCCGCAAGTGGACCTATATCGACGGCTTGAAAATGCAAAGGATTTCCGAAAAGTTTTTGTCGATTCTCCAATTTGGTGGAAAAAAGCCAAGCTGCCTAAGTTGAAGTTCTTGCTTCGCGACGAGGTTGAAGCGCGATAATCAGGCATATGCGAATCGAAGGCGACTATAAAAAAAATGGATATGCGACAATCCGGGAGCTGGTTCCCCCGGAGGTTGCTGCCATACTCCTCAAGCAAATTCAGATTGATCTCAATGCTGCAGGCAAATCTTTCGAGATATTTGCCAAGACGCACCCTTTGTCCAAGCAGCACACGATTGACATATCAGGACATTTCTACCGGCCGCTGACAACTTTTTTATGGGGCCTTACGCCTATAATCGGCGAAATTACAGGCGCTGACCTGTTACCGAGCTACGACTATTTTCGTATTTATCACAAAGACGATATCTGCCGGGTTCATTCCGACCGCCCCTCGTGCGAACACAGCGTATCGCTGACCTTGGCCTATAGCGACAATGTCCCATGGCCACTGGCAGTGGGATCACAACCGGTCAGCAGCGAAGGGCCCTGCTTTGACGATTTTGGCGAGGAACCCTTCTCCTCGGTCGAGATGCAACCGGGTGACGCGGTTTTATACCGCGGAATGGATTTGCGCCACGGTCGCGTGCACCCCAATCCCAACCAATGGTCTGCGCACCTTTTTTTGTTTTGGGTCGAACGAAACGGCAAGTTCAGGGAACATGCATTTGACGAGGAACGCCTCAGATCGGAATTGGCGCGCGTTAGCAATGTGCAAGCTATGCCATGATACTACGGAATCGTACGCATTGCCCAATGGAGTGATACCGCAGACAGCTGGGAATTGAATAAGGCCGCGCACTCTTTCGTGTCGCTTGGCGCAAGCGCCATTCCTTCGGCAAATTAAACTCCATGATGCTTAAAAGCAAATGGTGGACAGGGCTGGATTCGAACCAGCGTACGGAAAACCGGGCAGATTTACAGTCTGCTGCCTTTAACCACTCGGCCACCTGTCCACATCTTCGTCGGGGCATCATGTGTTTGCATGAGGGCCGGTCCCGCAGAAGAAGCAGCCCAATGGCGAAACGGCCCTTGCCTGTCAATGCCTCAAGTGGGAAAGGACACTTCAACGTCCTCTTTTTAATCAACAGGTATATAAAATGTCTTCACACAAGAGCCACCGTCGCCGTGGTGCAGCCGTCACAAGCGGTAATCCTAAATTTTATGGTCGGCACGCCGTCTATGCTGCGCTCGACAATCCGGAACGCCGCCTGATCAATTTATGGGGCACGCGTGAGGAAATCGGCAAGATTGTGGTGCCTGACGGCCTGACCGTGCAATATGCAGAGGTAAACGATCTGGCGCGTTTTGTGCCGAAAGACGCGCCGCATC
>JBBQPQ010000105.1:0-6141 GCA_038217195.1 Sphingomonadales bacterium | reverse complement strand
CTAATTGCGCCTGTACCCGGTCACAGCAGCGATACGAGCTTGGGTCGTTACGATACACTGTGAAGAGAAAACTATGTCAGCGGCCGAAGATCGCGATTTAGGTACTGGACGACCGGTATGGCTGGACGGGCGGTTGCCTGTGATTTCTGTCAAGACGTTGACGCGCCCGATTAAGTGCCGTCCATATGCCTTTTTGATCTTCATCACATGAATAAATCAAATGAAACATCGGGAATGCGTAATCTTCTTAGACCACTGGCGTTTTGGTGAGCATTTGACGCCAGCATTATGTCCGGATGAAACTAAAAATTGCCGACCATTTCTCAATGGGCAAGGTTGGTGACAGCAAAACCGTCGTTGTAACCAAAGGCAGGATATGTGACACAAACAGGCGCGCAACGGGGCATCAGGGCAACGGTTCCGTCATACCGGCACGGAGATATGCTTGCCTCCAAATACATCCTGCCAGTGCTCGATTTCGGACACCACGATTTCATCGACGGCTCGTGCAATGTTTGCAACACGGCCATAATCCAGTTCATCATCCGGCGCAGCGAGCAGCAAGTCTATCCGCTGCTCGACTGCTTCCAACCGGCTGGCGGTTGATTCGGAAATGGCAGCAAAACGTCCAAAGTCCGCAAAATAGTGGATCCCCGCCAGCGCGCCTCCGAGTGTGGGCAATGCGACACCCAAGAAGGTAAACAGTTTCGATGCATGATGCAGCTTTTCGGTCGACACTAACCCGGCCGATGCCGCAACTTCGCCACCAAGGTAAAGCGCGACGACAAGCATTGCCAACAGAAACAGATATTCCGAAATTCTTTCAAGCCGATGGTCAATGCGGTTAAGCCTGACAGCTTTTGCCCGATGATAAGATCGCTGCAACGACACATGCAAACCAATCCATTTGTCGAGCGAAGTGCGGAGCGTTTTCTGATCAATGACCGCATTTGGCAATCCGATTTCCCGCAGGATTGAACGCACATAGTCCTCGGGCCAACTTGTGTCCGAACTGTGTGGCCACGATCCTGTTGGCCGCGCAACCCCCAACAAGAGCATGAAAGGCGCATGGCGCAGATATTCTGCAACGCGCCGTGTCTGAAACCAGCGTCCATGCCAATCGCGCTTTCGCCCAATCACGATGACCAGCAAAATCATGGCGAGCAGAATGAACTCGAACAGGGCAAAAGGCCATTTAAGCGCGGCATCAAAGAACGGCAAATACGCCATACCGCCAATCACTGCGAAAGCTGCAAGCAGCAAATTTGCAACCATGCCACCGCGATAAGCATCCGACAAATAGGTTGCGATTGCGTCAGCCCGCGCAAAGCGGCGGACGATTTCGATTTCAGTTTTGGTGATAAGGTCGATGTCTGTCGTTTTGAGTGTTCGTGCGGAACCCAAAAGAGCTGCGGCGTCATGTGCGACAACCGCGTCCTCAGGCGCATAGCGCTGCGTAAGGGAAACAAACATACCAAGAATTCCATTGCCGAACATCGCTTCAATTCTGCGATAAGCGTGAAAACGCTTTCGGCTTTTCACAGGTGGCTGCTGCTGGTCCAACAGTATGTTACCGATGCTGCTTTCGTCATCCGGTACAATATCGCCCGACATACTTCGGATAGCTTCGGCGTCTAACAGTTGTGGACGATGCCATCGACTGGCGAGTGTCTCGGGTGCGTCAAGCAACCGCCAGTCCGACGGTCTGTTCGCATCGATCCAAAGCACAGGAATGCCCATTTCAAGGGCCCGGGTGATGGTATGCCTTGTTCCGCCCACCGGTCCTGGACTGTGTCCGTCCCATACGGCAACGAGCAAATCTATCTGCTCAATCATGACCTGGCCAGCCAACGCGGCGCGATCTGAAGCAGCCACGGAATAGGCATGGAAAGCGTCAGGTAAAGTTGGAATTTGCAGTGAATCTAGGAACAGTGCGGTCATGCATCCGTCGCGTTCCGCAAGTTGAAAGCAGGTAACACGCGATGCGATGTCCTCAATTCTTGCGGCATTTGCTGCGATATCGGGGTTAGACACTGCCCTGCGCTCCAGGATTGCGCGCGCATCGTCGGACGTCTGGGGCTGGGCGTTGATGGCAATGTTCAACGATTTGCCGAATGGAAGTGGGGCCGCAACTTGCCAACCACTGCCCAAAGCAATCTCTACCGCAAGCAGGTCTGCTCCAAGCGAAAGAAGCGCATGCAGACGCGGCTTCGCATCTTGAGCGGAACCGTTATCTACCGCATCAAATAGCTGTGTTAGCGCGGCCGCTATGCCCGCTGCATTATCGCGATAGGCGAGGTTAGTCTCTCGATGTCCCGTGATGCCCAGGCTCAAACGCATTATACGGTCCCCCATCCGTCCGGCAAGACCCATCCCACACGCCATGCTCCAATGCAACAGTTGCAGAAGCCAACAGAAACACGCTCAACCTTCGGCAGCCAATCATCCTAGTTGCGATGACATTAATATCCTGCCCAGCGCGTGGTTAGTTCGCGCACCCCAGTTTCTTCTTTGCCGCTGATGCCGGAATGCGTCCATTAAACGCCGCTTCTTGCGGTCTGGATATGCTGTGGCATAAGGTCGTAATGAAGCCCAAACGGATATTCATGCTTGGCGCGACCGGAACGATTGGTCGGGCAACGCTTGCCGCCCTTGTGAAGTCCGGACATCAAGTCGTATGCTTTGCCCGCCCGGGCGCGATGGATGACACACGCGCCAGTGGGCTGGCGGACTGGCGATACGGCGATGTGCGGGACATGATTGCGTTGCAGCGCGACGGATTTCGCGGCGAGCGTTTTGATGTTCTGATATCATGCATGTCTTCGCGGACCGGCGCATCGGACGATGCATGGGCGATTGATTATCAAGCGCACCTCAATGCGCTGGAATGCGCAAAGCCCTGCGGCGTGACGCATATGATATTGCTCTCGGCCATATGTGTGCAGAAACCCAAGCTAGCTTTCCAGCATGCAAAGCTTGCTTTCGAGGCTGCGCTTATCTCGTCCGGTATGGATTACTCCATCGTCCGACCCACTGCCTTTTTCAAATCATTATCAGGCCAGATTGAGCGCGTGCAGAAAGGTAAACCTTTTTTGTTGTTCGGTGACGGCAATCTAACGGCCTGCAAACCGATCAGCGATGCCGATCTTGCCGACTATTTGGCAGAAACGATGATGCGGTCTGACCGGCGGAACCGCATTCTGCCAGTCGGCGGCCCGGGGCCTGCAATCTCGCCGAGGCAACAAGGTGCGCTGCTGTTCTCACTGCTGCAAAAAGAACCAAAGTTCAGCCATGTTCCGTTGGCCTTGATGGACGTCATTATTGCATGTCTTTCGATTGCTGGCCGCGTTTTGCCTGCCGCAGCCGCTAAGGCGGAACTCGCGCGAATCGGTCGATATTATGCAACCGAATCGATGCTTTTGTGGGACCCGATCGTTGGGCGATATGACGCCGATGCAACGCCATCGATTGGTAACGAGACGTTGGTTGACCATTATCGAAAAATATTGATTGGTGAACGAAAAGCCGATCTTGGCGACCATGCCATATTCTGATTGCCCCGCTGCTTTCAAGCCTATGGACTTTCAGGAAATTTGTGCGAATGTTTCAAAATGAGTTTTACTGAACATCCGCTGCGCCGATGGGCTGTCGATGAAATGCGGTTGCGCCGATTCGCTCCAGTAGCCATGAACTGTGAAATATATCAGGTGGTTCGATTGTTTGGGCCTGATGAGCGTAATATCGAAGACAGTTGGTTGATCAATTCGCGACCAGAATTCGATGATTGGACGCTCGCAGCCCGCCATGCGTTGGGGCACACAAATGCAGGCATATATTTCTTGTGGGAACGCCACACCGAAGCCAGCACATTAACATTTATCTTCCCGAGCCACATTCCGGACGCGGCACGCCATGATTATATTCAATGGCTTGAAAACTGGCCCGGCGGGGTTGTGCGTGCGACGCAAATACGGGTTATTCCGGACAGCATCAATATCGATTCAGACCTTGCCGCAATAGGTATTTCGACCGACGAAATGGTCTGCTGTGACATTAATGCTGGAATTCGGCTTTGGTCGGATTTTAGCATTCATGGTGACGGCTATGGCCGCCTGCTCATAACTGCGGGCAACGTTGGTGAAGGAGAACGCGGCCGGATCATCCAGCGTGTGCAGGAGCTGGGCAATTATCGCAATCTCGCGCTGCTCGGATTTCCCGTGGTCCAACAATATGGACCGCAACTTGACGAGCTCGAACATCGGTTGTCGGATCACGCACGACGAGTCGCGTCGGCCGATGAGGATGACGAAATATTGTTGAACGATCTCGCGGCAATTTCGTCTGAACTGGAGCTCATTCGTTCGGCCACCGGATTTAGATTGAGTGCGACAGCAGCTTATGCAGAGGTGGCGGCCGACCGGCTTGCATCGCTTGACATCCAACCCATAGTTAATTTCCAAAGCCTTACCGATTTTACCGAAAGACGACTGGTGCCCGCATCGCGAACCTGTTCGGTATTCCGGAAACGCCTGGGCGACATTGCCGAGCGGATTTCTGGCGTCATGCACACACTTGACGTAAGGATTGACAGCCGTATCAAGGCACAGAATCTTGGATTGATGCGCTCCATGGAGCGCTCGACGCAGCTCCAGCTCCGCCTGCAAACATTGGTTGAAGGTCTGTCAGTGATTGCTGCGGCTTATTATCTGGTTGGGCTGATTGCCTATATGACCAAGGGCGTGGCAGCCATCAAAACAGGCTATGCGACCGACATGATAGTCGGTGCCATAACGCTGCCGGTGGTGTTGTTGATTTACCTTTTTGTAAACCGGCTTCGGCACAAGGTGCTGCAAGAAACGGGCGAGGAAAATGCCCGTATTGAAAAGCCCTGAACAGACTTCAAAATGCCCTTCCCATCGAATGGTTTGTGGGCTAGACCTACGTCCGGGTTTAAGTACGTAATATCGGCTATCCGGCTGATTAAGATGCGATAGGAGAATATATGGTCAAGACAAAAGCAATAGCTGGCTTGGTGGCGTTGTCTGCAATGGTTGCCGCCTGTTCGGGCGGCGGATCGGAAAGCGAAGCAGATAAAACGGCTCAGGCCGCTCCAACACCAGCGGCAGCACCCGCTGCTGCGCCAGCTGCAGCGCCGGCTCCAGCGGCACCTGCTGGTCCACCTGCTGCGACGGATGTTGCAACGCTTGATGGCACCACTTTTGCAAGCTTCACGGGCAACGCTGCCGCGGGTAAAGCCGTATTTGCGCAATGTCGCACTTGCCATGTCACGGATGCTGGCGTGAACAAGACGGGCCCGTCGCTAAATGGCCTCATAGGCCGTAAGGCTGGTTCAGTTCCCGGATTTGCCTATTCTGCAGCAAACGCAGGCAGCGGCATCACGTGGACCAAGGAAAAATTGTTCCAATATCTTGAAAAGCCGCAGCGCGTAGTGCCGCAGACGAAGATGATCTTCGCTGGCTTGCCTGACGCGCAGAAGCGCGCAGATGTCATCGCCTATCTTGAATCACCAAGCTGAGTTTAAGAAAACGTATAACAAAAAAGGCCGGGATCATTCCCGGCCTTTTTTGTTTGTTCATTGCGCCCAGCGTATTAGGCGGCGACGTCCCGGCGGGCCAATTCGCAATGTAACCAAATTTCGCTCAACGCGCGCAGCAATCGGTCAATATCGTCGTCGCTGTGCACAGGTGATGGCGTAATCCGTAGTCTTTCAGTGCCGCGCGGAACTGTCGGATAATTGATCGGCTGCACATAAATGCCGTGATTGTCCATTAGCCAGTCACTGATGAATTTGCACTTATGCGCATCACCCACCATCACCGGGATGATGTGACTCGGATTGGGAATATGCGGAATGCCCATACGGTCAAGCGACCCGCGCACTTTGGCTACCCGGTCCTGATGCCGCTCACGTTCGGCATTGCTTGACTTAAGATGTTTGATGCTTGCGCACGCACCGGCAGCCACTGCGGGCGGCAGAGCTGTTGAAAAGATGAAGCCGCTGGCAAAGGTACGGACAAAGTCACACAAATCACGCGAGGCGGCGATATAGCCGCCCATCACGCCATAGGCTTTGCCGAGCGTGCCCTCGATGACCGTGATGCGGTCCATCAGGCCTTCGCG
>JBBQPQ010000104.1:0-6424 GCA_038217195.1 Sphingomonadales bacterium | reverse complement strand
TTCCGTCCAATCAATATCCGTCCTGTAATTGCCGAAAACACTCTCCGGGCGACACATCGCACCGCCTACGCTTCGTATTGCTACATGCGCCGCGAGCCCGATACCGACAGGTACGGGCTTATGCCGAAGGAATGGGCGACGCGCGGCGACCTTGTCACTACCGGGCGCGTATGCCCCGCTCAAACACCCGCCTGGGCTCGTTCTGGTCCAAAAATCTGGAAGGATGCCGACGCTTCGGTTTTTCCACATTGCCTCGACCAAGCTGCAGCGTCCCACATTGTCCTTACTTTGCCCCCTCACGAGGACACAAGTTTGTGGGAGCATCTAATAAAGAAGTTTGGCACAGAGCATCTCGCCGATTACGGCATGATCGCCGACTGGGCCATCCATCACAAGCCTGATGAAATCGCACCGCACGCGCACCTGCTCGTCACCGCCCGCAGCTGGCGTACCGATCGCGCGCCCGGGCGCAGGCATCCGCGTTGGCTTGCAAACCCAGAGGCTATTCGCACAGCTGAACTGGCTTGGATCGACATTTCAGGGCTGCGTCCAATCGCTAGCTTTTCCCAACTGCTGCTTGGAACCAACATGGACAAACTGCGAAGTAGTCTTTCTACGTAATTTAGGAAAGCAGAGGGGGGCAGAGGCATCATAGTCGCCGCGCATGCCGATCACCATCTGAATTCCCGCTGCCTCCAGTATTTAACTGAAAAGAAAATTTGATGGACTTTATGATGAACAAAATGCCAATCTGGCCCGACAGGAGCTAGTCCACCGCATTTCATTTTTATAAGAGGGTGGCGCCTTTCAATTAAGGGAAAATGTCTTCTCTAATAGGAAAGCTATTATGCTATCTGAGCGTTAGCTTTCATGCTTTGAACGTTGAATCCGAATCCTTTTTTTGATTAGCGGCATGTGCGGCTTGGATAGCTGACGCAAAGATCAGCGCCCGCACAAATCCGCGGTTCATACGTTTTTTTCCGCCGACCTGAGTTTCTCGGCCGACCCAAATAGTGGCAGACCGCGTGGCTTTTTGGGTGTGAATGTCGTCCGGCAGGCATCCAGATTTCAGTAATATGCCGGATACTACAGTTTCTTCATCAAGGCGCATTCGAATGACACCGCGCGCCCGATCATAGCCTGTCCGAAAAATCTCGCATAATTTAGATAGATCAGACCATTCTAGACGGGAAAAGCAGGCGTAAAATTTGTTTAGATCACGTAGATCTTCAAGACTTAGCACCCGCACACGTTGTTTGCGCGCCTCTTGAGGCACTTCCAAAAAACGATAGTTCGAAGTGCCGCTTCTCCCCCGCGTGCGCTCAGCCAGCATTTTCAGCAAAGTATCGGCAACGTTGTCGCCAAATGAAGAAATCAGTTCCTGATGCTGGCGTGCATCCTTTTGAGCACATTTGCCAACCGCACAAAAGAGCAAGTTAAGCGCTTGCCAAGCCGGAAACTGTGGGCCTGTGCTTTTCAATCCAATCAATTGAGACTTTTCGGCGGAAGCGACAGCTAGAGGGCTATGTGATCGGACTGTAAATTGGGACCGACTGATTGAAAATAGCGGCCATACAACCGCTGCATCGGTCATAGGATCATCGTCCTTCTTTTGCCTGCGTTTGCTGTGTAGGGCGTCCAAATCGAACATATCGGTATTTTTCGAACGCGCACGACGGTTTTCGCGCCCAATAACGTCCGAGTTTCTGCCGGTTATGGTGGATATTAGCGAGGTCGTTAGCCGGGGCTGCACACGCGGCCGTGCCACATAAACCCCCACAAGCCAGTCATGGAGATGAAAATAGGACCGGATCGTTGTTTTTTCACTTGAGTGGCCCATCAACGAGGCCACGGCTCGCAGGCCATCGCGCGCGCGGAAGCCATCTCCTAGCAATACCCGAGCGAGGCGGTCGCGACGTGCAATGGAGACAAGCTCTGGATCAATTTGGGGGCATGGCTGACTATCTCGGTAGTCTTCAGGCAGAAGGAATGTGGCAATCATTGCCGAAGCAAAAGAGTGTCTCAACACGTGATAAATGGACTCAGTGTCGCTTGTCACCCCACGAATTGCTGCTTCAATATCTTTCTTTACCCGTTCTAAAATTAGAATTTCGTAATGGGGGAATAGGCGCCAATGTTCGGACGGATCGCGATGAGATTGCGCGTGTGGACTGCGCTCAGCACGGCGGCTACGCCACCATGAGATCAGTTCTGCGCACTCCTCGGGTCCCATAAGCACGTGGAGCGGGAGAACTCGGCGGCTTCCTAGGGTCTTGGTGCGGCGTTCACTATTTGACCGCACAGTCAGCTCAATGATCCCATCTTCAATTAGGAGATCGCCAATAGCTAGCGCCTCTACTTCGTGCCACCGCAACCCTGCTCGAAAACCTAGCATAGTGATTAACCGGGCCATGGCGCCCATCCGGGTTTGATTTGTAAATCTGGCGATTATCGCTCTGTAATCTGCCATTGAGATCATTCCGGCCTGGACGCCGGCGGGTGACCTAACATCGAACGAAACCTTTACGGACTGATCTTGAACATTCCTGGAATTCCAGTCAGTGAAGCACGCAAGGTCGGCACGAGTGATATTGGTACATTCGCTATGGGAAAGCGCATTGTTGATCTCACTCGCGAACTTCTCAGTGCTTAGTAAATTTGGATCTTGATGTTTAAATGCAAACTCTAGGAAAGCTAATAGCCTCCCACTTCGCTGCGCTACTGTGGAGGGCGCAAAACGCCTCTTGCGATGGCGCAGATCCCGTTCTGGGGCTAACCGAGTTGCCGCCCAAAGGAAGAGTAAGCGCTTCACAGGATCAATGGGATTGCGGCGGGAATTGGTCGCAAGTTCACCTGCTGCCAGCGCAAATTCCCGAAAGCTATGATTCTGACCGTTCGGCAATAATTTTTGAATTAACTCAGCGATTTCGCCCTTATACTTTCGCGGTCGCGCGATAGGCTTAGGGTCAAACCAAGCTTGATCTTGGGAACGCTCTGGCTCAAATAAGCCTACCCAGCGCGGGGCCGGAAGAATTACACTTTGTCTTCTTCGATCTATCGCTTCGATCAACAACCCAGGCATTCGCATTTGCCATTTGGCGCGCGCGGCGAGGTGCAAGCGTATTACCAGCTTGAGTTTGTTTCGATACTCCCACGATGAAGCCCCGAATGCTGCAGCGACTGCATCGACCACGTCAAAGTCGTCAATTGCATTAAACCGAGCCCGCTGCCAGAAAAGCAAAAGCGCTTCTGTGAAGGGATCAGCTACCCAACGCAGAGGCTCGTCTTTCTCTGCATTTAGTTCGATCCAAATTCTGCCAGTTCTCGGGATCGAGGGGATCGCTTTGTGAAGATAGAACGCTTTGAAACATTGGTTCGAAGCCGAAAGATTCCTTCCATCGTCTTCATCTGAGTTGCTGCCATCAGCGGGGTTGTTACTTTGCTGCCAAATACCCCGCCCACTTCCTTTAGTCAAAACAACTTCGCCGCGGGATGCAGCAAACCAGGAAGGCCAAAGGCGTCGGTTGATCAAGGCTCCGAATAGGACGGCAGAACATAACAACGTTCCTTCCACAGCAAGGGGTCGTCCTGGCTTTTCGAGAAGAAGTGTTAATCGATCGATCAGAACCTTTTCAAAAACAGCAGCGTGGCGGGCATTGAGAAGCTGGCTCGCATTAAAGAGGCTCGTTGACCGATCAGGTTTTCTCTCAAACCCCTTGTGAGAAAGGTCCATTTAAAGCCCTGGTACCGGAGAAAAACCCGCCTCACTTAATATTTTTGGTAAGGAACCTTCAAGCTCGGCGCGATAGGAAAGAGGATCGAGTGCGGCTTCCTTGCTCCACGGTTCAATGCCTAGATGCCAATGCCCAAGAAATGCGTGAAGTGTCTCGCTCCCGATCTCGCCAACAAGTCTCGACCGAAGATAATGGCGACCTGCATTCAATGGAAATTCCCAGCCTAAAGCGCGCAATTCCCTGCGCAAGTCTGCTGGCTCGAGGCTCTTAATTTTCCCATTTTCTAGTATCAGGGGAATCCTTGTCTTTTCAATTTTCGGGCGGAGGTTCGGTAACTCGATCGCCAATCGCTCAAGATGCCGCTCGTAATTCGTTAGCTGCGCTCGGCATTCATGAGAGACCCACACGAGCCTGGTCTTGAAGCCATCAGGTGCTGCTTTATCGTCGAGAATGGTAAAGCCTGTCTCCGGGTCGACCGCACTGCTGCTTGGGATAAACGCGGCGGTTGGTCTGCAGCCCGTGGCGTACAGATAGAAAAGAGCAGTATAGATCGTCATGGCATTGTGAAATTTTGCAAATGCTGCGTCGCTACTGGGCGGAATCGAAAGCGCCTTTTTCAAAGGCTTGATAATATTCTGAAGGTCCGATTTTGACGGCGCGAACCGGCTTCCTAGCCCTTGATTGGCTGTCATCAAAGGCCGGGCACCAAACCTGTCGAAATCGTCAAGGGCGGTCGTCAGGATAGACCAAGTCTGTGAAGTCTCGATCCGCGTATAGTGCAAAACACTTTGTACAATCGGCGGATCACGGCCGGTGATGATGGCTGCAATTGCTAAGTCTCCATGCGGGCCAGCTGCGATTTTATGAAAGAGCCAGGATTCCAAGCTTCGCAAGGATACTTTAGCCCCTGCTGCATCGCGTGCAGATCGGACTGCTTCTATCAGATCCCTTTCGTCTTCACCAAATATCGGCATTCCGTCAGCACCTGTTGATTGCGCACGCTCAATAAGTAGTCGGGTTCGGTCGGAACATGGGACTGGGAGCAATGCTGGTGCGTTATCCGTCGGCAGTTCACCATAGAGATTTTGGCGACTTGATGGCTTGCCAGCTGGAAGCCACCATATCCAGCGGCCACCTTTGCGGAGAAGCGGCACCTTGGGGAGTTCGGAACTGGTTACTTGCGAAGTCATGCCAGCAAGTTCTTTGAGTGGTCGACCGGTTGTGAGGATTGCCGACAACATAGCGTCTGCGATCGAAGGATTTTCTCCAACTGAAACAATTTCGAGGTATTTATTTATTCGATGCAAATTGCCGGGGGTCAGAGTGTCACCGCCATAAGCGAGCATCTGATTGCGTCTAGCATAAGCACGCATTCTACCTTGGGTGACCACTTGATCCCTGCGCTTGTTTTCAGCGTCCAGATGATCTTGGATGGTACTGGGGATCAGATGAAGAGATGATGATGACATGGTTTGAAGTCCTGCATGGCCACCAAATCTAAATTACATGATTTAGTAAACAACCTTGTAATGACCCCATCAGGTTGAAGGTTTTAAGCATGAAGTCGCGAACAAAAATGGACGATTTATGAGAGGATCATTGTACCCCTACAGAGCGGCAATCAACAAAAATGAAAAATATTTTCATTAATGAACCAGTGAAAATTTGGTGATTGCATTGGACAAGTCAGCTCAAATTATGGCACCTGAATCATCAGCCAAAACGTTTACTGATGATTGCAATCGGCGTTTTTTGCGGCCAAGTAGTTACACCAATATCCAAAATTAATCGCCGCAAGAGGCTAGACCGGCTTCCCGTGATGAGCCGCGCGGTGGATGACATAAAGTTTGAACAACTTGGTCACGAAGCTGATCTGGTAGAAAATGGTAAAGGTAACTGGTGAAACAATGCAGCGACATCGACTGCTGCGCGATGGCCGTCGCAGTACCAGCCAGCCTGCATCACAAGGTGGCCAAGCTTAGCTCCATCGTACCACCAGTCCAGCTCCCGCACGCTGCACGCCCAGGCTTTTCCGGCCAGGACCGGCAGCCGTCGTTCGATGATCTTGGCAGTAGCAGGATTAAGCGAAGTCGCTTCGCAATCAACAATCGCTATGACCCGTCCGTTTTCAGGGAATGCTTTGGGGACCCAACTCGTCACGCGAGGCAATGGCAGCAGCGTTCGTACTGCGTCAGCGTGGAGCTCAGAAATGTTCTCGGATCCATTTGGGCCAATAATGCGTTTGTTATCCACTATATCTGTCTTTCTGTTGGCGTTGCCGAGACAAAGATTGGACAGAAGTTTTTCCACCCCTCTCTCTATCTCCCTTCAATTGACATCATTTACACTAGTCAGTGCCATGCTGCTCGACACGCCTATAGGTTTCGAACCTACGATCCCCCGCCTGACGATCGTGATTGTATCAACGGATATACATTATAAGTATCATGGTGTTAGTGTCATAACTGACGGGTTAAATGGCCTTGACCAAAGAGGTTCGTAACGTGGCCAAAAATCTACATTCGGTGGTCAGGTGACGAGAGTGCTGCGGTTCAGTCCAATTCAAAAATGTGACCTGTTCCGGCCTACTATCACCTCGCAGACCGTCAAACTTGACGCTCGTGCGAGCATCAGTTCGCTTCACGTTGCCGTCGATAACTATCCGCGAACTTTTAAGCGTTGTCCCATGA
>JBBQPQ010000103.1:0-6527 GCA_038217195.1 Sphingomonadales bacterium | reverse complement strand
CCGAACGAGGTTGGCAGCGGCAGTGGGACAGGCCAAGCACCGGCAAAGACGCAGCCAAAAAACAACGCAGCAAAATCAGGGCCTGTTTCGGCAACCAATGCAATGCGGTCGTCCTTGCGGATGCCGTGGCTGATCAGGCGATAGGCCATTTTAAGCGCGTCTTCGCGCATCTCGCTATACGGATAAGGCCTGGCCAACTGGCCTCGCATATCGTGAAAGTTCAGCCCGCGCTTGCCTTGCGACGCATAATCCAATGCCTCACTTAGCGTCTCAAAGTCGGAAAATCGGCGTGGCAAGCTGTCCTGCGTTGGCGTGGATGCGAGTGCGCTCATAATTTTTCCCATAGCATGATTGGGCGACGGCCCATGTTATTTTTATGCAACTTGGTCATAGCTGCGGATACCAGTTCAAATTTCGACCCGACTGTGGCAAGAATAGGGCGTGAACCGTCCACGCCCCGCCAAAAAGCCCGCTCCACCGTTAAATGGAGAAAGGATGCGGCAGTTGGCGCTATTTTATGTCGGCAAATACGCCACAACCCAGTCGAAATTGGCCAGTTACCTTGCGCGCAAGATACGCGAGCGCGGCTGGGATGACGATATTCAGGCGGATGTCCTGGCACTGACCGAACAATTTACACAATTGGGCTATATCAACGACGCCCAGTTTGCCGAAGCGCGCAGCCGATCATTTGTCCGCAGGGGCTTTGGCGAACGGCGCCTGAACGAAGACTTGCGCGCCAGCGGCATTGGCGACAGCGATGCTGTCTCCGCCAAGGCTCATATGGAGGAAAGCATATTCAGCGCTGCTGAAAACTTCGCGCGCAAAAAGCGGATCGGGCCATTTGCGCAAGACGTGGTACCGCCTGAAAAGCGCCAGAAGCAGCTACATGCGTTTCTGCGTGCTGGGCATGGCTTCGACCTCGCCAAAAGGTTCGTTTATGCAGAGCCCGGCGAGGATATCAGCGCGGACTGACCTCAGTCATAGACACGATCTGCGGTAGCCACGGCCTCCGACGCCCGCAACGCCGAGATAATACGCATGAGATGCTGGAGATCGTGGACTTCAAGATCCACCTCGAACGTATGGAACTCCACATCGCGCGCGGTCATGCGCAGGTTGATGATGTTGGCTTTATGATAGCCGAATATCCCGGCAATTTCGCCGAGAGTCCCAGGCCTATTATGGATGATAACACGCAGACGTGCCGAGGCTCCGTCGCTGCCCTGTCCCCAACTTAGATCGACCCAGTCCGCGTCCACTCCCGTCGCCAGGCGGTCGCATTCAATGGTGTGCACTTCGACTGGCTGTCCAGGAAGCCGCAAACCGACAATGCGGTCGCCAGGTATCGGGTGGCAGCATTCGCCCAGATGATATCCAACGCCGGGCGTCAGTCCGCGAATGGAAATCGCACGCTCCTGGCCCGGAAAATCAAAGTCGATGCCATCGGCGTCAAAGCCGGGGACCAGTGCCTCCATCAATGCACGGTCATTGATCTTGCCAAGGCCAATGCGGTGCATCAGCTCGTCCTCATCGTCCAGCTTCAACCGCGCAACTGCGGCAGTAAGCGCCTTCTTGCCGATTTTGCCCGGCATGCGCGCAGCGATTTCTTCATAAAGCTTGCGGCCAATCGCCACGAGTTCGTCGCGTTCACGGTGCCGCACATGGCGACGAATGGCCGCGCGCGCCTTGCCCGTGGTTACAAAGTTCATCCACGTTTGCTGGGGCTCTTGCGCCTTGGACTTCAATATCTCGACCATGTCGCCATTGTGCAACTGCGTGCGCAACGGCACGTGGCGGCCATTGACCTTTGCACCGACGGTCTTGTCGCCAAGGTCGGTGTGCACCGCATAGGCAAAATCGACGACCGTTGAACCTTTGGGCAACTGGTGCAGCGCGCCCTTGGGCGTGAACGCAAATATGCGGTCCTGATACATCGCCATCCGTGTGTTTTCTAGGACATCCTCGGCATCCTGGCTGGTTTCCAGAATCTCGATCAGGTCGCGCAACCAACCCGCCTGCCCGTCCGGCTTGTCAGCCTGTTTATAGGCCCAATGTGCAGCAAACCCATGTTCGGAGCTGCGGTGCATTTCAGCGCTTCTGATCTGCACCTCCACCCGCATATTTTTGGCAAACATGATGGTCGTGTGGATCGACCGATATCCGTTGCGCTTTGGCGTCGAGATAAAGTCCTTGAACCGCCCCGGCACCATCTGCCAACGGCGGTGCAGCACCCCAAGTGCCCGATAGCAATCCTCGGTTGTCTCGGTGATGACGCGAAAAGCATTGATGTCCGTCAGTTGTTCAAACGCAACGTGCCGTTCCTGCATCTTCTTCCAGATGGAATAAGGATGTTTCTCGCGGCCCGAGATTTTGATTTTCAGCCCTGCCTGCTCCATTTCCCAGGCCATGGTCTGGTTAATCTGGTCGATTTCCACATCGGCTTTTTCGCGGATTTGTTTCAGGCGGCCCGTAATCGTCTGATACGCCTCGGGCTCGAGCTGTTCAAAGGCAAGCAACTGCATTTCGCGCATATATTCATACATGCCAATCCGCTCGGCAAGCGGCGCATAAATATCCATCGTTTCCTTGGCGATGCGACGCCGCTTTTCCGGGCTCTTGATGAAATGCAGCGTGCGCATATTATGCAGGCGGTCTGCCAGCTTGACCAAAAGGACGCGAATATCGTCGGAAATTGCGAGCAAAAATTTACGCAGATTTTCAGCCGCGCGTTCATCCTCGGTCTGCGCTTCAATTTTGGAGAGCTTTGTCACGCCATCCACAAGGCGCGCCACTTCCGGACCAAAGCGCGCTTCGACATCCTCGATAGACGTAAGCGTGTCTTCCACCGTGTCGTGGAGAAGCGCGGTAATGATCGTGTCCTCGTCCATTTTGAGGTCAGTCATCAGGCCAGCGACTTCAACCGGATGGCTGAAATAAGGATCGCCTGAGGCCCGTTTTTGCGCGCCATGCATCTGTACTGTAAAGACATAGGCCCGGTTCAGCCGATCTTCGTCGACGTTGGGTGTATAGGCCCGGACCCGCTCCACCAGTTCATATTGCCGCATCATCAGTCCAAGTTGGGTCTTTTACGCCGCGATGCAACCGGAAAATCATTCTTCACAGGTTCGCATCCGTTTTAACATTGAAAAAGCGTGCGCCGCCGCCACAGCAATTTAGGCGAGACCTTAATGTGGCATTCTAGCGAAGCTGTGGCCCAACAAAATTGCGCCAGAAGGATAATCCTTCCGGCGCAGTCTGTTTTCGGCCCCTTGAACTGCGTGGATCACGCAGCATCGGGATGTGGAGGAGAGCGGAGCCGAAAATTTCGGTCAGTGCTTTTAGTTTTTCGCGATTGCCTTGGCATTGGCGCCATTGCAGGCGGCGATTTCATCGGCGGTAAATACGCGCTCACCAGCGGTGAATGCAGCAACTTCACCAAATTTGCGGGCGACGCTGATGCACATATTCTTTGGTGCCGTCGACGCCATCGGCGCCCGGCAGCTGGTGCCTTCGCACTTTACAAATACGCTGCGCAGCAATTCAGGCTTCGCATCGGTTGTCTGGGTCAGTTCAATTTTGTAATAGCTGCCGTTGGTCGCAGCATGGGCCTGGGGTGCAACAAAAAGAAGTGTCGCGCTCAAAGCGGTGGCGGCAGCAAGTGCGCCCAGACGGGCGGAGAAGTGGGAGAGAGTCATCTTGTTTTCCTTAGCTTTGCAAAATTTTTTCAAACTGCAGACTGGAACTTTGATTCCTCGCCAGCACTTTGCGCATCTGGTAAATCAGTTGCGAATCACTACTTATTATTTTAGGTTTCTATTTGCAACTTAAAATTGCAATTGCAGTTGATTAATTTTAAAGAGCGTCGCAATCTGCGGACGAGAGGATAAAGCATGGGCGAATTGCGGGAACCGCTACAACAGCTGGCTGAATGCGGTCTACCAACAGCATTGGAGGCTATGGGCGAACGCTGGTCATTCATGATATTGCGCGCAGCGTTCAATGGCGTTCGCCATTTTGAAGAGTATCTGTCCGAAATCGGCATCGCCCGCAATATATTGGCAAATCGCCTGACGCGGCTTACCGAAAGCGGTATCCTGCACCGCACGCCCTGCCCCGACGACCGGCGCAAGGTTGAATATCGTTTGACCAACAAGGGCGTTGATCTCCTACCCACCATGATTGCGCTGCGCCAATGGGGCGAAAGATGGGGCACCGGTGTTCTATCCAATCCCGTGCTTGTCGATGAACGCGACCGGCAACCTATCTTGCCTGTGACTATCCGAAGCCATGACGAACGCGTGCTTGGCCATATGGATTTATGCTGGATGAATTCAGCCGATATTACGCCTGTCAGGACCGACGCAGCCGACGATGTTGGCGACCGCGTGCGGAAATTGAGCGCAATTTGATTTGCGCTATTGACACTCGGTAAAGCAGCCATTGAATTTTTATTGCGAATCTGTTACACTTTGTGTCGACAGGCCAAACATGGCCGATGGCTGCATGCCCAAACCGGGTTGCTGCGGGTTCATAATGTAAGGGATGAACACACGAGTTTAGAGGCAACTTATGGTTGTCTTGAGAAGCTAGTCTCCCAAATAATAAGAAAGGTCGTAATATGACGTCCAATGCGGCGATGTTTGATGTAGGCGATTATGTGGTGTATCCCAAGCATGGGGTTGGACGCGTAATCGAACTGCAGGATTCCGAGATCGCAGGTATGCAGCTTCAGCTCTATGTCCTGCGCTTTGAAAAAGAAAAAATGACGCTTCGCGTGCCTTTCAACAAGGCCGAAGGCGTTGGCATGCGCAAACTTTCAAGCGACAAGACGCTTAAAGAAGCCATGTACACACTGACGGGCAAGCCAAAGGTGAAACGCACCATGTGGTCGCGCCGCGCGCAGGAATATGAAGCAAAGATCAACTCAGGTGATCTCGTTTCTATAGCTGAAGTGACGCGCGATCTGTTCCGTCCCGACGACCAGCCCGAACAGAGCTATTCCGAGCGTCAGATCTTCGAGGCAGCTTCGAGCCGGTTGGCACGTGAACTCGCTGCCATGGAAAAGACCGACGAGAAGGCCGCACTTCAGAAGATCCTTGCGATCTTGAATGAAGCAGCGCCCCAATATTACGAAAAAGCAGAATAGACTTTCCTTACCGGAAAAGCTGAAGGGCGCTGGAAACAGCGTCCTTTTTTTTGGCAGCGCTACCATACCGCCAAACGCCCAGCCTGACATGCGGCTTTTGCAGGTGGTACAGGCCCCTGCATGGCCAAAGTAATTGTCTGGTATGACGGGGCATGTCCCTTATGCATTCGCGAAATTGCATTGATGCGTCGGCTTGATCAGCGCCGCGCCATCGACTTTCTCGACATCGCCCCAGCCAATTCGGTCTGCCCGCTTGATCGTCAATTGATGCTTGCCCGCTTTCATGCCAGCGAAGATGGTATCATCCTGTCGGGTGCCGCGGCCTTTGCCGCCATGTGGCGCGCCATCCCTTTGCTCAAGCCTCTTGGGCACGCCGCACGCAACCCGGCCATATTACGCCTTCTCGAGCGGCTTTATACCCGCTTCCTCAAAATCAGGCCGCGCCTGCAAAGATGGTTACAGAACACATGAACCCGTCAAATTTTCCCGCCACACGTGGGCACGCGCTGTCGCGGCTTGCCCGTTTTGCGCCGGAAGCGGGTCACGCTTATGCCGCGGGACGCAACACCGATCCCGGGCCGTTAGAGGCGGGCGCGGTATCGAAGCTGTCGCCATATATCCGTTATCGGTTGATCACCGAGCAGGAGGTCATTGGCGCGGCACTTGGACATCACAGCCTGCCGGCGGCCGAAAAATACGTACAGGAAGTGTTGTGGCGCACCTACTGGAAGGGCTGGCTGGAAATGCGTCCGTCGGTATGGACGCAATTTCAGGAGGAACGCGACAGGCAACGCGACAGCTTTCCCGATTCACGTGCGATTCGAAGTGCAGAGGCCGGCGAAACAGGCATTGAGGGTTTTGACGACTGGGCACGCGAGTTGGTGGCGACGGGTTATCTGCACAACCATGCGCGCATGTGGTTTGCATCGATCTGGATATTTAGCCTGCGACTACCCTGGGCGCTAGGTGCGGACTTTTTCCTGCGCCACCTGATTGATGCCGATGCCGCGAGCAACACCTTGTCCTGGCGCTGGGTGGCTGGCTTGCAAACCTCAGGTAAAACCTATCTGGCGACAACGGAGAATATTGCGCGCTTTACCAATGGCCGCTTTGAGCCAAAGGGCCTGGCCACAATAGCAACGCCGCCAATCGACATTCCGGTACCGGCGCTGCAGCCTTTGCCCAAGCTTGCTCAACACGACTTACAAAAAACTGCATTTTTGCTCGTGACGCCAGATGACCTGCACGCTGAATCTGTCTTCAATTCAGCCTCAAGAATCACTGGCGCATCCGTACTGTTCGACCCGGAGAGCTTGTGGGGCGAGAATGCCCGCTTTTTTGTAGGCGATGCAGTGACGGACACCGCCGCACGCCTCAG
>JBBQPQ010000102.1:0-6635 GCA_038217195.1 Sphingomonadales bacterium | reverse complement strand
TGCGATATTGGATATGAAATTGCATAACCGGAGCACGCCCGTCGCTGACCCGGCTGTCTTTGAACGTGATACGCTCGCGGAAATTGGCATGCCCAAGGAAATGGTGATGCGGCACCGGCTGCCGCAATTCAACCACCTGTTCTCTAGCGACTCCTATTCGGCCGGATATTACAGTTATCTCTGGTCCGAAACGATGGATGCCGACACATGGGCGGCATTTACTGAAAAGGGTGATGTCTGGGATAAGGCGACTGCCGAACGGTTCCGCTCCATGCTGCTGGCAACGGGTAATGAATCCGATCGCATCGAAGCCTATCGTGCTTTCCGTGGCCGTGACCCGGACGTAAAATACATTATGAAAAAGCGCGGATTTCCTACCGGCGAGTAAACGGTTTCCGACCATTTTTTGATAGGGCTGTGCAGTCGAAAACCTGCGCAGCCCTTTTTTCTTGATTTCTCTATAAAACGATATAAATATGATATCACTTTTTCAGGGGAAATAGTGATGACTGACGAATCAAGCAACACACTCAACGCCAGCCGGGAAATTGCAGCGACCAGCTTCAATGGCTATCTCATGCTTTTCATCATGCTGGCCAGCATGGTCGGGTTCGGTTGGTCACTATTAAATGCCATCGGTGGTGGATCGCCGGCGAACGTGATCGCGATCGGTTTTACCACTGCGATATTTCTTTTTGTGTCGATCGGTTTTTACATGCTTCAGCCAAATCAGGGCGCAGCCTTGACCTTGTTCGGTGCATATAAGGGCACCGACCGCAACGAAGGGCTGCGCTGGACATGGCCATGGATTGGCAAGTCCAAGGTTTCGCTGCGCGCAAACAACCTGATCTCGGAAAAGATCAAGGTGAATGACCTGCGCGGCAATCCGATTGAAATGGCAGCGCAGGTTGTGTGGCGCGTCACCGACACCGCGCAGGCATTGTTCGACGTGGACGATTATAAAGCGTTTGTGCTTGCGCAAATTGAGGCAGCGGTTCGTACTATCGGTGCGCGCTACCCTTATGACGATTTTACGCATCAGGAAGTTACCCTGCGTGGCAATCATGATCAGGTGGGTGGTGAATTACGCATGGAGTTGATGGAACGGTTACGCGTTGCCGGCATCACCGTCGATGAATGCGGTTTCACCCATCTGGCATATGCCCAGGAAATCGCAGGCGCAATGTTGCGTCGCCAACAGGCCGAAGCCGTCGTTGCCGCACGCAAGACTCTGGTTGAAGGTGCAGTTGGCATGGTCGAAATGGCACTGGATTTGTTGTCGGCAAAAAATGTTGTGGAACTGGATGATGAACGCCGCGCGGCGATGGTCTCCAACCTGATGGTTGTCCTGTGCGGCGAACGTGACACGCAACCTGTGGTCAACGCCGGTTCCTTGTACAGCTAGGCCGACTGCGTGCCCGCTCCGACCAAAAAGGCCTTCCCGCTCCGCCTCGATCCGGCACTGTTTGCCTGTATCGAGCGGTGCGCGGCTGCCGATTTCCGGAGTGCCAACGCCGAAATGGAAGTGTTGCTGCGGGAGGCATTGGCCAAACGCGGGGTGAAGGTCGGGGTCAGTGAAACACCCCGGCGTGGACGACCACGAAAGGAGATTTGAAATGCTGCATTTGTTTTTGGAAAAAGGCCCATGGTTCCGCGCCAAACGTTTTGGCTATGGCGCTGGTCTGCCCTTCAAGTGGCAGGGTTGGGTGACTTTGGTCGTTTATGTTGTGGCGATGACAGGTTTGGGTCTGTTGTCGGACCGTAGTGGCGCAATGCCAACAGTAGCGACAATTGCTCTCATGCTGATCATGACTGCAGTTTTCGTCGTCATCGTGCGCAAACGCACAGAGGGCGGGTGGAAATGGCGTGGCGACATTGGGGCTTAACCCAGCGCGGCGTCCAGCAACCGCGATAGACGAATGCCGCCGCGCTCAACCTGCTGACGCAAGGCCCCGCGTGCCGCAATCACATCGGCTTCGTCAATAACGACTGGCGCGGTTGGTTTTGCACCACACGGGTCGCCGTCGACTGCGCGGGGATAGGCGATATCTTTAGATATCGCCCAATTCTCTTGGCTCCACAGACGAGCATCGCCCTGATCGATGTCGGCTTTCTCCGCTGGTGTAAAACTCCTCACAATCATCGGCGCTGCGGAAAGCGCACGGTCAGCCAATAGGCCGTCCCAAACCGAATGCAGATTGTAACCGGGCATCACGCCATAAATGGTTTTTAGATCATTGCCCCCACGGTCGGCATGATCGCCTGCGTGCAATGGCTGGTGAATGTCGCCGACAAAATGCACGAGGAACGCCAATGCCTCCAGGCGGACATGCGCGGGCAGGGACTTGTTGGAAAGCAAGGCAAGGTTACGGTCTATTTGTGCAGAAACGCAGTTCCCGTCGGCGCAGGCGCTCTTCAGGTCGAACGGCTTGCAGATATCCACATTCTGGTAATGCCAGCTGTTGGTATAGCCCCAGCGCATCCGATCGCCCTTGATACAATCTGCCCAGACGCTCACGTCACTGATGTTGCGCATCGGGCATTTTGGGGTGCCTAGCAACGGTGCCGCACGCAGCAGGCGCTGCATATTGGCGCGTGCAGCTGGCGACATATTGGCCTGCGCAATCTGCGCGACGGTTTGATGGCCATATTCCCAATAAGCTTGGGCAGGAGCGAGCGGGGCGAACAGGACAATGATGGCGGTCAGGAAGCGTTTCATGACCGCGTCCTAGTTTGTAACCAACCGCAAATCAAAGCCCGATGTTTCACTCGTCGCCATAAATAGCGATATATTTTTCGCCAGCGCTTGTGGCGCGTCCACGATACATGCCTGGAGTGTTAAAACTGAATGTGCCAGTGCCGTCGGGCGCTGTTGCGATGATGCCACCTGTGCCACCCAATTGTCCCAGTTCGTCAATGACATGGTCGGCGGCGGTCACAACGTCGTCGCCCAGCATGCGCATCCGCGCGCAGATTTCGTGCGCCACTGCCAGCCGAATGAAAAATTCGCCGGCTCCTGTCGCAGATACTGCGCCGGCGCGGTTGTCGGCATAATTGCCAGCGCCGATAATGGGCGAGTCGCCGATCCGGCCCCAACGCTTGCCGGTCAGTCCGCCGGTGGATGTCGCGGCGGCCACATGGCCATTGCTGTCCACGGCGACCGCGCCAACGGTGCCATATTTCATATCAATATCGTACCAGCCAAGCTTTTTGGCCTTCAACTCTTCCAACTGCCGCCAGCGTTCGGGGGTCGAAAAATAATCAGCGTCGACCTGGTCCAGGCCATGTTCGCGGCTGAATGTATCGGCACCTGCGCAAGACAACATCACATGCGGGCTTTTCTCCATCACAGCGCGGGCGAGCAAGACAGGATTCCGCGTGAATCGCGCCCCGGCAATTGCGCCAGCGCTGCGCGTTTCGCCATCCATCACCGATGCATCAAGTTCGTTGATCCCTTCAAATGTGAACACCGCGCCATGCCCGGCGTTGAAATGCGCGTCATCTTCGAGCGCCGTTACCGCAGCGCAAACAGCGTCCAGCGCGCTGCCGCCTGTTTTGAGGATCGCTGACCCCGCTGCGAGTGCGTTGTCTAATCCGGCACGGGCGCCAGTATCTTGGTCAGCGGACAATTTTCCCCGCACCATGCTGCCTGCGCCGCCATGGATCAGCAACGTCCATTTCGTATCGACCATGTCATCGTCCCTTCGCTGACTGCGCACGCCAAATTACACGCGACGTCGCTTCGCGCGATAGTATCAAAAGCAACCAGATGACATGCCGAAAGTGCCTTCGCGAAGGTAAATTTCAGAAACGCATGGCCACGCTTACGCCAGCGCTTTTGCTGTCGCCCCACGGCAGTACAAGCGCCTGGCGTTCTGAACGCTTGCGTGTGATCAGAAAGCCCGACGCTGTGCCGATGCCCGCACCGGCAACCACATCATACCAGTGATGCTTGTCGGCCTGAACGCGTGCGAGGCCAACGAAGCTCGCCGCCAGCATGGCTGGAATGCCAATATCCGCACCCTGACGATTGTATAAGGTTGCTGCGGCGGCAAAGGCGGTACTTGTGTGACCGGACGGAAAACTTTTCCGGTCGCTGCCATCGGGGCGAAGTTCTGGGAATGTATATTTGAGGCCCGTTGTGATCAGGGCAGATGCGCCAATCGATCCTGCGGCCTGAAACGCGCCTTGCTTGTCACCTTGCGCTATAGGCAGACCAAGCGCAACGATGCTGAGGCCTGCGACACCGACGTCGCTGGCCGTGGCCCATGCCTTTTCGTTTTTGGCCTGCGCTTGCATTGGCGCTGTAGCGAGCAAAATTGCAAACGAAATCCGGCCGAAATGCGTTGTCATATGATGTCCTTTTGCTGCGCGCGTGCGCATGATCAGACAAGCGTATAGCCCTGCAAGGTGCAATGCCCCATACCATATAAAGGCTATGTTTTTCTGTCCTTGACCAGTGGCGCCATGTTCGCGGCAGGTCGCGTTATTGCGCAGGGTTTCCTCTTGTCTTCGCGGTTTGAATGAGGAATTCATCATGCCCCGAAATGGCGACCGCATATTAAAGCGCGCATCGCGTGAATTGCTGATCCAGTGGATGGTGGATACGCAATCAGGCACAAAGCGAATCCGGGCCGGATTGCCCGCATCCTGAGTCAGTGGCGACAAGACAGGCACCGCAAACAGCACGTCGTTCGATAGCAAGATCAATGATGTTGCCATTTTCTGGCCGCCTGGACAGATGCCTGTCATTGTGACCACTTATTATGAAGCCGACGGCAAATATGACAGCAGTCGCGCGCAGGATGAGGTCGTTTTGGGTGAGGTAGGGCATATCGCTGCGGCGCAGGTCGCTGATTGGAATTCGGCAGTCGATTAAGCTTGATTGCCTTGGCGGTCTTGCCCGCCTATATTGCCGTCATGTCTTCTATTCGTCCTTGGCGCGATATTGCGCGCCGTCAGTCCCGCCAGATCATGGTTGGCAATGTCCCTGTTGGCGGTAATGCGCCAATTTCGGTACAAACGATGACCAATACGCTCACAAGCGACCCCGGTGGGACAATTGATCAGATCCGCCGCTGTGAAGACGCAGGCGTGGATATCATTCGCGTATCCTGTCCCGATGTGGAAAGCACGGCAGCGCTGAAACAGATTGTGCGTGCCGCCAATGTGCCAATCGTTGCGGATATCCATTTTCATTATAAACGTGCGCTTGAGGCGGCCGATGCAGGTGCCGCGTGCCTGCGTATCAACCCGGGCAATATCGGCTCGTCGGACCGCGTGAAAGAGGTCGTCAATGCGGCAAAGGCCAATGGCTGCGCGATCCGCATCGGCGTGAATGCCGGAAGCCTTGAAAAAGACCTTTTGGAAAAATATGGCGAGCCTTGCCCCGAGGCGCTGATTGAAAGTGCGTTGGACCATATCAAGCTGCTGCAGGACCATGATTTCCACGAATATAAGGTTGCGGTAAAGGCGTCGGACGTCTTCCTTGCGGTCGCGGCATATATGGGACTGGCCGATGCCGTCGACTGCCCCATTCACCTTGGCATTACCGAGGCGGGCGGGCTTATTGGCGGAACCGTCAAATCCTCAATCGGCATGGGCAATCTGCTGTGGGCGGGTATCGGCGACACGATCCGCGTGAGCCTTTCGGCCGAACCCGAAGAAGAGGTTCGCGTTGGCTACGAAATCCTGAAAGCCTTGGGCCTGCGTACCCGGGGCGTGCGCGTCGTCAGCTGCCCAAGTTGCGCACGGCAAGGTTTCGACGTTATTCGTACCGTGCAAAAGCTTGAGGAGGCCCTTGGCCATATCAAGACACCCATGTCGCTCTCCGTACTTGGCTGCGTCGTCAATGGACCGGGGGAAGCCCGCGAAACAGATATTGGCATCACTGGCGGCGGCAATGGTAAGCACATGGTCTATCTGTCGGGCGTCACTGACCACCATGTCGAAAATGACGACATGGTCAGCCACATTGTGCGGCTTGTCGAGGCCAAAGCCGCTGAAATCGACGCTGGCACAAGCGTCAGCATGGACACGCTACACGGGAAAGCGGCTTGAGCCTCTCAATACGGTTCGCAGCACCCGCCGACATTTCGCTCATAGGGCAGTTCATCCGCGACTTGGCGGAATATGAAAAGCTGTCCCATGCAGTGCGTTTTGATGAGGCGGTTATGGCGCAAAAGCTGTTCGGACCGCGCCCCTTTGCTGAGGTGCTGATTGGCGAAATTGATGGCACGCCGCAGGGCTTTGCTTTGTTCTTTCATAATTTTTCGACCTTTGAAGGGCGGCCAGGCGTTTATCTGGAGGATTTGTTCGTCCGGCCAGAAGCGCGCGGATCTGGGCTGGGCAAGGCTTTGCTTGGCAAACTTGCGGCGCTTGCCGTCGAACGCGATTGTGCGCGGCTCGAATGGTCGGTGCTGGATTGGAACACGCCCGCGATTGATTTTTACAAGGCGCTTGGTGCAACACCAATGGACGAGTGGACAATATTCCGCGTTGATGGTTCCGCGCTGACTGAGCTTGCCGCTCATACTATCTGAACATGGCTGAGCTTCACCCGCGTCCGTTTTTCCCGTTCATGGTTGCGGCGGCTGGCATCGGCACTTTTTCGCTGATGGATGCAGCGATGAAGG
>JBBQPQ010000101.1:0-6650 GCA_038217195.1 Sphingomonadales bacterium | reverse complement strand
CAGGAACTGACGGTCTCCGGGCTGACCTTGGCTCCTTCGCCTTCGATCAGGATCAGTTTTGCTCCGGCGGTGTAAAAACCAGGCGCGCCGCATTCATCAACCTCGATATGCGCCTCGCGGTGACAAATCACGGCTTGGTGCGGTTGCACCAGAGAGGCGAGTGCAAGGCAGTTCGCGCTGGTCCCAGTTGCCACCCACAAAACTGCGACGTCGCGTCCAAACAGTTCCGAGAAGGCCGCATCAAGCCGCGCGCTCCATTTGTCACCGTCATAAGCCGTGTCGATCTGGTTGGCATCAGCCATGGCTTGCATGACAGCAGGGTGCACCGGTGCGGCATTGTCAGAGAAGAAACGCATGGCAATGCGCATGGCGGGAAACCCCGACCTGCGTCAAGGGCTTAGCGGAATTTACGGAAGCATTTTAAGAATGCGTCACGTCAAATGTGTTTCAGCACCGCGGACCCAATAGATGCCGGACTGTCTGTGCGCCCCATTTGATATCGAACATTATCGAACGCATAGGTGCTAGTTTGGTGGGTAATCATGAACAAACCAAGACGAACAGCAGCGCATATTTTGGAATTTTGGGTAGCCCAAAACAGAAAAGGGGAGCGTCAGCCCCCCTTTTTCGTTAACTTTAAAAACATTAACCGTTGACGCCGCCATTGCGACCGCCACCGAAAAGCCAGTCCCAAAAACCTTCTGTCTGGCGTTCGACCTGCTTAGCTTTTTCAAGCGCTTTCATGTCGTATCTCCATTAAATTATGGCCTGTTTGACCCAAGCCTCAATATAAAGGAAAATTAACCATATTCAACAACTGTTTATTAACCAACTTTCGTTTGCACAACGCCCATAAGTAAATTTAATAAATCATTTATATTCAATGACATATGAATTATTTTGCCTTTACAGCGATCGCATCCATGTCGTTGCAGCGCGGCCAAGACATCACGATCGTCAATGCCATCTGCAGTAATAATGACCTGACTGGCCTTGGCGATTCGCAATGCGCCCACGGCAAAGATCTCGTTGCTTTTCGACCCCAAAAGCTCGGCAGAGAAGCTCTTTGCTAATACTATTTCATTTGGCTCAAACTTCTTGATGAAATCGATATCGGCATCTGTCATGCCGAAATTGCCAACGGCAACCTTGAAGCCTTTTTGTTGCAATTCGTGAATGACTCGAAGCGCCTGGTCGTTGAACTTATAGTCGTGAAGATCGATGAGTTCGAACATCACATTCCCAGGCCGACATTGTGCATTCGCTGCTATCCCGAGCATCTCGGCACCGATGCCCCCGTTCAAAATGAAGGCCGTTGCGATCTTGATGCTGACCGTAAAATCAGTGAGATTCTGGTTCAATTCCGCTGCTGCCTCAATGGCCTGAGCGCACAAATAAGACGTGACTCGATTGAGATTGTTCGTTTCTCGCGCAATGGTAAACAATTTTGCCGTGTCAATTTGACCATATGCAGGGTGGGTCCACCGCAATGAAGCGGAGGCGGCTTCAATAAGGCCATTAGTTAAGTTCTTGTGTGGTTCCAAAACCAGTTCGATATCGCCGTTTTTGACGGCCGTTTCGAACTCGGAATTAAATTGTGATTTCAATATGCCGTCAAATTCGATTGTCGTTGCAATGATAAAGGTCGACAGCGATTTGCTCGCTTCGATAGATGCCTCAAGCGCGGTCTCCATCCGCTTCTTGATGTTGTTATTGACGTTACGATCGACCCCGAAATTGATATCGATATCAATCTTCCGGCCGTTGATGAGCAATGGCTCGGCAAACATCTGGCGAAGCCCTTCAAGGTGATCGGCCAGTTTGTTTGTAGCTATGATAGGCATTTCCCAAAGAAATTGTTGATTGTCATTGTGCGTTATCTGTTGTTCATCAATGACAGTCGAGAGGCGATGTCCTACCTCTTTCATGATGGCTATTTCATCTTCTTTTCGCAAATATCCTAGCCGCGTTTCCGCAGGCGTGAGCGTTGCGCCGATAAATAATGCGTTGGAAATAACTTCTTCCACCATGTAGCCAGCCATGTTGAACATTCCGGTCGATGGATGGCGTTGGGTGCGGATAAGCGCAGCTTTTTGGCGAGAGACCAATATCCCGACGCTGCCGATAAGCGTCAGCGAAGCGACTGGATCATTCCCGATATTTAGGGCCACAAGCCAAGTGCTTGTGCCCAATATCACGAAGGCCGCCCCCCAGCTCAGGTGTTTGCTATACTTTAATCCGGCATTCGTGAGCTGGGATGCGCAAAAGGCCACTGCAACAATAAAAAAGAACAACCAGCCCCAATTACGTGGTATTCCATTTCTGAGTGTTTCTGCACCTAATGCATGAATCATAACACCCGGCTGCTCTCCCCATCCCGGCATCGAATGAATGTCATTTTGGGTCGGATCCGTAATACCCAATATTACGGTTTTTCCTGCGATTGCGGAGCTACCGCTCGTCTTTTCGAATATAGTTTTGGCAGATAGAACTGGGATCGTTTTCGGATCATAAGTGAAATCGATCGCAAAGAGGGTTGGTGCCGCCGCTTTCAGGTTGACGGCACTGGCCGCCATCGACGGAACGGGCCCGCGGTCTGTCTCGACGGTAGTAGGCAACTCCCAGACAAAGCCAAAAAGATATGGTAAGAACGCAGAGACGACCGGGGTTGGGCCCACAGCGGCCGGATGCGAGAAGATCGAGCGCGTCGATTTATTCTCAGATCGTGTGGCAGACACTATCACCTTAGTCGGTGCTTTCATGTTTTCCAGCGTGCTGCGCAAAGCATTATCTGCATATGCTGATGTTCGGCCTTGGTAGCTGATATCGACATAAATGGCAGCTGGATCATACGCATCAATTTTCCGGAGAAGTTCAGCCTGCTTGTCACGTGGCCACGGCCAGCGACCGACCTTGTCAATAGTCGCAGAATCAATGCCCACGACGACGACGTCGCCCGATACCGGCTTTACGGCTGCCTTGGTCTGAAGGGCGTAAAGTGCACGCGATAAAGGCTGGAAGAAATCCAAAGCACCCAGCACGCCACAGACGGCGGCGAATGCCAGAATTTTCCGACCAATTTTGGCCTTGTCGAGATTTAGCGCCATGGGTCGGCCTTAATCCTAACATGGTAAAAACTTTGTTAAGATATGGGGCGCAGGTCGCCGGAAGCATGTTCCTCCATTACCTGCAAGGCAACTATGCAGCTTAAGACATGTTCAGGACTGCAGGAGGATGCTTGCCAGTGGTTATTTTCGTCCCACAGGCGTATAACGAATATCGGCTTTACCCGTCACGTCCACCGGCAAGAAAAGCCCTGAGCCCGTGACCATAACCGTTCCATGGCTGACCTTTTCGACGTTGGCGGACAACGTAAAATCGCCCTCCCGACGCATGGCTATGGCTTTTTTGGCCGCGATGAGGACTTTTTCATAATCCTTGTTGAAATCCTCTGTAAGCGCGGCGTTGATTTCAGCCAAAACTTCCACGTCGGAAAAAAGCGAGATGAGCAAATTAATTGCGGTGCTGTCGGTTCGCGCAGCAATTTTCAAGTCACGGACCTTCATGATTTGCGAATTTGGCTGATTGTAGGGGATGGCCGACAACCAAATTTCACCGCGGGTGCGTTGGAGCGGGCTCTGTATAACGTCCGCATTTGCTTTTATTCCTACTGCAAGCTTGCCACCCTCAGTGGCATAAATTGTAACTTTGCCAAATTGCACATCTACCGGTCCAATACCTTCAAGCGATATTCCCTTGGCAGCCAGCTTTTTCAGCGCGCGTTCAACCACTGGCTCAAGCTCCGAATAGTCTGCAAGTACGGGAATGTGGAAGCGTAGACCTGTGTTAGGAAAAGCTTGCCCAGGCGGAGGGAGCGGCGTGACATCTGGTTCGGCCGGACGCGAACCGATGAAAGTTTCGGTTATTGTCTCGGCAGCGAGCGTCATTTCCAACTGCCTTCCTGTGACCCGATATCCACCAAAGCTGAGACGTTGGGGCGTAATCCGCATCCATGCCGGAGGGCGTTCTCTGTTAAGCATTATGGATGTGAAGCCTTGCCGCCATGCGCCCTCGACAACGGCGCGCGTCTGCAAATTTGCGATTTCCCGAGACAAGTCGCGTTCGAGGCCAGCAATTACCGAAGCCAACTTTGCGTCTGCTTTGTCTGTAAACCGGATCTTGCGGCCAAGAAAGTTAATGCCTGGAGGTTCCTTCCAACTGTAATCGATGCTGACTTTCGCCACGGGAGACCAGGATTTGCCAATGGATATTTTTACAATAGCGCGCACGTCCGCCGACGCAGTGGCGGTTTCGCGCTTTATAATGCCGCCCACGTCACGCGCACTAATGACTGCCCTTATGGGTAAGTTCACGAAAATGGCGTCGCCACGCCCTGACAGGCTTAAGCGCCCACGGGTGACCTGGCCTACAATGTTGCATGCGACATCTGGGGTGATTTTACCGCCTTTGATTCCGAACTTACAAGCAACATCTTTGCAGTTTTTCCCGGTGCATTTTTTCTGGTGAAGCGGGCAAATGGTCACTCGTTGGGCCGGAATACATTTCGGTTCGCGTTGATTGATGCTCCAAAGCCGTTGTGGCGTCGACATGTTCAGCTTCGCCTCGATGTCGGCAAGCTGCACTGTTAATGGCACAACAATTGTCGATATTTGTTTTGGGAAATTCGCAGGTGTTTTGATTCGGGGAGGGGCCGGATTACCTACATTATCACTGCAGGCGGACAGCAAAAAAAGTGAAAGCAGAAACCCCCATATCCTTCTTGCCAACACCTTACCCATAACCCACCGCCACATTTTGAACTGATCATAACGACAAACTTGGCCAATTTTCCCAATTTGTCGATGCTGCCTTCTAATATTTGAGACAAATTTGTCTCTTGCCCACTTTGAACGGTAGCCAATTACGCAAATACCACTCAACCCTATTTTGCAGAACAGTCGAATATCTGCTCCGGCCAACAGCCTGGCAAATTTGCGACAGCGATACTTGGGTCAGTCACCAGCATCTCTCTACGGGGAGTACCAATTGAAGGACAAGGGCTGGTCATAACGCAGCGCCAAATGGCGCAAACGGGAATTCCCGATGCATGAGATGGGCTTGGTCAACACAACAGCATTCCGGGTCAGTATTTTTTTATTTAAAAATGCAATCGATAATTATTTTTTCAAAAAGATAATATAGTTTGAATAAAATAGATAATTTTTAATTAAAACAAACGTACAATCGATTGCGTAAAATTTTAATATAATAGATTGGAGAATATTCAAAAATTCTTTAACTTACATGTCTTGTATCAAAACGGGACATTTTATATTTGTGATTAATTGTATATTAGGTAAATGTAAAATCAGTGTATCTACTAGATCACATTTATATTTGGAGAAAAATTGTGAAGAGCAAAATCGTAATGTTTGCCGTTTTACTTTCAACCAGCATGGTGAGTTTACCCGTGCTGGCTGCTGAAGTCGTTGTAACACCCGCGTCAGCCGAGTGGAGCAATCTCCCCGGCGAAGCACGAAACGGTGCTACGGCTGTCATCACCGCAACTGCGCCGCGCAGCGGAAATGGATCATTGGAGTTAACTGGCGATCGGACGCGCTTTGCAGACGGTACGATTTATCCCAATGCCGCCTCAGCTTCGCTTGCCAACTTGAGTACTGTAACTGGACTAACGTTCGACTGGCGCATCGCTGGAGATTCGACAAATAGTTACAACGTTGATTACACGCCAGCGTTGCGCCTGCACATATTTGATACCGGTGCAAATGCCCGCAAAGAATTGATCTGGGAAGGCGCATACAACAACACATATGGCAATACTGTACGCGACACATGGTACACGTCATCAGTGCTGGATAAGTTCTATATCGGCGTTGGAAATGAAAATGAAGGTAAGACGATCGCACAGTGGGCATCGACATTGAATCCCGGCTCGTTCGTTGGCGGGATCAGTATCGGCACCGGTGGCGGCGCTGGGCTCGGCTATCATGCATTTGCCGACAATGTTACACTTTCGACAACTTCTGGCAGTACCACTTTCAATTTTGAAACTGCCGATGTGGCTGCAGCCGTGCCTGAGCCATCGACGTGGGCGCTTATGTTTGTGGGTTTTGGCGCAGTGGGCGGCGCGATGCGCACGAAACGCCGCAAGACCCAAGCGGCTCTCGCGCTCGCCTAATTCAACCTATGATATTACGAAAAGCCGTCAGTCGAAAGATTGGCGGCTTTTTCAGTTTGGGAATAGCAAGATTCAAAACATTCTAGGGCAGCCCTGCTGCGCATCAGCTAGAAAGCAGAAACGACGGATTCCGAAAAACCCGCCGTCTCTTGGTGCGACCCTTAATCCCGCGTTAGCCGCAGTTGGCATGATAAGCATAGATCGTAAAAGTGCGGTATAGGCAGCGACTGAACAACGTCACTTGTAACAAGTTTACGATTTCGCGCGTGGCGATTGCATTTCACCGATAAACGGCAGCGCCGTGGAGTAGGCTTAAATCGTTCGAAATCAGTTATTTGTGCCAGATTCTGAGTGCGGAAAGTAAAACAACCGATTGACGTCGACGGACCATCGCGCCTAGCCTCTCCTTAAATCGGCATAGACCGACGTTGATATGTTTTCTGGAGAACTA
>JBBQPQ010000100.1:0-6665 GCA_038217195.1 Sphingomonadales bacterium | reverse complement strand
GCACCAAGCCGTGATTTGTCACCGCGAGGCGCATATCGAGGTTGATGAATGCGGCGCGCCTGGTTTTTACACCGCCGGAGCAAAACTGATCCTGATCGAAGGCGAAGGAGCCAAGGTCAGCCCGGAGACCGTCAGTTCCTGCTTGAACGGTATCCGCAACGACGTGCATCAGGTGCAGGCGGCGGCGCTGTCGATCACCAACGCCACCGAATATGGCATGGTCTACACGCCAGCTGAAGTCACAGAGCTTGGGGCGTTGTGCCGCGAGCGCAATATTGGCTTGCACATGGATGGCGCCCGCTTTGCCAATGCAGTTGCGCATTTGGGCTGCGCGCCTGCTGACGTGACCGTCAATGCCGGAGTGGACATCCTGAGCTTTGGCTTTGTCAAAAATGGCGGCATGGGCGCAGAAGCTCTGGTGTATTTTGATCCAGCACTTGCCGATGCGGCCCGTTACAGACGCAAGCGTGCAGGGCATTTGCAGTCAAAAGGACGCTTCTTGGCTGCACAACTGCTGGCCATGCTTGAAAATAAATTGTGGCTGGACAATGCTCGCGCTGCGAATGCTGCCGCGCAATTGCTCGCGCAAGCCGCTGCTGACCGATTGCTGTATCCGGTTCAAGCGAATGAACTGTTCTTGCGCCTCACGCCTGCCGAAGCTGCTGCATTGCGGGCGCAAGGCTTTGATTTTTACGATTGGGGCGTGATCGACGAAAATTGGGGCGCGGCTCGGCTCGTCACGAGTTGGCAGCATTCACAAAAGGATGTTGCTCCCCTCGCCCGCGCTATCGCAGCTTTATGAGCGCGTCAGTATCGGACGGCAGCGCTGAACCGGGATTTCTGGCACCACGTGTCTGGATACCCTTTATCGTCGTGTCGCTCATCTGGGGATCGACCTGGCTGGTAATCCGTGATCAGCTGGGCAACGTGCCGCCAAGCTGGTCGGTAGCATATCGTTTCATCGTTGCTGCCATCGGTATGTTCATCCTTGCCGTCGCAACGCGCCAACCGCTTAAAATTGACCGATCCATGGTCGGTTGGACGATGTTGTTGGGCGTGCTGCAATTCGCGATGAATTTCAATTTCGTCTACGCCGCAGAAAATCACATCACCTCGGGGTTGGTTGCGGTGATGTTCGCATTGCTGATTGTCCCCAATGCCTTGCTCGCCAAATACTGGCTTGGGCGGCCAATCGGCGGCGCATTTATATTGGGATCCGCGATTGCCTGCACAGGTGTTGGCTTGCTGATGTTGCAAGAGTATCGCGCGGCGCCTGTTGGCGGCACAGAGGTGCTGCTTGGGCTTTCGCTGGCGCTGTGTTCGGTGGGCACGGCATCAGTATCGAACGTGCTTCAGGTCACGCCCAAAATCGCCCGCTACCCGACTATCACGGTACTCGCGTGGTCCATGTTCTGGGGCAGTCTGGCCAACTCAATTTTTGCTTTGATCATGTATGGCGCGCCAGTCATCGACACGCGGCCCGGCTATATCGGCGGCGTATTATATCTCAGCATAATCGGATCAGTGGTGACCTTTCCACTCTATTTTAAGCTTATTCGGGACATTGGCCCCGGCAAGGCGGCCTACACGGGCGTGGTCATTCCCGTCGTCGCTATGATCCTGTCGACGATATTTGAAGGTTATGTCTGGTCAACATTGGCACTGGCTGGGGGCGTACTGGTCATGGCCGGCCTAGTCGTGACAATGCAGGCGCGCAAAAATTAATGTCCTGAAGACGGAAATATGAACTTCTTCGCACCGGACCGGTCAAAATGCCGCCACTCACCCTCGGGCAAAGCAAGCCGGTCGGCAATCGCCCACCACACAGCGGGATTCACACCCAAACCCGTATGACTGCCGCGCACTTCGATATTATCGGTTGTTTCTGCCTCGGGCTCGCGCGCGTTTCGCCAAGCTACAATCCCGTCAGTACGCGAAAATATGGCTGTTGAGGGAACTGGAGGGACCAGATGCCCTTCGGCAACCTGAGCGCGCATTTGCGGACCGTTAATTTTCTGGCCGGTGATGAGCTGAAACGCCATCCAGGCATTCGTGGCTTTTGGTGTGCCCTTGATCGGGGAACCAAGCGAGATGACCTGGCGGACCAGCTCAGGGCGCCGACGCGACAGCATCCGTGCAAAAGAACCACCCAGCGACCAACCGATGAGCGTAACCTTGCGCCCGGTGCTGGCGTAAATTTCGTCTAGGCGTGCCACCATTTTCTCGCCTTGGGACCCAATCGACTTTTGACCAAGATTACGCCCGAGATCCCATTGATAGGGCGCATAGCCGAGACGCTTGAGGAATTTGAACAAGGGCTTCATCGTGCCTTCACCCGCCAGGAAACCGGGCAGCAACAGGACGGGATGTCCATCACCTCTGGGTGCTTGCATCAACAATGGCGCAGCAAAAGGCAGCGACCCAAGGTCGAACGAAGCGCGGGCAAATTCTGTGAATGCCAGCAATAAAGATGGGGATTTTTCCGTTCCTAAACGGTCCGCTGCAATCGACGCCAAAACTGGTCTCCAATTTATAATACGTAAAAATGTCACGCACTAAAATTCGAGGCTGGCGTTATTGTTCCCTTTTCAGCATTTGCAGGCCCTGTTTGTAATCCGCATATCGTGGTCCCCACCCCAACAGCCGTTTTGCCTTGCCGTTGGCAATCCGCCGATTTTCCGCATAAAATCCCCGCGCCATTGGAGAAAGCCCGGCTGCCTCAAGCGATAGCAGAGGGGGCCACTCAATTTGAAGCAAGTCACAGGCATATTCGATGACAGCATTCTGCGACGCTGGAACATCATCGGCAATATTGTAGACGCCTGACGGACCGTCGAAAGCAGCGATGACCGCATCGACAATGTCATCAACATGGATTCGACTGAATATCTGTCCGGGCAAATCAATACGGTGCGCCTTGCCTTCGCTGACCCGTTCAAGCGCAGACCTGCCAGGTCCGTAAATTCCGGGCAACCGGAAAACATGGATGTCATTGCGCAGTGCCTGCCAGGCGAGGTCAGCATCAGCGCGCGCGGTGCGTCGCCCCTGCCCTATAATGGCGCTTTCGTCGACCCAGGCGCCTTCGGTATCGCCATACACACCCGTCGAGGACAAATATCCGACCCATGAAGCTTTGCTATCGGCGATGGCCGCGCCATATCTGGAAAGCACCGGGTCGCCCCCTTCGCCGCTTGGCGGAACGCTCGACAGGATGTGCGTGGCATTTTCCAGCGCGACAAGGACGCTGGCCGCATCATCAAAGGCAATGGCGTCACCGCCGCTCATTCGCTTCGTGCCCGTCACGATCCAGCCCCGCGCGCGAAGCAGGTCAGCGAGGTGGCTCGCAGTATATCCCATTCCAAATATAAGCATTTGTCGCTGCATGATGACGGGTTCGCAATCTAATGGCTTGCCGTCAAGCGTGGCAGTTGCGAATAGAGCGGCGGGAGGATGCAAAGGCATGGAAGTTGAAGTAATCCGATCTCGCGCGCTTGACGGAGTCGCCCACGGCTTTCTCGGGCGCAAAGGTGGCGTGTCCGAGGGGATTTATGCGGGGCTGAATGTTGGCCTTGGTTCGGACGATGACAGGCCTGCCGTGATCGAGAACCGCCGCCGGGCGGTTGATGCCATTTTGCCCGGCGCAACACTTGCCCGCGTCCATCAGATACATTCCCCCGATGTTGTTCTTGTTCAACAGCACATCGCAGATGAAGAGCCACCGCGTGGCGATGCGATGGTGACCAAGTTTCCGGGGATCCTTCTCGGGATTGTAACCGCCGATTGCGTCCCTGTGCTGTTCGCTGACACTGCTGCTGGCGTCATCGGCGCGGCGCACGCCGGTTGGAAAGGCGCAATTGCCGGCGTGTTGGAAAACACGATTTCGCTGATGGAGGAATTGGGTGCAGAGCGTGACCGGATTCGCTGCGCCATTGGTCCGTGCATTTCACAGAAAAGCTACGAGGTTGACGAGGGCTTTTTTAGACACTTTGTCGACCAGGCAGCCCTAAACGAGCGCTTTTTCAGCGATGGCAAAATCGGGCATTATCAGTTCGACATTGAAGGCTATGTCGCCTCACGATTGGCGGCGGCCGGCATCAGGACGGTCCAATGTCTGGGAGAGGACACCTATAGCCAGCCAGACAGGTTCTTCAGCTACCGGCGCAGTTGTCACCTTGGTGAGCCCGGCTATGGCCGACAACTGTCGCTTATTGGGCTCCGCGCATGAACGCGGAGCGGATTGGCTTTTGGGGTGGACTGGTCGTCTTTATCGTGATGCTGTGCGTTCCGCCGCCAGGAGGGATGGAGGTGTCTGCATGGCGCGTGGCGGCATTGACGATCTTGATGGCAACGTGGTGGATGACTCAGGCGCTCCCGCTCACAGTTACGGCTTTACTGCCGTTTCTGGCACTGCCGCTGATGGATATAATGACTGCGCAGGATGTGGCCAAGGAATATTACTCGCCCACATTGTTCCTGATTTTGGGAGGTGCGTTCCTTGCCCTCACCATCGAACGCACAGGTATGCACCGCAGGGTGGCGCTCGCTATCTTGGGAAAGTCCGGACATAGTGTTACGGGTCTGATGATTGCTTTCATGGGCTCTACTGCTCTGCTCAGCATGGTCATGTCCAATACATCGATTGCTCTCATCATGTTGCCAATCGCGGTTGCCGTGCTGGCCGCGGGCGGCACAAAGCCCGGAGAAACCGATGGACTGGCGGGCGCTCTCATCATGGGCGTGGCGTTTGCCGCATCAATTGGCGGGCTTGGCACGCTGGTCGGGTCCCCTACCAATGCCATTGCGGCTGGGCTGGTCGAAAAGCAACTGGGCATTCAAATAAGCTTTCTCACGTGGATGCTTTACGGCCTGCCCGTCGTCGTGATTGGTGTACCTTTATGCGCATTCATCCTGCTTCGCGTGCAGAAAGTCACTGCGGGCAGCTTTGACGTTGATGCGGCCCGTGCATCGATCGGCAAGGCCCGCCCGATGTCGGTGGCCGAGAAAAGGCTGGTACCCATATTCCTGCTCGTCATTGGCATGTGGATTGGGCAGCCTTTGCTGGAACCGCTGCTCCCGAAAGGCGGGATCACGGATGGCAGCGTCGCCATTGCCTGCTCCTTGTTGCTGTTCCTAATCCCCGACGGTACCGGACGTCCATTGCTGACGTGGCAGGAGGCCGACCGAGCGCCCTGGGGGGTTATCATGATGTTTGGAGGTGGCCTTGCTCTTGCCGCAGGAATTACGCAATCCGGCCTTGCCGCATGGCTTGGCGAAGCGCTTGAGCCATTGTCCGCGGTCCACCCGATCATCATCGCTATTGCACTAACCGCGCTGGTAATTCTGATTACCGAATTCGCAAGCAATGTGGCTACTGCCAGCGGCGTGTTGCCTGTTGTTGCTGGCCTTGTCGCAGCAACGGGGGCTGACCCGTGGCTCATGGCCATGGCCGCGTCGATGGCTGCGAGCTGGGGCTTCATGATGCCTTCCGGCACTGGGCCCAACGCGATTGCATGGGCAAGCGGGCATATTGCCCTGCCCAAAATGGTAAAGGCAGGCTTTCTGCTTGATTTAGCAGGAATACCCTTGATCGTTGGCATGGTTTGGCTGGTTGGGGCGCTCCGCATGATGTAATTTAGTTTCAATTGAAACGAATAATGTTATGTCAGATGGATCAGGAGATTCCAATGACCGACGATAATACCCCGCCCGTTGCCACCCCCATCGCCCGCCGTAAACCGAAGGCAGATATCGAGACCATTGGTGGGAGAAAGCTGCAACCGTCGACATTGATGATGGGCCATGGCTATGATCCTACTTTGTCCGAAGGGTCATTGAAGCCGCCGATTTTCCTCACATCAACATTCGCCTTTGAAAGCGCGGCAGCAGGTAAAAAATTCTTTGAACATATTACGGGTAAACGTGAAGGGCCCGCAGACGGTCTGGTATATTCGCGCTTCAACGGACCCAATCAGGAAATTTTGGAAGACCGGCTAGCGGTGTGGGACGAAGCTGATGACAGTCTGGTTTTTTCCAGCGGCATGTCGGCGATTGCAACAATGCTGCTCGCCTTGGTCAGCCAGAATGACGTGATCGTACATTCAGGGCCGCTTTATGCAGCAACTGAAACGTTGATCGCGCGCATATTGTCGCGCTTTGGCGTTGGATTTCTGGACTTTCCGGCTGGTGCCACCCGTGAAGAAATCGATGCGATCCTGGAACGCGCCAAGGCGCTGGCGGAAGAAAAAGGGGGCAAGGTCGCGCTTGTTTATCTGGAGAGCCCGGCCAACCCGACAAACGCGCTGGTTGACGTCGAGGCGGTTCGCGCTTCCCGCGATGCTGCGTTCCCGGGGGATCAGAAACCGGCAATTGCTATCGACAACACATTTCTGGGTCCATTGTGGCAGCAACCCATCAAGCAGGGTGCGGAGCTTGTTGTCTATAGTCTGACCAAATATGCCGGCGGGCATTCCGATCTCGTCGCCGGCGGCGTATCAGGTAATCAGGACCTTATTAACATCATGCGACCAATGCGTAATGTGATTGGCACCATATGTGATCCCAACACCGCGTGGATGCTGCTGCGCAGTCTGGAAACGCTGGAACTGCGGATGACACGCGCAGGTGAAAACGCAGCAAAGGTATGCGCCTATCTCAAGGCACATCCA
>JBBQPQ010000099.1:0-6811 GCA_038217195.1 Sphingomonadales bacterium | reverse complement strand
CGATTGCAAGGTCCAACGGGGACGGCATATGATTCTCTCCTAAACTCTTTGTGCACCTTCTATTTCGCTCTATAGGAATGTCAAAATATCCTGAGGAAATACTGTGTCATTTGAGATTATCGCTTCAGCCACGAGCTATTTGCAGTTTACGGATCTCGGTGTTGGCCCGGTCGCGCTGGACTTAGGTTTTTTTCAGATACGCTGGTATTCGCTTGGGTATCTGGCGGGAATATTGCTCGGCTACTGGTTGTTATTAAAGCTGCTTGCGCGTCCCGGCGCACCCATGTCGCGCGAACATGCAGATGACATGATCCTATATGCCACATTGGGCATCATCTTGGGTGGGCGTATTGGGTACATTTTGTTTTACCAGCCATCTATCCTCCAGCATCCGCTCGACATCTTCAAATTGTGGGAAGGCGGCATGTCACTGCATGGCGGGACCCTCGGCACCATATTTGCGATTTGGCTATTGGCACGAAAGCATAAAATTTCGTTTCTTCGGGTCTGTGATTATGTAGCCTGCTGCATACCCTTCGGACTTCTTCTCGTCCGTCTGGCAAACTTCGTGAACGACGAGCTTTGGGGTAGGGTGACGGATGTTCCATGGGCCATTGTCTTTCCAAATGGCGGCGATTTGCCGCGGCACCCGAGCCAGCTTTATGAAGCAGCGCTTGAAGGTCTGCTCATGGCCGCAATCCTGTGGCCTTTGTTCTGGAAAACAGATGCACGTTACAAGCCCGGGTTTTTGTTCGGCACGGCAGCGTTAATTTATGGCTTCGCCCGGTTTACCGTCGAATTTTTCAGAGAGCCTGACCAGCAGTTGCAGTGGCTTGTCGAAGCAACCGGTTTCAGTATGGGGCAGTTTTTGACGATCCCGATGATCCTGATTGGTCTTTTTCTGGTGTTGACTGCAGGTGCCCGCCGCCGCCGGGTCGAGCCATTTGCCGGCAGTAACAGTGTCGCCTGAGGCAGAGCAAACCGCACTGCGTCTGGCGCAGCAGATTGAGAAGTCTGGCGCTATCAGCGTGGCTGAGTATATGCGTGTAGCAAACACCGCATATTATGGCGGCGCAGATCCGCTCGGTATTGAAGGTGACTTCGTTACTGCACCTGAAATCAGCCAAATGTTTGGCGAAATGGTTGGGATATGGCTGAGCGATATTTGGTTGCGGCACCATAGCCCAACCAATTGCCATTATGTTGAACTTGGCCCGGGCCGAGGGACCCTGGCAGCTGACGCACTGAGAACCATGAAGCGTTTCGGTTTGGAACCCCCGGTCCATTTCTTCGAGAGCAGCTCTGTTTTGCGACAAAAGCAGCAGGACGCAGTCCCCGAAGCGATCTTTCAAGACGACTTGGACAGACTGCCCGACGATGGCCCCTTGCTGATTGTCGCAAACGAGTTTTTCGATGCACTGCCCGTGCAGCAGATGATTGCAACGCATGCAGGCTGGCGCGAAAGAGTTGTTGTACGCGATCGCGGGGCGCGCTTTGCGGCCATGCCAGGCACGCGTGCGACAGACGATTACGTTCCTGAATCGTTGCGCTTCTCTGCCGTTGGCAGTATTTTCGAGACCTGTCCTGATGCCTCCCTTATCATGCACAAGCTTTCAAGCCGGCTGGCAAAGCAGGGCGGAGCCATGTTGATCATTGATTATGGTTACAGCCAACCCGGGTTAGGGAGTACCTTACAGGCCGTCCAAAATCACCAATATGCCGACCCGTTTTCAAGTCCGGGCCTTCGCGATTTGACGGCACACGTCAATTTTCTGGAGCTATCTGTAAGGGCGCAGTCCAACGGGTTGACTGTCGCCGGGCCTACGACTCAGGGAGTTTGGCTTTCAAGCCTTGGGATAGATCAACGCGCTCAGGCTCTAGCGGACGCACATCCCGATCGCGCGACCGAAATTTCTGACGCGCGCAACCGTCTGGTCCGTCGTGAATCCATGGGTGCACTTTTTAAAGTGATGGCCATATTTGCACATGGTTGGCCACCGCCTGAAGGCTTTGTACTGTAATCTTTAGCTCAGGTTTAGTTTGTCCAGCCTGCAATTTGCACCGCAACGTCATTTGCAGCGGCGTTCAAAGCTTCACCTGCTTGTGCCGCTGCAACAACAGACAACGGTCGGCGGGCCTCAAACCTGCGCTTTTCGGCTGGGCTATTACGCGTAATTTTGACCGCATCATAGACAACAATGGCTTCATTGGTAGCGGCATCAATACCGAATTCAAGCAAGCTACCCGACAGATATACCGTTGCCTTGCCTCCTGCGTCGACCTCATTCAGCACCAGATTTCCGGTTTTCGCCGAAAGCGTTTCAACCAGCAATGACTGCATCAATCGCGCAGGTTTGTCTGCCCAAAACGCATCCTTCAAATAGGCAATGCTGCTGGCATTTATCTGTACAGGGATGCGGTTCGTATCGAGCTTGCGCGGAACCGCCGGCGTTTGGATAACCAAAGTCTCTGCGCTAGAAGCCAAGCGTGCGCTTCCGGCTGACACAATATTATCAGACGTTAGCACAAGCATCGAAGGAGGCGCTTTGCCTCCGAAGCTAACGCATGCACCAAGCGCCATGACGAGAGGTAAGGCAAAAATGCGCATGCCGGAGATTTTGCTGAACATCATTTTTGGTTCCTGCTGCCGGGTTTATAATCGGGTAAAGCGGGCGCGCCGACCACGCTGCCGACGCCACCTTGATCAACTTTTTCGGTGACCGATTTCAGCGATCCTGACAAATCCCGTAAATCGCGCGCCAATTGCGTAACTTCGGGCAGCGTTTGCGTATTAAGTGTCTCAATAGCTGGGTTTGCGTTGTTCAACGTTGTTTCCAACGCTGCCAGGCTGCCATTTGCGGATCGAAGCGTTTTGCGCAACTCATCCAACATCGGGCGACCATCGCTGTCGAGCAGCTTATTCGTCGATCCCGCCATCTTGGTGATTTCGTCGGCAGCTAGCCCCGCTTTTTGCAAAGCGATGCGCGACTCTTGAATGGCGGCCCGCAAATCTGGACCTTGAGCAGCAAGCGTGCCGGACACACTTTCCACATTGTCCAAAATCTGTTCGATCGACTGTTCATTCTTATCCGACAGAATATTGGTGAGCCGCTCGGTCAACGTCGAAAGCCGCTCCAGAAGCAAAGGTGCGTTGTTAAGCAGTTCGCCAAGTGCCCCAGGCTTTGTCGGGATCACTGGCACGCCCGTGGGACATGCGCTTTCCGGCTTTACCTCTGGGCAGGCCAACGCCGGTGCGCCCTTTACGGCACCATCTAGCTGAATTTCGGATACGCCCGTAAAGCCAACGCCTTGAATCGTCGCCGTCGTGCCCTGAAGCACGGGCACGGTATTTTTAATGCTTATGCGTACACGCACGAAGTCGGGATCGGGTTCCCATAATTCAATGCTTTCGATTTGACCGACCGGTACACCGGAAAAAGATACACCGGAGCCTTTCGCCAAGCCGTTCACGGATTGTTGAAAGAATATGTCATATTCTTTCTTATCACCATCACCCACCCGCGACAGCCAGACCGTAAACGCGGCCAGCAAGGCCAGAAGCAGAAGCGTGATTGCGCCCACCATCACATAGTTGGATTTGGTCTCCATCGTACGTCCTATGACTTTCCTGGCTGATGCTTGGTTGAACGTGTGTCGGTGATATGTCGGTCACTATGCCCACGCTGCGCTGCACGCCCGCGCGGACCACCAAAATATTCGTTGATCCAAGGGTGATCGATTGCCAATAATTCTTCGATTGCGCCAACGGCAATGACCTTTTTGTCGGCGAGAACGGCGACCCGGTCGCAGATGGCATATAACGTATCCAGATCATGCGTGATCAGAAAAACGGTAAGGCCCAGCGTTTCTTTCAAATCGCGGGTTAAATTGTCGAAGTTGGATGCGCCAATGGGATCAAGTCCCGCCGTTGGTTCATCTAGAAATAGCAATTCCGGATCCATCGCCAGTGCACGGGCCAGACCAGCACGTTTGCGCATGCCGCCTGAAAGTTCCGATGGATATTTATGCGCGGCTTCTGCCGGCAGGCCGCTCAGGTAAATTTTATAGCGGGCGATTTCATCGAGCAGGGGCTTGCTGAATTCAGGATAGAATTCACGCAACGGCACTTGCACGTTTTCTGCAACGGTCAGTGTCGAAAACAATGCACCACCTTGAAACAACACACCCCAACGTCGCCTCACGTCGGTCGCCTCGTCCTCCTCCTTGCCGATCATGCCTTCGTTAAAAACTCTGATTTGACCTGAAACTGGCGTTTGGAGGCCGATGATCGAGCGCATGAGCACGGACTTACCAGTGCCTGACCCCCCCACCACGCCGAGGATTTCGCCACGGCGCACTTCCAAATCAAGATTATCGTGGACGATTTGATCGTCAAACCTGTTGCAAAGACCTTGCACTGAAATGATGCTTTGTTGAGCCATTCCTTAGTCCCAGCCGATTTCGCTGAAGAAAACAGCGAAGAATGCGTCAAGCACGATGACCAGAAAGATAGCTTGTACAACAGCCGCGGTGGTCTTTAATCCGACTTGTTCGGCATTACCCTTTACCTGCATCCCCTGAAAACAACCAGCCATCGCGATGATGGCGCCGAACACTGGCGCCTTGATGAGACCAATCCAGAAGTCCGTCATGGGCGTAACTTCACGCAACCGCTGAACAAAAGTAACAGGCGGAATTTCAAGCACAATCCAGCACAGGATTCCCCCGCCAATAATCGCCATCAGCGACGCATAGATACCAAGCAACGGCATCATGATAACGGCAGCTATGACCCGCGGCACGACCAGTGCTTCGGATGGCACGACGCCAATTGTCCGCATTGCGTCGATCTCTTCGGTAATTTGCATTGTCCCGATCTGCGCTGCAAAGGCGGAGCCCGAACGGCCAGCGACCATTATGGCCGTCATCAATATGCCGAGTTCACGCAGCGTCAACCTGCCAATGAGGTTGATTGTGAACACTTCTGCTCCAAATTGCCGCAACTGGACTGCACCCTGTTGGGCAATCACAATGCCGATAAGAAAGCTCATCAGGCCCACAATACCCAACGCGCGGACCCCGACCATATCGAAATGCTGAACAACGGCATTCCAGCGAAAACGCCTTGGGTTCATGAGCAAGATGAAAAACGCTTTTACAACTTGCCCGACAAAACCGAGGAATTGCAAAAGGGTCATGATACCAACAACGACGCCGTTTCCGACTTCGGCCAGAAAGCGGTTGAGCGACGAAATATGCGGCGTTGGAACGACCGGGTTCGCATCCACTCCACTAATGGCATCGATCAGTCGTCCAGCATCATTGGTGCGACCGGTGATTTCTGCCGAATGCTCTTTGGCGGTGCGATGTACCAACCACGCTCCAACGGTATCCATATGGTTAACCGCCGAAATGTCGATTTCCGAAATGGTGGTATCAATATCCCGCAGGCGGCGATCCAGATCGCCGATACTGGCGATCGCAAAGTCCCCCGACAACCGAACAACCTGTCCACCGCCGGACAGATCTTCTAGCAAGAAATCTGCAGGATTAGCCATGGCCATATGATTGGCGTATAATCGTCACTATCACAAGCCTATAGACTTTTCTGTTAAATATGTGCCTGAATCGCGAACATGAACTCGTCCGAGACTACATTGCTTGCCATTTACGATATGGACAAGACCATCACCCGCCGCGCCACGTATAATGGGTTCCTCCTGCATATGGCTTTTAACAAGTCACCGTGGAGATTGTTCCTTTCACCGCTGCTGCCTCTAGGTCTAGTGCTTTATGCGCTGAAGATTTGGGACCGGGCGCGGTTAAAGCAGTTTTCGCAAATCTTGCTCATTGGCCGGCGCGTACCAAAGGCGCGTTTTGCCCAATATCTTGAAAGCCACGCGGATATTGTGGTGGGCAAAAACGTATATCCGCAGCTACTTGCCCGCGTCGCCGAGGAAAAGGCAGCGGGTTACCGGCATGTGATGGCAACGGCTTCTTATCGCTTATATGTCGAGGCCATTGCCAAGCGACTTGGCTTTAACGATGTCATCGCGACGGATCTGTCGACCGACAGCACTGGACATGTACTTGCGCGGATTGACGGACATAATTGTTATGACGCCGCAAAACTGGAACTTGTAAAAGCGTGGATGGACACGCACGGGCTTGATCGGGCAAAATGCCACATCCGCGCGTATTCAGACCATGTTTCCGATGCGCCTTTGCTCAATTATGCAGACGAACCCTTTGCCACGAACCCCCACGGCCCGCTTGCCCGGCTGGCGACAAGCAAAGGCTGGCCGATCCTGGACTGGCGCGTGGTTCAGACCTGAGCAAGCGCTTGTTTGAAATCGGCAATGAGATCATCCGGATCCTCAATGCCGATCGAGACCCGCACCAGATTGTCAGTAACACCAAGCGCATCCTTCCGTTGCTGAGGGACGGACAAATGCGTCATGGCTGCGGGGTGACTTGCCAGCGTCTCGGTGCCTCCAAGGCTGACGGCCAGTTTGGCAATTTTCAGTGCATCCAAAAATTTGAAACTCTCCGCTTCACCGCCCTTGATGAACAGGGAAAAAGTCGATCCGGCGCCGCTGCAATGGCGGTTGAAAATATCCTGCTGGCGCGGGTCATCGATCATGCCCAGATATCCAAGGCCCTCGACCTTTGGATGTGCCTTGAGATAGGCGCATACCTTTGCTGCGTTTTCACCTGCGCGTGTCATCCGCAGTTCCAGCGTTTCCAGACTGCGCAGCAGCATCCACGCGGTGTTGGGATCACATATGGTGCCAATCACATTACGCATTGG
>JBBQPQ010000098.1:0-6871 GCA_038217195.1 Sphingomonadales bacterium | reverse complement strand
GGTTGAAGGCAGCTTCGCAGACTCCCTGCCACATCATGCGCCGTTCCTGGCCGGCCATGAGGAACATCCGTTTGAAGACCCAGTGGGTGAGGGTGAGCGAGTAATACCAGAAGAGGAGGATTTCCCCGGCCCAGATCATTTCGCGGGTGGGATGGGTGACGCCGGTCAGGAGGCGGATCACGCCCTCCATGTAGGCGGCGGTGACAATGTAGAGCGGGGTGGCGGCGAGGATGGAGAAGCGCAGGCCGTTGACGAGCATGTCGCGGAGGGCGGCCGTGTCGCCTTTGGCATAGAGGTGGGCGGCGGTGGGGGAGAGGACATCGGCGACCTGGCGGGTGAGCATTCCGAACATTTCGCCGACCTTGCCGCCGGCCTGGTACGGGGTGATGGCGGCGATGCCGAGGATGCCGCCGATGATGGGTTGATCGGCCTTATTGCGGAGGACGTTGCTCAGCATGTTGAGGTAGGCGTAGAGGCTGAACCGTCCGGTGGAGGCGAGGCCTGAACAGCCGTGCCGACGCGAAAAATATTATGATAGCTGCCGATGACCCATAAGGATCCATTGGGTTTCAAAATCCGCCGCGCTTCAGCCAGCCATTCGCGCGTGAAGGTGTCGTAAACAGCAAAACTCGCGAATTTGTCCCATTCGTCATTTACTGCATCAACCTTGCTATTGTCCGGACGCAAAAGGTCTCCGCCCAGTTGCAAATTATAGGGTGGGTCAGCGAAGACCATGTCAATTGAGCAGTCAGGCAGCGATCGCATCGCTGCGATACAGTCCATGCGCAAAATCTGGTTGCGCGGTAGCTCGAGTGTGGGTTTCAGCTTCGATTTTGTTGCTGGTTTGATTTTCTCGATGACACCCATGCCCACTCCTCTGGCGATTGCCAGCCCGCGATGAGTCACCCCGCGCTTGAGGTCAAGAACGTTCTTGCTGGAGGATTCCGACATGTCGCTCACCCAGATGCTTTATCTGGGAAGAACGAAACGAGTCCGGCACAAGATGTGGAGTCTTGTGATTCTCCATGGACTCAATCCCTAGTGGTGTTGCCCGAAGGACTCACCTACCCAATAAAACTCAAATCAAGATGAGCTGGGACACCGGTGCAAAGCTTTTCCGGTGCAAAGGCGACGGGCCGTGCTGCCGAAGTGCGGCGAGGTGGTCGGGCGTACCGTAGCCTTTGTTTTGTTCCCAGCCATATTGGCAATGTTGCTGCGCGGCTGCACACATCATCCGGTCGCGATGTTCCTTGGCAATGATTGAGGCCGCCGAAATGCACGGTTCAACGGCATCACCGCCCACAATCGCTCGCGCTGTCCATCGCCATTCGGGGCGGCGCCCTGCGGGCGTCATATTCCCGTCGACAAGCACCTCAAGAGGATCGCATCCAAGTTTGGCACATAGCGCCTCGACGGCCAACGTCATGGCAAGCATCGTTGCACCAAAGATGTTCAGACGATCAATGTCCTCAACCTCGACTACGCCGACTGCCCATTGGCACCGCCGCTTGATGGTTTCCTCAAGCGCGGCCCTTCGCGCAGCAGTCAGCTTTTTGCTGTCATCAAGCCCGGACGGCCGAGGTTTGCAAAGCATGACTGCCGCGGCCACAACAGGCCCGGCAAGCGGCCCTCGTCCGGCCTCATCGACGCCTACGATCATATCCGCCACGCCGGGTAGCGACGGTTTTCGTCAGCTTTGTACAAACAGATCACATTGCCAGCGGGATCCCGCAACCTTGCCTCCCGCCAGCCCCAGCTTTCGTCACGCGGCATCTGATCAAACACAATCGCCTTATTAGCCAATTCGGCAACCCAGGTATCAAGCCGCGTGCTTTCAAAATAAACCACCGTCGATGTCGAAATATTAATGCCCTGATGAATAGAAAGGGTGACGCCATTGGCCGCTTCGAACCGTGCGTATCCGTTGTCGGGGCTATCGACAATCTGCTGCAGACCTAGCGCCTTGTAGAAAGCAACCGAAGCTGCGTAATCAGAGCAGCCGACGGTTACCTGATTTAGCGATGGTCCGTTCACCATTGCATCTTCACGCACCAATTGGTGTCCCATGGGCCCATGGCCTTGACCCAATCCCGGTGCATCAAGCAAGGCAATGCGGACAAACAGACGCGCACGTTCGGTGGCGGCAATAAGCTCCATGCCCTGCCCCAGCCCTGTGGCGATCGCGGTCGCCAATGTGCAGCCCGTTCCGTGCGTGCTGCGCGTTTCAATCCGCGCATCGCTCCAGCTTTTGTCCTGTCCCGGCGCAATATGGAGTTCGTCAACGATTGTATCGCCCCCTGCGTGCCCCCCTTTTATGAGCAAGGGAATGCGGCGCGCCAGCAAGGCATCCTTCCCGCCCAGGGCATCAAGTTCGGGTAAATTTGGAGTCGTAAGCGTTGCCAGCCGCATGAGCCGTTCAAAGGCGGAAATGGTGTCCGCGTCCGCCAACACGGCGCCGCTGGTGGCGACCATGACGGGGTCAAAGACAATTGGGCACGACAGTTCAGAAAGGCTGTCGGCTACAGCATGCGCCGTATCGGCAGTACCAATCATACCGATTTTGACGGCGTCTACACCAATGTCGCTGACGACAGCAGCGATCTGGTCAATCACCATCTGTGTTGGGATCATGTGTGCTGCGTCAACGCCAAGCGTATTTTGCGCAGTCACAGCAGTTATGGCAGTCATGGCGTGACCACCGAGCATAGTTACCGTTTTGATGTCCGCTTGAATTCCAGCACCGCCACCGCTGTCGGAGCCAGCGATAATCAAAATTCGCGCGGGCCTGACATCGACCATCAGGATGTTGCAGCGCGAACAGCATCGCAAATACGGTCAACGATGCGCTCGACCTCAGCCATATCGTCGCCTTCGGCCATCACCCGGATGACAGGTTCTGTCCCTGACGGACGAATGACAAGTCTGCCATTACCAGCCAGTAAAGCTTCTGCCTCCGCAATAACGGCCTGAACTTCCGGATGATCAAGCGGTTTACCCCCCGAAAAGCGTACATTCTTGAGCAACTGCGGTACAGGATCGAAAAGGTGCAGCAATTCGCTGGCAGGTTTGCCGCTCTCCACCAGCTGCGTGAGCACTTGCAGAGCCGCTACGGTTCCGTCTCCAGTCGTTGCATGGTCCAGCAAGATCATGTGACCCGACTGTTCACCGCCGACGTTGATGCCATGTTTGCGCATTTCTTCGAGGACATAACGATCGCCGACCTTTGCGCGGATGAGGCGCAAATCTTGGCTTTCAAGATAGCGTTCAAGCCCGAGGTTGGACATCACGGTCGCAACGATCCCTCCGCCTGTCAGCTTACCATTGCGGTTCATGGCGCAACCAAGAAGTGCCATGATCTGGTCACCATCGATTATGCGACCCAATTCGTCCACGACGATCAAGCGGTCGGCATCCCCATCAAGCGCAATACCGATATGGGCGCCAGAGGCCACGACGGTCTCCTGAAGCGTTACAACATGGGTTGAGCCAACCTTGTGATTGATATTCTTTCCGTTCGGCTCAATGCCGATGGGTGTAACTTTCGCGCCGAGTTCCCAAATGGCGATCGGAGCAACCTGATATGCGGCGCCATTGGCGCAATCGAGCACCACATGCAGTCCGTCGAAACGGATATGTTCAGGAACAGAAGCTTTCACTGCATGAATGTAACGTCCGCGGCTATCCTCGATCCGTCGCGCGCGACCTACATCGGCTGCGTCGGCCAGTGTGACTGGCATATCGAGCAGCGCCTCAATCGCCAGCTCATCATCATCCGACAGTTTATAGCCGTCCGGACCAAACAGTTTGATACCATTGTCTTCATATGGATTGTGACTGGCAGAGATCATAACCCCGAGATCTGCTCGCATGGATCGGGTCAGCAAGGCAACCGCCGGTGTCGGGATTGGGCCAAATTGAACAACGTCCATGCCAACGCTGGTAAAGCCAGCGACGAGGGCATTTTCTATCATATAGCCGGACAACCGCGTATCCTTGCCAATGACAACCCGGTGCTTGTGCCCGCCGCGCAGGAAATGGCGGCCTGCCGCCTGGCCGACCTTCATTGCCATCTCCGGCGTCATGGATCCCGCGTTTGTGCGTCCCCTGATGCCGTCTGTGCCGAAATATTTGCGCGCCATGTGTGTTCCTGCCCTTTTTGCGGTCGATTATTGATTTTTCCGCGCCGCCTCGCCTCTCCCTTGCATAGCGAGCAACGGGCTGGCAAGACCCGATGCTATGTCAAACGCTACCCGTATTCTCCTCGCGCTCGTCATCGGGCTTGCCCTTGGTATTCTCGCCGCTGCCCAGCTCCCAGCCATTGGTACGCAAATCGCCTATTGGCTAGATATTGTCGGCTCGCTGTGGCTCAATGGTCTACGGATGACCGTTGTACCATTGGTGGTTGCATTGCTCATTACGGGCATAGTCAAAAGCGCTGAAGCTGCGCGCGCTGGCCCAATGGCTGCACGCACGGTAACGTGGATAGTGTGCATGATGGTTCTGTCCGCCGCCATGGGGGCTTTGTTGACACCCACCTTGCTATCATTGTGGCCAATGCCGGCGGAAAGCGCAGCGGCGCTACGTGCGGCGCTCACAAGCGTACCAGCGGTGGCAGAACAACCCCCATTGCGTGATTTCATCGTCGCATTGGTTCCCACAAACCCGATTTCGTCGGCAGCCAATGATTCAATCCTGCCGCTTTTGATTTTTACCTTGGTATTTGCCTTCGCAATCACACGCCTTGCCCAAGAACCACGCGCACAAATGGCTGGATTTTTTAGCGCGCTTGCCGACGCGATGATTATCGTAATCGAATGGGTCCTAAAGCTAGCGCCTATTGGCGTGTTCGCATTGGCGTTTGTGGTTGGGGCACGATCCGGGCTCGCCGCATTGGGCGCTGTTGCCCACTATATTGTTACGGTTTCCATCGTCGGCATCATTGTAGGAGCGTTCGCTTACCCAGTCGCGGTGCTTGCAGGAAAAGTACGTTTTAGCGATTTTTCTCGACAAATCGCGCCGGTGCAAGCCTTTGCTGTATCCACACAGTCCTCGCTTGCCAGCCTGCCGCTCATGCTCAAGAAATCAGAAGAACTGGGAGTTCGGGAGACGACCGCTGGATTGGTCTTACCCATGGCCGTTGCTTTATTGCGCGTCACGGGCCCAGCGATGAACCTGGCCGTTGCGCTCTATGTTGCCGACTGGTTTGGCGTTGAGCTGGATGCATTCGATTATGGTTTTGCGATTTTTATTGCGGCACTCACATCCATGGGTGCCGTCAGCCTACCCGGTTCAGTCAGTTTCGTAACATCTATCGCCCCAATCTGTTTGGCACTCGGCATTCCTATCGAACCGTTGGCGCTTTTGATAGCTGTTGAGACACTTCCGGATATTTTCCGGACAACCGGCAATGTGCAAATGGATGTAGCACTTGCAACCGCAATTGAAGCCCCCGAAAAGGAGAAGAACCATGCATTATCGTGAGCTTGGCCATGGCCTGAAGGTATCAGCTATCGGCGTCGGTTGCATGCCGATGATTAAAGGCGGCAACATCACTTATGGCGAGGATGCTGACCCAGACGAGGCAATCAAGACTATTCACCAGGCCATCGAGATGGGCATAAATTTTTTTGATACAGCCCAAATCTATGGCCCGTTTCAGAATGAGGAACTGGTCGGCGAAGCCATAAAAGGCAAACGCGATGGGCTGGTAATCGCCAGCAAGTTCGGGTTCAAATTCGATGGTGGAAATATTGTTGGCGTTGACGGCTCAGCGGCAAATGCAAAGACGGCTGTCGAAGGCACATTGAAACGCCTCGGCATCGACTGTCTCGATTTATACTACCAGCATCGCGTTGATCCCGGCATCCCCATCGAAGAAACCGTTGGTGCGATGGCCGATCTTGTGGCCGAAGGCAAAATCAAGCATATCGGATTGTCGGAAGCTGGTCCGGAAACACTCCGTCGCGCTGCTACTGTTGCACCAATCTCGGCCTTGCAAAGCGAATATTCGCTTTGGGAACGCGACATTGAGGATGAAATTCTGCCCACATGCCGCGAACTCGGGATTGGCTTTGTTCCTTACTCGCCGCTTGGTCGGGGATTTCTGACCGGTTCGTTCCGCAGCCTTGACGAATTACCGGAAAATGACTGGCGGAGGCAAGACCCGCGTTTCCAAGGTGATAATTTCGCGGCCAATCTGGCGATTGTTGACGTGGTGGGTGACATTGCCGCCAAGCACAAAGCGTCACATGCGCAGATCGCGCTTGCGTGGATATTGGCACAAGGAAACGACATCGTTCCTATCCCCGGATTTAAACGGCGCGCCACGATGTCCGACAGCGCGAAGGCCAGTGACATTGATCTCGATGCTGATGATCTTGCCACGCTGGATGCTGCTGCTCCACGCGGCGGCACAGCAGGACCACGCTATAGCGAACGGGGTATGAAGATGGTTCGCCTTTAGGCGGCGACCCAGCGGAATAGGCCTGCGCCAGCCACACCCCAATATGGATGCGCCCAGGTCGCCGCGACCCATAGAACCGCGCCCGCGATCCAGGGACCGATGCCGACGCCTAATAGGGCAGCCGGACGAACCATAAAATTCGTCCGGCGTAACCAGGCTTCCCATTGGCTGCCCATCAGCTTGCCTTTTTTTATTTCTTGCGCCTTGGCACCTACCAAAGCGAGGAAAATTAGGCTGCCGGAAAATATGAAATTGTCGGTTCGCGGAGCGACCAGAATATGCGCCACACCCCATAAGGCGAAGCCCCACATCATGGGATGGCGCGTTGCCTTGAACACGCCTGCTGGCGCTTGCGCTGCCAACGCTTCAGGCATCCCTGGAAGCGAAGGGTTGCGGATAAACGAGCCC
>JBBQPQ010000097.1:0-7148 GCA_038217195.1 Sphingomonadales bacterium | reverse complement strand
GAATTGGTAGACGCACCAGATTTAGGTTCTGGCATCGCAAGGTGTGGGGGTTCGAGTCCCTTCGCCCGCACCACGAAAAAGGGACACCCGTCCCTTGGCTGTCGTTGAACCCGAAAGCCTTTTAACGTTTAAGGTGAGGCCCGCCGCCCCGCCTGCAGATAGAGAAGATATTATGCAAACCGTCGAGACACAGAATGAAGGCCTGAAGCGCGCTTATCGTATGACGATTTCCGCAAAGGATGTTGAATCCCGTATTGACGCCGAGGTGAAGAAAATCGCGCCTCAAGTGCGGATGCCCGGTTTCCGTCCAGGCAAGGTTCCGGCAAATCTGGTCAAGAAGATGCACAAAGATTCGCTGCTTCAGGATGCCCTGAATAGCTCGATCCAGGAAGGCGTCCAAAAGGCGATTTCCGACAACAAATTGCGTCCAGCGACTCAGCCGCATGTGCACTTGGGTGATGATTATACACCTGGCAAAGATGCCGTTGTGGATTTCCACCTGGAAATTCTACCTGCTATCGCTACGCCATCGATTGACGGCATCACGCTTGAGCGCCTGACCGTTGAAGTCAGCGATGCGCAGGTCGACGAATCCATCCTTAAGCTGGCTGAAGGCCAGAAGAGCTTTGAAGCCGCTGACAAGAAATATGCAGCCAAAATGGGCGACAGCGTTGTTATCGACTTTGAAGGCAAGGTTGAAGGCGTTCCGTTCGAAGGCGGCAAGGGCGAAGGCATGGCAGTGGAGCTTGGCTCAGGCCAGTTGATTCCCGGCTTTGAAGACCAGTTGGTTGGCGTGAAAGCCAATGACGAGAAGGTACTGAACGTTACCTTCCCTGAAGACTACAATGCCGAAAATCTAAAGGGCAAAGCCGCCACGTTTGATATTGTCGTCAACGAAGTGCGCAAGCCAGTTGAAGCCAAGGCCGATGACAATCTTGCAAAAATGTTCGGACTTGAAGGCATCGATAAGTTGCGTGAACTAATGAAGGTTCAGGTTGAACAAGAGCATAATGGCCTGACGCGCACCTACATGAAGCGCCAGTTGCTCGATCAACTGGCCGCCGATCATGATTTCGAAGTGCCGCCATCGATGGTGGAAGCTGAATTCGAACAGATATGGGCGCAATTGGAGCAGGAAGCTGCCCGCGAAGAAGACCCGGAAACTGCCAAGAAGGAAATGGAAGACGAGCGCGAAGAGTACCGTGATATCGCTGTCCGCCGCGTACGTCTTGGACTTTTGCTTTCCGAAATCGGTCAAGCCAACGGCGTTGAAGTCAATTCCCAAGAAATGAACATGCTGGTGCAGCAAGCTGCCCAGCAATATCGTCCAGAAGATCGTCAGCGTTTTGTGCAATATCTGCAAGAAAACCCGATGGCAGCGGCGCAATTGCGTGCGCCAATGTTCGAGGACAAGGTTGTCGACTTCCTGTTCGACAAAGCCACCGTCACTGAAAAGACAGTGACCAAGGATGTGCTCGAAGCGGCGATTGAGGCCGAGCCAGATGCAAAGCCAGTGACAAAGAAGAAGGCGCCAGCCAAGAAGGCCGCAGCGAAAGCGGACGTGAAGGAAGAGGCCCCTGTAAAGGAAGCCAAGCCTGCTGCAAAGAAGGCCGCTCCCAAGAAGGATGCTGAAGAAGCACCATCGAAAAAGGCGCCCGCGAAAAAGGCTGCGCCGAAGAAATAGCTTTACAGGGGGCAGCCTCGCGCTGCCCCCTAAAATGCAAAAGAGGGCTAGCGTTTGATATTTGCAACACTAGCTAACGCCGTTTCAGTCATAAGGTTTGAGGATCTGGGGCTCTCGCCGGTTGCACTCGACCTCGGCTTTTTCAAGTTACGCTGGTACAGCCTTGCCTATCTCTTCGGGATATTGATCGGCTGGTGGCAAATTATTAAGATGGTTGCCCGTTCAGGCTCGCCGATGGCGAAGGGTCAGGTTGATGACCTTATCCTGTTTGCAACGCTCGGGATCATATTGGGTGGCCGGATCGGCTACATCCTCTTCTACAGTCCACAAACTCTCCTCAATCCGATAGACATATTAAAGGTATGGGAAGGCGGCATGTCGTTTCATGGCGGGGTGTTGGGCGTCATGCTGGCGATATATCTCTTCTGTCGTAAAAACGGCCTTCGCTGGCTGCGCGTGCACGATTATATCGCGGTGGTCTATCCGCTTGGCCATTTGTTCGGCAGGCTTGCGAATTTCGTAAATGGTGAGCTCTGGGGCCGTCCGACCGACGTTGCCTGGGGCATTGTCTTTCCTAAAGGCGGCGATGTTGTTCGCCATCCAAGCCAGCTCTATCAAGGCGCAACCGAAGGGCTTTTGCTGGCTCTCATCTTGTGGTTTCTATTCTGGAAAACCGACGCACGGCACAAGCCGGGCCTGCTGGCTGGCGTATTTGTCGGTGGCATGGGGCTGTTCCGCTTTATCGGTGAATTCTTCCGCGAACCTGATGAAGGTGTAACCGGACTCCTCGGCATGACTATGGGGCAGACGCTGTGTGTACCGATGGTGGTTGTCGGTATCTATCTAGTCGCGACAGCCAAAAATCGGGCGGCTGCCCAAGGCTGAATAGAAAAAGGCCCCGGAAAATCCGAGGCCTTGGTCTTTTACGTTGTTCTTCGATGAATTACATCAAGTCGAACCGATCTGCGTTCATTACCTTGACCCATGCTTTTACGAAGTCGCGGACGAATTTTTCTTCGTGTCCGCGCTCGGCATAGACTTCCGCAGTGGCGCGAAGCTGGCTGTTTGAACCGAAGACCAGATCGGTGCGGGTTGCACGCCACCTTTCGACACGGCCGCCACGGGTATAACCAATGAACTCCTCGTCGCTTGCTTTATCGACCAGGTCCCAGAAGGTTTCGTTGTCGAAAAGGTTTACGAAAAAGTCGTTGGTCAACACGCCCTTGCGGCTCGTAAACACGCCCTCGGGAATGTCTTTGTGGTTCGCCCCGATAACGCGCAGGCCGCCAAGAAGCACTGTCATCTCTGGTCCTGACAGACCAAGCAATGATGCCTTGTCGAGCAGCAATTCCTCGGTTTTGACTGGCTGATGGGTTTTAAGATAGTTGCGGAAGCCATCGGCTTGCGGCTCCATCCAGACAAAGCTGTCGACGTCAGTCCATTCCTGTGTCGCATCGCCGCGTCCGCCGGTAAATGGCACAGCGACGTCGAAACCCCCGTCTTTTGCTGCCTTTTCGACCGCCGCCGAGCCCGCAAGCACGATGGCGTCTGCAAGGCTCATCGACCCGCGAAGTTCGTTCAGCACCGCCAGCACCTGAGCAAGCTCTTCCGGCTCATTCACCAGCCAGTCTTTTTGCGGCGCAAGCGCAAGGCGTGCGCCGTTGGCACCGCCTCGTTTGTCCGACTTGCGATAGGTCGATGCCGATGCCCATGCCGTTTTGACGAGTTGAGACACCGTCAGGCTGCTTGAGAGCACAGCAGATTTGAACGCAGCGATCTGTGCGTCCGAAGGTGCAGTGCCCGCTGGGACAGGATCTTGCCAAATCAGCGACTCCTCTGGGATCTCTGGCCCGAGATAGAGGCTTTTTGGCCCCATGTCGCGGTGACACAGCTTGAACCATGCGCGCGCAAATGCATCGTCCAGCGCTGCCTGGTCGACACGAAACCGCTCGGATATCGCGCGGAATTCCGGGTCCATCTTCAACGCCATGTCCGCTGTCGTCATCATGGTTGGCACACGCTTCGATGGGTCACGCGCGTCGGGGGCCATATCCTCCGGATCGGGATTGATTGGTTGCCATTGCTTGGCACCTGCAGGGCTTTCAACCAATTCGAAATCATATTTGAAAAGAATGCGGAAATAGTCGCCGCCCCATGTCGTTGGATTGTTGGACCAAGCACCTTCGATACCCGAGGTTGTGATGTGGCCTTTTCCGATTTCATCCACGTCGGTTAGCCAGCCAAAGCCCTGCTGATGGATCGCTTCGCCTGCAGGCGCATGGCCAAAGGTTGTACCTGGCTTTGCGCCATGGGCTTTCCCAAAGGCATGGCCACCGGCGGTAAGCGCGACCGTCTCTTCGGAATTCATCGCCATGCGCAGAAAGGTCGCCTTCATGTCACGCGCCGATTGCAAAGGATCAGGGTTGCCGCCAGGGCCCTCGGGGTTGACGTAAATAAGACCCATTTGAATTGCTGCCAATGGCCCTTCAAGCTCCAAATTTTCTTCGTCGAGACGCGTTTTTGCGCCCTGATCGACCCAGATTTCCTCAGCGCCCCAAAAGGTATCGCCTTCAGACTGGTAGACGTCCTTGCGCCCGCCACCAAAGCCGAACACGGGTCCACCCATGCTTTCAATGGCGACATTGCCAGCGAGAATGAACAGGTCTGCCCAGCTTATCGACGAGCCGTACTTTTGTTTGATCGGCCACAGGAGGCGACGCGCCTTATCTAGGTTGCCATTGTCAGGCCAGCTGTTGAGTGGCTCGAACCGTTGTTGTCCGCTGCCAGCGCCGCCGCGACCATCGGTTACGCGATAAGTTCCCGCCGCGTGCCACGCCATGCGAATCATAAAGGGGCCATAATGTCCATAATCTGCTGGCCACCATGGCTTACTGTCGGTCATCAATGCGGTTAGATCGTCTTTCAACGCCTTATAATCGAGCTTCTTGAACGCTTCGGCATAATTGAAATCTTCGCCCATCGGGTCGGGCGACACTCCATGCTGATGCAGCATATCGACTGGCAGCGCATCCGGCCACCAATCCTTATTCTGTCGCCCGAGCAACGAGCGCATCTTAACCGGGCCGCCGGTGTGCATGGGGCAACCATCGCGTGGATCTGAGTCTGCCATAATATACTCCTCCGATTGAGTGACGTTGGACCTTCAATATGGTAAGTTTCGCATCATAATTTTAATCGGTCAAATCAATGAATGTTTACAGACTAATCGTTTTTAGCATTTTGTAAGCCAATCTTGTCGACACATTGTTTTTTGACAGCAACGAAACTTAACCTTTTCCTGCTTGAATCTTTGCTTGCCCACGCCGATGTAGGCAATGAAGCAAAAACATAACATCTTAGAGGTATTCTATGCACGTTCCTTTTGATCCTGTCCAAGCGCTGGTCCCTGTAGTAATCGAGCAATCGAACCGGGGGGAACGCAGCTGGGACATTTTTTCGCGCTTGCTGCGCGAACGGATCATTTTTGTGACCGGTGAAGTCGAAGACAATATGGCGTCTGTTATCACTGCACAATTGCTGTTTCTTGAATCGGACAATCCAAAGAAAGACATTTGGATGTATATTAATTCGCCAGGCGGTGTCGTGACCGCCGGTATGGCGATTCATGACACGATGCAATACATCCGTCCGCGCGTTGGCACAGTGTGCATTGGGCAAGCTGCGTCAATGGGCAGTTTTCTGCTCGCTGCTGGGGAGCCAGGGATGCGCGTTGCGCTTACCAATGCACGCATCATGGTGCATCAGCCATCTGGCGGCGCCCGTGGGATGGCGTCAGACATTCAAATTCAGGCGAACGAAATCCTTCGCATTCGCAAGCGTATGAACGATCTATATGCAAAATATACTGGCAAGCTGTTGAAAGATATAGAAAAAGCTATGGATCGCGATACGTTCCTTGAAGCGGATGAAGCAAAAGTTTTCGGTATCGTAGATGAAGTGTTCGATAAACGGCCATCAAACGCGGATGCAGACGCTGGATAAATTGCAGTTGCGATTTACGGTGGAGGTTACTGCCGCATTGGGAATGTCCCTTTTTGGGCTATTGCCAAATCGGAACGCATCTTTAGGATGCTGGTTTAATAAAGCGCGTCCACAAACGGCGTGTAAGCAGGACATATTATGACGAAGTTGAGCGGATCCGATACCAAGAGCACCTTATATTGCTCCTTCTGCGGGAAATCGCAGCACGAAGTCCGCAAGTTAATCGCTGGCCCTACCGTGTTCATCTGTGATGAGTGCGTTGAATTGTGTAACGATATCATTCGTGAAGAGACCAAGGGCGCGTTGAATGGCCGCAAGGAAGGCGAAGTGCCAACTCCGCAGGAAATCTGCGAAGTTTTGGATGACTATGTGATCGGGCAGCCGCAGGCGAAACGGGTGCTCTCGGTCGCGGTCCATAACCACTACAAGCGGCTTAATCATGGCGGCAAGGGTGCCGATGTCGAGCTTGCGAAGTCGAACATACTGCTTGTCGGCCCAACCGGCTGTGGCAAGACATTATTGGCGCAGACGCTTGCCAAGACTTTCGATGTTCCGTTCACCATGGCTGATGCGACGACCCTGACTGAGGCTGGCTATGTTGGCGAGGATGTCGAGAATATCATCCTCAAGCTGTTACAGGCATCGGACTATAATGTCGAAAAGGCGCAGCGCGGCATCGTGTACATTGACGAAATCGATAAGATTAGCCGGAAGGCCGAAAATCCGTCGATCACGCGCGACGTAAGCGGCGAGGGCGTTCAACAGGCTTTGCTGAAGCTTATGGAAGGCACAACCGCCAGCGTCCCACCTCAGGGCGGCCGCAAGCATCCACAGCAGGAGTTCCTGCAGGTTGACACTACGAACATTCTTTTCATCTGTGGCGGCGCGTTCGCTGGTCTTGAAAAAATCATTTCCAACCGTCTGGAAGGCAAGTCTATTGGATTTGGCGCGCATGTTGCCGATCCTGACGAGCGCCGGACCGGTGAGATTCTGAAGCAGATCGAGCCTGAAGACCTTTTAAAGTATGGCCTGATCCCTGAATTTGTCGGCCGCTTGCCCGTGACGGCGACACTTGAAGACCTTGATATTGCCGCTTTGGTGAAGATTCTTTCAGAGCCGAAAAACGCTTTAGTGAAGCAGTACCGCAAGCTGTTCGAGATGGAAGATGTAGGACTTAGCTTCACCGAGGATGCTCTTGAAGCCGTCGCCAAAAAGGCCATCGAGCGCAAAACAGGCGCGCGGGGACTGCGGTCGATACTGGAAGCGATCTTGCTGGACACCATGTTTGACCTACCGACCTATGATGGCGTCGACGAAGTGGTTGTTGACAAGGATGTTGTTGAGGGCCGGAAGACGCCAGTGCTGGTTTACGCGAAGTCTGCCAAGGCGGATAAGGAAGACGCCGCGTAAAACCGGCTAAAACTGTGATAATCTGGTCACAGTCGTTAAAAAAATCTTAAAT
>JBBQPQ010000096.1:0-7282 GCA_038217195.1 Sphingomonadales bacterium | reverse complement strand
CGCATGCACTCCCCCCGGCATGGTCCTTGTGGCCAGCCATTATGAATTCGTATAGCCTGCGCGAAATTTGAATGCTTGGCAACCTTATCGCGCTTGACGCTGGGGAAAGCTTGGCTATGCGCTTAATGCAAATAGCGACCAAAAAAGGCCAAACCGGATGCCCATCGAACTCAAAATGCCTGCACTTTCCCCAACGATGGAAGAAGGCACGCTCTCCAAATGGCTTGTCAAAGTCGGCGACAGCGTGTCGTCTGGCGATTTGCTAGCCGAGATTGAGACAGACAAGGCTACCATGGAGTTTGAAGCTATTGATGAAGGCGTTGTAACCGAGCTTTTGGTTGCAGAAGGCACCGATGGCGTCAAAGTCGGCACAATTATTGCCATCATCCAGGGCGAAGATGATGACGCAGCACCAGTTTCAAAAGCTGCTGCGCCAGCGTCTGAAGCGGAAGTCATGGTCGAGGCGAAAAGCGTTGGCGTCAGCCCAGCGACTGACCCCGCCCCAGCGGCGCCTGGGCCTGCGCCAAAGCTGGTATCCCACAGTTCTGGTGACCGCGTGAAGGCGAGCCCACTTGCCAAGCGCATTGCGGCCAGTTCAGGCATTGATCTTTCAGACATTACCGGCACTGGCCCTAATGGCCGCATTGTCAAAGCAGACGTCGAAGCCGTTTCCGGCAAGTCTGCAGCGGCTGCGGCGCATCCTGCTCCGACTGCGCCGTCTGCGCCATCTGCGCCATCTTCTGCGCCTGTTACGGCAATCGAAACCGACATCCCGCATGACGTCATCAAGCTCAGCAACATGCGCAAAACGATTGCGCGCCGCTTGACCGAGTCAAAGCAGACTGTTCCGCACATTTACCTGACTGTCGATGTCCGGCTTGACGCATTGCTTAAGCTGCGCGGCGAACTCAATGCCTCGTTGGAGGCGCGCGGTATCAAGCTTTCGGTCAATGACATGTTGGTAAAGGCGCTCGGCCTCGCGCTCGTTCAGGTACCCAAATGCAATGTCAGCTTTGCTGGCGACAATATGCTTCAGTATAGCCGCGCTGACATCAGCGTTGCTGTGTCGGTGCCCACCGGCCTGATTACGCCAATCATCACGGACGCCGCGAACAAGTCTCTTTCCAAAATCTCGACCGAGATTGGCGAGCTTGCGGGTCGCGCCAAGGAAGGCAAACTGCAACCCCATGAATATCAGGGCGGCACTGCGTCGATTTCCAACATGGGTATGATGGGCATCAAGCAGTTCGACGCCGTTATCAATCCACCACAGGGCATGATCCTCGCCGTCGGAGCAGGTGAGAAGCGGCCGTATATCGTTGACGACGCGCTTGCCATCGCGACCGTGATGAGTGTCACCGGATCGTTCGACCACCGCGCCATAGACGGCGCAGACGGCGCTGAATTGATGAAGGTGTTAAAGGAACTGGTAGAGAAACCTTTGGGGTTGGTGGCATAAAATGGCTGACTATGACCTCATCATTCTTGGCTCCGGCCCCGGTGGCTATGTTGCCGCCATCCGCGCGGCTCAGCTTGGCTTAAAGACGGCAATTGTCGAGCGGGAGTTGCTCGGCGGCATTTGCCTCAACTGGGGCTGCATTCCGACCAAGGCACTGCTGCGTTCGGCGGAAATCTATCATTATATGCAGCATGCGGGCGATTATGGTCTGACTGCAGCTAATATCAGCGCGGACATCGACGCTGTCGTCAAGCGGTCACGTGGCGTCGCCAAGCAGCTTAATCAAGGCGTCACGCACCTGATGAAGAAGAACAAGATCGCGGTGCATATGGGCGACGGAAGGTTGACCGCTGCAAATAAAGTGACGGTTACGAAAGATGGGAAGACCGAAGAACTGACCGCGAAGAATATCATCGTCGCGACCGGCGCGCGTGCACGCGACCTGCCATTTGCGCCTGCCGATGGAAAACGGATCTGGACCTATCGCCATGCGATGGTGCCGCCCGAAATGCCGAAGAAGTTGCTCGTGATTGGCTCGGGCGCGATCGGTATCGAATTTGCGAGCTTCTATAATGACATGGGCGCTGATGTAACGGTGGTAGAAATGCTTGACCGCATCGTGCCGGTTGAAGATTCCGACGTCTCAACTTTCCTCGAGAAAGCATTGAAAAAGCAGGGCATACAAATCGTGACCAGTGCAGGCGTGGAAAGCCTGAAAGCGACGGCGAAGGGCGTTTCCGCGTCCATCAAGGACAAAGACGGCAAAGTTGTTGCATCGGACTTTACCCACTGCATCGTCGCCATTGGCATTGTGCCCAACACCGAAAATATCGGGCTTGAGGAACTGGATGTTGAAATGGATCGCGGTTTCCTGAAAACCGATCCAAGTTGCCGCACTAACGTGCCCGGCCTTTGGGCGATTGGCGATATCACTGCGCCGCCCTGGCTCGCGCACAAGGCAAGCCATGAAGGCGTGATTGCCGCTGAAACCATAGCGGGTGGTCATCCACATGCCATGGACCCAAGGAATATCCCAGGATGTACCTACTGCCATCCGCAAGTCGCAAGCGTCGGCCTTACTGAAGCGAAGGCCAAAGAGCAGGGCTATGAGGTCAAGATCGGCAACTTCCCCTTCATTGGAAATGGCAAGGCCATCGCACTCGGCGAGGCTGAAGGCTTTATCAAAACCGTATTCGATGCCAAAACTGGTGAATTGCTGGGCGCGCATATGGTTGGTGCCGAGGTCACCGAACTCATTCAAGGCTACACTATCGGCAAAACCGCGGAATTGGTCGAAGCGGATTTCATGCACACCATATTTCCGCACCCGACGTTGAGCGAGATGATGCACGAAAGCGTACTCGGCGCGTACGGCAAGATGTTACACATGTGAAAGACACAGAGGTTCCGTTTACGGTAATCCGGATCGTGGTTCAGCGTCTACTTCGCATTTTCAATTTCGGTTTCGAGTTGCATGATGGATCCTGAAACAAGTTCAGGATCACGCTCTTGGGCTTCACATAAATTATGAACATACGCATATGACCATCCCATTTCGTCTTCTAACCGCGGCTCTTCTGCTTTTCGGCATGGTCATCGCTCTTGGTTTTGCAGTGACTGCAGGTCTTTTCCGCGATTTCGATATCGCAATTTCCAATGCTCTCAACCTGCGACATGGCGTTTCGCCGGATTGGCTTATCCTGTTCATGCAAGGCATCAGCTGGATTGGCGGCGGCCTTCAACGTTACATCATTGTTGGAATTCTCACCGCGGCCCTTTGGCGGTGGTGGGGGTGGGGCGCAGCACTCGCGATGGGGACAACAACGCTGGTGTCGGCGTTTACGTCTGACGTCATGAAGTCTTTCTTTGCCCGAATCCGCCCAGATCTGGTGCCGCAGCTTGACCCGATCAACAGCCCGGCCTTTCCAAGCGGCCATTCCAATAATGCCGCAGTGGTCTATATCTTGTTTATCATGCTGGTGCCGCAGGCACGCCATCCATTGTGGCAACTGGCGGCAGCAGTAATGATATTACTGACGGGTCTATCCCGCATTTTGTTGGGCGTGCATTGGCCAACCGACGTTATTGGTGGCTGGATGCTCGGGACCTCTTTTGCCTTATTCGCCGGGGCCATCATATCGTACCGCGAGCACCAGAAACCGGGCAAGTTTCCTCCCAAATTAGCGCCCTGATTTTAATTCGTAATTTTTTGCTGTCCTACACGCCGGTATTTTGTCATCCCAGTATCTTAACGAGTCTACGGGGAACAAAGACATGGGACATGGCCTCTACTTTCTTAGAAATGCTGGCGTTTTAGCGATAGCGCTTGCGGCAGTTTCTGCGCCTGCATCCGCAGGCAATACCGTCATTACTGCCGATAAGATGGTGGATGTCCTGACCGGCAAGACCGTAGACTTTCCTGCTGTGTTCGTGGGCGAAGATGGCCGAATCACAAGCGTTGCCGACGCCCGAACTGTCAAGTGGGGCAGCGACGTCACCCATATCAACATGTCTGGCAAGACTTTGCTTCCTGGCCTTATTGATATGCACGTTCATCTCGACGGCCCTGCCGACATTGGTGGCTATCGCGGGTTGGAGTTCACTGACAGCTTCTGGGGCATGACCGCAGTGAAGGCGGCGCATGACATGCTGTCGGCTGGTTTTACAACTGTCCGCAATGTCGGGTCGACCAACCGCAACGACATCGGCCTGAAACAGGCAATTGAAAATGGGTACGCCGTGGGGCCTCGCATTGTACCAGCAGGCTATGCCCTTGGCGCCACCGGTGGCCATTGTGACTCCACCTTCCTGCCGCCAAGCCTTGAAAAGGCCAGCAAAGAGGAAGGCATTGCCGATAGCGACGATGAACTGCGCTACCAGGTTCGCCGCCAGCGCAAATATGGCGCCGAAGTCATCAAGGTGTGCGCAACCGGTGGCGTCTTCTCCCGCAACACAGAACCTGGCCAGCAACAGCTTTCGGAGCGCGAACTGCGAGTGATCGCTGATGAGGCACATCAATGGGGCCTGCAGGTTGCCGCCCACGCACATGGCGGAGATGGGATCAAAGCCGCAATCAAGGCTGGCATCGACACGATCGAGCATGCAAGCCTTGTTGATGACGAGGGAATTAAGCTCGCCGTTGCACGTGTCCGTCCGGTGTGGTTCTCAATGGATATCTACAACACGGACTACACGCAGGCTGAAGGTGCGAAAAATGGCGTGCTTGAGGATAATCTGCGCAAAGACCGCGAAGTCGCCCAGATCCAGCGCGACAATTTCCGTAAGGCGCACAAGGCCGGCGTGCGCATGGTCTTCGGCTCGGATGCCGGCGTGATGCCGCACGGTCTGGTCGGAGGGCAATTCAAGACCATGGTGCAATATGGCATGACCCCGCTTGAAGCCATTCAGGCAGCAACCCGCAACGCAGCTGAGGCACTTGGCCGGGAGAAGGATGTGGGCGCAATCGCAGTTGGCCGTTTTGCCGACATCATTGCCGTAGATGGTGACCCATTGACCAATATACGCGAACTGGAATCCGTCGACGCCGTGATCAAGGGCGGCAAAGTCGTCGATTAAACCACAAATCCAGCATTTCAGCATGGCGCATTGATTGCCTCGTGGTGAGGGTGTAAACGATTACCGCACCGGTCGCAGAACCGGGATGGATGAACATTTGGGGATTTGAAACATGATTACCATAATCGCAACCGCGCTGCTCAGCATGGCTACCATGAAGGGGGACGCCATGGATTCGGCGCGCAAGGCATTCAACAATTGCCTGATTGAAACCCACAACACTGCAGTTTCTGAAAAAGCGAGCCCGAGCGATTTTATCAAAACCTCTGATGCGGCATGCCCGACTCAACGCGCAGCCTATAAGGACATTTTGGTCAAATCCGAACGTTCTTATGGCTCAAGCCAGAACGAAGCTGAAAAATTTGCATCTGAAGAAATCCAGATGATCGTCGACTCGGTCGTCGCGAGCTTCAACGAAAATGTGGAAAATGGCGCAAAGCTGACGCCGGAAAAATAGGCATCAATACGGGGCTGCCCGTAATGGCTGCCCTCCGCACCGTGTTCCCAGCAAGTCCGTCTCTACAAGTTAAGTGGGCGTAATCCCTTATGCCGCATTCTTACAGGAAGCGGAGCGGCTTCGGATTCGATCATTTTGCAATTTGATAAATCGCCGCAGTATAATCAAAATAAAAAACTTATGCTTGGCTTATTGAATATTCAATTTATGCTAGATAATTGATAAATTAGTGCAAAATTTTATCTCAACTAGAAATTCCTTTTACTTTAAGAATTTTAAAATAATAAAAATTTTACATCTTAGTCCGTATATCCCCAAATAAATCTGGATCTTGGGTCCAGATTAACAAAGGGGATTATAATGATAAGAAAATTAACAGTTACAAGCATTCTGCTTCTTGCCACACCAGTATTCGCGCAAACCACCACATCAAATCAGACGGCAGTTCCAACACCAGAATCTGCCCTGCCAGTGATGGTGGTACCGCAAACAGCCGTTGTCGTGCCACAAACCGCGTTAATGGTCCCTCAGCAAGTCACAGGGGACGTGCTTCGCGCGGGAGCCGCTGTTCCTGTAGCGCTTTCGCAGTTCCTGACCACAAAGGGTAAAAACTTGAAGGTTGGTCAACGGGTGCGTTTAGAAGTTGCCCAAGATGTGATGGTAAATGGCCGACTGGTAATCCCAGCCCGGAGCCCGGTCGAAGGCGAATTAACAGAAGTGCGCAACAAAGGTATGTGGGGCAAGTCGGGGGCGATCCGGCTGCGAATATTGTCAGCAAATGTGAATGGAACGACCATTCGACTTACGGGTGATATGGACACCCGGGGCGATACGGGAACAGCTGGGGTTGTTGGATCAATCGTCGTCCTACCATTGGCTGGCTTTTTCGTCACGGGCACCAGCGCTGAAATGCCGCTGAACATGCCTGGCCGCGCTTTTCTTGACCAAGACATTGCGCTCGCTCCGGCCAAGTAAAGAACAATTCATTTCATCAAATATCGATTAGTATCAATTAACTGGAGGTGCTGCGCCGAACTAGGATGCACCTCCAGTTGACGTCGCCATTACAAGCCAAATAAACCAAGACTATTCTTGTTAGAATGGGGGCGGACAGGGTGGGATTCGAACTAGCTCATTTTTACCTACTGAAAGCTACGTTTATCCGCAGGACATCCAGAATGTACCCCCAAGAATACCCCCAAAATTTGACGTAATGTTTTTAGAAATTTAGCTTTGCCGAATTACCTATTTGTAGTTCAGCTGTAACCGCCGTTGCGGGACGCTGGCAGCAAGCGACAGGACTCTGGGTAGCCATATCACGTGCATGGCTTCCGCTCCGCGTTTACTGACTAGGCGGCAAATGACGGGTTCCCTGACGCTGTTGTCGAAGCTGCATTGGCGCACAAGGCACCGGATGCTGTGCAAGCCGCCTATTGTCGGACCACATACTTAGGAACGCCTGACAAGCGAAGCGAAAGAGTTGGGCTGATGAATGCATGGGAAACCTATTGCTGCAGTTTCTGAAAAGTTGGCGGTGATTGCGGCAAGTCGTTATGACAGTTTATGACAAATGGGCTGGGTGGAGCTTACTAATTTGGTTTTGGGTCCGTTCTCGTGTTATGTGGCTGTTTCCGCTAACTTTTCAGACATTCGTCAAGCGTTTTGCGGACTGTAAAACCTGTTGGGGTGGACGGCCTCCGTACGGCATCAAAATGTGCCCGAGTGAGTCGTTGCAACTCAAAAAAGGAGTCCGTCCGTGGAACAGATTAGCCGTATAGGTATGGATACAT
>JBBQPQ010000095.1:0-7356 GCA_038217195.1 Sphingomonadales bacterium | reverse complement strand
TATGGCTGCACTTGGCGGAGCCGTTAGCGCGGTTGGCGCGGTCACAACTGCCGAGCAATTTCCCGGCGAGGGGAGACTCAGCGGCCTCGCATTGGGCGCGACAACTGCAACGGCTATATTCGGCGGTCTCACGCCTTTGATTGCGCATCTGTTGGTGACGAACAGTGGATGGGACGCTGCCCCCGGAGCAATGATAGCATTTGTTGCATTATGTGTGATCATCGTTTTTTGGCAAATGCCCGAGACAGCCCCGGCCTACGCCCGACCTTAGGCTAATTTCTCCCGCTAATTTGCTTCAAATATCATTGCATTTCAGCAGTATGGCCAAGTTGTCACGGGGGGAACTTAGCTAGCCACAGCCGGCTTCGGAACCACGCGCGTTTCCAATGCGGCTGCTGGGTCAAGATAGCGCTTTGCCTGAGCAGTGATATCGCTGGGTGCAATTGCTTCAAGGATTGCCGTGCGTGTTCGGCGACGTTCTAGCCGTTCGGGCTTGTTTTGTGCATCGACAGCGAGACCCACCCAACTGCCATTTTCGCGCGCCTGACGCTGCCATCGTTCGAGGATCGGCTTGCGTGCCCGCAACATTTCGTCGGCAGACGGGGGAGCGGTGCGCAAGTCAGCCGCGATCTTCCGTATCGCTTTGGAAGCAGCATCCATGTCGCCTTGTGCCGCAGGTGCTGACGCGGTCAGGTAACCGAGCCCCCTGAAGTTAGCCGAACTTACGGAGCTGGCGTTAGGGGTATATGTTGCGCCTAACTCTTCTCGGAGCACATCTATGAGTCGTAGCCCGATCACTTCGGCGAGCAGATCACGCGTTAGCGTTGCCTTGAAATCACTGTCATCCGTGGTCGGCCAGCTGAGTGCGATTGCGCCCTGATCCGCCGAGCCGGCATGATAAAGGACACGACGCGCACGATCGGCTGTGAATTGGGCCGGCTTCGGGGCGACAGACGGCGTAGCCTTGGCGCTTTGGGCGGGTAGGGCGCCAAGCGATTCAGCCACTGCCTTGATTGCTGCATTCTCGTCGATATCGCCAACCAGAGCAATCCGGATTGCGCCATCTGCCAATTGAGGTGCCAATACAGCCTTCATTTCGTCAAGCGTTCGAGCGGCCATCTGGTCACCACTGCCAAGCCCGAAGCGTGCATCTTCGCCGGTTAGTATCCACGGCACAGCCAGCGCAGCAAGCTGTGAAGGGTTCGACATGATGTTTTTGGCGATGACTGAGCCGACGCCCGCCCATTGCGTCTGGGTTGCAGGATCATAGGCAGGATCTGTAACGCCTGCAGCAAGCAACTTCAACTGCAGCGCCAGATCTGTCGGTGTGGTGCTTCCGCCTGCCACGAGACCGTCTTCTGCGACGCTCATACCAAGGGTAACCTGACGACCAGCAGTGATGCGGCGCAATTCGTCAACATTGTGCTTTTTAAAGCCGTCAATTGAAGAGAGTATCTGCACGACTATTGGAAGTCCTTGCCTATCGGATGGGAACTGCTGTGCACCCTCGCCGATTTTGGCAAACCAGGCCATTTTGCCCGGCTCGAAATTCGTCTTTTTAAGGTTGAGTTCCACACCATTGGCGAAGCGGATGGTGCGAATATCAAGATCGGCAATCATGCTATCGGAAACAATTTTGCCAGCAGGTCCGAAATCGTCATAGGCGAACGCCTTTGTGGCTTCGTCGACCGGCGCAGCTACCGCGATTTTTGCGCTCGTCGCAAGCGCGGAAGATACCGCCGCATCACCACCGTTGATGGCCTGTTTAGTTGCCACGTGCACCAGCGAAGGCCCCCCGGCCCATGCGGCCTTGAAAGCGCTGCTCACCGCTTCTGCAGTAAGACCAGGCTCCAGCGCATTGTAGAGCGCTAAGGTTGCTGATGGCCCAACATATACGCTGTCGGACAGCGATGCACCCGCGATTCGATCAGCGATGGCGGCGCTCGGCGCGCCGGCTTCCTGCTTAACAGCGTTTTCGAAAGCCGTGCGAATATTGGCTTTAGCCTCAGCAATCTCGGCGACGGTAAAACCGAACTGGATTGCTTGGCGCAGTTGCTGTTCGCCAACACCGAGAGCCGGTTGCCATTGACCATCTTTGGCCAAAACAATCACTGTGGCCGAGCGCGCTGACCGGGCGATGTCCTGCACAGCCGTTTGACCAAAAACGATTGGACTATCAGCCTTACGGCTGATGACACTAAAACGATTTGAAAGCGCGGCAGCGGCAATCGCCTGAAGCAAATCGCGACGCCTTTCGGCTACCTTGTTTGTCGGCGCCATATAAGGAACGACCCGATCGAACTGGACAATCTCCGGAACAGATGGATCGATAAACGTCGCTACAATAGGTGACGTCGAAGCCGTAATGTTGGGCACGTAATTGCGCTTGGCGGTGCCTTTACCTTGCCAGCCGGAAAACCGCTTGCGGATGTCCTGCTCCATCGCAGCTACATCGAAGTCACCAACCATCACAAGGGTTGCACGTTCCGGACGGTAATAGCCTTCGTAAAATGCGCGAAGTTGCTCTGGCGTAATATTTGCTATCGTCTCTGGCGTACCCACCAGTGCCGGACCGAAGCGCGGATCTCGCATCTGCTTGCCAATTGCATCCAGCGCGCGGCGCGTCTGTGGCACATTTCTAACGCGGAATTCGGACAGCAAGATGCCGCGCTCGCGATCAACGGCGCCCTTGTCCAGAGTTAACTCAGAAGCAATTTCTCGCATAAACGTGAGACTGCCGTCGACGGTCTCTGGGTTCGTGTTAGGCAGGTCTAGCTTGTAGGTCGTATGTTCAAGATCGGTCTCTGCGTTGGTATCTGCGCCAAACGCCAGACCGAGCCGCTCAAGCCGTTTTACCAGTTCGCCCTCGGGAATATTGGTTGAACCGTTAAAAGCCATATGCTCTAAAAAATGCGCCGCTCCGGCCTGCTCGGGGTCGGCTTCCCGCATGCCCACGTCGAACGCAAAGCGGATTACAGCCGCGCCCTTTGGTGTTTCATTGTGTTTGAGCGCGTAACGCATTCCGTTGGGTAATATGCCAAACCGTACAGAAGTATCGGCTGGCAAATCGCTGCTGTTTAGCCCCCAAGCGGGCACACCTGTGGTCTGCGCTTGAGCCGGTTGCTCTGTCTGTTGAGCAGCAGGTGCTTCTTGCGCAATGGCTGGTGATATCAGGCTTGTGCATGCAAGCGCCAGTGTTGATGAACGCAGCAACCATGCGTGCCGAAGTGCCGGGTTAACAAGGGAGATGTAGCTGCGCTTCATAATAAGGGATCCTTTTTTGTTTCGCACTTCGAGTTGGCCATTTTGAGGTGTCCATCCAACGCGGTTGGTGATCAATACATGTAAAATACTTATAGCGTTTTGAGGGATTTTCTCGGGTCATTGAAACCGATGTGCATTCAAATTGGCCGTCTATGATGATCGTCAATATCACAAAGCGGGCCACAATATGCAAACGATATCAATAGGATATTGGCACGTATACGAATCGGAGCTAGCGCAAGTGGCTCAACCGGTCAATTTCCTTAGAGCAAATCCTTGGCCAATGTCTGGAAGTATCGGCGTGCCGCAATGGTGATGATAGCAATTATGGTAAAAATCCAACCTGCACTGCCGAGCCCCAAAAATTTTAAAAGTTGCGACCCAACCCAATGCGCCAGCAGCGCCGATGACCGGCCAGTTTTGGCGGTTACCAATCGCGCGCCCGACGGATCTAAAACTTGGCATGCTACTCTCTTCCCATAGCATGTATGGGGGCGGCAAGGTCTTCGCGCCCAATGCGCCAACTGGTCGGCGTTCCATCACCGTCCAAATCGCCGTTTATCAACTATCATGCAATGGCAGGTAAACGTTCGAAATATTTATCGATCGTTATTGGATATTCGCGAACCCGAACGCCTGTAGCATTGTAGATAGCGTTGGCAATTGCCGCCGCCACGCCGCAGATCCCAAGTTCGCCCACGCCTTTTGCTTTCATCGGAGAGATAACGGCGTCCAGCGTATCGAGAAATACGACCTCCTGATGCGGGATATCTGCATGCACCGGTACTTCATACCCTGCAAGGTCATGGTTCACAAAAAAGCCGAACCGCTTGTCCACCGCGAGCTCTTCCATCAAAGCAGCACCGGCTGCCATCACCATCGCGCCGATGACCTGACTGCGGGCCGAGAGCGGGTTTAAAATGCGGCCAGCATCACAAACTGCCAGCATGCGCTGGATACGAACTTCCCCGGTATATGCGTTCACCGCCACTTCCACGAAGTTGCTCGCATATGATCCGACTTCATATTCATCTTTAAATTTGCCAAATGAAATAGAATCTTCGGCGGACAAACTACCCGCTTCTAAAATATTGATGGTGCGGTCGCCGACCTTAATTTGTCCATTTTCAAAAATGGCTGCATCACCATCGAAGCCCAACTTAGTCCCGATCAATCGCCGCAGATGAACGCAGGCCGCATACACACCAGCGGTCGAACTTGCGGCGCCCCACTGGCCACCCGAGCCGGACGATGCAGGGTGGTCTGAATCGCCAAGTGTTACGGTCACGTTCTTCAGCAGAACGCCCATCGTCTCGGCTGCAGTCTGGGCAATGATGGTGTAGCTGCCGGTGCCGATATCAGTCATATCAGTCTCGACAATGATCCCACCTTTTCCGTTCAGCAGCACGCGCGCGCCAGACTTATTGGTTGGAGCAGCACGGTAGCCAGCAGCCACCCCTAATCCGGTTAGCCATTGCCCGTCGCGCAACTGACCAGGTTTGGCCTGCCGTCTGTCCCATCCAAACCGCTGACTGCCCTCACGGAAGCATCGCACAAGGTTGCGGTCCGAAAAGCGCTTTTCGGGTTTGCCCGGCACCTGTCCCTTCGGCTCGTTTCGCACACGCAATTCGATGGGGTCCATGCCAAGCTTTTCCGCAAGCTCATCCATCGCTATTTCGAATGCCATATGGCCGGGTGCCTCTCCGGGCGCGCGCATTGCATTGCCTTCTGGCAGATCGAGCGTCGCAATATAATTGGCAGTAAGCCGGTTTTGGGCGGCATATAGCACAGGCGTTTGCAGCGTACCGTTCTCGCCTTCCTGCCCGTTCAGGTTCCCGGACCAATTTTCGTGCGCAATGGCAACAAGACCGCCGTCAGTATCGGCGCCGAGGCGAATGCGCTGAATGGTGGCGTGGCGATGGGTCGTATTGTTCGCTATCAACGGCCTTTGGAGGGCGATTTTCACGGGTCGTTTGGCCTTTTTTGCAGCAAGCGCTGCCAACACGGCATCTGATCGGATAAAAAGTTTGCCGCCAAAACCGCCGCCAATATAGGGAGAATCAAGGCGTATATTTTTAGGGTCAATACCTAGAATTTTGCCCATGCTGTTCTTTCCCCAGTTGATCATCTGGTTTGAAGTCCACAGCGTCAGCTTTTCACCTTCCCATGCCGCAATTGTCGCATGCGGCTCCATCATCGCATGGCTTTCGTCGGGCGTCTTGTATGTGGCGTCGAGTTGGATAGCCGCTTTGGAATACGCAGTCTCGAAGTCGCCTTGCGTGTTCTTGTCCGGCTGCTTGTCATCACCAGGCGCAAGCGGCGCATCCGGCTTTTGCTTTTCCAGATCGAAATTACCCGGCGCACGATCGTAAGTTGTACGGATAAGCGCTGCGGCAGAACGCGCCTGTTCGAATGTCTCGGCAACGACACAAGCAATTGCCTGATGATAATGGGCGATTTCGTTTCCACCAAATAAAGGCGCTATGTTTGCCATGCCTTTGCCCACGGGTTTCGTTTCTGGAGCAGTAACAATTGTAATAACGCCCGGAGCAGCGCGCGCTTCGGATGTGTCCATCGATGTGATGCGTCCTTTTGCGATGGCAGAGCCGACAATATATCCATAGGCCTGATTTGGGATCACATCGTGCCGTTCATAGGCATAAGGTGCCAATCCGCTTGTCTTGAGAGGGCCGTCTATTCGCGGTGTCGATTTACCGACAATCTTCGATTGATCGAACAAGTTGGTCCGGGCGGGAGCGTTGAATTCCATGATGCCTAGGTCCTTGCTTCGGCGATAACGGCGGCAAGAGCCCTATCGGCCAGTGGGATCTTGAATTTGTTTTCTTCTGTAGGGCGCGCGCCTGCGAAGATCTGCGTGGTCGCCGCTTGCCGGTCCGTCGCAATCGCAGCCTCAGCGGCCTCTACACGCCAGGGCTTAGGAGCCATTCCGCCAAACGCGACCCGGATGCCCTCGTCGCGTTGGATAACGCCTGCAACCGAAACCAGAGCAAATGCATAGGAGGCACGGTCGCGAATTTTATAGTAAAAATGCCTGCCGCCTGTAGCGCGGGGCAATGTGACATGCGTGATCAACTCGCTTCGGTCGAGCACATTGTCGATATGTGGGGTGTCGCCAGGCAAACGATGGAAATCTGCCATCTTAATGCTTCGCGTGCTGCCATCAGACTTAACGGTCTGCACTGTGGCATCAAGCACGCGTAACGCGACCGCCATATCGCCGGGATATGTTGCAATGCATGCTTCCGACGTCCCAATAACACCAAGCTGCCGAGAGAACCCGGCAATCGCAGCACAACCCGAACCCGGCTTACGCTTGTTGCAGGCCATATTGGTGTCGTAGAAATAAGGACAGCGTGTTCGCTGCAACAGGTTACCCGCGGTCGTGGCTTTGTTACGCAATTGCCCGGATGCTCCGGCGACTATGGCCCGCGTCAATACACCATAATCGCGCCGTATTCTGGTGTCTGACGCTAGCGCGGTATTTGACACAAATGCGCCAATTTTTACGCCGCCGTCAGGCCCGTCTTCAATGCTGTCCAATCCCAAATCCTGAATATCGACGAGATGGGTTGGCGTTTCGATTTCAAGCTTCATCAGATCGAGAAGATTTGTGCCACCGGCAAGAAATTTTGCACCTGATGATTGCGCAACGCTGGCTGCAGCCTCAGCAGGTGTTTTGGCGCGCTCATATGTGAAGGCTCTCATGCCTTGCCCCCTGCTACTTCGGCAATTGCCTCTGCAATATTTGAATAGGCGCCGCAGCGACAGATGTTACCACTCATGCGTTCTCGCAGCTCAAGGCTGGATGCCTTAGGCCTACTTGTGATGTCGCCCTGAACGTGGCTCGGAACACCTGCCTTGATTTCGTTGAGCACCGCTACGGCTGAGCAAATCTGCCCGGGCGTGCAATATCCACATTGGTAGCCATCATGTTTGATAAATGCGGCTTGCATGGCGTGCAGATTATCGGGTGTGCCTAGCCCCTCGATGGTGGTCACTTTGTCACCCTGATGCTGGACTGCAAGGCTGAGGCAGGAATTTATGCGCTCGCCATTAACGATAACGGTGCAT
>JBBQPQ010000094.1:0-7474 GCA_038217195.1 Sphingomonadales bacterium | reverse complement strand
GAATCGAACCCGTGTTTCAGCCGTGAAAGGGCCGCGTCCTAACCGCTAGACGAAGGGGCCAATCGCTTGGCGAGCCGCGCCTTTACGGATTCGTTATGCGCTCGTCAAGGCCAAGTTGGCGCAAATTCAGTCAGCGAACGCGATGTCATCGATATGCAGCTCGGCTTTTGGCATGGCGCCCCAGTCGTCGGTCTTGGCGCGGCCTGCAAACCAATAACGGCGGCCGCGATCCGCGTGAAGCAATGTCTGGCCAAGTACGGTCTCGCCCTGACGGAATGCCATGGCCTTGAACGACTGCCCGTCGTCTCCAGCGACAATGACGCGGACATGGTCCTTGCCGACAATATCGCATTTGATGATACGCAAAGGTCCTGTGACAATGCGCGGTCCGGGCCAACCCATGCCGTAGGGTCCAGCCGACTCCATCGCGTCGACAAATAAGGGGTTCAGGCCGCGCGGGGCAACGATGGCGTCAATCAACAATGCCTTCGCGCCCGACGCATTTGCCACGTCTGCTGACAGCCGGTCATCGAGCCAATCGGCGAGCGCATCAATCTTATCTTGCGCAACGGTTAAACCTGCCGCCATTGCGTGCCCTCCGCCTGCGACGAGCAATCCGGCTTCGCGCGCCGAAATGATTGCCGCGCCTAGATCGACACCCGCAATCGACCGGCCCGACCCTTTGCCAACCCCGTTTGCGTCGACCGCAATGACGATTGAGGGTTTGCCTGTCTTTTCCTTGATTCTGCCAGCGACGATGCCGATCACGCCCGGGTGCCAGCCTTCGCCCGACAGCAAGGCGACCGCGCGGTTATGTTGCCCGGCAAGCATGGCTTCGGCTTGTTCTTGCACCACAGCTTCAATGACGCGCCGTTCTTCGTTCAGCCGGTCAAGTTCCATAGCAATATCTTGCGCCTCGACCGAATCTTCGGTGGTCAGCAGGCGAACGCCCAGATCGGATTTGCCGACACGGCCGCCAGCATTGATGCGCGGTCCCAAGGCAAACCCAAGGTCCGAGCATATCGGTGCACGCGTGAGGCGGCTGGCCTGAATAAGCGCCGAAAGGCCGATGTTACGCCGGGCCGCCATCACCTTCAGCCCCTGGGCCACAAATGCGCGGTTTAGTCCCCGAAGCTGTGCGACGTCGGCGACAGTACCAAGCGCTACCAGGTCGAGCAGATCCATGATCCTGGGCTCAGCACGTGTGGCGAAATAACCGCGCGTGCGCAGCGTCCTGATCAGGGCCGCACCCAAGAGGAATGCCACGCCAACCGCCGCCAGATGGCCGTGGGAAGCTGCCTCATCGGTTTCGTCCAACCGGTTGGGGTTGACCAGGGCAAAGGCAACAGGAAGCTCTGTAGCGCATTTGTGATGGTCCACGACGATCACTTCAAGCCCTGCGTCCTTTGCCTGTGACAGGGCGTCATACGCCATTGCGCCGCAATCGACCGTAACGATAAGGCGGCTGCCACCATCGCCAATGCGCACAAGCGCCTCGCCCGAGGGGCCATAGCCTTCCATCAGGCGATCTGGGATATAGTATCCTGCATCGAGCCCAAGCATGCGCAGCAAGCGGATGAGAAGTGCCGCGCTTGTGGCGCCATCGACATCATAGTCGCCATAGACGGTGATTTGCTCACCAGTTTCAACGGCCTGCGCCAATCGCAGCGCCGCATGCTCCATATCCTGAAATATGGACGGGTCGGGCATGAAATTCCGGATGGTCGGGTTGCGATGCCGTTCAAGATCCTCCCGATCGACGCCGCGTGCTATCAGCAACTGGGTCACCAGATCATCGGGTTGAAAATCGGGGTCCCGGCCGTCGGCTCCGCTGCCCCGCCAATGCCAGGCTTGTTCAAGGACGGACTGGCTGATGTCGAGAACGGGTACAGGCTTCATCCCGCTTCCCTATGTCGCGGTGACGGTGCTAGCAAGGGCCGATGCGGCAATTGGCAATAATCTGGCACAGCATGACGGGCGGGTCGCAGGCGCTGGCAAAGGCGGCCTATGATGGCGCCCAGACCGTACAAGGCGTCGACGTCCAATTATGCGACGCTTTGGATGCGGGGGCTGACGTGATGCTGGCGGCGGATGGCTATCTGTTCGTGTTTCCGGAAAATCTGGCGGCGATCAGCGGCGGGATGAAAAGCTTTTTCGACCGCTGCTATTATCCATGTCTCGGGGCGCTGAACGGCCGGCCCTATGCCATGATAGTCTGCGCTGGCTCCGACGGCACCAATGCTGTGGCGCAGGCGGAACGAATAGCTACGGGCTGGCGCTTGCGGCAGATCGCACCGAGCGTCATTGTCTGCACTTATGCGCAGACAGCTGAAGCGATACTGGCGCCAAAGATCATCGACAGCGACAAATTGTCTGATGCGGCACAGTTGGGTGCGCAACTTGCCACAGGTCTGGAAATGGGGATCTACTGACGAGCCAGAAGCGTCCTCACCCGATCCTGCAAAACGGGAATAACGTCCTCCAAGAACCACGGATTGCGCTTAAGCCAACGGTTGTTGCGCGGCGAAGGGTGCGGCAGTGGCAGATTTTGCGGCCAATAAGCGCGCCAGTTTTGCACTGTCTGGGTAAGCTTCGCGGTCTTGCCAGTGCCGAGATGCCATTCGAGGGCGTAGCGCCCCAAAAGAATGGACAGCTCCACCTGCGGCATTGCGTCGAGCAAGGGCCGCCGCCAGTGCAATGCGCACTCAGGACGCGGTGGGGTATCGCCACCGGTCCCGCTTCCCGGAAAGCAAAAACCCATGGGAACGATCGCGATTTGCTCGGGATCGTAAAATACGTCTTCGGTAACGCCAAGCCATGCACGCAATCGCTGGCCACTCGCATCATCAAATGGCCGCCCTTTGCCATGGGTAATGCGACCCGGTGCTTGCCCGACGATCAGGATTCGTGCGGTAGATGAAGCCTGGACGATGGGCTTTGGCCCAAGCGGTAAGTCATCGCAAAGCGTGCATTTGCGTATCTGCTGGACCAGCCGCTCAACAGGGTCAGCCGAGCTGATCAGCTTTCCGATGCTCGCTCTTGACCCAGCGGACGGTGCCCGATGACGCGCGCATCACGACACTTTCCGTGGTAATGCGTCCGTCGCGCAAGGTTTTTACGCCCTCGAGAAGCGAGCCATGGGTCACACCCGTTGCCGCAAAGATACAGTCGCCCTTTGCGAGTTCTTCGAGGTCGTAAATCTTGTCGAGATCCTCAATGCCCCACTTGCGCGCACGCAGCCGTTCATCGTCATTCCGAAACAGTAAGCGGCCTTTGAACTGGCCGCCGACGCAGCGCAGCGCTGCTGCTGCAAGTACGCCTTCGGGCGCGCCGCCACTTCCCATATAAATATCTACTGTCGTATCGGGGTTGGTGGTCGCAATCACGCCCGCGACGTCACCATCCGGGATCAGCATAACTCCGCAACCAATGGCGCGCAGTTCAGCAATCAGTTTTTCATGGCGCGGCCGATCAAGGACGCAGACGATCAATTCATGCGGCGGCACGCCTTTTTCGGCGGCTACCGCAGTGACATTTTCTATGACGGACTTGTCGAGATTGACGATATTAGGTGAATAGCCCGGGCCAACTGCGATTTTATCCATATACACATCGGGCGCGTTCAGCAGATTGCCTTCTTCTGCGACCGCCAGTACCGCAAGCGCGTTGGGGCCTGCCTTTGCCGTAATGGTTGTGCCTTCAAGCGGGTCGAGCGCGATGTCGATCCGCGGACCTGTGCCAATTGCTGACCCGACCTTCTCACCAATGAACAGCATGGGCGCTTCGTCGCGCTCACCTTCACCGATCACCACGGTGCCGTCCATGTATAACTCATTCAGAGCAGCGCGCATTGCCTCCACCGCAGCTGCATCGGCGGCCTTTTCGTCGCCGCGGCCTATTAGTTTCGCCGCGGCAATGGCTGCAGCCTCGGTCACGCGAACCATTTCCAGAACAAGGACGCGGTCGAGGATTTGGCTTGCTGCAGTCATGTGAATTTCCTAGCTATCTGATAACAGGGGCGCGGATGTGAGCCACCCCGAGCGGAATGATATTTTGAAGGTTAAGTTCCGATAGGGAAGGTGGAGCTTTTTGTCGAGATTGCTTGTCGCGATTTTCATGACGGCCATCGCGGGTCCATCAGCAGCGGATGCAGTTCAAATCATACCAACTGAAGACGAGATAACTGCGCAAATCGAGCGCGCAAGACGGATGGTTGCAGTAGACGAAGACGGATGTGTCAAATATCCATCGACGGATGAGATAGTAGTCTGCGGGCAAAACCCCGACAACAAAAGCCAGCGCGTGTTTCGCGATCCAGACAAGGCCGACAACGACCGAATTCGGCGCGGTGAGTCGGTGTCGAGCAAGAGGGCGGCAGCTTGCTTGCCCGGAGACACCAACTGCAAAATCTACATGAAAGGCGTTGGCGTGGGGTTTGGCTATGTCCCGCCGCACGCTATCCCGCTGGAGGAGGTCCTGAAAGGCCTGCCCGAACCCGATATGGTGGTGCCAGAAGGCAGCACGCCCGAATAAGCTTACGCGCCCAAAATGTGCATCACCATGGGTTCACCCAACAAGCTATCGGAGGTCGCGAGCGCGTCAATGGTGTCATTGATCGCCTGCTCTGGTCCGGCGTGCGTGACCATCGCAATCAACGCCGAGCCGTCATCGCTTGCCTCTGTCTGGATCAGGCTTTCAATCGAAAGTCCTGCATCGCGCATCGCCGCCGTAATCTCGGCCAAAACGCCGACCCGGTCCGCAACCAGCATGCGCAAATAGGTTTTGCTGATCCTGTGTGCTGACGAGGCACGCGGCAACATCTCAAGCTCGGCGGACGGCATCGAAAAGGCAGGGCCTGTTTCCTTGCGCGCAATATCGACCAGATCGGCAACGACGGCCGACGCGGTCGGCCTGTCACCTGCACCTGCCCCTTGAAACAGCAGCCGTCCCGAGAAATTGCCCTCAGCCACTACGGCATTAGTTGCTCCGGTGACATGGGCCAGCGGATGGCTTGTCGGGACAAGACAGGGTTCGACGCGTTGGAAAATATTTGCCGAACCATTATCGCCGTCGATTTCAGCAAGGCCGATCAAGCGGATTCGGTACCCGAGCGTTTTTGCCTGGGCGATATCGGCTGCTAGAATCTTGCGCACACCCCGCGCCTCTACACCGCCAAAGTCGATGACTGAGCCAAAGCTTAAAGATGCAAGAATTGACAGCTTGTGTGCTGCATCTATCCCATCAATATCAAAGGACGGATCAGCCTCGGCAAAGCCCTTTGCCTGCGCATCCGCAAGCACTTCTGCAAAATCCAGACCATCGCGCTCCATCGTCGACAATATAAAATTGCAGGTGCCATTGAGAATGCCATACACCCGGTCGATCCGGTTGGCTGACGCGCCGTCGCGCAGGCCTTGAATGACCGGAATTCCGCCAGCTACGGCGGCTTCGAATTTCAGGGCAGCCTGTTTGCTTTCGGCCAAGGCAGCGAGCTCTGCGCCATGATGTGCGACCATTGCCTTGTTTGCGGTGACCAACGCCCGGCCGTTAGACAAGGCGCGGCGGGCCAAAGTCAATGCCGGACCGTCCGAACCTCCTACAAGCTCAACCACCACGTCAATGTCGGCGTCCGTCGCGAGCTCACCCATATCATCGACCCAGCGATAAGGCGAAAGATCAACGCCGCGGTCTTTGGTCCGGTCACGCGCGGTCACGGCAACTATCTTGATCTCGCGGCCAGCGCGCCGCGCAATCAACGCGCTGTTTTCTTCGACCAGGCGGATGACGCCGCAGCCCACAGTACCGAGACCAGCGAGGCCCACCTTCAACGGAGCGTTTCGAACAGGGGTGGGCATGGCTAAATCGACTTTCTGCCTAAAGGATGCGCATTGCCGCCGCGCTTAAGACGAAAAAGGCAAAATTGCCAGCCCAAGCTTGCCGCATTTGAGACATGGCTATATGGGATTAGCATCATGGTTCAGCCAACTATCCTTATTCTCGCTGGAAAACGCGACGGCACATTGGACCCTATGGCGGCAGAAGCCGGGGTAAGTCACAAGTGCCGCGTGCCCATTTGCGGCAAGGCGCTCGTCCAATGGGTATTGGAAGCTGCTATTCCCGCATTTCCGGATTCAAAAGTATTGATTTCCATCCACGATCCGGAAGTCATCGCAGATTTGCCCGGGATAATGTCGCTTAAGGCTGAGGATCGATTGCTCATCTGCCAGGCACAGTCTGGAATTGTTGAAAGCGTCGAATTTGCCGCGGCGCAAGCTGGCGAAAGCTGCTGGCCGCTGGTGATTACGACAGCGGACAATGTGCTGGTTACGCCTGAACTGATGCGGGATGTGCATGCTGACGCGATGGCCGGCGACGGCGATGCGGTGGTGGTATTGTCGACGCGTGAGGATATTCAGGCAGCCCATCCCGAAGGTCAAAGGCGGTTCTACGAATTTGCCGATGCTGCCATTTCCAATTGCAATCTGTTCTGGTTGCGCAACGCCAATGCGCTCAAGGCGGCTGAAGCATTTCGGCAGGGCGGACAATTCATTAAAGCCAAGGGCCGGATCGCGAAAGCATTTGGCATCACCAACTTGGTGCGGTTCAGGCTTGGCTGGTGGAAACTGGATACAGCGTTCCATGCAATATCTGGCCGCTTGGGCACACGCGTGGTGCCCTACATGACGGCGGATGGAGCATATGCCGTGGATGTTGATAATCCCCGTACTTACGCCATCGCGGAAACTTTGCTGAAACAGCGCAAACTTTAGGGCACAAGCCTGACGTCGGCGCGCCAGGTTGGTATCCAGTCGTTCGATCCCCTGCATTCGCCCATGAAGCTTGCCGATGTCAGACGGAACATTTGTCCATCCCAGACATAGCTTTCCGAGGAGCCGCAATCCCCGAGGCCACGGCCCTTGGCAAAGCTGCTGATAGTTTGGGTGTCTGCATCCCAACCGGCATTCACAAGGATGGGGAACTTGCTTTCATCGGTGAAGCCCGTGGCACCAAAATCAAATTTGGCAGGCTCGAACGTCCATTTGCCTTTGGCGTCCCGGCGACCTGTGTAAATCCCGGAAGAAAAATTATAGGCGCCTGCGCCGCAGTTCAGCAGCACCAAAGCCCGTGGCCCGCTGGAGTCGTTGCCTAAACTATAGGCAGTATCCTGCGTGGATCCGAAGCGTTCTGCGGCGCAGGGGCTGCTTTCCGATAAAGCCACCAATGCCGCCGTATCTGGAAGGACATTGTCGGGAACGATTTTGCGCGCGGTGATGACTGGCAACAGCGGCTTTTTGACTATTTTCGGCTTTCCGGAGGTGACAACAATTGCATATTTTGGTCCAACTGTGCCCTGTTTGGCGTCGATGTAGCGAAATGCTGCTGACGCGCCAGACAATGACGCCGTTCCAATTTCCGTGCCGATTTGGGTCTGAAGGCGAATTTGACTGCCCTGCGCCATGGCACGCAAAAATTT
>JBBQPQ010000093.1:0-7491 GCA_038217195.1 Sphingomonadales bacterium | reverse complement strand
CCGATACCGTGAATGTAGGTAAGCGCAATGATCACGCGCTTGTTGGTTGGAATGTTAACTCCGGCAATACGTGCCAATTTATTTACTCCTGCTCCACAGGTGCCCCCGAAAGGACGAACCCTATCTCAACGCTGATGATATCCCGAAACGCACAAAACCAGCGGACGCATAAACGCGCTGCTGGCTGCACCAGATGTTCGGAATTCCACGCGCCTTACGGTGAGTCGCGCCGACTGTCAAGGCCAGCGGCGCGTTACCCCTTGCCTTTCGTCTTGGTTTTACCTGCCATCGCATTTTCTTCGATAAACTGGATGATACGGGTGGCAATATCTGTGCCGCTGGCTTTTTCAATGCCCTCGAGTCCAGGCGAACTGTTCACCTCCATAATGACAGGACCGTGATTGGACCGCAGCATGTCAACACCCGCGACATTCAGGCCCATGGCCCGCGCCGCGCGCACAGCGGTTGACCGTTCCTCTGGCGTGATCTTGATTGCCTGGGCCGAGCCGCCTCTATGCAGGTTGGACCGAAAATCGCCTTCTGCGCCTTTGCGCTGCATCGATGCAACGACCTTGTTGCCGATGACAAAGCAGCGGATATCGGTGGCGTTGGCCTCTTTGATAAATTCCTGGACAAGAATGTTCACGTTCGCCCCGCGAAACGCCTCGATGACTGACCGGGCCGATTTCTCGGTTTCGCCCAGAACAACCCCGATTCCCTGCGTGCCCTCAAGCAGCTTGATGACCACAGGTGCGCCGCCGACCATCTCGATAACTTCGTCTGTCTGCCTTGGGTCATGAGCAAAAGCAGTCACCGGAAGGCCAAGGCCCTTGCGTGCCAATATCTGCAAGGATCGAAGCTTGTCGCGTGACCGGCCGATGGCGACGCTTTCATTCAGCGACCATACGTTCATCATTTCGAACTGTCGCAAAACCGCCAATCCGTAAAATGTAACCGATGCCCCGATCCGGGGTATGACTGCATCATATTTGCCAAGCTTTGTACCCTGATAATATGCCTCTGGACGATGCGAAGTGATATTCATCGTTACGCGCAGCGTATTCAAAATATCAATCTCATGGCCGCGTGCAAGCGCCGCCTCCACAAGCCGTTGGTGGGAATATAAGTTAGCGTTGCGCGCCAACATCGCGATTTTCATGTGTCTTTGGTCCCTACATTTGCGGGCTTCCCAAGAACCCACCGTCGTCCGCTGTTGACGAGGAAGCCGCGCTTTAGCGCCCGCCGACCGATTAGCAAGGGAAAGGCCATCGATCGCCGGTTTGCCAAGGTGAGCTGCCCGTTCCAGCACAGCTTACCAAAACAAAATTGCGCCGTGATGACATAACGATCCTGTTGCTCGCCATTTGATGACCGGACCATGCGCCGGTCGATGAGCGGCGCTTCATACCGTTTTGGCTTCTCGCCCGCATTGAGGCGGAACCAAAATTCCACATGGGGTTTGCCATCGCGCGAGATGGGTTTAATCCGGGTCGCATGGATCGAGGAAGTCGCAGCGCCAGTGTCCATTTTGGCATGCACCTGAGCAAGGCCAAGGCTCGGGATATCGATCATCTCGCACCAGCCAATTTCAATTTTATTGCCCGAGCGCGTCGTGTTTTGCCTCTCTCCCAATTATTTTGGCTCCGGCGGGGGCACTTCGTTCACCTGGGTTTCGTCCCCACTATCATTTTTGGGCGATTCATCGGTTGGCGGGGTTTCACCGTCTGAGGAGCCAGTGACTTTTTCAACATCAAGCGTAAAGTCATCGGCCTTTGGCGTCTCGGTCGCTACTGGTGTAAATGGGGATAACATATTCCGGAATTGCTCACCCAACACCTTATCAACTGCTGGCGCGATTTCGGAAACTTTGTATCGCATGTAGCCGCCCACCACATAAGAGAAGCTTACGCGGGTAGTTGTGGTTCCCGTGACAGGTTCCATTGCCACCGTCAGCGTCCCCAAAACGGCCTCGGACTGGAGCGGACCGAGCGCACCTTGCATCCGCAATACTTTGCCCGGCTGTGCAAATATGACGCGCATATGCTCGACGCTGCCCGCGGTCTTAAGTTTGCCATTCGCATCGACCTCCTGAAACAGTTCGCAGAAGCAACCATTGGCCTGCGCATCAATATAGAAGCCATCAGTCGATCCTGACCAGCTGTGCGCTTTGCTCCAATACTCTTTCGGCGCAATGAGGCGCTTCCAGATGTCATCGGGCGTTGCATCCACCGTGGCGACATGGATGATGTTGAAGCCGGTTTCCGAAGCAGACTTGACCTCGGCAGACGCTGGCGCGGTGATAACAAAGGCGGCCATGATCACAGCGGTGGATATGAGATGTTTCATGGAAAAGGATAATAACAACCGTTTCCATTTCCGTCACCCTGAACTTGGTCGCAGGCAACAGAGGCGGCTAAGTCAACCGATGATTTTGTCGATTGCCTCGGTCACGTCTTCGATAGACGCCATGCCATCAACGCGGCTTACAAGGCCACGTGCGTCATATAAGGGCAGGATTGGCTCGGTCTTTGCCCGATATTCTGCCATGCGAGTCCGTACAGTTTCTTCATTGTCGTCCGGGCGGCGCTTGAATTCATGTGCCCCACATTTGTCGCATGTCCCAGCAACCACAGGCTGCTTGAATACGTCATGATAGCCATCACCGCAATTGGCGCATGTGAAGCGGCCGACGACGCGTTCAACCAGCGCATCTTCGTCCACTACGAGTTCGATGACATGATTCAGCGTGCGGCTGCGCGCAGACAAAAGACAGTCTAACAACGCCACCTGAGGGGCTGTGCGGGGGTAGCCGTCGAATATCAGGCCTTTGTCAGCCGGAATTTCGTCCATATGCTCGCCAAGAATTTCGGCCATCAATTCGTCGGGGAAAAGCTTGCCCGCCTTCATGATTTCATCGGCCATTTTGCCGACCTCCGTGCCGGCCTTGACCGCAGCCCGGAGGATATCGCCGGTCGACAATTGAACCATGCCATATTTGTCGACGAGCAACGCCGCCTGCGTTCCCTTGCCTGCACCCGGAGGCCCCAAAAGGATGATATTCATGAAACGTTTCCCCGATCGTTTCGATGTCGCACCCTTTAGCGGGCGCGTCCACCCTTCAGCTTGGCCTTTTTCAGCAGATCCCCATATTGATGGGCGAGCAGATGGCTCTGGATCTGTGAGATGGTATCGATGGTAACATTGACCAGAATAAGCAAGCTCGTTCCGCCGACCGCGAACACGCTCTGCAGACCGGTCGCACCCAAAACATAATCAGGCAGCAGGCAAACCAGTGTCAGATAAGCTGCGCCTAATACGGTAATACGTGTCAGCACATAATCCAGATAGGATTCTGTGTTTTTGCCTGGACGAATGCCCGGAATAAACCCACCCGCTTTTTTGAGATTTTCCGATGTTTCCTCGGGATTGAAAACCACTGCGGTGTAGAAGAAGCAGAAAAAGACGATTCCCAAGCCATACAGCAGCAAATAGACTGGCTGCCCATGCTGCAAATATTGGTTCAGTGTAATCACGAAATCCCCCATCTGGGTTTCGCCCGCCGCCTTGTTCCCGGCAAGTTGCGTGATTGTGAGCGGCAGCAATAGCAACGACGATGCAAAGATCGGCGGGATAACACCAGCGGTGTTGATCTTAAGCGGCAAATGGCTGCGGTCTGCCTGCATCATACCGCGCTGCGTTGCGCGTTTGGGATATTGGATAAGCACCCGCCGCTGCCCGCGCTCCATGAAACAAATGATAAGCGTGAGGCCAACGAACATGGCAATAAAACCAAGGATCAGAAATCCACTGATGGATCCGGTCCGCGCGCCTTCCAGCAAACGCACGACTAGCATTGGTAACTGCGCCACGATCCCTGCCATAATGATGAGCGAGATGCCGTTGCCAATGCCGCGCGAAGTGATTTGCTCACCAAGCCACATCAGGAACATTGTGCCGCCAATCAAGCTAATAGTCGCAACGACGCGGAACATCAGGCCCGGCTCTACAACAGCACTAATGCCATTAGCGGCCGCGAGACTTTCAAGACCCGCAGCCAGAAAATATCCCTGAACAGCAGTTAGGAATACTGTGCCGTAACGGGTGTATTGGTTTAACTTCTTGCGTCCGCTTTCGCCTTCTTTCTTAATCGCGGCCAGCGTGGGCGACAAGGATGCAGCAAGCTGCACAACAATCGACGCGGTAATATATGGCATAACGCCAAGCGCGATGAGGCTCATGCGCTCAAGGCTGCCGCCGGAGAAGGTATTAAAGATATCAAGAACGCCGCCGGCAGCATTATTCGCATATAGGGCCGCTTGCGCAATCGGATCGACCCCGGGAAGGGGTACAAAGCTCAACATCCGGAAAACGATTAGAGCGCCTATAGTGAACCAGATACGGTTCTTAAGCTCTGTTGCCTGCCCGAACTTCGATAAATTGAGGTTCGAGGCCATTTGGTCGGCCCTAGATGCCATGATATACTTTCCTTATGTCCGGATCAAAACCGCGCCGCAAAGAATGCGAACCGCTGCCTTATCCCAAATATTGCCTGACATTCTCCGGTCACCCCCCAGAAATGTCAAACCCCGCCAGCCCATATCGGGAAGCGGGGCTGGCATGACAAGAGCGAAGTCGCCGCTCCTATCTTATTTCTTGGCCGCAGCTTCTTTTGCTGCATTCTTGACTGATGACTTTTTCGCTGCCGCTTTTTCCGAGGCAGAAACTTTCACCAGCACTTCAACCTTGCCACCAGCCTTTTCAACCGCTTCAATGGCTGCCTTTGACGCACCGGCGACCGAGAAATTGACCTTTGCGGTCAATTCGCCCTTGGCGAGCAACCGAACGCCATCCTTGCCACCACGGGCGAGGCCAGCGGCCTTCAACGCAGCATGATCGACCACCGCCTTGATGTCGATCTTCTTGGCGTCGATGAACTTCTGGATCATACCCAGATTTACTTCGGCGTGGTCCTTGGCAAAAATATTGTTGAAGCCGCGCTTTGGAATACGCATGTGAAGCGGCATCTGGCCACCTTCAAATCCGTTGATCGAAACACCCGAGCGACTGGTCTGGCCCTTTTGGCCCCGACCTGAGGTCTTGCCCTTGCCCGAACCGATGCCACGGCCAACGCGCATACGGCGATGGCGGGCGCCTTCATTGTCTTTAATGTCGTTCAATTTCATGTCGTGCACTCGCTTTCGCTTTAATTCGCGCTGATATTATTGGTCCTGAATTTGGACCATGTGCCGAACCGTCTGGATCATTCCACGCACTTCGGGGGTGTCTTCGATCTCGACAACGCGGTTCATCTTGTCAAGGCCAAGGCCCTTTAAAGTTGCACGCTGCGAGGCAGGACGACGGATCGGCGAACCGGTCTGTTTGATTTTAATCTTCGCCATATCGATTACTCCGCAATAGCTTCTGCATCGGCTTCAGCAGTCTTGCTGCCACCGCGACCCAGCAGGTCCGCAATTTTCTTACCGCGACGCTGCGCTACCGACTTCGGGCTCGTCTGCTCGGACAAAGCAGCAAAGGTAGCGCGGATCATGTTGTAAGGGTTGGATGTACCAACCGACTTGGTCACAACGTCTGCAACACCAAGGCTTTCGAACACGGCGCGCATTGGACCACCAGCGATGATGCCCGTACCGGCTGGTGCCGACCGAAGCGTTACCTTGCCAGCGCCAAAATGACCTTTGCCATCATGATGCAGTGTCCGACCGTCTTTCAACGCGACGCGGATCATAGATTTCTTTGCAGCAGCAGTCGCCTTGTTGATGGCTTCTGGAACTTCGCGCGCCTTGCCATGTCCAAAGCCTACACGGCCCTGGCCGTCACCTACCACTACGAGTGCAGCAAAACCAAAACGCTTACCGCCCTTGACCGTTTTTGAAACGCGGTTGATATGGACGAGCTTTTCGATCGTGCCATCATCTTCTTCCTGAGTTGGACGACGATCGTTGTTATTGCGACCACGGCCACCGCCGCCGCCGCCCCCACGATTGTCACCGCCGCCACGGCCGCCGCGACCGCGACGTTGGCCTTCGGGTGCAACAGCTTCAGGGGCTGCGCCATCGGTGACAGGTGCAGTTTCAGTGTTTTCAGCCATCATTAAAACTCCAATCCGCCTTCGCGCGCTGCATCTGCAAGCGCTTTGACGCGACCGTGAAACAGGAACCCGCCACGATCAAATACCACACTGGAAATGCCAGCCTTCTTGGCAGCTTCGGCTACCCGCTTGCCGACGTCCGCAGCAGCCTCGGTTGTCGAGCCGTTCTTTGCCTTCACGTCCTTGTCGAGCGTAGAGGCGGACGCGATGGTCGAGCCCTTCGAATCGTCAATGACTTGCGCATAGATATGACGGCCAGTGCGGTGCACAGAGAGACGCGGACGTCCAGCAACCTGCGCCCGTAATTTCGAGCGAACGCGCTGACGGCGACGTGCAAAAAGAGACAGTTTTGCCATTATTTCTTCTTCCCTTCCTTGCGGAAGATATATTCGCCGCGGTACTTGATGCCCTTGCCCTTATATGGCTCTGGCTTCCTCCAGCGACGGATTTCGGCAGCGACCTGCCCAACCTTCTGCTTGTCGATACCCGAAATTTCCACAGTTGTGTTATCAGGTGTCTTGATGTCGATGCCGTCGGGAATAGCGAAATCGACATCATGGCTGTAGCCAAGCTGCAACTTCAACATTTTACCCTGGCTGTTGGCACGATAACCAACACCGGTGATTTCAAGCACTTTGGTAAAGCCTTCAGTCACGCCTGTAACGAGGTTCTGAACCAATGTGCGCTGCATACCCCAGAAGGCGCGCGCGGCTTTGCTGCCATTGGCAGGCTTCACCAAAAGACCATCGTCCTGCATCTCATATGAGATAAGGTCGCTCATCGGCATTTTCAGTTCGCCCTTCGGTCCTTTGACCGAAAGCGTGCCCGCTTCCATGCTGGCAGTAACGCCGGCGGGAATGGGAACAGGTTTCTTACCAATGCGGCTCATTAGAATACCTCCGCCAGGATTTCGCCGCCGACATTCTGTGCACGCGCTTCCGCGTCCGACAGAACGCCCTTTGGCGTCGAAACTATGGTGATACCAAGACCGTTGCGGATAACGGGAAGCTCTTGGCTTCCTGAATATACGCGGCGACCTGGCTTTGAAACACGGGCGACATGCTGAATAGCAGGCGCGCCTTCGAAATATTTCAGCTCGATGCGAATGCCCTTATGTGCGCCCAAAGCTTCTTCGCTGTAGCCACGAATATAGCCTTCGCGCTGCAACACATCGAGAACACGGGTACGCAGGCCGGACGCTGGCGAGACTACAGAGTCTTTCTTCGCCCGCTGGCCGTTGCGGATACGGGTGAGCATATCACCCAAAGGATCGGTCATTGCCATCTATCTTATCCTTACCAGCTCGACTTCGTAACGCCCGGGATCATGCCCTTATTGGCAAGATTACGCAGTTCGATACGGTTCAGCTTGAATTTACGGTA
>JBBQPQ010000092.1:0-7547 GCA_038217195.1 Sphingomonadales bacterium | reverse complement strand
TAGCTCAATGGCGTATAATCTGCATTCAGCACCAGCGCAGGGCAATTTTCCGGGTGCCGCGCCCGGCCAGCTGCCTCGAAAGTTCCTGTGTGCAACATAGGTCGAACTCTACTCCCTTTTTGTCATACATGCTTTAAGCATCTGTGCGTTACAGCATTCTGACACTTGGCAACCTATTTGCACATATTGTGACGTCAAGAGGGTAAAGATACCGGATGTAGTATAACTGGGGATATTTTTTGGAGGCGTTGGAATTCATAAACCGATATTTGCACGGCCTGCCGGCGCCCAGCGGTGCTGTCGTCACCAGATTTGCGCCGAGTCCAAATGGGCAATTGCATGTGGGTCACGCATTTTCGGCACTCTGTGCGCATGATTTTGCGCGGGCTTTCGGCGGCGAATTTCGGCTTCGCATTGAGGATATTGACGGCACGCGAAGCAGGCCCGAGCATGTCGCTGCAATTGTCGACGATATCCATTGGCTTGGCCTACATCATGATCGCGACGTGACGTTCCAGTCGCAACATTTTGCGCGCTACGCAGTTGCGCGTGACCAATTGATTGCAGCAGATCTACTCTACAAATGCAGCTGCACGCGAAGCGATATCGCTGAAGCCTTGAAACATAAATCCGTACCGCACGGTCCAGACGGCCCGCAATATCCTGGAACGTGTCGGAGTCGGTCTGTGGAAAGTGACGCAGCCTGTTGCTGGCGGCTCGACATGGAAAAGGCACTCGCTTTGGCCGGGCCATTAACGTGGTCGGACCTGGCGGCCGGACCACAATTTGCCGATCCCATGGCGTTTGGCGACGTGGTTTTATGGCGCAAAGATGCGCCGGCGTCATATCATCTTGCTGCTACCGTGGATGATGCCGCTGAAGGTATTAGCTTTGTTGTCCGTGGCCAGGATCTGTTTGCCTACACCGCAATCCACCGGCTGCTGCAGCATCTGCTGGGCTTGCCAGAGCCATTCTATTGGCATCACCCCCTGTTGCTGGGTGATAGGGGCGAGAAACTGGCAAAGAGCCGATCCTCGCCTGCGCTGTCTGTCCTGCGATTGGCGGGTGATAGCGGGGCTGCACTTATTGATAATTTGCGTCAGGGATCGCTACCGCTTGGAATTTCGTTATCTGACGCCTAGATAGGTATTGCGGGGTATTGGCCCCGGACAAGGATGTATTCCAATGACTATATTACTGGTTCTCCTCATCATTGGCTCGGCAGGCGCTGTGGCGTTTGCGTTGATCCGCGGGCTGCACGCGTTCGCGAATCTGCGCCCCGGCGACGTTGATGAAACAGGGCTGCCAAAATCACTCACCGTCCAGAACAAGATGATGTTTGCGCGCGTGAAATGGCAGGCGATCACGATTGTTCTGCTCGCAGTGCTGGTGCTTGTCGCCGGTTCGCAATAAGCTCTGCGGACATGGTGAAACTGAATAAGATTTATACGCGCACCGGGGATGATGGCACGACTGGACTGGTCGATGGCTCACGCGTGTCGAAAAACGCGTCACGGTTGCATGCCATTGGCGAGGTGGACGAAACCAATTGCGCGCTTGGCGTGGCGATTCAGACACTCGCTTCCGACGAGGGTGATTCCCCGTTAGTGTCGGAGTTGCGGCGCATACAAAACGACCTTTTCGACTTGGGTGCAGACATAGCAACGCCTGGCGAGAATTTTGAACCTTCTGCTATGGAACTGCGCATTGTGCCCTCGCAGGTGAACTGGCTGGAGGCAGCGATTGACAATGCCAATGCTCAGCTTCCGCCGCTTACCAGCTTTATCTTGCCGGGAGGGAGCCTCGCGGCCGCGCAAATGCACATGGCGCGCGTTATATCGCGCCGCGCGGAGCGTGCAATGGTGGCCGCCTCACACGACGTCGCAATTAATCCTGAGGCGTTAAATTACCTCAATCGCCTGTCTGATTACTTCTTTGTCCTGTGTCGCCTGATTAATGCCACGCGTGGGGGCGATATATTATGGGTGCCAGGCGCGTCGCGGTGAGAGACGATGTCAAGGCTAGGTTTTTTGCTGCCCGCAAATTGACGTTGGACCTTGCTGCGCCCTTGTCGGACGCAGACGCCACTGTCCAATCCATGCCAGACGCGTCGCCAACCAAATGGCATTTGGCGCATGTGACGTGGTTCTTGGAGAGCTTTGTCCTGCGTGATCATGTCCCCGATTATCGAGCATTCGACGCCGACTTCGCCTTTCTATTCAACAGCTATTATGAAACCGAAGGGCGTCGGCAACCGCGCAACATGCGCGGGCTGCTCACGCGGCCTGCTTTGTCCCGCATTCTGGACTATCGCGCCCATGTCGACGGCGCGATTGCGGCAAAGTGGGAACATCTGCCGGCTTCAGCGCTTGGACTGATCGAGCTTGGCATTCAGCACGAGCAACAGCATCAGGAACTGCTTCTGACAGATATACTGCATCTTTTTGCCCGGAACCCCACGCATCCTGCCTATTGGCCGGACACAGCGCGCGCCGTGTCGGCGGAGGCGGACAAATTACAGTGGATCGAGGGCCTATCCGGTATGCACACAATCGGACATGCTGGTGGCGGCTTTGCCTTTGACTGCGAAGCGCCGCGGCATGAAGTCGTTCTGCAACCATTTGCTCTGGCCGATCGAACCATCAGCAATGGCGAATGGATGGAGTTTATGGCGGACGGCGGCTATGCGGAACCCCGTCACTGGTTGTCGGACGGCTGGGCGTGGGTCCAGCGCGAAAGTGTGACGTCGCCTTTATACTGGGAAAGAAACGCCGATGGCCAGTGGATGTCCTTCGGGTTGGATGGCCTGCATTTGGTGGATCCCGGCGCCCCGGTTGCACATATAAGCCTGTATGAGGCCGATGCATACGCCAGTTGGGCTGGTGCGCGTTTGCCCACCGAGGCCGAATGGGAAGTTGTTGCTGCGCACCGCAATGCGACGGAGGGTAACCAGCTCGATGCACCCGGACCTATCCGCCCGTGCGCGACAATGTCCGGCATGATGTTCGGTAATGTTTGGCAATGGACGGGCAGCGCATTTCGCCCCTATCCGCGTTTTCAGGCTGCCGAGGGCGCTGTGGGCGAATATAATGGCAAGTTCATGAGCGGGCAGTTCGTGCTGCGCGGGGGAAGCTGTGCAACGCCGCGTGGGCATGTGCGTGCGAGCTATCGCAATTTCTTTTATCCGCATCAACGCTGGCAATTTACTGGCGTCAGGTTGGCCAAGGATGTCTGATGCCGAACGATATGACGGTGCCGATCCGCAATTCCTCTCCGACGTTCTGGCAGGTCTCAAGGGGCCACGCCGTGCCATTCCCGCGCGATGGTTCTACGATGAACGCGGCTCACAACTGTTTGACGATATTACGCGTTTGCCCGAATATTATCCCACCCGGACCGAAACCGCCTTGCTCCAGTCGTCGCGTGATGAGCTTGCTGCGTTAATTGCGCCGGGCGCTACGGTGATAGAATTCGGCGCTGGCAGCGCTACAAAAACACCGTTGCTGCTGGAGGCCATTGCTCCCTCGGCTTATGTGCCGATTGACATTTCGGGCGACTATCTCCGCATGTCAGCCGACATATTGCAAACGCGCTTCCCGGCGCTGGACGTTTTACCATTGGAGGCTGATTTTACTGGCCCAGTCGGTTTGCCTCCGAAGTTGGCCGGGTCGCATCGGCTTGGTTTTTTTCCGGGATCGACTATCGGCAATTTCGTTCCGCGCAGCAGTGTCGATTTGTTACGGCACATGCGCGAAATATTGGGCGAGGGCGCCAAGCTGTTGATCGGTTTTGACCGAATCAAATCTGATGATGTGCTGTTACCAGCCTATGACGATGCGTCCGGTGTTACGGCCGCGTTCAACCTGAATTTGCTGGATCGCATCAACGGCGAGCTTAATGGAGACATTCCCGTGGATGCCTTTGTCCATGACGTGCGTTGGAACGACATGCAGTCGCGCATTGAAATGCATTTGCTTTGCCTGCGCGATATTTCTTTTCAGGTTGCGGGCACAGGTTTTGTCATGCGGGCAGGCGAAAGCATCCATACCGAAAACAGCCATAAATACGACTTAAGAGGTCTTCGGCTACTATTGCGGGCGGGATCTTGGACGCCGATCGCAGATTTTAGCGATCCTAATCAATGGTTTACCTTAGTATTGGCGGAGGCCGCACCGTTATTTGCCGCGCCTTAGGTTGCTTTGATCGTCAACGCTTGCGTCCACATGGCCCAAGCGCATCAATGATATATTTATAATCGGCCTGCGCACGCGCGGCATTTTCACTATTTGCCCCCTCAACCAGCTCAGGCCTCAGGCTACGCGGCAGATCGCAGGCAAGGCGATACCATAATAATGTAAAACGCTCCGGCGCGGTTGCAGAGGCGTCGATGACTTCGGCTGTTGATACAGCCCACTGCTTTTGTGCTCCCGGCCGGCTCAGGACGGTAAGCGAAAGTGGCTGATCCTTGTCTGTCTTCAGGAAAATTTGTGTCTCCCCTTCGTCCAGGACCGTCCCGGCCGTGTGAAAGGCGCTGGCAATACCTGTAATGCGTCGTGGTGCGTTCAACTGAACGGTTTCACGTGTTATATCGCGGACGAGTGTGTCATTCGCTGGGCTGAATAGCGCGATGGCGTTTGGCCGGGACAGCTGAATCTCGCCCGGACGACCAGCGACCTGGCGCCCGAACAGAAACATCCGTTGTTTCTTCAATTTGGGAATCTTGCCTTTTGCGTCCTTTGGGACATCCAGAACAAAGCGGACCCTTGGGGCAACGCCTCCCTCGCCGCGAATCAACGCCATGACGTCAGCTTCAATTAGCACGCGTTGGCGCGTCGCGGGAACGCCAAGAGCCTGTTCAGCGGAAACTTTCTGAACGCTCCGCACATTAGTATCGACAATAAGAGGCGAAATGACCACCAAATCGGCAACATCCGAATAACTTGCGTCATTTGCATCTATCGCAATAGAACCAAGGGCGCTTGGCGGGCTCTGGGCGGCGCTTTGGCCCGCAACGCTAAGGAAAATAAGATAACTAACCAGTTTCGCGTGCATAAATCGCATAGATCATCTCTTTCTGTGGCCGCCAAGAAGCGGCAATTACGCCTGTACCATATTGTAGCATACAGCCGATCTGCCGATGAATTGCACATGAATCGCAGAATCCGGATTGCTTGGCTTGTTAGGGTTGGCTAATGCGTCGATGAATCGAGCAAAAATAAAAGACAGATTTCGATATCGTGGGGGTGCCTCAGGGGTATGTTCAATCATGCCTCCCTGATGTACTGTTGTATTTTGAAGGTAGGAGAGTTGTTTCCGCATGGCATATGCTGATCAAGATGGGATGAGCACAAACCGTTTGGTTTCTATCATCATTGTTATCCTTCTTCATGTCTTTCTGGGTTATGCCTTGGTGACTGGCCTCGCATATGATGCGGTCATCGCGATCAAGGACAAGATGACCGTGGTCGACGTGAAAGAAGAAAAACCACCCGAAGAAGAGCCACCACCGCCAGAGCCTGAAAAGCAGATTGAGCCTCCGGTCGTATCGCCTCCACCTATGGTAACGACGATAACGCCGCCGCCGACAATCCGGACGGTTGACACGCCGCCGCCGTCGATAACGATTGTACCGACGGCTGCGCCGCCAGCCCCGGCTGCGCCTCCTCCTCCGCCACCAGGTCCGACTGCAGACGCAAAGCCACGGGGCAACCCTGGCAACTGGGCCAACACGAACGATTATCCGTCACGTGCTCTGCAGCAGGAACGTGAAGGCACCACCGGCTTCCGTGTCACTATCGGTGCTGATGGTCGCGTGATTGATTGCGTTATTACGCAATCAAGTGGTCATGATGATCTCGACGCCGCAACCTGCACGAACGTTAAGCGTCGTGCGCGCTTTGAACCTGCCGTCCGCAATGGCGAGAAGGTTCAAGGCTCTTATGCGAACAAAGTGCGGTGGCAGATACCGAAATAATTTTATGGCCCGGCAAAGGGGGAGCCTTCTCGCCGGGTCTTTTTTGCTAGCAAGTAATATTTTTTGAGAGGTAGTTAAAATGTCGATTTTGTTTTTGACCGCGGCCGGTGCCGCTCCTGAAGCCGCTGCACAGTTCGGCCTTATCCCTGCGCTTAAAGAAGGCGGCCCGATCTCCATCGCGATTTTCTCGGTCATGGTAATCATGTCGGTTTTCTCGTTCTACATCATGTTCACCAAATTGTTTGAACAGCAGAAGGTGATGAACCAATACAAGCAAGTACGCGGTCAGTTCTGGCGCGCCAATACCCTTGAAGAAGGCGCAGCGAAGCTCGACAAGAACAGCGCATATCGTCAGGTTGTCGACGACGGCATTGAAGCGCAAAAGCAGCATGGCCTTTTGACTGATCCAGTCGAAGCACATGACTGGCTGCATGGCGCGATGGCGCGTTCGGAAGAAGCTATCAATAACAAGCTTTCGACTGGTCTTCCATTCCTTGCAACCGTTGGTGCAACCGCGCCATTCGTCGGTTTGCTGGGTACGGTTATCGGCATCTACTCGGCGCTGATCAAGATCGGTATCGCTGGACAGGCTGACATCGGCAAGATTGCTGGTCCAGTTGGTGAAGCACTGATCATGACCGCAATTGGTCTGTTCGTTGCTGTTCCTGCCGTGCTTGCCTACAACTGGTTGCAAGCGCGTAACAAGACGATTGCACGTAGCTTGGCTACTTTCTCGAACGATGTGCTTGGTTATATCTCTTCGGGTGGCCGCGTGAAGCCTGTCGTTACGGCAATGGCAACACCTGGCAAGCCAGCATCTGCTGCGATTAAGAAGTAAGATTGGGTGCGGGCTGCGTTCCGGCGCAGCCCATCCGCCAGCGTGACGCTGGCGCTCGATTTTTGACCCAATTTAGTTAGAGAGGATTGGCCAATGGCAATCAGTTCAGGAGGCGGCGGCGTTGGTTTTACGCCAATGTCTGACATCAACACGACGCCGCTCGTCGACGTCATGCTGGTGCTCCTTATCGTGTTCCTCATTGCAATTCCCGTTTCGATTCAGTCGGTGAAGATGGACATTCCCGTTATCAAGTTCGAACCAACCAAGGCAAAACGTGAAAACGTTCTTTTGTCGGTGACGACAACCGATGCTGCCGGACGTGACCCAGGTGATCCAGCCTATGAAGGTGCAAACCCCGGTGGTGAGTGCCGCATTTATTGGAACGTCACGCCCGTTGATTCCACGGAATTGGTGGATCGTGCTGCAAAGCATTTGAAGGCTGAATTTGAAAAGCTTGGCGGCAAAGCAGCTGCTGATCGCGGTGAAATTCTGCCCGATATGTTGCCCGAGGCCCACATTCGTGGTGACATCAATACTCCGTATCGCTGCATCGGTGGTGCAATCTACACCATGCAGATGGCCGGTTTTGCCCGCGTTGGCTTCATTTCGTCGCCATTCGAAAACGCGAATGTGCAGTAAGCAATTTAAGGAACAAACATCATGGCAATGAGTGGCGGTAAAGATGATGGCCAGCCGATGATGGAAATGAACACGACGCCGTTGATCGACGTCATG
>JBBQPQ010000091.1:0-7731 GCA_038217195.1 Sphingomonadales bacterium | reverse complement strand
TCGCCTGATCAGCCACGGCATCCGCAAGGACGACCGCATTGCATTGGTTGCCGAAACAGGCCCTGATTTTGCTGCGTTGTTTTTTGGCTGCGTCTTTGCCGGTGCTTGGCCTGTCCCACTGCCGCTGCCAACCTCGTTCGGTGGCAGGGAAAGCTACGTCGACCAATTGACGGTGCAATTAAAAAGCTGCGATCCCAAGATTTTGTTCTTTCCAGCAGAGTTGGCAGATATGGCCAATGATGCAGCGCGCGCCTGCGATGTCGAAGGTATCGATTGGGAAAGCTTTGGTGACCTGATTGCGCTGAAGACCGATCTGCCCGCCGCGCATACCGACGAAATCTGCTACCTCCAATATTCCAGCGGATCGACGCGTTTTCCGCATGGTGTCGCGGTGACCCACAAGGCTTTGTTGAACAATCTGTCGGCCCATTCGCACGGAATGGAAGTGACCGAAAACGATCGCTGCGTATCATGGCTGCCCTGGTATCATGATATGGGTCTCGTCGGCTGTTTCCTGTCGCCTGTCGCCAACCAGGTATCGACCGATTACATGAAGACCGAAGATTTCGCCCGCCGTCCTTTGGCGTGGCTTGATGTCATCAGCGCCGCAGATGGCACCGTCATCAGCTACTCGCCCACCTTTGGATATGATATTTGCGCGCGCCGCATTTCGAGCCAGAGCCGCGTCAATGACCGCTTTGACCTGTCGAAATGGCGACTTGCGGGCAATGGCGCGGATATGATCCGCCCTGATGTAATGCAGGCGTTCGTGGACGCGTTCAGCGATGCAGGTTTCAAGGCATCATCGTTCCTCCCAAGCTACGGTCTTGCAGAAACGACGCTTGCGGTCTCGATCATGCCGCCGGGCGAGGGTATTCAGGTGGAACTGGTCGAGGAAACCGAGTTGACGGGCCATCCAGGTGCGCCTGACCGGCCAATCCGATATCGCGCGATCGTCAATTGCGGCCGTGCCGTGAAAGACATGACCATCGAAATCCGCGACGAAAACCGCAAACCGCTTGCCGACAAGACGATCGGCAAAGTGTGGTGCACGGGTCCATCGTTGATGAAAGAATATTTCCGCGATAAGGAATCGACAGATGCTTGTCTGGTCGATGGCTGGCTGGACACAGGCGACATGGGTTATCTGTCCAACGGATATATCTACATTGTCGGCAGAGCCAAGGATATGATCATCATCAATGGCAAAAACCATTGGCCGCAGGATATTGAATGGGCTGTCGAGCAATTGCCCGGTTTCAAGGCCGGTGACATCGCTGCCTTTTCGGTGACCACACCGGGCGGCGAGGAAACGCCAGCGGTGCTCGTGCAGTGCCGGACCACAGACGAAGTTGAACGCGCCAAGCTGCGCGAACAAATCCGCGACAAGGTGCGGTCGGTAACTGGCATGAACTGCGTCGTCGAGCTGGTTCCGCCGCGCACATTGCCACGCACCAGCTCAGGCAAGATGAGTCGTGCCAAGGCGCGCAATCTTTACCTTTCGGGTGAAATTCAGCCTTACGCGATAGCAGCATAACCGGTTAGCGGCGGTCAACAGTCGCTTCTGGTAAGGATATGCATTTTCCATATCCGGTAAATCTTTGTAAAAAAACGCGGATTGTTGCGGCTCTCGCTATCTGATTTTTTTGCCAATCCTTACTTTTGGGTAACGTTATTCTTCTAAGAAGAGAACGTGCAGAAAAATCCCCCATCAATTGAATTGCCTACAGACCTTTCGTACCGGGCTTTGCTGGGCCTTGTCGAGCCGACAGGCGTCGACGGCGACGTCATGCGCAACATTCAGGCGCGGGGCATGCGACAACGCAACACATTACGGATTGCGTTAAATCTGACCTTCGCGATCATGGTACTTGTGCTCTACCGGGGTATAGCCCCTGCTTGGACGCAAATAACCTGGGCCGGCCTGTTCTGCGGCTTTCACCTGTACACTTTTTCGCAAGTAGGCACCAAATGGGTTTGGGACCGTCCGCAATATAATCGGGACGATGTTCGCCGCCTGCACATCCATTCCGCCATCACCGCAATCATGTGGGGATCGGCCTTTGCCTTTTTGGGCACCAGCGGCACGATAATGGAAATGCTTGGCCTGTGGTCAATCGTACTTGGCATGATGGTATACGCGTCGTTGCTGCTGCCAACGGCGCCAATGGCTGCAACGATCTTCATTGGTTTCACAAGCCTGTGCGCCAGCCTGGGCTTTGCATTTCATGGCGGCTATTATCTCGCAGTCGCGGCCAATGGCATTGGCGCGTTGCTCATTATGGCGTGCCTGCAGTCGGCGCGCGCGCAGATATTATATGAAGTTGCCAACAGCATAGTTCAGGAGAAATCGGAAACGGTAAGCCTTTTGCTGCGTGAATTCGAAGACAGCGGCGCCGATTGGCTATGGCAAACCGATGTCTCGCGCTGCGCCACGCATGTTTCCCCTCGCTTTGCTTACGCGCTCGGGGTGGAGGCAAAATCGGTTGAAGGGCAGCCTTTGCTAAAACTGATTGCAGGCGATGCCTGGGAGCAAGGCAAATATCCAGCCGAACTGCACGAGTTGGCCGATAGGCTAAAGCGCCGCGAATCCTTCAGCAATCTCATCGTGCCCGTGACGTTCAAAGGCGTGCAACGTTGGTGGGAATTGTCGGCGTCACCTCGCCATTCAGAAGATGGTGACTTTCTCGGTTTCCGCGGGGTCGGTTCGGATGTCACCGAGCAGCGCGAGTCAGCGAATAAGATTTCACATCTTGCCCGCTTTGATACGCTGACTGGACTGCCCAATCGCCTGTTGCTGACTGAAACGCTCGCCGACGCATTGACTGATGCGGACAAATGGCGCCGGCGCTGCGGTTTCCTGATGATTGACCTTGATAGGTTCAAGGCTGTGAACGATACATTGGGGCATCCTGTTGGTGACCGGCTTTTAGCGCAGGTTGCCCGCCGCTTGCAGCTTATTATGACCGACAATGAATTGTGCGGCCGGTTGGGTGGTGACGAATTTGCTGTCGTGATCAAGGACGCATCTGATACCAATTATTTAGGGGCTCTTTCAGGCCGGATTATTGAGAGCCTTTCGCGGCCGTACGAAGTGGACCAGAATACGCTGTTCATTGGTGCCAGCGTTGGCAGTGCGCTTGGCCCGGTTGATGGACGGACGGTTGAATTGTTGATGCGTAGCGCTGACCTCGCGCTTTACAGGTCGAAAGACCAAGGCGGCAACACGCACCACAGCTATCAACACAAATTGCATGCCAATGCCGAAGAACGCAGGCTGATGGAATTTGAATTGCGCGCGGCATTGGAAAGCAACCAGTTTCACGTCGAATATCAGCCAGTGGTCGAAGCAAGCGGCAAAAACGATCTCGTTGGCTTCGAGGCCTTGCTGCGCTGGGTCAATCCCAAGTTCGGCAACGTCTCTCCGGCCAAGTTCATTCCAGTGGCGGAGGATGCCAGGCTCATTGTCGGCATTGGCAATTTTATCCTGCGCCGTGCATGTATGGACGCAATGCACTGGCCGGAAGCAACGCGCATCGCCGTGAACATTTCAGTCGACCAGCTCACCAGCGCCAATTTCATCGAAACAATCATCTCGGCATTGCACGACAGCGGCCTGCCGCCTTGGCGGCTCGAGCTCGAGGTTACAGAAAGCATATTCCTGCGCGACGGGACTTTGGCGGTACAAGTTCTTGATCGCATTCGCGGTCTTGGCATCAAATTGTCGCTTGATGATTTTGGAACCGGATATTCGTCTCTTGGCTATTTGCGCAACGTCCGGTTTGATACGATCAAGGTGGACCGCAGCTTTGTTCAAGGTGCTGCCAAGAACAAGGCTGAAAGCCTTGCCATCATCCGCGCGGTCGTGGCGCTTGCCGACAGTTTGAATATTGCGACCACGGCTGAAGGCGTGGAAACCGAAGGCGAACTGGCGATGGTACAGCATCTGGGCTGCAAAAAAATTCAAGGTTACTATTTTGGCCGGCCGATGATTTTTGCAGACAGCCTGGAGCTTTTCAAGAGGACCCGGCGCGAGGTCGCCTGACCTGGTTCACAATATCTCGAAAACCTTGTCTTGCGGCCGGCATAAGCGGACGCCTTTATCCGTTTGCACAAAGGGCCGTTCGACCAGAATCGGGTGTTCGACCATCATATCCATGATGAATGCGTCTGATGCACCGTTGATCAGGCCAAGCGCCTCGGCAGGTGAGCCGCGAGTCCTGAGCGCGTCGCGGGGCGTCAGCCCGGCATCGCGGAACAAGCAGACAAGTGTATCGCGTGCAAACGGCTGCTTTCGATATTCGATCACTTCCAGCGTGACGTCAGGCGCCTCCTGAAGAATTGCAAGTGTCTTGCGCGAGGTCCCGCAGTCGGGGTTATGCCAGATTTTTGCATGCATATTCTTGGTCTCCGCGAGCGGGCTGATGCTTTGAGACCGCACGTAATTCGGTCGCCTCGAAATGCAACCGGATGTTTTTACAATTTCCAATTGCGTTTGATAACGATTCGCAATAGTGGACGAACATCCAGTTGCGAAACATTCTCAATAAATAAAATAAGGTCTATCATGCTCCGTCTTTCCTCCTCCATTTTTGCGCTTATTTCGACTGCCGTAAGTGCCCCTGCAGCTTTAGCGCTGACTGCGGCGGATGATATTGACCAGTCGAGCGAAGATCGCCGGATCATCATTGTCGAAGGCAGCAAGGAAGCGGAAGGTGGATATAAAGTCAGCAGCAGCCGTTCGGCGATGCGCACTGACACGCCGCTGATCGATACGCCCCAAGCTGTAAACGTCATATCCGTAAGGCAGATTGAGGATCAGGCATCCAACAATATTGGCGAGGCCATCCGTTATGTGCCGGGCGTATTTTCGGCACAGGGCGAGGGCAATCGCGAAACGCTCGTCTTTCGGGGCAATTCTACCACTGGCGACTTTTTCGTTGATGGAACGCGGGACGATGTCCAGACATATCGCGACCTGTACAATATCGAGCGCCTCGAAATCTTCAAAGGGCCGAACGCGATGATATTCGGCCGTGGCGGTATTGGCGGTTTGGTCAACCGCGTAACAAAAGTTGCAGACTGGCAATTGACGCGCGACTTCCGGCTTGAAGGCGGCAGTGATAATTTCGTGCGGGCGCAATTCGATTTGGGCGCGCCAGTCAACAATGCCTTGGCCGTGCGGATCGTCGGCGTGTATCAAGACGGTGACAGCTACCGCGACGGAGTCAATTTCAACCGCTGGGGTTTCAATCCAACTGTTTCATTCAAGCTTGGCAGCGATACAATCATTCATGCGGGCTACGAGCATTTCCAGGATGATCGCGTTGCCGATCGCGGCGTTCCTTCTAAATTCGGTGCCGGCATCAACGGCGCCGTGGTTGGGCCTTTGGCGACGCCGCGTCGGCAGTTTTTTGGCGATCCCGGCAACAGTCCGACAGGGACGAACACCAACGCAGTATCTTTTCTGATCGAACATTATTTGAGCGATACGGTCAGCATCCGGAACCGGACTCGTTATGCCGACTATGACAAATTCTATCAGAACATATTTCCTGGAGCCGTCAACGCAGCGGAAACGACCGTCGCGCTGTCTGCTTACCGGCAATTCACCCGGCGGGAAAATCTGATCAATCAGACCGATTTCAATGCCGAATTCAACACGGGCAGCATCAAACACACTTTGTTGATAGGTGCCGAATTTGCCCGGCAGAAAACCGACAATGTTCGTCAGGAAGGCCGATTTGCAGGTAATCTGGCAACGCTGGTCGTGCCGATAAACCAGTCAAATATCGATACTGACGTGAGTTGGGTCCAGGTCGCAAGCAGCGGAGACAATGCGGGTGTAACCAAAATTGCTGCCGGGTATATTCAGGACCAGATCGAATTTTCGAAAGCGGTGCAGCTGGTGATCGGTGGGCGTTATGAGAGCGTGAAGACCCAAGTCACCGACCGCCGGACTGTCGGCTTCCCGGTCAACCAGCAGCGCGAATTCGAGGTCACCGACAATCTGTTCTCGCCGCGCGTTGGCCTGATTTTGAAGCCTGCCGAGAACGCATCGGTTTATGTCGGTTATTCGCGCACATATCTGCCACGCAGCGGGGACCAGCTTACCGGCCTTTCGGTGACCAACCAGAATTTGGCACCTGAAAAATACCAGAATTACGAAATTGGTGCGAAGTGGGACATATTACCTGCATTCAACATTCAGGCGGCGATGTTCCAGCTTGACCGCGACAATGTGCTTGCGCTCAGCGACCCCAATAATGCCTCATCGCCAACGGTACCTATCGGTCGCCAGCGTACTAGAGGTGTCGAGCTCAGCGCTGCTGGCAACATCACCAAAGCCGTCAGCATGGTTGCAGCCTATACCTATTCCGACGGTAAGTTCCTGGATAATGTTTCGGGCACAGTGCAGGCAGGAAACCTGCTTCCCAATATGCCAAAGCACAGCGCTTCGCTCTGGACCCGTATCGATCCAGTGACCGATTTTGGTGCTGCGGTCGGCGTGATTTACGCAGGCAAGCGTTATGCCGCCACGGATAATTTTGTCGCGCTACCTGCATATACGCGCGTTGATGCTGCGCTATATTACAGCATAAGTCCGACATTACGCGCGCAGTGGAATGTGGAGAATGTTTTCAACGCGCGGTATTATCTATATGCACATAGCAACAATAACATCACACCTGGTTCGCCAACGGCATTCAAGGTCAGCCTGAACGCAAAATTCTAAATGCTTGTGCCTAAACTCAACCAATCCGGATTGTTGTTCGTGCCCCACCGGTGGCAGCGCGGCAATGTCGTCCGCTGGCTCAAGCGGGTTCACGCCTGGACAGGATTTTGGGGAGCGCTCTTGTTTTTGGTGCTCGGGACGAGCGGTGTGCTGCTTAACCATCGCGAGACGCTGAAGATCGATACGGGAGAACCGGTTGAAGTCAGCGCGATGAATATTGCGGTTCCAGCAACGTCGATTGGCAGCGAAAAGGCACTTGGCGCATGGGCGAAAGCGGAATTCAATCTGCAGGCAGAGCCACGCCCACCAAAAGGCGGCGGAGGCACAACCAAGGACGCCCGAAAGAGCTTTCTTGGCACAGAGCGGCCCGAGGCAGAAAAATGGGAGCTAAGTTTTAATCATATCAACGGACGTATAACGGTCGAGCACGTCAAAGGATCGGCGAGTGTCGCGGTCAAGCAGACCAGTCAGAATCTGTTAGGCGCGCTCAAAAACCTGCATAAGGGAACCGGCGCCGGCGTGGCTTGGATATTGTTTATCGACACAATTGCGGGCGCTTTGGTCGCAATGGCGATCACCGGATTTCTATTATGGTCACGCCTGCATGGTGGTCGGCTACTCGCCGGGTCGTTGCTGTTGGGAAGCGCCGCAGTCGGCACATGGGCAATATGGCCGACCTTGTTATAATTCTTTATCCTGCGCACGCCTTTGCATGTGCCTTGGCGTTGTGGACATAATGCGCAACGCCTAGCCGCATGCCCATGATCGCTGCGTCGTCAAGCTCGCGCACAAAACGCGCAGGGGAGCCCGCCCATAATTGCCGCTCGGTAATCCGCTTACCCTGAGTCAGCATCGCACCGGCGGCCAGCATTGCGTCACTTTCGATAACTGCGCCGTTCATGACCGTGGATGAAAGACCGACAAATGCGCGATCGTGCAAGATGCAACCGTGCAGCATGACGTTGTGTCCAACCAACACATCATCGCCAATAATG
>JBBQPQ010000090.1:0-8218 GCA_038217195.1 Sphingomonadales bacterium | reverse complement strand
ATGGACGGTAGCGCCAACAGGACCGTGGCGATGGACGAAGCCAATCAGGCGGCACGCAACCTGGCGATGCTTGGGCTGAGCAGTATCGTTATCGACATTTCGCCGCGTCCGCGTGAAGAAGCAGCTGAACTCGCAGCTGCATTGAACGGCCGTTATCTACCATTACCACAGGCCCAAAGCGCGGCCATGGTTGCAGCGATTGAAAGCCTGTGAGCGGGCGCTATCCCGATTGGGCGGCCGATGGCAAGGATTGGCCAAACCATTCGTCCAGCAGCTTCGTGCGCGCGGGAGGATATGAATGGCATGTGCAGGAAATGGGCCCGGATGTCGCCGGGACTCCGGTCTGTTTGCTCATCCACGGCACCGGCGCAGCGACCCATAGCTGGCGCAGTTTGATGCCGCTGCTAGCCCAGCACTATCGCGTCATATCGATGGATTTGCCTGGCCATGGCTTCACGAAGTCAGGTGTTATTGGCAATGTCACATTGTCCGGCATGGCCACATCTATCGCCGCTGTTTTAAAGGAATTATCCTGCACACCCGACCTGATCGTTGGTCATAGCGCAGGTGTTGCGATCGCGGCGCAGCTTTTGCTCGACACCGGTTGGAAAGCGCCGCTGGTCGGGTTTGCGCCGGCGTTGATGCCGTTCCCCGGTCTTGCGGCACGCATATTTCCCTCGCTTGCCAAAATGCTGTTCACCAATCCTTTTGTATCGATCATCTTTTCACGGATGGCGCAGGCCCCGGGCCAGACGGCAAAATTCCTTGCGCGCTCGACTGGGTCGCGAATCGACGCGGAGGGCGCAAAATTTTACACACGGCTGTTCAGCAAATCGGGGCATTGCGACGGCGCTATCCGAATGATGGCAAACTGGCGGCTTGAGACTTTGGGCGCGCGGTTGAACGAAATCACGTCACCCGTTTTGCTGGTCCACCCAAACAAGGACGCCGCCATTCCAAAATCCGCCGTGACTGATGCCGTCCGCTTGTTACCAAATTGCGAATTGCTGGACATGGTCGGCCTGGGGCATTTGGCGCATGAAGAAGATCCTGGACAAGCTAAGCAAATTGTAACTGCATTCGCTAAGGTAAAATTGAAGCCATAATCGTTTAATGTAAAACAAACGAATCGTCGTGGGAGAAGCGAAATGGAACCGAGCGTATTCGACAATCTGGGTTGGATCGAAATCGTTTTCGGGGGCATTGTCGCCTTGGGCTTTGGCTTCTGGCAATTATGGTCGATTAACCGCGAAATTGCCAAGGACAAGAAATTGGCGAAGAAAGACCCCGGGGCGGAAGAAGATTAAAGCCCCTGCTTGCAATGTAGGATCTGGCATGTCATTTTAAGCAGACTATATCGGTAACCGCCCAATGGCTGCAGGGGCATGCAATCAGCCTTCAGATCTTTCTGCACCCGTTTAGGTGTGACCCCAGTGTGACTTTCCAATCTCGTTGATGGCGAGCGGAATGTGAATGTCGCGCTTTTGTGGCCTCTTTTCCTTATGTCTCACGGGGCATTTTATATGGCAGCATGAACTGCACCACCGGATTGATCAGCCGGTCAAGCGAAATGCTTTCCTGAATCGCGACAACGGGTTCTCCCCAAAGGCGCGCCGACAACGCAGTGCGCGCGTAAAATGGCGAATCCTCCCATGTCTTGATCACAGACGCATGACCCCGGTCGGCCCGAGTCTGTCGTTCCATCGCCCAATATGTCGGCGGCAAGGGCGCGACCAATGGCAATTCGACTTCAGTTGGCATGCCGCTTGAGTCAAAGCGCAGGGCGCTGGCAAAATGGCTGCCGTCGCGGCGCTTGCCCTCATAAATGACCGCAACCTGCTTGGCGACATGCGCGCGTGACCAGTGCCAGCTTTGGAAGCCGTTTTCGATGGGTTCGCTGCCATGGTTGCTGTCGAGATAAGCGCTGCCTTTCCACGATATGTCAGGCTGCTGCATCTTGACCTCGACCGATGCACGCGGGGCGATGGCCTGCCAATGGTGATGGCCTTGCGGATCCAGCTTGAAGCTGCGGTCATTTAGCAATTCGGGGGTCAGTATGATCTGGCCTTTCACCCGGCGGCGCCAGGGAATGCCCAGGCGGATGTCGCGTTCTTCAATGTCTATGATCAGCCGGTCCTTGTCCCAACGCATCGCGCTTGGCCCGATTTGTAAGGAGTCGCGCTCCTGGCGTGTGTCGCCAGCGCCGCGCTCCGTCATCACCCAGCGCGCGCCTTTGCCGTAAAGCGCAATGTTGAGGCAGCTATGGTCGACCGGGATGTTGCGCCCCGATTTCTTGTAATAAGGCGAAAAGACGCTGCCGATGAAACCGATGATGGTTAGCCCGAAGCGCCCATCATCGCTGAGCGCGTCGACATACCACCAGCGATAGCCCTGCGATGGAACCAGCGTGTCGAAATATGGTCGGACAGCAAGGCTTGCGTCGCAAGCCTCCCCGACAAGGCGGCCATCGGGACCCCTGCTCCCGGATGAGTCGCCCCGCCCGCGCAATAGAGCCCACGGATCGATGTCCGGCTGCCGGGCCGGAGGAAGGACGCCGCCCACCCGTGCGAGGCCCGTCCATAAAGGGCTCCACCCGTCGCCGGGAAGAGCGTCGCGAAATCCGCTGGTGTCACCAGCCGGTGCGGCAGCGGATCCTCCAGTTCCAGTCCGCACGCGCGCAAGCGTGCCAGCATTTCCGTTGTGCATCTGTCTCTCTCCCTTGATGCGTATTGTTCTGTGTCGCCATTCGCAGGCGCGTTGACGATGATTTGAAGCCGTTCGGCCTGCCCAGCCGGCACGCTCGCCTGTCCGCGATCAAGCGCGCAGACATAAGCGGTGGGACTGGCGGGCGGACGGCCAGCCTTGATGTCTCTAAACTCGGCTTCATAATCGTCCGAGAAAAAGACATTGTGGTGGTCAAGATCGAAGCCGCTGGATTTGGCGTTGGCGAGCCAGACCAAGGCGGAAAGCGAGCGGGCCTTCGCAGGCACGTTGCGAGTCGCCGCAGCGGCAGAATTGCCCAATATGCCGGAGGCAAGGGCAGCGGGGTCGCCGTTGAAGATGACCTTATCGGCTTGCAGATATTCGCCGCTCGCAAGCTCAACGCCAGCGACAGTCCGTTTGCGCACATCTATGCGCGCAACATTGGCACCATATCGGAAATGGACGCCTTTCTCGCGTGCCAGTCTTTCCAGTCCCGCGGCAAGCGCGCTCATGCCCCCTTCGATGGCCCACACGCCCTGAGCCTCGACATGCGCGATCAACATCAAAGTGGCGGGTGTCTGGAACGGAGAGGAGCCGCAATAGGTCGTATAGCGACCGAAAAGCTGAAGCAGGCGCGGGTCGTCGAAATGTTCCTTGAGCACTTTCCAGAGGCTTTCATAGGGCCTGATCGCGATGAGCGCGTTAATCCGCCACAGTCCGATCCGCCACATCAGGCCTGGCGGATAGGTTTTGGAATCCTGCAAAAAAGGGCGATCAAGAATGTTGAAAATGCGTCGCGCTTCCTTGGAAAAGCCCTCAAAGCCGGCCGCTGCCTTTCCACCTGCAAATTCTCCAATGGCCTGCACGCTGCGCGCGTGGTCCGCGAAAAGGTCAAGCCGCGTGTCGGCATCCCATGCATGACGCGCGATTCGATCGGCCTTGTGCAATTTCACATAATCTTCGGTCGCGGCACCTGCAGCTGCAAAGATATCATCAATGACCCCGCGCATGGTAAAAACAGTTGGGCCAGCATCGACCATTGCGCCATTCACATCCAATTGGCGGACCTTGCCGCCAGCTGCCGCTTCCTTTTCAAGAACCGTAACCGCCATCCCCCGCGACGCCAAAAGCACGGCACTGACCAAGCCACCAATCCCGGCACCGACAATCAAAGCTGACGATTCCTGGCGAATGATTTTGACTCCGACGAAGATTGAATTGACCGCAGGCTATCAGAAGTCCAATCAAATGGACAAACAAATATGTCGTATAAAGGTTACACATTGAACTTTAAGGCGCGTTGGGTGCTTCGGCGCAACCGGATCTTGGGCAGTCCCACATTTCAGCGGTGGGCCTCGCGCACACCAATTTTCCGCAGCATCGCACGTCGAAAGGCTGCCGCACAATTCGATATGATCGCGGGTTTTGTCTATGCGCAAATTTTGGCGGCTTTCGTGGAATCAGACCTGATCGCATTCCTCAACGATCAGTTGCGCAGCCTTGCTGACGTTACCGCCTTTACCCAACTCCCGCCCGACGCGGCGTCGCGATTGCTTCACGCAGGCGAGTCGTTGCAAATATCCGAGTCGCCAATGGAGGGACTTTGGACCCTAGGCGAAGCGGGGGCGGCACTGTCATGTAACAGCGGGGCGACGGCAATGGTTAGGCACCACCGTTTGCTATATCGGGACCTGGCAGATCCGCTGGCCCTGTTTGCGAAAGACCGGCGGGAAGAGACAGCTTTGTCAGCCTATTGGACCTACGCGTCTAAAAACGACAGCCAAGAGGCGGCTGCAGATTATTCGCAGCTGATGGCCGCGACACAGCCCATGGTCTCGCAGCAGATAATTGACGCTTACGACTTTTCCGCGCATCGCAGGCTTTTGGACGTCGGTGGCGGCTCTGGCGCATTTGTAGGTGCGGTAACAAAATCAGCGCCCTCATTGGAAGCCGGAATTTTCGACCTCCCAGAGGTGATCGAGGCCGCAAAAAATCGATTCGCGGTGGAGCCTATATCTGCAAATTGGCAACTGCATCCCGGGAGTTTCAAGTCTGATACGCTGCCACAAGGTTACGATCTGATCACTTTGTCACGCATATTGCACGACCATGATGATAATGTAGCGCAGGCATTGTTAAAAAAGGTTCATTCCGCCCTTCCTGATGGAGGGCGCCTGCTCATAATTGAGCCAATGGCCAACGCACCCCACGCAAAATCTATGGGCCATGCCTATTTCGGACTGTACCTGTGGGCAATGGGTTCTGGTCGCCCCCGGACTTCCAACGAACTATATAACATGCTGAAAACCGCGGGATTCCGATCAATCAAACCCGTTCATACGGCTTTGCCGATCATCACCAGCGCCCTTGTCGCAATAAAATGACACTGAACTGTCCAATTTATTTGACAATTAAAACTGTTCCGATACTTTGACACCTGAGAAAGTCTCCATCCAATGTCTGGGTGGGGATCAGGGAGGAACCAGAGCTTTGGAAACGTCGGCCATCATATTCGATGCCCCAGGAAAGCTAGCGATGCGCAACACTGCATTGACGGCGATGGGTGACGGCGACGTACTGGTTGAAATCCAATATAGCGGAATAAGCACCGGTACGGAGAAGCTGCTGTGGACAGGCAATATGCCAAGCTTCCCCGGCATGGGCTATCCTCTGGTACCCGGATACGAGTCAATTGGCCGGATCATCGATGCTGGCCCCAGCCACCAAGCGCGACTCGGCGAATGGGTATTCGTTCCAGGCGCGAGTTGCTACCGCGATGCGCGCGGCCTTTTCGGAGGCGCTGCCCGCCGCGTTATCGTGGCGTCTGCGCGTGCAATGCCCATTGATGAAAAACTTGCCGAGCAAGGCGTTCTATACGCCCTTGCGGCGACGGCTTTGCATGCGATCTGCCACGGCGAACTGCCACAGCTGATCATTGGCCACGGCATATTGGGCCGGTTGCTCGCTCGCCTCACCATTGCTGCAGGCGCGCAGCCGCCGGTGGTTTGGGAGACCAATGCCACGCGGCAGGGCGGCAGCCTTGGTTATAATGTAATCCACCCACAAGATGATGATCGCAGTGATTACGCGCGGATTTATGACGTTAGTGGCGACGCATCCTCAATCAACAGCTTCATCGGACGACTCGCAAAGGGTGGCGAACTGGTTCTTGCCGGATTTTACAGCAAGCCCATCAGCTTTGATTTTGCGCCAGCGTTCCAACGTGAAGCGCGCATCCGTATTGCGGCTGAATGGCAACCTGAAGATCTGCATTCGGTGCACGCAATGATTGAAACCGGCGCACTCGACTTGTCGGGCCTGATCTCGCGCGTTGCGCCAGCATCGCAAGCGCATGCCGCCTATCCCGAAGCTTTTGATAACCCTGACTGCCTGAAAATGGTGCTCGATTGGAGTGACTGCGAATGACTATGCTCGACATAGAGGCTTTGCGCGGTGAAGCCGCGATTGAACCGGATCCTGTTCACACAGGTGAAGTGAAAAAAGAAACACAGATCATTGCGATCTACGGCAAAGGCGGTTCCGGCAAAAGCTTCGCGCTCTCCAACCTCAGCTACATGATGGCGCAACAAGGCAAGCGGGTTCTGCTCATTGGTTGCGATCCGAAGTCGGATACAACGTCTCTGCTGTTCGGAGGTAAAAGCTGCCCCACGATTATCGAAACGTCGTCGCGCAAGAAACTCGCCGGCGAAGAAGTGTCTATCGAAGACGTCTGCTTTCAGCGTGATGGCGTGTTCGCCATGGAGCTTGGTGGGCCTGAAGTTGGTCGCGGTTGTGGCGGACGCGGAATCATTCACGGCTTTGAGCTACTCGAAAAGCTTGGCTTCCATGACTGGGGCTTTGACTATGTGTTGCTCGACTTTTTAGGCGATGTTGTGTGTGGCGGCTTTGGACTGCCGATTGCCCGTGACATGTGCCAGAAGGTCATCGTGGTTGGATCAAACGATCTGCAATCACTCTACGTCGCCAACAATGTCTGCAAGGCAGTTGAATATTTCCGCAAAATGGGCGGCAATGTCGGCGTTGCCGGGATGATCATCAACAAAGATGATGGCACGGGAGAAGCACAGGCTTTCGCTGAAGCGGTCGATATCCCCGTTCTGATAGCCATTCCGGCCAATGAAGACATCCGCCGGAAATCGGCCAATTATCAAATCATCGGAACCTCCGACAGCGAGTGGGGCACATTGTTTGCGCAGCTTGGCGAGAATGTTGCCAATGCACCGCCCCGCCAGCCTAAGCCACTGGAGCAAGACGGATTGCTTGGGCTGTTCTCGCCCGATGAAGTCGGCGGCAATATTCAGCTCGTTCCCGCCACCCAAGCGGATATGCGCGGCGGCACTTTCGAAGTGAAGCCATCACTTGAAGTCATTTACGATGAGGTATGATGCGTGACTGATATCGTCGCTCCTACCGGAACGGATCGTACGCGCGACCGTATGGATCTTTCGGCTGCGCCTGTAGAGGGCAGCGGCTGCCATGGCGGCAAAGACACCATGCTTGAGGCTGCAAAGAAAGCCGGCAAGACCGAAATCCTTGACCAATATGCCAGCGATTATCCCGTCGGTCCCCATGACCAACCGCAATCCATGTGCCCCGCTTTTGGTTCGCTTCGCGTTGGTTTGCGGATGCGCCGGACAGCAACGATCCTGTCCGGTTCAGCATGCTGCGTTTACGGCCTGACATTTACGTCGCATTTCTACGGCGCGCGCCGAAGCGTTGGTTATGTCCCTTTCAGTTCCGAAACACTCGTCACCGGAAAATTGTTCGAGGACATCAAGGAAGCTGTCGAACAGATGGCCGACCCCGAGAAATATGACACTATCGTCGTCACCAATTTATGCGTCCCTACCGCAAGCGGCGTTCCGCTGCGGCTGTTGCCCGATGCCATCAATGGCGTGCGCATCATTGGCATTGATGTGCCAGGCTTCGGAATTCCAACCCATGCCGAAGCCAAAGATGTTCTTGCAGGTGCCATGCTGAAATATGCGCGGACCGAGGCAGGACAAGGCCCAGTTGCAGCGCCGGCATCCTTGCCGGACAAGCCATCTGTCACATTGCTTGGCGAAATGTTTCCAGCCGATCCCATGGGCATTGCCCATATGCTCGAGCCATTGGGTCTCGCAGCAGGGCCAGTGGTGCCTACGCGCGAATGGCGCGAATTATATGCCGCGCTTGATGGTGCAGTGATTGCCGCAATCCATCCCTTTTACACCGCGAGCGTGCGCGAATTTGAAGCCGCTGGTCGCCAGGTCGTCGGTTCCGCTCCTGTCGGCCGCGATGGAACAGCAGCATGGCTCAAGGCCATTGGCGAAGCGACAGGCGCAAGCGCAGATCAAATCGCCGCAGCTCAAAATGCCATATTGCCCGCCATTCAGGGCGCTTTGGCCGCCAAGCCGATTAAGGGCAGAATTACCGTGTCGGGCTATGAAGGATCTGAGTTGCTCGTCGCCCGCCTGCTGATCGAAAGCGGCGCGGATGTGCCTTATGTCGGAAC
>JBBQPQ010000089.1:0-8314 GCA_038217195.1 Sphingomonadales bacterium | reverse complement strand
CCAATGAAGCGAGCAAGATTGTCGATATGGCCGTCGGTGTGGTCGTTCGCGAGGCCATTGCCTAACCACAAGAGCCTTTCGATCCCAAGATCATTGCGCAATCGGGCTTCTATTGCAGCTTTGTCAAGATCGGGATTGCGGTTGGGGTTTAGAAGACAGTCGGTAGTAGTGACTGCGAGCCCTGCGCCGTCCACATCAATGGAGCCGCCTTCCAATACCCAGTCCGATCTGCTTATTTCAAATCCGCTGGCTGAAGCAAGCTTGTATCCGATGCTTTGATCACCGGGATAATCGAAACGACCGCCCCAGCCATTGAAGCCGAAGTTACGCGCCATGCGACGCTTTCCATCCTTAACTATGATGCATCCTGTATCGCGCAGCCAGATATCGCCTATATCGCGATGCTCGACATGGACGCCGCTGTCGACAAGGTGAGCGGCCCTACTGGCAGCGTCAGCGTTCCCTGCAATCAGGTAGACCCGCTCGCCACGACCGGAATCGTGGACGGCATTGGCGAAAGCCGCTATCTGCTGCTGCGCCTGCTGAAGCGGCGCACCCCAATATGCTGCCGAGCTTGGAAAGCCAATCCAGACGGCCTCATGCGGTGCCCACTCCGCGGGCATTCGAAATGGCATGTCCTAGTTCCCGCTGCGGCTCTTGTCACGGACGGCGCGGAACTCGTCGCCCTCATTCCAATTGGGCCAAGCGTCCGTCATCGCAAGCATGCGTCCCACGCGATAATAGAGCTTGAGATCGGACATGACGCCTGACCAATCCCATTTTTCGTCAAATTCATCGCCAGGCGCGTGATAGCGGTTCTTTTCATAATCTTCCGCCGCTGCCTTAGCTGCAGCCTTCCCGCCGTTGACCAAATCATCGCCACCTTCGAAATAGACCATCGGCACGCCAAGCTTCGCGAAGCTGAAATGGTCGGAGCGATAATAGAATCCCTTTTCAGGCGTAGGCTCCATTTCTGGGGTGCGACCTTCAGATTTCGCTGCCGCCTCGAGATAGTTATCCAGCTGCGACTTGCCCTTGCCGATAACGGTAAGGTTTTTGGCAGGGCCCGACATTGAAAACGCGTCCATGTTTACACCACCTACGGTTTGCGAAAGTGGGAACACTGGATTTTCGGCATAAAATTTTGAACCCAACAGACCGCTTTCTTCAGCTGTCACGGCTAAGAATACGACAGATCGGTCGGGCGCGCCAGCTTTTGCAAATCCTTCGGCCAATGCGACAAGCGCTGCCGTGCCAGTTGCATTGTCAACCGCGCCATTACAAATATCGTCGCCGTCGGCAGCCGCTGTGCAACGGCCGAGATGGTCCCAGTGCGCAGTGTATAACACATATTCGTCAGGTCGCTTTGCACCCGTCATAACACCGATAACATTCTTGCTGGCCTTGCGGGCAATGTCATTGTCGAAGCTCAGCGATGCCGTCAGGTTTAAAGGCACAGCCTTGAACCCTTTTTGCTTTGCCGCGGCCATTTGCATTTCAAGATCCTGTCCGGCAGCCGCAAATATTTCCTTTGCTACCGATTTCTGGATCCAGCCATTGGCCTGGGTCTGGCTTTTCCCCCCGTCCTTTGATTGGGCAAGAAACTGCGTGCCAGTCCAACTGGAATTGACGACATTCCACCCATAAGCGGCCGGCGCGGTATCATGGATAATCAGCACCGCTGCTGCGCCCTGACGGGCAGCCTCTTCGTATTTATACGTCCAACGGCCATAATAGGTCATGGCCTTGCCACTAAAAGGGCCGTCAAGACTTGCGCTTTCAAAGTCGGGATCGTTGACCATAACGATAACGGTCTTGCCCTTGACGTCTATGCCCGCATAGTCGTTCCATCCCTTTTCAGGGGCAACGATGCCGTGACCGACAAAGACCATATCACTTTGCTTGATTTCGGTTCTGGGAGCTTCACGATAGCTTCCAATGACATATTCGCTGCCATAGGCAAAGGACATCGCTTTGCCGCTTCGGTCAGCGACGCTTAGCGTCGATACATTTTTGGCGGTGATTTCGATAAGGGGAACGTCCTGAGTCCAGTTGCCGTTGTTTCCCGGCTCAAGTCCTGCTGCTTTGAATTTTGATATCAGATAGGCAACTGTTTTAACTTCCCCTGCTGATCCGAGCGCGCGGCCTTCATAGCTGTCGAGCGACAATTCCCGCGTGACGCCCTTCATCGTCTGTTCTGACAAAGCGGGGACGTCTATCTGCGGCAGCGCCAACGTCTCGACGCGAGGATTATCTGCCTTTTGACATGCGGTTGTCAGAGCAAGCACAGAAACGAGGGCCAAGGACATCACGCGCATGAAATTCTCCTAAGGGGAAATATTATTACGCGCCTTCTGCCAGACCCAATGCTTGGGCTCAAACAAAAAAGGCGGCCACAAGGACCGCCTTTTTTCGAAAACTGTACTGCCAAATTAGCGCGAATAGAATTCGACGACCAAATTTGGCTCCATCTTCACAGGGTAAGGCACTTCGTCCAGCGTCGGGACGCGGGCGAATGTCACCTTGTCATTGCCGTCCACGGCCACATATTCAGGGATATCACGCTCTGCCAGGCCTTGGGCTTCGATGACTAGCGCCATTTCCTTGGCCTTGGCGCCAAGGCTGATCACGTCGCCAACGGCAACTTGACGGCTTGCGATATTGCACTTCACTCCGTTGACGCGGATGTGGCCATGGCTGACGATCTGACGCGCAGCGAAAATGGTTGGTGCGAATTTCGCGCGATAGACAACCATGTCCAAGCGACGCTCAAGCAGACCGATGAGGTTCTGCGAGGTATCACCCTTCATGTTGCTGGCTTCTTGGTAAGCACGTTTGAACTGCTTTTCGGTTACGTCGCCATAATAGCCCTTGAGCTTTTGCTTAGCACGCAACTGAATACCATAGTCGGAAAGCTTACCCTTGCGACGTTGACCATGCTGGCCAGGGCCATATTCGCGCTTGTTTACAGGGGATTTTGGACGTCCCCAGATGTTTTCACCCATCCGGCGGTCAAGTTTATACTTCGAGCTTTTGCGCATCGACATATTCAGTCTCCAATTGCTAACAACGTTGTTTCCGGTACCGCGCGACACAGTTTTCATGTGCCGGACACCTGCTTCACCGGAATGCAGGGTCGATTGCGAAGCGGCGCCTATGGCCGCTGACGGGCGTTATGTCAACATCTGGCTCGACTTTGCCGATGCTGATCCGTAAAGGCGCAGCCATGACCAGCAACGATATTCCAATCCCACCCGAAATCTGTGCAAATATGACCGAAGTCCGCGCCGGTGTCGACGCAGTCGATGCGCATCTGGTTGACCTGTTGGCAAAGCGTTTTGCGTATATGGACGCTGCGGCGCGGATTAAAGCGACGCGCGCTGCAGTTAGGGACGAGGCCCGCAAGCAGCAGGTTTTGGCGCATGTGCAAGATGCGGCCAAACAGGCTGGTGTTCCTGTGAGCGTTGTTGCCGATCTTTGGGAGCGTTTGATTGAAGCATCCATCGTCTATGAACTTGATAAATGGGACACCAATCGGGCCTGAAGGTTAGACGTCAAATTCGGGTTAAGGCTTCAAAGTCATACCTGACCTGCTCTTGTCGCCTAAATCCGACCTATTATCCAGGTCATCCCATTCTTCCTGGGTCTTGCATCGCTTGCTGGTAATGCGGCTGCCGGTGTCATCACCCATTCTGCAAATTTTCTTTGCCTTGACTTTAGCTGTTTGCACCTGTGCTTCGTTCGAGTTGTTTGCGACTGGCTCCGACGCGCTTGATGCCAAAAATGCTAATGCCAAAATCATTGTAGTTAACATCAATGTGCTCCTAACCGTTGAAATAAAATACACTAAGACTATGAAATGAAATGATTAAGCTTTTGTTTGCGCCATTCTGCCTAAGGTTTTTAATACCCCGCGCAATGTCCGGACCTCAAACGCGTTCCACGCTGGCTTAGTCAACAAATTCCGCAATGTGCGTCTTGTAACGGGAGCCCGGTCAATTGGTGTGAAATAATTCAGCGGTTGCAGCATTTCGTCAAGTTGCGCGATTAGGCCATCGAGTTCGAATTGCGTTGCGGGCGGCTCCAGGTCGGTTTTGGGCGGGCTCGCTAAGGACTGGGTCTTTGACCATTCATAGGCACACAATATCACTGCCTGGGCCAAGTTCAGTGACCCAAAATCTGGATTGATGGGCACGGTGATGATTGCACGTGCGACGTTGACCTCATCGCTTTCAAGTCCTGATCGTTCCGCGCCGAACAATATGGCACTTCGGCCAGAAACATTGCGGAAAATTTCCCGTGCTGCCGCTTCGGGTGTAATGACGGGCTTGGTTACGCCACGTTTTCGCACGGTAGTAGCATATACATGATTTATGTCGGAAGTTGCCTCGGCCAGCGTGGCATAAACCTGTGCATTGGCGAGCACAATATCTGCGCCGGATGCCGCAGGACCAGCACTGGGGTTGGGCCACCCATCTCTTGGCGCGACAAGCCGCATCTCGGTAAGACCGAAGTTAAGCATAGCGCGTGCGGCTTTGCCGATGTTTTCGCCCAATTGTGGACGGACAAGAATGATGATTGGCGGCACGCTCATTTCTGTGCGGCTTCAACCACGCTCCCGGCGAAATCCTCAAAATCTTTGGCTTCACTGAAGTCCTTATAGACCGACGCAAACCGAATATATGCGACGCTGTCCAGTGCCTTGAGGCCTTCCATCACAAACTCACCAATGCGCTTGGACTCAATTTCACTTTCACCCAAGGTTTCAAGTTGTCGTTGAATTGCGGAAGCCAGTTTTTCAATCTGCGCATGGTCTACTGGACGCTTGCGGCACGCGACGGACAGGGATCGCTCAACCTTTTCACGGTCAAAAGGCTCGCGCTTACCTTCGGCCTTAATCACCAAAAGCTCACGCAACTGAATACGTTCAAAGGTCGTAAACCGCCCACCGCAACCTTCGCACTGTCGCCGGCGGCGTATAGCGCTATTGTCTTCGGTGGGACGGCTGTCCTTTACCTGGCTATCGTCATGTGCGCAAAATGGGCAACGCAATTATTTTTCCTGATTCTTTTTCTTGTTCACGTGCCGGTACGCGACGATGCCCGCACCAATAAGCGCACCCGTTGCAAGCCCTATCGGTGCAATGATACCCGCAGCAGCGCCAATGGCTGCTCCGCCAGCGACTTTTTTGACAGTGTCCTGATCGGCCAGATGCTTGCCGGTATGAAACGCATCTTTGGTCGCTCCCCACAGTTCGTCCGCAGCTTCGCCGACATAATGTCGTGCCTGATTGGGGATACTCTCCGCTGCACGTTGCTCAGGTGTTTTGGCGCCACAATTGGGGCAGAACTTCGCGCCCTCGCCATATGCAGCGTCACATTCGTTACAAAATCCCATGATCATTTCCCTTCTGTGTATTAGATGGGTAAGTCACCACAATAGTTCAAGACGGGTAAATTGGGAAGCGATTGCACAGTTCGCGCACCCGGAGCCGAACCTCTGCCTCGACCGCGGCATCGCCATGCTCGCCCTTTTGCCGCAAACCGTCAAGAACGTCGGAGATCATATGGCCAATCTCCCGGAATTCAGCCGGTCCAAAGCCACGCGTTGTTCCGGCTGGCGAGCCAACGCGGATGCCGCTTGTTTTTACAGGTGGGAGGGGATCGTTCGGGATTCCGTTTTTATTGCAGGTGATGGCGGCACGCTCGAGCGCTTCGTCGGCATCACGTCCTGTGATGCCAAGTGGCGTCAAATCAACGAGCGCCAAGTGCGTGTCGGTACCGCCCGAAACGAGGTTTGCGCCGCGTTCATGTAACGTCGCGGCCAAAACCTTCGCGTTGGCAATTGTTGCGGCGGCATAGCTCTTAAAGTCGGGACGAAGCGCTTCACCAAATGCCACCGCCTTCGCAGCAATGACATGCATCAATGGACCGCCTTGCAAGCCCGGAAAGACAGCAGAATTGATTTTCTTGGCAATCGCCTCGTCATTGGTCATGATCATGCCACCACGTGGCCCGCGGAGCGTTTTATGGGTGGTATTCGTAACCACATGTGCATGCTCAAGTGGGTTGGGATGCACGCCGCCAGCAACAAGACCAGCAAAATGCGCCATGTCGACATGGAATATTGCGCCCACTTCGTCTGCGATTGCACGAAAGCGCGCAAAATCTATAATGCGTGGATATGCCGAGCCACCGGCAATAATTATTTTGGGCCGATGTTCTTTCGCAAGACGCTCGACCTCGTCAAAATCGATCAGATGGGTTTCAGGGTGCACGCCAAATTGTACTGCGTTGAACCATTTGCCTGACATCGCAGCCTTCGCGCCATGGGTAAGGTGACCGCCCGCATCGAGGCTCATGCCTAAAATCGTTTCTCCTGGCTTTACTAGCGCAAGCATGACCGCGCCATTGGCTTGCGCACCGGAATGTGGTTGGACGTTAGCAAAACCTGCGCTGAACAACTTTTTAGCACGTTCGATAGCAAGAGTTTCCACTTCGTCCGAAGGGGCACAGCCCTGATAATAACGTTTGCCAGGATAGCCTTCGGCATATTTGTTGGTGAACACTGAGCCCTGTGCTTCAAGTACAGCCTTCGAAACAATATTCTCGGAAGCAATCAGCTCGATCTGGTTCTGTTCGCGGTCAAGCTCATGCGCGAGACCAGCAAACACCTCGGCGTCAGTTTCAGCGAGGCCGCGTGTGAAGAAACCGACTGGCTGAACATCGGAAAGGTCGTGTGCGGGGCGCGTGCTCATGCTGGTTCCTTGGTGGTGATTGGGTTGGATAATTTATCAACGCGGCGTTGGTGGCGATCGCCGCCAAAGTCGTTTGAGAGAAATGCGTCAATACAGGCTTTCGCCATTTCTATGCCGATCAGGCGCGCACCCATCGCAATGACGTTTGCGTCATTATGTTCGCGGGCAAGCCGGGCTGACAAAGGCTCTGAAACTAAAGCAGCGCGGGCAGCAGGGTTGCGATTAACCGCGATAGATATACCAATGCCTGACCCGCACAGCGCAACACCGCGATCCGCTGCGCCATTTGCAATCGCCGCGGCCAGCTTGTAACCATAATCGGGATAATCGACCGAGCTTTCGTCGTGCGGACCAAGATCGGCCACTTCATGGCCAGACCCGCGCAGATATTCAACAAGCGCTGATTTCAGCGCAAGAGCGGCATGATCTGAAGCGATGGCGATACGCATGGCACATCCTGTAGCAGCGTGAGTCGAACTACGCTTCCCCTATGGGACAGCGCAGCAAAAGGCTACGCCGAATTTGCCGGATTGCACGGATTATCCACTGTCTTTATGTGGCGTAGATGCTCAACGCCATTTTGTCCCTCGCCATGCTATCCGCTTTTCTGCTGCTATTCGGAGCCTGGAAACGCTGGCGCCGCGACGGTTTAGGTCAGCAAATATGGCTCATGATCGCGGCGGCACTGGTCATTCTCGCCAATGTTGCCATCTGGGTAGTGCCTGATAATCAGGGCAAAAGCCTGGTGAGTGAAGCGCGCTAATTTATTTAATTGGTGAATTAGGATCCAACCGGAAATCGAGATAGCCATTCACCGATGCCATCAACATATCCATTTCATTTTCGAAGAAATGGTTTGCGCGGGGAATTTCGTCATGATGGATCGTGATATGACGCTGCGTCCTCAGCTTATCCACCAGCTTTTGTACGGCATTCGGGTTGACGACTTCGTCATTGACGCCCTGAATGATGATGCCCGATGAAGGGCAAGGCGCCAAAAAGCTGAAATCATACATATTTGCTGGTGGTGCAACAGAGATGAAGCCCCGGATTTCCGGGCGACGCATCAGCAGCTGCATGCCAATCCATGCGCCAAAGCTGAAACCGGCAATCCATGTTGTGGACGCTTCGGGATGAAAGCTTTGCACCCAATCCAGAGCAGATGCTGCGTCGGACAATTCGCCAATGCCGTTGTCGAATTCGCCTTCGCTTCGGCCAACACCGCGAAAGTTAAAACGCAAAACGCCGAATCCACGTGCAACAAAGGTTTTGTAGAGCTGCTGCGTGATGCGGTCATTCATCGTTCCGCCCGCTTGCGGGTGCGGATGCAATATCATTGCAATGGGTGCACGTGGACGCGGTGGTGGCGAAAAACGGGCTTCAAGGCGGCCTTCTGGACCGGGAATGGCAATGGCAGGCATATTATTGTTCGATTCTCAGAAATGGTGCCGGGCGTGCCCGAAGGTTCAGGCTTTGCATGAATGGGAAGCGCTATATAGAAGCAGTGACGATTTTCGCAACTGTCATGGAACGCATGCCCCGCCAAACACGCATATA
>JBBQPQ010000088.1:0-8486 GCA_038217195.1 Sphingomonadales bacterium | reverse complement strand
GGATATCGGAAGGTTTTGTTAACCATTTATCAATTTGTGCCGACTAGGCTTTTGATATGGTCAACAGGCGCATCATTCCTTCCATTCTCGGCATTCTGGGTTGTGCTTGCATCTCTGGCGCCGCTAACGCCGACGTCTTTGAATTGGCAAGTGATGGTAACTTTGTGGAAATCTCCCGGCCTGCATGGAAGCTGGAAGTGATACCAACCGTTAACGAATTGCCAGAACCGGATGGACCCGAGACAATCGGGGCAACTGAATCGCCGACTGGAATTCGCCAGCATATTCAATTGGCTGCGGCGCGTTATGGTGTCGACAGCAACCTGGTCGATGCGGTTGCATGGCAGGAATCACGGTATAATCCGCGTGCCCGCTCATCAGCCGGCGCAATCGGCGTCATGCAGTTGATGCCCGGCACAGCGCGGCAATTGGGTGTGCGCAATCCGCATGATGTCCACCAGAATGTAAGCGGCGGAACGGCTTATCTGCGCCAACAACTTGAACGATTTGGCAACAACGTGCCGCTTGCCCTGGCGGCGTATAATGCCGGGCCAGGTGCAGTACTGAAATATGGCGGTATTCCGCCCTATCGCGAAACACAAAATTACGTGCGGCAGATAATGCGGCGGATGTCGGCCATGTCGGCATATCGCACAGGATATTGAGCGAGGTTCTTGATGACGTATAAAATTCGCAGTTTTTTCGGGTTAGCCGCTTTGGCATCTGCCCTACCGCAGAAAGCCATGGCTCAGGTGTCTGGTGTTGATCCGCAAGGTTCGGGACCAATTGTCAACGCGCTTGGCTGGATGCAAGGCACATTGCTGGGCAATGTTGCGACCACCGCTGCTGTTATCGCTGTTGCGGTAGTTGGCCTGATGATGCTGACTGGCCGGATGAACTGGCGATTTGGCGCTACCGTAATTGTTGGTTGCTTCGTCCTGTTTGGCGCAACAGCTATTGTTTCAGGCATTCGCGTCGCAGCCGTCGGGGGCTAGTATATGACCCCGCTGAACCGCACGCCGATATTCAGGGCGCTTACTCAACCACAGATGTTTGCTGGCGTAACGTACAGCTATTTCATCATTAATCTGGTCGTGACGACGGAAATCTTTCTGATCAGCCGCTCGTTTTGGGCCATACCCGCCGCCGCAGTTATCCATGCCATCGGCTATATGGCCTGTTTGCGGGAGCCGCGCATTTTCGACCTTTGGATTACCAAGGTTAGCCGCTGTGGGCGCACCCGCACCCACGATCTGTGGCGCTGCAACAGCTATCGGCCTTAATCTATGAAAGTATCATCACAAAAAGCCACGAAGCTTGATCCACGTGCCGGAGATCGACTGCCTTATGCCGGGCATGTCAACGATCATACCGTGGTGACGCGCGGCGGCGATCTGATCCAGATGCTTCAGATTGACGGCGTAGCGTTTGAAACAGCTGACAGCGAGACGCTCAACCACATGGCGGCCGTGCGCGATGTTGTCATGCGCGGCATCGCCAATTCCAATTTGATGCTGTACTGCCACGTCATTCGCCGTCAGGTAACTGCCGACCTTTCAGGCCAACAGCCAGAAGGATTTGCCCGCGACCTTGATGACGCGTGGCAGCAGCAGCTTCGCGGCAAGCGACTGTATATCAACGATATCGTTCTGATGCTTGTCCGCCGTCCTGCACGCGGGAAAGTCGGCTTTGTCGAACGCCTGACCAAATGGGGCAATGGCAAACGCAACAGCACAGAACGGTTGGCAGAACAGGCGCGGGAACTGCGTGATCTGGATGCTGCGCGTACAAATCTGATGTCCGCATTGGGTCGCTACGGGCCACGCAGTCTGAGCCGATATCAGGGTGCAAACGGAATTTGTTCGGAACCGCTCGAGATATTGTCTGCGCTGTACAATGGCGAGATGCAGCCGGTGCTTGAGCCAGTCGGCGATGCCGGGCAGTATCTGCCGTATAAGCGGATCAGCTTCGGTCTTGATGCGATCCACCTGAAAGGGGCAAGCGCGGAAACATCGCGATTTGGCGCGATCATTTCGCTCAAGGACTATCCGGCCAACACATCGCCGGGCATGTTGGACAATCTTTTGCGTCTGCCGCACGAACTGACGATGACGGAAAGCTATGCGTTCATTGACCGGCAGATTGCCGACGAACGCATCGGGCTTGCACTCAGGCGCCTGCGCGCAGCATCAGATGAAACCACGACGTTACGTCAGGGGCTCTTGGGCGCTAAGGATGATTTGACGGGCGGCGCTGCTGCTTATGGTGAGCATCATCTGACCGTTCACGTCCGTGCGATGACGCTTTCGGCATTGGATGCCGCGGTGGCCGATGTGCAGGCGTCGCTTGCCGACATTGGCGCCGTAGCGGTTCGTGAAGATCTTAATCTTGAAAGCGCATTTTGGGCCCAGTTTCCCGGCAATGCAGACTTCATCGCGCGCAAGGCGTTGGTGTCGACAGCGAATCTGTCCGGCCTGATTTCGCTACACGGCTTTCCCATCGGCGTGCCTGCCGGCGGGCCATGGGGAGAGCCGATAACGGTGCTCGAAACGACGTCGAGCACGCCCTATTTCTTCAATCTGCACAGCGGCGATCTGGGCAACTTTACCCTTATCGGTCCGTCCGGTTCGGGTAAAACGGTTGTACTCAATTTCCTGATTGCGCAGGCGCAGAAATTTAACCCCCGCACATTCTTCTTCGACAAGGATCGCGGCGCGGAAATCTTCATCCGCGCGATTGGCGGGCATTATGATGTCCTTCGGCCAGGTGTGCCCACCGGTTTTAATCCGCTGCAATTGCCTGAAAGCGCTGTGAACCATGCGTTTCTGCGGCAGTGGCTCTCGATATTGCTGACGCCAGCAGGTGGGCAGTTAACAGCCGACGAAAACGCGATTATCGCCAGCGCTGTTGATGGCAATTTTGGACAGCCGACCGAATATCGGCAATTGCGCTATCTGGTGGAACTGCTTGCAGGCGGCGCACGCCCTGTCCGCGGCGACCTCGCATCGCGGCTAGCGCCCTGGTATGGGGCAGGGGAACATGCGTGGTTGTTTGACAATCCAATCGACCAGCTCAGCCTTGATACGCGCACCGCTGGCTTTGATATGACCGCGTTGCTCGACAACCCCGCACTTCGCACGCCAGCGATGATGTATCTGTTCCACCGTGTCGACGAACGGCTGGATGGCTCGCCGTCCATGATCGTGATCGACGAAGGGTGGAAGGCGCTTGATGACGAAGTTTTTGTTCATCGGTTGAAAGACTGGATGAAGACGATCCGGAAACGCAATGGCGTCGTTGGCTTCGCCACGCAAAGCGCTAGCGACGCGATCGAAAGCAAGATCTCCGCGACCATCATCGAACAGTCGGCGACACAATTGTTCATGAGCAATCCCAAAGCGCAGGCTTCGGATTATTGCGACGGCTTTGGCCTGACTGAACATGAGCTCGATCTGGTACGGTCCTTGCCCGAGCATTTGCGCTGCGTCCTCATCAAGCAGGGTGGCAATAGCGTGGTCGCGCGTCTGGACATGGCGAATATGCCTGATGCCATCACGGTCCTTTCGGGCCGCGAAACAAGCGTCCGCAAATTGGACGAACTGCGCGCTGACCATGGCGATGCGCCATCCGACTGGATGCCACAATTGCTGAAGGCCGCCGAAGAAGGTCCGTCCGCTTTGTGGGCTGCAGCAAAGACTGGAACACTCGGCTAATGGCGGATTGCGCTGCCATTAACCCGGCCGCAGGCGCTGCTGCGACGATGGTGGATAGCGTGGATTGCTATATGCAGTCCACGGTGCAGGGCGGCTATGCGAATTTGCTGGGTCAAGGAAGCGTGTTCAGCATTGCGTTGACGATTGCGCTGACCTTGTATGTCGCACTTGTCGGCTATCGGCTGATCTTTGGCCGTTCTTCGCTCAGCATGGGCGAAATGATGCCCCGCATGATCATGATTGGTGCGGTGCTCGCGCTCACGTCCAATTGGGCGACTTATCAGGTCCTTGTCTATGACGTGCTAACCGATGGGCCGCAGGAAATCGTGCAGGCCATCAATCAGGGCGATGGCAATGTCAGCAGCCTGACTGACCGCATTGACGTTCTTTCGGGCAGAATGGTTGACCTCGCGGACGCCTGGACAGAGTTTGATGCACAGCCCGACCAGATGGTTCCCGGCCAGATCGCTCCGGAAGCCGAAGCCCTGCCTGCTACCGCAACAGGCATAACCGCGTTCATCGTACCAAAAGACTCGCTTGGCCCCAATATGTTGTTGCTCAGCGCATTGTTGCTGGTTCTGGCGTCGGCTGGCGTATTGGTGGTTGCGAAAATCATTCTTGGCCTGCTTCTCTTGCTTGGTCCTATCTTTGCCGTACTTGGCTTGTTTCCCGCGACGCGCGGATTGCTGCTTGGTTGGGGTCGCGCGGCTCTATTGATGGCATTGGTCCCGGTGATGGCAATGATGACGTCGGCAGGCGCTGTTGCCTTGCTTGAGCCAGTTTTGACGCAAATGTTTGTTGCTGCCAGCCAAGGTGTTTTTTCATTACGTGCCGGGCTTACGATTTTGGTGATCGTGCTCATCATGGTGGCGGTGTCGGTTCAGTTGTTCCGCGTGGGCCGGACAATCGTAAGCGGCTGGAGCTTGCCGATTGGCCAGCAGCGCGTGGCCGATAACATGGTTGCAGCTGCTCCCCAATCCACGCAGATGGCCCCGGGCAACATGGTGTATAACGAGCGTATGCAATCATTGGTCGGCGCTATCGAGCGATCGGCGGTGGCAACTTCAAACTTCAGTTCCGGCAACGAACGCGCTATCATGTTGCCGCAGCGGTTGAATGTCGATACGGTCCAGACGGGTCAGCAAGCGGTACATTCGGATCGGCGCATTTCGCGAGGTCCAGTAAACGCGGTTCGCGCACCCATTAAAGCTATCAGGAACGCTGCATGACCAGTAGACAATTTTTGCTAGCCCTTGCAGGTTGTTTGGTGAGTGTACCGGCGATGCTGCCAGCGCCGGCAAATGCGCAGGTTGCGCCCAATATCCGGTACGTAGAATATAGCCCCGACACGGTTATTCGGCTGACCGGACATACCGGCTATCAAATGATGCTGGAATTTGAACCTGGCGAGAAGATTGAAACTGTAGGTATTGGTGACTCATCGGGATGGCAAGTTACCCCCAATGGCGCTGGAACCATCATGTTTCTAAAGCCAGTTGGCTTGCCGCCCACGACAAACCTTTCGATCATCACAAACCAGCGGCGGTATAATCTGGAACTCGTCGCGAAATCAGGTCTGCGCGTCCCGCAAAGCCAAATCACCTATGCCGTGCGTTTCCGTTATCCACAGAACGCGCCAGTTTCGGCAGCAAATGTAACGCCCCCGCCGTTGATTGCGACATCGCCGGATTTATGGAACCGTGCCTACAGCTACGATGGTGCAAAGGCCAATGTACCCGAGCAAGTGTTTGACGATGGCAAGGCCACATATTTCCGCTTTGCCGCCGGATCGTCGACACCCGCTATATTCAGTATCACGCCTGACGCCGGCGAGAGCATCGTAAATTTTGCAGTGCGCGGTCCCTATACAGTGGTTGAGCAAATCGCGCCGCAATTTGTGTTGCGCCAGGGCAAAGAGGTCACAATCATTTTCAATGATGCTTATGCAGCGCCTGCACTCGGACCGGACGCGCCAAAGGCACGCGTCACCGGCAAGAAATGTCGCAAATCTGGCTGCAACCTGAAGGAGGCAAAGCCGTGACCTTGCTCAAAAATGGCAATGCTGATCCCCGCAGCACAATGGATGCCGAATTGCTCGAAGATGCCAATCAGCAGATATCATCGCCCGTTGCGATGCCGACAGGGTTGTCACCAGGCATGAAACTGGGCGTGGTCGGGATAAGCTTGCTCGGCATTTTGACCTTCACGACTTTGGCGACCAGCCGCGGCGACGCAAACCAGAACGTGCGCGCAGCGGTGGCCCCTGCCGCAGCCAGCGCCGTTCCCCAGGGTGGTTTTGTGCCTCCTGCGCCATTGAAGCCAGGCCCACCCCAATTACCGCCACCGTCTCTTGTGCCTCCGCCTGGTAACAATATGGGGCCTCCGGGAGCTGTTGGGGTTGCACCAAAAATAGTAGGCGCAAACCGGTTTGAATCTCCTGGCGTTGTCGTCGATCTGACCAAGGGCGGCGCTGGCATGTCGCCACCCACCGCTGGGCTGGCTGGCGCTAAGGGTGACGATCTGAGCGCAGAGGATAAATTTGCCGACCGCGTTGCGGCAGGCGAAAATGCACCGGCACGCGCCGTCCGCATAGCCAATAGCAGTTATACTGTTCCGCAGGGGGCTATCATCGCTGGCGTGCTTGAAACGGCCATAAACTCTGACTTGCCGGGCTATGTCCGTGCTGTTGTAAGCCGGGACGTCATGGGTTTTGATGGGCGCCGGGTACTCATTCCAAGCGGCAGCCGTCTCATCGGCCAATATCGTTCGGGGCTCGCCGCTGGTCAGTCACGCGCGTTTATTGTCTGGACGCGGTTGACGCGACCTGACGGGGTTACGGTGTCTCTTGGCTCTCCGGTCACGGATCCACTTGGTCGCGCCGGATTAGGCGGTAAAGTCGACAGCCATTTCCTGAAACGTTTTGGCTCGGCGCTTTTGCTATCGGTAGTCCAATCGGGCATGGGTTTGCTGCAACGCGGCGGAAATGACGTAGTTGTCCGCACAGCAGATGATGCAAAAAGCGTGGCGGGCATTGCCCTTCAACGCGATATCAATATCCCGCCAACGGTGAAGGTCGCACAAGGCACTGCCATCCGGATTTTCATTGCGCGTGATCTCGATTTCTCGGGCACTGACAGCAACGTCCAATGAACCAGATATCGCCGATCACCGGTGATGCCGGCAATGTATATCTGAACAGCTATCTCGCGCCCTTCAGCGAATGGCTGGAATCGGATGATGTTACAGAAATACTGGTAAACCGCCCACATGAGATATGGGTTGAGCGGTTGGGCGTAGCCGAGATGGAGCGTCACCACGCACCGCAGATTGACAGAGCCTTGCTGGAACGTCTTGCGCACCAAATCGCGCGGATCAACCATCAAGGTGTAAATCGCGAAAATCCCCTGCTTTCGGCAATCCTTCCGGGAGGCGCACGCGTGCAGATGGTGTTGCCGCCGGCGACACGTGGTGAGGTGGCACTTGCGATCCGCAAACACCGTTTGCAGGACATGACTCTCCAAAATTATTTTGACCAGAGCCTGGCCCCATCTTCACCCAATGCCATGCAAAGCGCGCGCGATACGCAAGATTCGCTGGCAATGTATTTGCGAAACCAGGACTATCTCGGCCTACTTCGCCAGGCGATTGCTTCGCGCAAAACTATACTCATTTCTGGCGGAACGTCTTCGGGTAAGACCACTTTGTTGAATGCACTGTTGAAGGAAATACCCCGGCACGAGCGGCTCATCGCCATCGAAGATACCCCGGAAATAAGATTGGGAAGCGACAACGCGCTTGGCCTTGTTGCCGTGGCGGGCAATCAAGGCGAAGCCAATGTAACTATTGACGATCTGATGCGCGCGTCGTTGCGCATGCGGCCAGACCGGCTCATCGTCGGGGAATTGCGCAGCCGCGAGACAGTTACGTTCCTGCGCGCGATCAACACTGGCCATCCTGGTTCCATCAGCACCGTGCATGCCAACTCCCCGCACGGGGCGCTCGAACAAATCGCATTCATGTGCATGCAAGCCGGGCTTGGCCTTGGACGTCAGGAAACGATAGATTATGCGCGTTCAATGATCGATGTCATTGTCCAGCTCGACCGGCAAAGTGGCCAGCGGTCCATTAGTGCTGTCGAACTTGTCGATCACGCCAGCCGCTAATCACTGATCTGCACCCGGATAAATCGAGTTTCGGGATTTGCAGCCAAGGACCATTGGTCCAGCCTACTTATAAAAAAACTGTCGCGAATTGTGCAGCTTAACACGCGCGCGGGTAAGGCGTGTTTCATAGTCTATGGTTAATGCTTTTTATTATCCCATTAACCTTCGAGCAGCGGAACTTTACGGGATGTTACAAGTTCCTGTTCCGTCATTCACGATAGTTAGGCGCGCGATCGGGCATGACAATTCATAAACTTGAGGAAATACACATGCGCAAGAAACTTGCTTATCTATCTACGGTTATCGTCGCGTCTTTCATGGCAACTGGGGCCCAGGCCGCTCAATTCATCAACATCACTGGTCCAAGCGGCAATTACGGGGATGATGAAGTTGTCTGTGCAGCAGGAACCAAATCGTGCAGCTTTACACGTTCGTTCGATTTTGTGACCCCTGCCGGATTTAACATCACGAGCGCCGACATTTCGTCAATCATTTCTGCGGGCAACGCGGCGACTGACATCACTTTCACTTCGGTCACACTGAACGGGGTTGATTTCAACACGCTATCGACCGGTGCACAAGAGTTTCGGAACATCCTTAACCAGACGCT
>JBBQPQ010000087.1:0-8530 GCA_038217195.1 Sphingomonadales bacterium | reverse complement strand
AATCGGGAGCGGTATTTTGCCTGAACCAACTGCCCGCATCGCGCAGGCAGGGCCAAATTAACCTTGGCGCGCCTTGAAGCGAGGCTGGGTCTTGTTGATTACATACGTACGGCCACGGCGACGAATCACGCGATTGTCGCGATGGCGGCCCTTGAGCGACTTCAGAGAATTAACGACTTTCATCGGATTTACCCGTCTTTTAAATGCATGAAGCTTGAATTGAAGGCGCGCTCCTATGTGGTAGGCCCCGGAAAGTCAAGCGCGATTGGCCCTTAACGCGAATTCATCGATTATACATCGCTTGCCATGCTACAGGACGGGCTTAAGGATGTGACCATGATGAAAAACGCCCGCTTGCTGCCGCTTATTGCCCTTACGCTGCTCACCGCATGCGTTGTTCCCACTGGACCTGTCGAGGTGACGCGGTTTAACCGTGCGGCCGACGGGGTGCCTTATGGAACAGGCAGCTTTAACGTCCGTCTTGCTGGCGAATCGGCTTCGGACCAGTCTCTTGCAGGCGCGCCCTATCTGGCCGCAGTTACGCGCGAGATGCAGCGCGTGGGCTATCTCGATCAAGGAACTTCCTTCGACGTCACTGCTGAAGTGCGGTTTGGCACGACCACGATTCGCCCTGATCGCCGATCGCCCGTTTCTGTTGGTGTCGGCGGCTCAACGGGCAGCTACGGCTCAGGCCTAGGCATTGGCCTTGGCATCAATCTGGGCGGTGGGGGCTCGTCTCAGGTACAAACGACGCTTGCCGTGCGCATATTGCGACGTAGTGACCAGATGGTGATCTGGGAAGGTACTGCTGTGCAATCGGCAAAAGCAGGCTCACCTGCCGCTCAACCGGGCATTGCGGCATCCAAACTGGCTCAGGCGTTGTTTAAGGACTTCCCCGGCGTGTCTGGCGAGACTATTCGCGTACCCTGATTTTAATTGCGGTACCGGCCTACTCCTCCACTCGGTCACCCAGCGGGTGTAACTTCAATTGGGTGGCTGGTGGGGAGTGAGCCGGTACCGCCTTGTAAGCGAGAGCGAACCAAAAATGCCGATTACTGACGTTAATGCCGCCTTTGACAGTGGTAACATCATTGTCCACGCCATTGATGGCAACATAGCGACGCTTGCCATTCGCAAGGACAAGGATTCCGAATTCGCACAATGGTTCCATTTCCGCGTTGCCTGCACCGCTGGCGAGGAACTTGAATTGCGGATCACAGGGCTGGAAAGCAGCGCCTATCCTGGCGGCTGGCCCAATTACCGTGCATGCGTTTCCGAAGACCGCGATTATTGGGCGCGCGCCGACACGGCATATGACGCGGCAGCAGCGGGTGGAACACTCACCATCCGTTATACGCCAGCGAGCGATATTGCCTGGTTTGCCTATTTCGCGCCCTACAGCATGGAACGGCACCATGATCTTGTTGCCGAGGCAGCATCGGTCGAAGGCGTCACCTATCGCTGCCTTGGCCACAGCCTTGAAGAACGCGCTATTGACTGCCTTGAAATGGGCAGTGGCGACACGCAGGTCTGGTTGTATGCGCGGCAACATCCGGGCGAGACGCAGGCCGAATATTGGATGGAGGGTGCCATTGATATGCTCACGGACCTCAGCGATCCGCATACGCGTGTATTGCTTGAAAAATGTCAGCTGCATATCGTGCCAAACTGCAATCCCGATGGCAGCTATCGCGGACATTTGCGGACCAATTATCTGGGCGTGAACCTGAACCGCGAATGGTCAGACCCATCCGCCGAGCGCAGTCCTGAAGTGCGCGCCATCCGTAACGCAATGGACGAAAAGGGTGTGCATTGGGCGATGGATATTCATGGCGACGAAGCCATTCCGGCGGCCTTCATGGCGGGCTTTGAAGGCATTCCGTCCTGGACCGACGGCCAGGGTGATCGCTATAAACAATTCATAAATCGCTTGGCTGCGCGCACACCCGATTTCCAGACAGAACTGGGATATACCAAAGCGGGGCCGGGCAAGGCGAATTTGTCTATGTCGACCAACCAGCTGGCCGAACGTTTCGGACCGTCGCATCAATGTGTCTCGATGACTCTTGAAATGCCGTATAAGGACACGGTGCACGGCAATGATCCTGAGCAAGGCTGGTCACCTGAACGCTGCCGTTTGCTGGCCCGCGAGTGCCTCGCTACTCTGGCGGAGATGGTGTAAGCGCTATCATGATGCGCATCATAGAGGACGATCTGACTGGCGCTGAAATCCGAGCTTTGCTGGAAACGCACTTCGCCGGAATGCTGGCAAATTCTCCCGCGGAAAGTTGTCATTTTCTGGATTTTGACGGGCTGAACGCTCCCGATGTGACTTTCTGGTCAATTTGGGACGGTGAAGAGCTGGCAGGCTGCGGTGCATTGAAGCAACTTTCACCCGATGAAGGTGAGATCAAATCGATGCGCACCCATGCAGACCATTTGCGCAAAGGTGCAGGCGCGGCAATGCTCACGCATATTATCTTGGAAGCGCGCGGGCGGGGATATATTCGGCTAAGTCTGGAAACGGGATCGTCAGAAGCCTTTTTGCCAGCCTGCGCATTATATGAAGCTTTCGGGTTCGCATATTGCCAACCCTTTGGCGACTATCAAGCTGACCCATTCAGCCGTTTCATGACCTTGGCGATCTGATCAACTTGCGTTACGGCGCTGCCAAACAAAATTGGAGTCCCTATGCCCAAACTCATCCTCATTCGTCACGGCCAGTCGCAGTGGAACCTGGAAAACCGCTTCACTGGCTGGTGGGACGTCGATGTTACAGAAAAAGGTGCTGCCGAGGCATGGGCGGCTGGCGCTTTGATGCAGGAAAAGGGGATCGCCCCTGACACCGCCTTTACCAGCGTACAGACGCGGGCGATCAAGACATTGAATCTCGCGCTTGAGGCGATGGGGCGTCTCTGGGTTCCGGTGACGAAAAACTGGCAGTTGAACGAGCGGCATTATGGCGGGCTAACTGGCCTCGACAAGGCCGAAACAGCCGCCAAGCATGGCGATGATCAGGTGAAGATCTGGCGCCGCAGTTTCGACGTTCCGCCGCCACCGCTCGAAGAGGGGTCACCTTATGATCTCTCAAATGATCCCCGTTATGCAGGCATCCAAATCCCCGCGTCGGAGAGCCTGAAGGACACGATTAATCGGGTTCTGCCTTATTGGGATGAAGCAATTGTGCCTGAACTGAACGCGGGAAAAACCGTCCTGATTTCAGCCCATGGCAACAGCTTGCGGGCACTCGTGAAACATCTGTCCGGTATTTCCGACGCCGACATAAGCGGTCTCGAAATTCCGACCGGTCAGCCGATTGTTTATGAATTGGATGATAGTCTTACGGGTGACTATCACTATCTGTCGGAACGTTAGTATAATGGCGGCGCAGACGTTTTGCGCTGCAAATGTCCGCCATTTGGCTGCTTTGCGACATACATGGAACGGTCGGCACGCATGATCAAGTCAAGCGGTTTAACGCCCGGTTCAAGCGGCGTGAAACCGACAGATACGTTGGGAGTCAGTTGCGCGCCTTGATAAGCCACTTCCAGTTGGGTCATGGTTTCGGAAATATGCTCGGCTTTGCGGCTTAACTTATCTTTGAAAATATGGACCAGCAAAATGGCAAATTCGTCGCCGTCCACACGTGCAACGATTTCGGAGCGGCCGCGCCGAGGCCAGTACCGCTTTTGCAATAGCGGTCAGGACGATATCACCAGCCAAATGGCCGTGTCGATCATTCAAAGCTTTGAGATTGTCGACGTCGATAAACAGCAGTCCATAGCCGCCGTCGTACCCGTTGCTGCGGGAACACCAGCGGTTAACTTCATCAATGAAATAGCGTCTGTTGAAGACTGGTGTCAGCGTGTCGCACACACTAAGCTGTTCCAGTTCAGCCACACGTGCTTTGAGCGCCAAATTCTCGCGTTCAACTCCTGACCGAGGGGAGGTTTCAATTATGGTTGCCGACTTTGTGATCATGTTGGTCATTTGCGATAATGTTCATCTCGGAGCAAAAAACCCCAAGGCCCCATTTGGAACAGCTTATTCTCACCAAGATGAAACCTATCTTTCACATAAAAACAATAGTTTACATTTAATATTCTGCTTAACTTATTTGGCGGCCCTGGTTCGTTGCCGGATTGCGCCTTGGTTATCTCGTCGCTAAGGCCGTAGGCAATGAAGTTGTCGGGGGAATGACAGATGGCTGAAGCAACGCCGCTCATTGGGATCATAATGGGGAGTCGTTCGGACTGGGAAACCATGCGCGAGGCTTCGGCAACACTGGCTGCGCTCCAGATCCCGCACGAGTGCAAAGTGGTGTCGGCGCATCGCACGCCTGAACGGCTCTATGATTATGCCAAAAGCGCCGTTGGTCGGGGACTGAAATGTATCATCGCTGGGGCTGGCGGCGCGGCCCATCTGCCGGGCATGGCGGCGTCGATGACTCGGTTGCCTGTGCTTGGTGTTCCCGTACAGTCAAAGGCTCTTGACGGCATGGACAGCCTGCTGTCGATTGTCCAGATGCCCGCTGGTATCCCCGTAGGCACGCTAGCCATTGGCAAGGCCGGCGCGACGAATGCCGCTTTGTTGGCCGCAGCGATGCTCGCCAATGCCGACCCCGCGCTTGCGGAGCGTTTGGACGCGTGGCGCGCGGCGCAAACGGCTTCGGTCACTGACACGCCAGAATGAACGCGCCTGCATGACGGCATTACCCCCCGGATCGACGATCGGTATATTGGGCGGCGGTCAGCTTGGCCGTATGCTCGCCATGGCTGCCGCGCAATTGGGCTATCGCTGCCACATTTACGCACCGCCCGGCGATAATGTCGCGTGCGACGTCGCTGCCGACACAACAATCGCGGCTTATCATGACTTGGTTGCGTTGCGCTCTTTCGCGCAATCGTGCGATGTTGTTACCTTCGAGTTTGAAAATGTGCCGGTCACGCCGCTTGAAAGCATGATGGACTGTGTGCCGATCTACCCGCCACTGAAAGCACTTGAGGTTGCGCAGGACCGCGGGGCAGAAAAACAGTTTGTGCGCGCGCTTGGCGGAAAGACTGCGGAATTTGCAGTGGCGCAAACAGAACATGATTTGCAGGCAGCAATTGATTCCGTTGGCGTACCGTGCATCCTGAAAACCATCCGCATGGGCTATGACGGCAAGGGGCAGTTGCGTATTAATGCGCCATACGACATCTCGAAGGCTTGGGCCAAGACTGGTGCACAACCCATCATTGCGGAGGCAATGGTGTCGTTTGATGCCGAATTTTCGGTCATCTTGGTACGCAGCCAAAATGGTGAAATCCGTTTCTGGGACAGCTCGCGCAACCACCATGTTGATGGCATTTTATCGACCTCCACGCTGCCATCAGGGCCGTTGGTCGCAGGTCAGCAGAATGCCGCGCGCGATATGGCGGCGGCAGTAGCGGCAGCGCTCGATTATGTTGGCGTGTTTACCGCCGAATTTTTCGCCAGCGCGCAGGGGCCGCTGTTTAACGAGATTGCGCCACGGGTCCACAATAGTGGGCATTGGACCATTGAGGGCGCGGCCACGAGCCAGTTTGAAAACCATATCCGTGCCATTTGCGGACTACCGCTTGGCAGCACGACAACCATCGCCGAACGGGTCGAAATGGAAAATCTAATTGGCGACGACGGCGACCGTTTTGAACAGATATTAGCCGATCCTGCCGCGCATCTGCATCTTTATGGCAAGGCCGAGGCACGCGCGGGACGTAAAATAGGCCACGTCACCCGCTTGTATCGGTCGTAAAAAGACGGCAAGACGAACGTATGAATCATCCCGAAATCGTTCTTGTCCTAGCCCGCGCCGCCAATGGAACTATCGGGAAGGATGGTGCAATGCCATGGCATCTTCCCGCCGATCTGAGGCATTTCAAACAGATGACCAAAGGCCGGCCAATGATCATGGGCCGCAAGACCTTCGACAGCCTGCCTGGACTGCTCGATGGCCGACGCCATATCGTGCTGACGCGTGACACTGCATGGGAAGAAGAAGGCGCCGAAGTCGTGCATTCGGTCGAGGAAGCATTAAAGCGCGCCAACGGCCCGCATGTCTGCGTCATTGGTGGCGCTGAAATCTACAATCTCTTCCTGCCAATAGCGGACCGTATCGAACTAACCGAGATCGCGGCCAGCCCTGAAGGTGATGCATTTGTGCCGGCCTTTGATGTACATGAATGGCAGGAAATTGCCCGCGCGCCACATGCAGCGCAAAGCGAAGCCCCCGCATTTGACTTTGTCACGCTAGTGAGGCGGCCTAAGTCCTAGTCGGGTGTTTAAAGGGATGTAAATGCGCAAGAAATTCTGGATACCACTGATCGTATTTGGTGCAGCCGCGGTCGGCTTTCTTGGCATTGTGCCGGGCTATGTCGAAGGGTCAATGAACCAGATTGATGGCAAGCAACTGATCAAGGTCGGCGATGCTGCCAAGGCGCTGCACAAGTCCTTGAATATTGTCGACCTGCACAGTGACACGTTGATGTGGAACCGCGACGTGAATGATCGCGCAACACGCGGCCATATGGATCTACCGCGTTTGCAAGATGGCAATGTCGCGCTGCAATTATTCTCGTCCGTGACCAAAACGCCCAAGGGCCAGAATTACGACGGCAATAGCGACAAGACCGACAACATCACTTTGCTAACGGTCGCGCAATTGCAGCCCGTGAAGACATGGAATTCGCTTGTCGAGCGCTCGCTATATCATGCGCACAAGCGCGATAAAGCGGTTACTGAGTCACATGGCGCACTTCAAGCTGTCAACAACAGCACCCAGATCGACCAGTTGCTGGCGGCGCGGCAAAAGGGTGCGCGCGCAGTGGGTGCCATGCTCACCATAGAAGGTCTGCACAATCTGGAGGGCGAGGTTTCCAATCTGGATCGATTGTACGATGCGGGCTTCCGGATGGCTGGACTTACCCATTTCTTTGACAATGAACTGGCCGGGTCGATGCACGGGATAAAAAAGGGCGGCCTTACCCCCTTTGGCCGGGACATTGTCCGCCGCATGGAGGCAAAGGGCATGATTATCGACATTGCCCATCTCTCACACAAGGGGGTGGCGGAGGTACTGGCGATGGCGACACGGCCGGTTGTTTCGAGCCATGGCGGGGTGCAGGCAACGTGCAAGGTCAACCGCAACCTGACCGATGACGAAGTGCGCGGTGTCGCCAAAACCGGCGGCGTTGTGGGCATTGGTTATTGGGAGGGCGCGATATGCTCAACCGACCCGCGCGCAGCCGCCAAGGCCATGAAGCATGTGCGCGATCTCGTGGGTATCCAATATGTGGCGTTGGGGTCCGATTATGACGGCGCGACGACTGTGCGGTTCGATACATCGCAACTTGTGCAGGTCACACAAGCGTTGCTCGATGAAGGTTTTACGGCACAAGAAATCCGCGCGGTCATGGGCGAAAACGCCCTTCGCGTGATCCGTGCGGGATTGGTGCCGATGCCAAAGGCCGCTGCACCAGTATGACCATCCCGCGCCTTTCAGCGAAAGACCGGATGCCCGACGCTCTGCGCGGCGGGGTAGTGGCATTAGGCAATTTCGACGGTTTCCATCTCGGGCATCAGGCCGTTGCAGGCGAGGCAATCAGGCAGGCCAAGGCCACTGAACGTCCGGCAATCATCGCCACCTTTGACCCGCATCCCGTGCGCTTCTTTGCGCCGCAGTCGCCATGGTTCCGCCTCACAACGCTGGATCAGCGCCAACGACATTTTGAAGCCGCTGGCGCAGATGCCATGCTGGTGTTCGATTTCGATGCCGAACTTGCCGCAACGAGCGCCGAAGATTTTGTCGCCAAACTGCTTGTCGAACGGCTTGGCATTTCCGCCGTCGTGACGGGTGAGGATTTCACCTTCGGCAAAGGGCGTGGCGGCAATATCGATGTGTTGCGCGATTTTGGCAGCGCGCATGGTGTGTCATCCACGGCGATGGGACCAGTAGTTGATTCGCTTGGTGTGATTTCATCGAGCCGAATTCGCAATGCATTAAAGGAAGGGGACTGTGCGACAGCCACGGCCCTGCTCACGCGGCCCTTTGCCGTCGAAGGCATCGTGCAGCATGGCGACAAAAATGGTCGACTACTGGGCTATCCTACGGCCAACATCGACATGGGCCATTATCTGCGGCCACGTTATGGCATTTACGCGATCAAAGGGCGGTTGCCCGATGGCCGCGTGCTTGATGGCGCTGCCAATCTGGGTATTCGTCCTACTTTCGATCCTCCCAAGGAACTGCTTGAGCCACATTTCTTCGACTTTTCTGAAGAACTGTATGGCCAGGCAATTGAAGTTGAATTTCATGCCTTCATTCGTGGTGAGGCGAAGTTCGACAGCATGGATGCGTTGATGGCGCAAATGGCGCGCGACTGCGACCAAGCGCGCGAATTACTGGGTCGCTCATGACCTTCACGCGCAAGCAGACCGTGCGGATTCTGACCCTGGCAGCGCTGTTCTTTGGCTTCAGCCTGTTTCAGGCAAGCTGGCTTGCGGAAAAGCC
>JBBQPQ010000086.1:0-8584 GCA_038217195.1 Sphingomonadales bacterium | reverse complement strand
GTCGCCAATCTCCTGAATATAAGCCTTCGAAAGTGGGGCCTGAGTTTTCCGTAGCGATGCCCAGCAGAGATCGAAAAGCGTTGAACGGATAAAACCTCCGGTTAAAGCGAAAAGTAAACTCGTTAAGATAAGCTTGCAAATGCTGAGGACTGACACCGTGGTGTATGCCGTTCAGCCACTTTTTAAGGTTTGAGAATACCAAGTGTACCATTGGTAGGAACTTTTCGGAAATTTCCGGGTCGCCGCATTGTGCTATTGGTCGATGGTCATAACCAAGACTCTGCAACGCGTGATAATTGGCCCAGTCGTCCGTGACTAAAAGGGTTCCCGGAACAACCGCCCCTTCGGCAAATCCACATAGTGAGGCCGAGCTGCGATTAGGAACGACGGACAACCGGATTCGTCCTGCGTATCGGCCATCTCTCCGCTTGTTCAACGGGCTATCTGATTGGCGATGACGCACTTCAACAGCACAGGCGACCAGTGTTTTATGATGGACGCCGCGGCCTTCACCTTGAGTGCGCCCTCCTATCCAGGTTTCGTCGACTTCGACATGCTGGTCATTATGCCCCCCGATGCGATCCTGATTGGGCCGGACCATTGCGGCACGCAACTTGTGGAGGATGCCAAAAGCTGTTTCATATCGCGACAACCCTAATTGCCGTTGGAGCTGCACAGCAGAGATACCGGGCGTTTGGCTTGCAACGAGATACGCTGCCCAGAACCAGACGCTGAGAGGTGTATGGGTTCGTTCCATCACGGTACCTTCAGCAACCCGCTTTGCCGACGGCAGCTGCGGCAGGTCAGTATACCGGGTCGGGTAGAGATCCTGAATGGTTCGCCCTTGGCCGTACAGTGTTGGCAAATAAAGCCGTCTCCCCAGCGAGCGCGCTCGAGATATGCGGCGCAAGCCGCATCGTCAGGGAACGTCTTTTGAAAATCCAGTAGTGATTTTGGGAAGTTGAGATCGATTCGTTCCAGAACATCCATTGACAATTATCCAGCAGATTACAGATCATTCTGAAACGTTTTTCACGGATAAGAGCTATGTTATCAGCCCCGCTCGCGGCCTTTTGCTGCAAGAGCGGCAAGCACGGCAGGGTCAATTTTTTGTATAGTCTTTTCAGGTTCAATGTCGTTTTTCATGCGATTAATGAACGTGCGGGCCAACTCAATTGCCTCACGAGCTTCATCCTCGTTGGCGGCAGCACTGCGTCCATAATCAGCCGCCAATTTCCATGTTTCGACCTGGGCGAGTAACGACTGGGCATGGAAATCACTTCCCCGGTAGATATTCCCAAGAACCATATTGACGCCTTTGTGTGTAGCCGGGACCTTTTGACCGTTGGCTGCAATACGAGCGTGTGCAGCGTGCAGCATCGCCAGATAGGCTTCACGGGCAGCAATGCGTGGGCTAATGGTTACAATTCGTTCGGCGTCTTCAAGACATATTTGGGACAATTTCATCTCATCCGCAGGTGATTTTTCATGTTCAGTGCTCATAGGAGTCGCCCTTCACGCGCCACATTTGCAAGCAAGCCCGCATGCTCGTTGGCATCCGTCCATCGAAGAGGTAAAATACTAACGCGCTCGTTAGTATCCTCGGCTATTCTCCCGGTTAGATGTCGCATTTTTGCGCGCGCTTTTAGCCAATCTGCATTATCATGCAGCATAACGAGCACGTCCCAGTCGCTGTCTGGGCCAGCATCCCCGCGGGCTCTAGAGCCGTAAAGAAATGCTGAGTCTAGATCACGTCCTAGCGCTAATTCGATTGAAGACCGAAGTTGTTTACGAATGGCAGTTGTGCCGGGAGGCTTTATGTTCGCGCTTACCGTCATACTAACTCCTTTTCATAACCGAGCTAATTCCAGTACATTTGATAATCACTTAATACAATAAAACAGCCTTTAGACATGTTCCTGCTACATGCAGCGGGTGTATGCGTCAAGCGGATAGGCAAGGGTTGAACAACCATCCTTTAAAAATGATTTAGGCTAAGATATTACAGCCTCGACAAATTCGTTGTATTGACACCAAAAATTAAAACGCGTCGGCTGCGGTATTCTGCAATTTTGTCGTTTTCGGCACTCCAATTTGCATCCATTCATTACTTTTACTCTACTTAGCCTGCACTATGATAGCGGTCCAATCCGGCAAATGACCTTGCGTGAGGGCAGCGGCTACTTACAATTGATTCCTGCCGCTGGGTCCCTTTGGTCTGATCCGGAGAAGTGGTCGTGGGCGTCCAGAAAATGTGAGATGAACAATAGGCAGGTTTCGTTGCGCTGGATTGGCTAACTTAACGGCGGCTTTGTTAGCGGCAACTGCCATCCCACTTTAGTCTGTAATTCATCAACGACAATGTTGCACATAGCGGCTTTTGTTTCGCAACGGATCAGGCATGCTGCGTCCCGGTGGTCATTTACTCAACAGCGAGTTGCAGTCTCTTCTACCATAATGTTGTCACGCACGAGGGTCATGTCTTCTGGGTGAAAAGTGAGCCGGACGCCAAGGGAGCCAGATCCCGCAAACACCGGCGTTTTTCGCAACGCAATCTCGACAGCATCGATTTCTGGGTAACTGGCGCAGGCTTTGGCAATTTGAACCATAAGAAACTCTTGCGTCTCATACTTCTGGCTGTCGGCAATACGAATTATGTCAGCGATCAGTGGGTCGTAGTCGAACACCTGCGTCATTTCATCAGTTGAGATGTAAACCAGAGCTGGCGCTATTGTTAGCGTCAAATCGAGAATGTGCATATCGGGCACCACATCTTGTGGTCCATATGTTCCAATAATGCATGATAATTCAAGGTCGCGTAATTCGATTTGAGCCGATCTTTTCATTCTCATGCCGTTCTGTTGCAGCGCAGTGGCCGCATGGTAGTAATATTCTCTCTTATGCTGCCCGTTCTCGTTGCCCTGGCACGCCGTTTACCACTGATGGATCAACGCAGAGATCCCGCGCGATCTCGCGCGCGGTCATTTTTGCGGACATCATGACCGATGGTGTACCGCCACCTGGCTGCGTTCCTTGGCCCACCAGATATAGATTGTGCACATCTTCGGACTTGTTGTGTGGCCGAAAGAAGGCTGTCTGAGTTAAAACGGGCTCGACGCCAAACCCATTTCCAAGATACGAACCAAGCGTCTCTGAAAAATAATCAGGTGTAATGTAGCTCATATGCTTCAAGCGGGCGGCAAGATCTGGAATATAGCCTCTTCTTTCGAGGAATTCCAGAACCCGACCGCTTAATTTCGGGCCTTCTACATCCCAATCAATAGCGCTTGCATTATTGGGTACAGGGATGAGCGTATAAGCAGCATGATGACCCGGGGGAGCCATAGCCGGATCCGTCAGGGTTGGAATATGGAGATATTGCGAGAAGTCAGGGCTCATAACTTTCCTCTCGAAAATCTCTTCCAGCAGCTCTTCGTACCGCGGACCCAGAATAATATTGTGATGGCGCAAATCAGGATCGTTGTCGCGGCGTTCATAACCGAAGTAAATCACCATCAACGACATTGACTGCTTGCGGAATTTAACCACTAGATCGCGGTTGATGCGCCGATGGGCCTTATCAACCAGCTTTAGGTAGGTTGTTGCATAATCGGCGTTTGACACCACAATGTCCGCAGCAATCGTTTCACCGCTTTCTAACTCTACGCCTTTGGCGACCCCTTTTTCCACCAAAATACGCTTTACAGGTGCGTTCACCCGCAAGCGTCCGCCCATCTCTTCGTACTTCTTGACTAGAGCTTTGACCAATGCGCCAGTGCCTCCCATGGCATAATGAATGCCCCAAGTCTTTTCGACAAAATGGATCATTGCATAGATGGCGGGGACCTTCATCGGATTGCCGCCAACAAGCAAAGGCTCAAAGCTAAATACCTGGCGCATTTTATCTGATTTAAAATATTTGCTGACCATGCCGAACAGCGATTGTACTGCACCGAGCTTCAGCAGATCGGGTACGACGCGCAGCATCGAGCCGAGACTTCCAAAATACGTATATCCAAGCTTTAAAAATCCACGCTGAAAAATGGCCCTGGCTTGGTCGTGAAAGGCTTCGTATCCAGCGAGATCCTCGGGAGCCAACCGCTTGATCTGTTCGCGCGTACTCACTGGATCTCCATCGTAATCAAAAAACGTGTTATCGTCGAAATATATGCGGTAAAACGGAAGTATTGGAACTATCTCGACATATTTGCTGGTGTTTGGTCCGCCTGAGATGCCTTCACGGACCCTGCAGTTTTCGTCCAAAACGCCATGCGGGAAATCGGGTTCGCCAAGCATTGCATGGTCTTGTTGGAGGCTAAATAATTCTTCAATAAAATGTGGCACCGTCAGAACCGTTGGTCCCATATCAAATGTAAAGCCATCGGCCCTGCGGACGTAGGCGCGGCCCCCAGGTGCGTCCAACGCTTCTACTATTTCAGTGTCGAAGCCGAGGCTCTGTAGACGCATGGCGCATGATATGCCGCCAATGCCCGCACCAATAACAACTGCTTTACGTCGCAACATTTTGTGGAATTCCTCTGACCGCGTCGGAGCTAAAGTCTAAAGTTGTTTGGAACAACCTAGATGTTATCCCTAGGGGCCGACATGTGTCATATAGCAGATTATTATCTGCGCGCGGCAGCAAAGCAAGGAGGAGAGTGGCCACATCAATTGCGCAACATCACCATAATTCCACAGGCAACCGGAGCAGGCACTATCAACGAAAGGACAAGCTCCGCATCAAGAGCTTAGTGACAGTGAACTAATGTCGGAAATTGAGCCGGACCTCTCAAATCCGTATGCTCCGGACTCCATAGCATTCCGGTCATTGCACCCGTTAAATTGGTCCACAGATTAATCATATCCAGTGTGGAAATGCGAGTTTAACCAATGGCAGGTTTTGCGAAACGCAAAAGGCTTAGCGAACGACTGAAAAGCTAGCGGCGGGAGCCATCAAGGCTCAGCTCATCAAAAGGGCATCGTTCCCCTGCCCGCGCATAAGCTGGCAGATTGCTCCACTACGTGGCCGACCTAACCGGATTCGCCCAAGCTAATCCAGCGGTACCAAATCGAGGTGTTGGACAATGCGCCTCAATGCCGCGACATTCGCCTGGTCTTCGGAGCTCCCGAGTGCGTCATTCAGCACCGCGCGAATATCATCAGCTTCGACCCGCTCCATTTCCCAATTCGGATAGAGGCGCTCGCGCCTGTCCTCACTCCAGTCCAACGAAACGACATCGCAATGGCGCGGATCGCATTGCAGAGTAGCGATCAGTTTCCGTATTTCGGCAGTTGGCCCTTCAATCAATTGAAAGAACACGCCGTTGCCGAAAATCAGCACCCCAGTAATGCCCCGAGCAACGTTGCGGCGCTGGGCCGCTTCAACAATTCGGCCAACCTCGGCATCGTCAACGCCTTCGGCAGCACGACTGCAATAGACGAAAGTATAAAGCATAGGCGCGCCGTCATCTAAGTCAGCGCTGCTTGGAAAACCAGGTTCGTCGAACACGGGTATGCCCCTTTATGAATGGCAGGCAGGCCGCACCACCCGGTGGGGGCATCTCAAGTTAGCACATCTAGCCTTCCAGACGTTAGTCGGGAAGCATTATGTTCCAGTCAACTCGGTCTTGTTATGAACTTCGCGCAAGCGGCCTATCTGAAAATGTCGTAGATAGCGTCGCTAAATTTCTCGTATATTTCGCATATATGGGAAATATGCCGTGTGCCGCTCATGTGATGCAGCGAAGTGCACTGCTGCGAGAAATAAATGGCTGGATTTTGAAAAGTATACCTTAAGCCGGGAGTGGCAGCAATGTTATCGGGAGCAGTCATCATTATTTGCCTTGGCTCGGACATCCGCTTTCGCTCCCAGTGGACCAACGACTGCCGTTCCGGAGCCGACCAAAATTCAGCTTTTCAGTTCAGCCCAACCTGAACCGTCATGTCAGATAAGCAATCACTCTTGAGATGACTCCTGAGAATTGTGGAATGGAAGATAGCTTGGCACCGATCATATTCTGCGAAGATGAGTCCTAGCGCCGCTCACCTTCGCTTGATAGGCGAGCCGCCGCGTAAGCACTGCCAGGAAGCCAGCCGGGCCAGAATACTCCGTCCGCCACCATCCGCCCGACCGTGTATGCGGCGAGCGCCTCCTGAGCGGTGCCTGCGAAGGTCCAGCTGGCTCTGAACTCGTCACACGGCTGGTGATAGCAGCGCACATTATAAGCTTCGACTATCTGCTGACCGGCCTTTACCCCTCCGACTTTAAGGTCCCTTCCCGCTCGGAAGGCAAGTGCCGGCACGCCCCGCTGGGCAAAGGGGAAATGGTCGGACCGGAAGTACCAGCCAGCCTCTGGGCTGGGCTCAGGGTCCACCCGCAAGCGCTGCTCGCGTGCGGCCTTCACGAGCAGGCTCTCGAGGTCGGTCTGCCCGGGCCCAATAAGCTCAAGGTTGCGGGCTGCTGGCAGCACCACATGCGGGTCGAGGTTGATGACCGCTGCGGTGCGCGCCAGCGAATAGAGCGGGTGCTGAGCGTAATACTCCGCTCCGAGCAGACCCTTTTCCTCAGCCGTCCAAGCCGCGAATACAACTGAGCGCGCCGGCCGCTTTCCAGCTGAGAAGGCTCGCGCTACCTCTAGCAGTTCGGCCGTGCCAGTCGCATTGTCGACCGCCCCGTTGCGGATCGCGTCGCCACTCTGATCGGGGCCGTTGTGCCCGTTGGCGTCCCAGTGTGCACCGTAGAGGAGAAACTCGTTCGGCCGGTCCGCTCCGCGCAGGATGCCGACGACGTTGTGGCTGACAACCTCCTTAGCGATGTTGGTTGCGGAAACGCTAACAGTTGCCTCTAGCGCAAATGCCCTGAAAGCGTTCGAGCGCGCCTGCTGTTTCAACGCTGGAAGGGTGAGACCTATCCGCGCAAGGATGGGCAAGATTGCCGGCCCACGCACTATTCCGCTGAACTGGAGTGCGTTGGACTTGAGCGGTGCATAAGCGAAGCTCGGCACGCGGATGCTATCGCCTGCTTGGGCATAGGGCCAGCTGTAGGCTGCTGGCTCATGGATGAAGAGCACGCCAATAGCGCCTGCCCTTGCCGCTGCCGCCGCCTTGGTACCGCCGCGGCCACTGAACGCCAGGGACCGTCCACCGAAACCTAGGTCCTTGCCGCCCTCCAGGTCCGGGTCCCCAGCAAGCATGATTGCCACCTTGCCTTTGACGTCCACCCCCTGAAACGCGTCCCAGCCCCGCGACGGGTCGGGTGCCCCCCAACCTGCAAAGACCAGAGGTGCATCGGAGAGGCTCGTCACACCCGCATTTGTCGGATTGATGTCAAGATCGGGTCCATCGCTAAGAACTGTAGCCTCTTTACCAGCGCGGATCGTCGCCGTTCCACCTGGAGCCGTGTCGAGCCGAACCAGCGGCACACTCTGGAACCAGCCGCCATCCTCACCGCCAGGTGAAAGCCCGGCCGCCGCCATCTGCTTGGCAAGGTAGTCGATGGTGGCCGCCTCCCCTTCCTCGCCCGGCCCTCGTCCGGCGAAGGCATCAGAGGACAAGGTGCTAACATCGGCCTTGATCCGTGAGGGATCGATCGGCCCGGCAGCGGTGAGGGTCAGGGCAGCCAAAGGCAGTAGGACTATACGCATTGCCGCACGATAACGGCCCGGACGTGCTTGGCCAAGCTCCTTCTGAAAGACACTAAAGCCAGTGCGCAGAAATAGGCTCTAATCCTCTGACGAAAAACCCGCTCGTTCGCCCGAGGATGCTCATCATCTCAATCTTGCATTCGCGTCCGCTTAGCTTGCTAGGTCACTTCTTCCCCTAGGAAAAGTCGAGCTGGACAATCTTGCTGGGTGTAGCTCGACAATACATTTCCAGACGGCGATCGCCATCGGGATACGTCGCTGTCATCTCAGCACGAAGGCGCCAGCCGCCATTGCCTGGTTCAAGGGACAATGAACGATCAAACTTGAGCCGCGTGCCGCCCGTTACGCCAATCTGGCGTGCAGCATCGAACATGCAATTTTGAATGGAGCTACGCGACGCGCTTGGGAACTCTGCCAAATCGGCTGAAAGCGTGGCGGGAGGGCCAGCAGGATATGTCGCTGATTCCAAATTAACAGGTGCAGCTGCATCGGGTGATTTGGATTTATTGCGGCCTGCCAGCAAAGCGATAAGTCCTCCTGCCACAACAACACCAGCGATCACAATTCCTGCGCTAGGTCCCCGATCACGATTTGGTACCGGCTGGGGCTGGGGTTTTGGGTAGACAGCGTTGGCATAACCATAACCGAATTCTGCGCGGCAGTTATTCGAGACCCAAATACGGTCGCCGTTAATACCCCAAGTGCGGTTCCTTACACATGAGCCCGAAATTCGCCGAACCAACTCGATGCGATCAGCACGTGGAACTGCGCATGTTTTATAGCGATTATTGCGCGATTCACACCGGACAATTCCGGCAAAGTCGCGACCAGAAACGATTGGCGGTTGAATTTGTGGACCGCCTGGCCTTACAGGCGGCTGCGGTTGCACTGGCCGCGGCGGCTGGATTTGCGGGCCGCCAGTTGGCGGGACCGGAGGCTGC
>JBBQPQ010000085.1:0-8717 GCA_038217195.1 Sphingomonadales bacterium | reverse complement strand
AACGGGTTGGTGGCCCGCTCAAGCGCAATCGTCGTAGGCACCGTCGCTTCGCCGCGTTCACGCGCCGCGACGACGTCAGCAAACCGGCGCGCCAGAGCATCATTGTCCGGCTCAACGGTAACGGCAAAGCGTGCATTGCTGAGCGTATATTCATGCGCGCAATAAATGGCAGTGCTGTCGCCCAATGCCTCCAGCTTGCGCATATTATCGTACATCTGCGCAGCGGTGCCTTCAAACAGGCGTCCACAGCCCATGGCAAATAATGTGTCGCCGACAAACGCTGCATGCTCGCTTCCAAAGTGATAAGCGATGTGTCCAGCTGTGTGGGCAGGCACATCAATCACCTTTGCGCTTATTCCACCAAGCTGGACCACGTCGCCGCCGCGCACCAACACGTCAAGCGTCGTTATCCGTTCCGCCTCATCCGCTGGGCCAGTGATGATGCATCCGGTCGAAGCCTTGATCTCTGCATTGCCACCCACATGGTCGGGGTGCCAATGCGTGTTCCATATCTGCGTGATCGTCCAACCGCGTGCTTCTGCCGCAGCCAAAACAGGCGCAGCGACCGCAGGATCAACCACAAGGGTCTCACCGCTTTCGCTTTCATGCACCAACCAGACATAATTGTCGGACAGAACAGGCACGCGAACGATATCGAGCATGTTCACCATGCTCCAACATTGGGCATGCTTGCCCAAGGTTCCGCAGGTTCAAGACGGCCTTCCTGCAACAGTTCAATCGAGATGCTGTCCGGCGAGCGCACAAAGGCCATATGTCCATCGCGTGGTGGACGATTGATGATCACGCCGGCATCCATCAGCCGTTGGCACGTCGCATAGATATCATCCACCCGATAAGCCAAATGACCAAAATTGCGTCCACCCTCATATATCTCGGGCGGGGTGCCATCGGCGGGCGGCCAATTGTGTGTCAATTCAACTTCGGCAATTCCGGCCTGGCCGGGCGCTGCCAGAAAAATGAGCGTGAAACGTCCTGCCTCATTGTCAAAGCGGCGCACTTCCTCAAGCCCAATAAGCTTGAAAAAGGCCAGCGTCGCAGCAGGGTCAGTGACGCGCAGCATTGTGTGGAGATAGGTAGTCGGCATCATTTTTCCATTCATCTACATTAATGCACAGTTCATCGCGAGAGGAGTAGCGAGAAATCTGCCCGGGTTGCGGCTATTCATGAACCTTGACGGCAACCGGCGCAAGAGGCGCACGGAGACGGCAAGGTCGTATTTTTCAGGAAAACAAGATGGACCAGGATATTTCGAACGATTCAAACGATAGCTGGCTTGGCAGGCTGACCGCCCATCAAGGGCGGGCGTGGATCGCGGGCACTGGCTTGCTGGCCGTTGGTCTGTTGGGCGGCGGATATCTGATGGGTGACGGACTGGTCCGTATGAAACAAGCCGACCGCGCCGTAACTGTGCGCGGGCTTGCAGAGCGGGATGTGACGGCCGATCTTGCGACCTGGACGATTGCCTATTCCGCAAAGGCTGGCGACTTGCAAACGGCACAAGCAAAAATCGACAATGACACGCAGTCCATCCGCAGCTTTTTCAGTGCGCTTGGATTTGACGCTGATGCCTTGCAGCCTACCGGCGCCAATGTGTCGCAATATAACGAGAATGGCGTTCCGACCTACACCGTCAAGCAACGGCTGAGCCTGCGCACGACCGACATCAAAAAGGCCGAAGCTGCCGTCAAACGTCAGTTCGACCTGGTTAAGAAGGGTGTCGCGCTGGAGGAGGGCTCAGGCATGGGCTATACCTTCACGAAGCTCAACGCGATCAAGCCAGAGATGATTGCGCTTGCCACAAAGGATGCGCGCAAGTCCGCCGAACAATTCGCCCAGGACAGCGGAACCGGTGTCGGCAGCATCAAATCCGCCACGCAGGGCTATTTTGAAGTGACCGCGCGTGACGGCGACAGCGCCGCCGGTTGGGGCGTTTCGGACTCACCCTATAAAAAAGTCCGTGTGGTGACGACGGTCGAATATTATCTGGACTGAGGCTCGGTTGCGGGCGGTGCCGCTGCCAAAGCCGCGAGCTGCTTAGTTGCCGTCATCGCCTGCCGGCTATCCGGCGCGATTGCAATGGTCTGCTCCCATTGCTTGCGGGCCGCCGCTTCATCCCCTGCGGCAATGGCGATATTGCCCGCCTCAAGCGCAACCGCTGGATCGCGCGGCAGCAAGGCAGCCGAGGTCTGAATAAAGGCGAGCGCGTCGGGCAATTTGCTTAAACGCCGCGCCAGCGTGGCCGAAAGCAACCAAGCTGCTCCATTCTCTGGCGAAAGCTGGCGCGCCGTTGCCAGCGCTGTTTCCGCTTCGGCGCTTTGGCCCAATGTCACCATCGCGCGGGCACGGTCGACCTCGCTATCCGCGCGTTCCGTATCGTCTAGCGATTTGGACGCCAGCGCTTTGCCCAGCGCATCCAGCGCAATGTCCGCCTGACCTGCCGCGATGGCTGCGTTTCCGGCCTGCGCCCAGAACCGCGCCGCACGCGGGTCACCTTTCTCGGCCGCAAGTGTCGCAGCCTCGGTCAAGACCGGCACTGCCAGATCAAATTTGAAATCGGTCGCCAGCGCAAAGCCATGGCATGCGCGCGCGAGATAGCCGCCCTTTTGCTGCGCCCATAGGCTTGCCTCAGTCACAGCAGATGCCGGGTCAGTTCGGGCAAGCTTAACGCATTCCTCAAACTGCACTTCCTCCAGCGTGGGCATAGGCTGCGCTGCGGAAGGGGCAACTGCCAACAGCAGGATGGACAACAAATAAGGCATGGCAGTTCCGATAGAGTTTAGCGGACCAGCTTGGTCACGGTGTCGATCAACAATTCTATGTCTTGATCGCGCGAAAGCCGGTGGTCGCCATCCTTTACCAAGATCGTCTGCACGTCGGATGAACGAAGGTGTTGCGCAAGTTTCATGGATGTGTCCCATGGGACGTCAGCATCGCAGTGCCCGTGGATCAGACGGACCGGGCAATCTATGGCAATATCGCCCGTTAATCGCAGATTGTCCTGCCCCGATCGCCAAAATGCCTCAGTAATCAGCATTGGCTCATAGCCATAATCACTTTCGCGTTCGATAAAGCCATGGGTAGCCAATGCGGCGCGGTCAGCGGCGTCAAAATCCCAGTCGGTAAAATCTGGTGCTGCAGCAATGCCGACCATCGCCTTTACCTGATTGCCAAGCGCCTCTGCCACGAGCAGCATGAGCCAACCGCCCATGGATGAACCAATCAATAAACAAGGGCCAACGCGCGCGGCAGCAAGGACCGCCAAAACATCGTCACGCCAAATATCGAGCGTGCCTTTATCAAAGGCACCTTCGCTCTCGCCGCAACCGGAATAATCCATCCTCAGCATAGCAACGCCCTGCGCGGCAGCCCATACCGCGAGCGCCTGCGCCTTACCGCCCTGCATATCTGATTTATAGCCCGGCAGAAAAACGAGTGTCGGACCGCGCCCCGTTAAATACCTGTACGCCAGCCGAACGCCGTCGCCCCTTGTCGCAAACTGCGCGGATGTTTCCGGGGACGTCAAGGGAAGTTCAGATTACCCAGTCGACGGTCAATATCTGAGTGACGTCTTGTCCCTTCGCACGCCTTTGTTCGACCATGATGTGATTGAGCCGTTTGACGGTATCGCTGGCAGAGGTGATGCACAGACCGGGAATGACCGCATGAACCAGCGCCTTTACCCCGCCCCAGATCATCGCAAAGCCAAATCTGCTGGCTACGCCAAAATGTTCGACATAATTTTCATCCACGCTTTTGGGATGATCGACAAAAAGGCGGTTAAACATGCGTGGCTTCCTTAATCGCATAACGTCGTGAACAGCAGAAAGTGGTGTAGCGCGATCGTCATTTAAAATCAAAGCCGAAGCCTGACTTCGCCTTGCGATCCTTCGTGCACATTGCCTTGAGCGCGTTCCATTCCGCTTGGCTGAGTGCTGGCTTATATTTTTTGCCTTTTACGATACTCTTTTCAAACGCCTCTTTACGGGCAGCGGACAAAGGATGGCTAGACAAATAACCGGCTATTCCCGACTCTTTTTTCAAGGCACCAGCGCTTCCGTCCATTTTGGCAAGCCGGTCAAAGAAAGATGCTGTGCCTACCGGTGAAATATCCGCATCTGCCAGAACCTTCATCGAATGCGCATCGGCCTCGGCTTCAGATCCGCGGCTGTAGCTCATCGCGAGCATGTTGTTGACGAGCGCGCCGCTGTTGCCGTCCACGCCGCCGAGCACCACCGCCAGGCCCATCTGCCGGAGCAAGGCCTGCATCACATGCTTTTCGCGGACATGGCCGATTTCATGCGCCAAAACCCCCGCAACCTCGTCAGGCGACTTCGCCTGCTTGATGAGGCCATCGAACAATATGACATTCCCGCCCGGCAAGGCCACGGCGTTGATCATATCGATCTTTGCAACCTCGACCCGCAGATTATCGGGATGTTTATCAAGCCCGCGCACTAGCTTTTTAAGCGCGGCATTGCCCGCAGGCGTGCTGCAGAAGCGGCCGCCAAAATCACCCACCAAGGCGTCGCCAAGCTTTTGATCGACGCTGGACGGGATCAGCGGCGCCAACCATTGCGGACTGAACAGCACAACCGCGACGGCTGCTGCGCTTGCCAGCGCAAAGGCTATGCTGGCCTTTCCAAGGCCAAGCCTGTCGATCAAACCACCATATTTGCGCACCCGGGGCAAAGCAGCGGAGAGTTCGGAGGGCACAGGCCCTGACAGCATCAGCCGCCATCCGTCCTTGCCTTCCAGACCATAGACATTGGCCTCCCCTTGCCGCGTCACATATTTGATGTCGGCAAATGCAAAGGGGCCGTTACGCCTTTCAGTTTCCAGCAGGAAGAATTGCTGGCCAATGATCTGCACCTCGACCTTGCGCTTGACTGCGCTTTTGCCGTCATAATGCCAGGCGTCGAAAAACGGGGACATGGGCTAAATTGCACCCACGTCAAAGGCATCGAGCAAACCTTCGCCATGTTTCGAAACAACCGTGTCCGACTGGGTCAGCTCGTCAATGTTGATCTCGCCATAGGCTTCCATATGGTCGATGAAGAATTTCCAGTTGCGGTACGGCATGAAGATATAGCCGATGCCCAAGGTACAGATGATAATCGCGATATTGGCGAGGAAAAACAGGATCCAGTCAGCGGCGCGCGCCCGGAACGCAAACTCGAGGGTATGGAGACGCAGGCCGCCGACCGCCAAGCGGAAATATTTGCTGTAAAATGCGAGAGCCGCCAGTGGTAGCATGATGTAAAATGCCAGAAGGGCAACGACGGCAAGGACAGCGCCAATCGCCGCTCCATTAGCGCCAAGCGCGGCCGGTTTGCCGCCTGACACCGCCATACTGATTCCATAAACAGCGGCACCGACAACCAGCAGAAACGGGACAAGATAGAATAACAGATAGCGCTTCATCAGCGGCTTCCACTCCGCCGTTGCCTGAAAACTGTGTGGGCCAAAGCTCATCGCGTTCCAGCGGTCGTTCCACAGCGAAATCATAGCCCATGGCACAAGCAGGAAGATCGGCACCCAGCCTATGACCGTCTTCCACATGTAGGAAAGGCCGTATTGCAAGCCCGGATCGTCACTCCCGCCGCGAATGCCGCGCCAATAGGTCCGGCTGAGGCGGTAACGAAGCGCCCGGAAATAGGCAACGCCCGTCAGGTAGAACAGCAGCAAGAACATCGCCAGTGTAACTACCCCGGCGATCACCACTTCACCCCGGAAGATCAGGCCTTGCGACACGAGCTGGATAACGATGAAGGGAATGCCGATCAGCAGGAAGGCCATGAGAAACCCAATAAAGAGTTCAATCCCGCGCCCCGTCCACTCCAGCCGCTCGTCGATGAATTCGGTCTTGCTCCAGAGATAATCGCGCTCGCGCGTTGTCGCCCAGAAACGGTAAATACCCAAAGTAACGATTGTCAGCAGCAAGTTGGGAAAGGCGATGCGGGCGAATTCCTGCCAGCTTCCGTGGAAACGAAATGCACTGTAATTTTCCGTGACTTCAGTGCTCATCGTTTCGCTGCCCCCGTCAATGTTCTTACCTGACATGCGGGGGATAAAGCTACTTTGTCAACAAATGCTAACGACGGGGCGACATGCGCTGCCAAAGAAAGTTGAAAGGCACACAAAGGCCTCACCTAAACGGCTTTCGGGAAGGCCCCTCTCGGGATCAAAAACACCGTCGTTGCGCGGAGTGCGTGCGCCCCTCGGAGCAATCGCCAACGCGTTGCACAATCACGATATCTCCAGCAATGAGAAACAGCGTTTGCCGCCTTAAAGGCCGGTTGATCTGCATAATCTCACAGCAAATCCTACATAGTAAGTGGGCATTCGGAAGAGGACGATAAATGCTTTTCCATCAATGCCCGTTTGAAATTCTGTCCATTGATCTGCACGATCTGACGTTGGGTTACTGCAAAGCCCATAAAGGCAAAGGCGGGTTCAGCCATCAAGCTGGCATGCACCCAAAGGCGCGGTTCGCTCTGCCGGCGGGCATGCGCTTCAACCATATCGAACAAAGCGCGAAAAAGGCCACTGCCTTGAGCGCCGGGCCGGATAAACGCAAAATCGATGTAGCCCCCGCCTTCAATGCTCATGAGTCCGACTATTCGGCTGTCGTCGCGGCCAATGGCGATGTCCTTGGCGGAGAGGCACGCATCCCATTCCTTCCCGCTGCGGCGTTCCGGAACCCAGGCCACGCGTTGGACCTCACTATATTTACTGGGCCCGTTGCGGACAGCGTCAAAGATGACGTCAGCGAGCTCGGCGCGGTCGGTGAGCGTTGCCCACGTTAGCTGGTATGGGTGACGCATTTTTATGCCATCTGGAATCGTGTTCCCACATAAGGTCGGATAATTTTATTGGGAAAACGGCGAAGCGCATCTTCGATAAACACCTCGCCGGTGCAATGCATCGGAACGATGTAATCGGGGTCGATTGTGGCAAACGCCTCAACCGTTTGCCGGGCCTCCTCCGCGGTCCGCGGTCGAACCAGATGAAACCCGCCAATGACCATATGCACCTTTGTCATGCCGCTGATTGCCTGCGCACGTCGCACCGAATTCAGCACCCCGCGGTGACTGCAGGAAGCAATGACAACAAGCCCAAGCCCTTTGACGGCGTAACATGTTGCAATTTCGTGTTCGCCGTCGTCCGTGACTTCGTCTTGTTCCCGTTTATCTGCGCGCAATTTAACCCGTTCGCACCCCACACCGGGGTGCATTCGAGTAGGGATGGCGGTGCGTTCATTGGTCTCCAACGGAATTATACCCGTTGTAAAGGCGTGATCCGCGACGATTTGAGGCTCAGGCACAACACGCACCTCAAAGCCTGCAGTACGTAAAGCGCTGCGATCAAGGGTTCCCATAATGGGCGGCGGATTACCGATCATGGCCACACGCTCGCAGAATGTCTCCTCACCGCCTGCGTAAAAGGGCAGCAAATGATTTCTTTTTGCGTCGGCAGCGAACAAGCCGGTAAATCCGCCATAATGGTCGAGATGGCCGTGGCTGAGCACCGATGCATCAATTGTGTCTGCTTCAATACCCAGCAACGACATGTTGTTGGCGAGAACTTCAGCCGTATAGCCGAAATCTACGATGACGCGGCGCTTGCTAGCCCCAATTCTGGAATCAGCAAGCACAGAAAGCCCAAACTCCCCCATCAATGCCTTTGGGGACATTCGCGTGTATCCTGCCGGCGTACCATTACCCGCGCGTAGGACTTTAAGCCCGGGCAAATCGAGGTCCGGCAGAAACGGGCCAAACGTGCCGCTGTCCGTTAAAACAGTCAGGGTGAGCGCGTCGACGATCGGAATCTTTAACGAAGCGGCAGTTGAACCGCGCGGTAACAGTGTTCCGATTCCAAGTGCGCCACCAGCTATGAGCAATTTGCGTCTGTCAAAAGAGTGAGCATAATCGATATTCATAGGCACCTCCATTCCTGCGGTACCACATTTTTGCATATCCCCATATGCCGCAGACACTCCGCCAGCACATGCTACTGGTTTCGCTGTCAGAGGACTTGAGCATCGTTTGCGCGTACCAAACGTTGCGCTTACCCAAGCTTGCCAACCTTCTTGGGATAACAGACTGACCAAATTTGCGGAGCCGACCTGTTCCTCGCCAATGGGATGTACCCGTTCGGAAGATTTGTGCCCATAATTTTTCCTCAGTCAACGCAACGCTAAGCTGATTTGATTCTGAGCATCGGTGTCGGTTGCGAGATTAGGAATTACTGGATCCGCCAGATCTGGTTGACGAGCTAGTCGTTCCAACAGCACAACTAAAGTCGACAAGTCACCAAAAACCGACAAAAAAGCCCGCACGCGGCGGGCTGTTTATGTTGGTTGCGGGAGTAGGATTTGAACCTACGACCTTCAGGTTATGAGCCTGACGAGCTACCGGGCTGCTCCATCCCGCGCCACCAACATGAACCCATGGGTTCAAAACGAAAAAAGGCGGACATCCGTCGAATGAACGACAGCGGTCCGCCTTTTGAATTATGAATGGGTTCCTCCAATGCACTTATTATCATGAGCGCCGGCTGCAATGCCTGGCGACGCCCTACTCTTCCAACGCTTAAGCGGTAGTACCATCGGCGCAGTTTGGTTTCACGGCCGAGTTCGGGATGGGATCGGGTGGGTCACAAACGCTATGGTCACCAAGCAATGAAGCAGGCGCTCA
>JBBQPQ010000084.1:0-8879 GCA_038217195.1 Sphingomonadales bacterium | reverse complement strand
GGCGCGCAGCGACAATCCATCGCAAAGATCAAATATAAAGAACAGAAGATCGGCAAATGCCTTTGGGTGGACAAGCTCGGCGGCTCGCGTCCAGGCCCCGGCCGTACGCTGGATTTGTTGACGCGCGACGGCATACTCATTCGCGCATATTTGGGTGACGGCTGTCTTGCCCGGGAATTCTACGCCGGCGCATATATGGAACGGTCAAGTGACGGCAAATTATGTGTGGATCGCGACCTGTTGCATGCACGAACGGGCGCCAAATGTGAGGTCGACAAATTCAGGTTGCTGATCCCGCGCTAACAACGCGGTCATCGGGCATATATCTTGACATTTTGCGCCGTAGCGACCAATGGCGTCCCTCGTCTCCGTGGATTTGTCTCTGGTGGCGCTGCACCATCTTTTCCGGAACATCATATGCGTTTTGCCGACATCGGCTTGTCTGACGAGTTATTGAGAGCCTTGAGCGAGGCTGGCTATGATGAGCCGACCCCCATTCAGGCGGCTGCCATCCCGCAAGTTCAGATGATGCGCGACATCATTGCGATTGCACAAACCGGCACAGGCAAGACAGCAAGCTTTGTTTTGCCGATGATTGACGTGCTGGCCAATGGCCGAGCGCGGGCCCGCATGCCCCGAAGCCTGATATTGGAGCCAACCCGCGAACTTGCGGCGCAAGTCGCCGAGAACTTCGAAAAATATGGCAAATATCACAAGCTGTCGATGGCACTGCTGATAGGTGGCGTGCAGATGGGCGATCAGGTAAAGGCACTTGAAAAGGGTGTCGACGTACTGATTGCAACACCGGGCCGTTTGATGGACCTGTTTGAGCGCGGCAAGATTTTGCTCACGGGCTGCGAGATGCTTGTGATAGATGAAGCGGACCGCATGCTCGATATGGGTTTTATTCCCGATATCGAACATATCTGCACAAAGCTGCCTACAACGCGTCAGACGCTGTTGTTTTCCGCAACAATGCCGCCGCCAATTAAAAAGCTGGCGGACAAATTTCTTTCCAACCCGAAATATATCGAAGTTGCGCGACCCGCCACGGCAAACGTGAATATCGAACAGTTTTTGGTGAATGTGTCGCCGATGAAAAAACGCGACGTTTTGCGCGATCTGTTGCGAACGGAAAAAGTGTCGAATGCGATCATTTTCTGCAACCGCAAAACTACTGTCCGCGAACTGAATACCAGTCTTCAGCGCCATGGCCTGCGTTCGGGCGAGATTCATGGCGATATCGACCAGGCATCTCGCCAGAAGCAATTGGAAGCGTTCAAGAACGGCGACATCGATTTGCTTGTGGCGTCCGACGTTGCTGCCCGCGGCCTCGATGTGAAGGGGGTCAGCCATGTGTTCAACTTTGATGCGCCATGGCATCCCGATGACTATATCCACCGTATTGGCCGCACGGGCCGTGCGGGCGCCAAGGGCAAGGCTTTCACATTCGTCACTAAGGCCGACGAAGAGGCCATCGAGAGTATCGAGAAGCTGATCGGCAACAAAATCCCGCGGCTTGGCAAAATCGAAGCCCCCACCGAAGCAACTGAAGAACGCGCACCTGCCAAAAGGGGCCGTAAAGCTCCGGCTGCAAAAACTGCAGAAGCGCCAGTCGATACGTCGGAAAAGGCTCCCGAGTCTGCGCCGGTCAAACCTGCACGTGAAAAGGCCGCAGCCAAGCCAGTGCGCGAAAAGGCATCGCCCAAATCTGAAACCACAAAGCCGGACCAATCTGGCGGAGCAGTTGCCGGCGACGAAGGCTGGAACGGACCAATGCCCGGTTTCCTCAGCGTCGGTTTCGGCACCGAATAGTTTCGGCTGACGCGGCAAGAACTCAGGCGGGCAACCGCTTCAAAATAAAACAGGTTCTGCGTGACGAAAGCTGGTGGCCCATTGCAGGCTGTCGGTTCAAGAGCGAGATCTTGTCCACAACCGGTCGCGGTTCATGCCGCGGGGGTTATTGGCTATGGCATCAACAAATGCCTTACGCACCCAACGAAATTTCTCGGGACGGCTGGTGAAAATCCGTTGATCCCATGCGTGCGATCCGGCCGCGCGAACCTTGCGTGCGATTTCACCGTAAATACCGGCAGCAGACAAAACTGCCCAGCGGGCGCGCAAGGGTAACTCCTTGGCGCCAACGCGGGCTGACGCCTCATATTGCTCTGCCTCGTCGGCGAGCCAGCGGCCGACCAATGCCAGTTTGTTGCGGTTGTGCGGCTTCATATGTTCGCCTGGCCCGATATCGAGCATCGCAAGCCAGTCATCGGGCAAATAGCAACGGCCAGCCGCATCGTCTTCGGCAATGTCGCGAGCAATATTGGCGAGCTGGAAAGCGAGGCCAAGATCGCAGGCTCTGTCGAGAGTTTCATCGTCTGTGGCGGCTACGCCCATGACGACGGCCATCATAACGCCGACGGCGCCTGCGACATGGTAGCAATATTGATACAGATCGTTTTCGCGGCGCGGGTGCCAGTCGGCGGCGTCCAGTGCGAATCCTTCGATAACATCCTCGGCCATGCGGGCGGTAATCCCGCATTCTCGGGCGACCACGCCAAGGCAGTCAAAGGCAGGCTCTTCAGTTGCCATTCCCGCAAGCGCCTTGGCGGTCAACGCACGTATGACTGCCAGCCGGGCCTGCGGGTCCGTCACTGCCTCCATCGTGCCGCCATGGTCCTGACCATCGGCCATGTCATCGCATTTGCGGCACCATGCGTAGAGCAACCATACGCGCTCGCGTGTAACTCGGTCAAAAAGGCGGCTGGCAAAGCGAAATGATTTTGACCCGCGCGATATGCTCTCTTGCGCAAAATCGACGAGCGCGGGTCGGTTGAATGTTCCTGATCCGCCTGCAGCAGGTGGCTCAAAAGTCACAAATCGTTCACTTTCATCTGGAATATTGTCTTGTGCGGCACATAATCCGCCATCTTGTCGAGCAGTCCGTCGAGATGGTCATCGACAATCATGATGCCAGCATGTTGCGGCCGGATGAAGCCGACATCGATCATATTCTGGTTGAACGCGATCAACTGGTCGTAGAAACCGGCGACATTCAACACGCCCACCGGCTTTTGATGATAGCCTAATTGAGACCAGCTGATCGCTTCCCATAATTCGTCCATCGTTCCCACTCCGCCAGGGATCGTAATGAACCCGTCGGACAGGTCTGTAAACCGCGCCTTGCGTTCATGCATGCCCGATACGACGTGCAACTCAGTGCAGCCCCTGTGCGCAACTTCTGCGCCGACCAGCGCCTCGGGAATGATGCCAATCACTTCGCCACCGGCCGCAAGCGCGCTGTCGGCGACAGCGCCCATCAGGCCTAATCGGCCTCCGCCATATACAACGCCGATGCCGCGCGTCGCCAACGCCGTGCCCACCGCTTGTGCGGCATCGATATAAACAGGGTTTTCAGGCGTGGCTGAACCGCAATAGACTGCAATGCGCTTCACTAATGCGAACCCTCAACCATCAACGCCGCAGTTGCCTTTGCGCTGCCCACGACGCCGGGTATGCCGGCTCCGGGGTGGGTCCCGGCGCCAACGAAATATAGGTTTGATATTGCATCGTCACGGTTATGTGCACGCATATATGCCGATTGCCACAACACGGGTTCAAGGCTGAATGCGCTACCCAAATGGGCAGACAGGTCGCGGCCGAAATCGGCTGGCGTGTAGTGAAACTGAGTCATGATGCGGCTGCGAATGTCCGGAATCAGACGGCGTTCAAGCTCGTCCAATATCCGTTCGGTCATTGCCGCGCCTACATCACCGTCCCAGTCAAGCGGTGCCTTGCCCAAATGCGCGACCGGTGCAAGCACGTAGAATGTCGAGCAACCTTCTGGCGCGAGGCTTGGGTCGGTCACGGTGGGATGGTGGAGATAGAGCGAGAAGTCCTGCGGCAAGACGCCATTTTTGTAAATGTCGTCGAGCAGGCCCTTATAGCGTGGGCCAAACAGGATCATATGGTGCGGGATACCGGGCCACGTACCCTTTATGCCCAAATGCAGCACGAAAAGCGATGGTGACCAGCTTTTGCGGCGAAGCGACTTGGTCACACGCTCGCCACGTTTGTTGCTGGTCAAAAGATCCTTGTAGGTATGCATCAAATCGCCGTTCGACGCCGCCATGTCGCAGTCCATGCGCCAGCCTGATTTAGTACGCACGCCAATGACCTTGTCACCGCGTGTCTCGATCTCCTCAACGGGATCGCCAAGACGGATCGTCCCGCCTAGCCGTTCGAAATGCGTTACCATCCCGGCGACTAGCCGGTTGGTTCCGCCTTTTGCGAACCACACGCCACCTTCTTTTTCGATCGTGTGGATAAGCGCATAGATCGCGCTGGTGCTCATCGGGTTGCCGCCGACGAGAAGCGTATGGAACGACAACGCTTCGCGCAGTCTTTCGTCTTTCACGTAAGACGATACAATAGAATAGACCGAACGCCATGCTTGGTATTTCATCAACGCCGGCGCGGCCTTGATCATCGACGCGAAGTCCAAAAACGCAACTGAGCCTAGCTTTTGATAGCCCTCTTTGAATACGCCCTTCGAATATTCGAGAAACTTCCGATAGCCCTCAACATCGTCGGGGTTCAGCTTTTCAATTTCGGCCTTGAGGCCTGGCGCATCATTCGAATAATCGAAATTCGTGCCGTCGGGCCAATTCAGGCGGTAAAATGGAAATACCGGCATCAATTCGATATCGTCGGCCATCTTATGGCCTGATAGCGCCCACAATTCCTCAAGACACGGCGGGTCAGTGATGACCGTTGGGCCACCATCAAATGTAAAGCCGTCCTTTTCCCAATAATAGCCCCGGCCGCCTGGCTTATCGCGCGCTTCAATTATTGTAGTCGACATGCCTCCAGATTGCAGACGAATGGCAAGCGCAAGGCCGCCAAATCCGGCGCCAATGATTGCCGCTGTCTTCGTCATTTTTTCTTGCTCCGGATCGCAGTGATGGCTTTCCCTATGGGAATGGGCGGCTTGCCAGTAAGAATGCGCGCCTTATCACCGTTTGTTGTATTTCCAGCATAAAAGCGCTCAATCAATCCGGGCTTTAGCCTGTAGAACCTCTCCAATATCTTGTATCGATCGGTGCCATCGGCGCCGCGGAAAAGCATGCGGTTAAGCATGCGGTAAAATTTGCCCTTTTGCCAATGATCCTGCGCTCGCTGTCGTAACAACAGGTTCAATTTATCGCCATCAAGGTCTGGCTGCTCTGCGATGAATATGGCGTTGCGCACCGCGTCGGGCAATGAATAGCTTGTGACAGCCTGGAAAAAGGCGCCGCGTGCACCGGCCTTTGCTGTACGCCCACTGCCGCTTGCCCAATAGCTCTCGAGATCGCCGCCCATGACAACGGGCAAAACGCCATTTTCCTCACGCAGCACACGTTCGACTTTCCAGCCCTTTTCGTCGGCATAGGCTGCAATCCGTTGCCGCAATATCCGGGGGTCAAGATCAGGCTTGTCGCTGTAATAGGTATCTTCGACAAACACCTGGTCCATGCCAAAGGGCAGGACATATACGAAACGATAGCCATCATGTTGGTCGACGGTAGCATCCATGACGATAGGTTTGGTGATGTTATGCGGCTCCGACAATTGCATCAATTGTCCGGTAAACTTCTGCCAGCCGCAATCGAGATGGTTGAGGTCGCCCGCGCCGCGCACATCAATCACCCCGCCTGCATTAATTCGTTGCGCACCATCAAGAACAACAAGCCGGGGCGAAACCGCCTTCACTTCGCGGCCAAGCATCAAGGATGACGCGGGAAGACTCTTTCGGAGAACCCAGTCCAGCCGTTCGGACTCAATCGTATAATAGATATTGTCGAGCGATCTGCTGTGTGCGGGAAAGCGGACCTCATAACCCGACCAGCCATAAGTCACCAATGGTGCAGTCAGCCAGCGGTGCTCTGGTAATATGTCGCTGGCAAAATAGCTCCAGATATGGTTGCCGCCAAAACTCTGGCCCTGTTCGATAAGAACAACATTTAGCTCCGGACGCATCTTGGCGAGAGCCAGCGCAATAAGCCCGCCCGCAAGCCCGCCACCAACTATTGCCAAATCGCATTTGATATTTTCGAGATTCACCTTGCTGCCCTAGCGCAGCGCTTTTCCGAGGGGAAGGGCCCTGCCAGGATAATACACAGCTTTATGTTGCATGAAATTTTGGTGCGCAGGATGCAGGCATATTTTTGGGCATGCTATTGGCGGCAATGAGGGCTAGTGACCAGCGGGCGTCCCCGCCCCAGGCGGTGGCAAATGGGGGGAAAATCATGCGGAAAAAATGGCTTCTGGCAGTGATTGGAATATTGGTTGTTGTCGGCAGCCTTGCATATATCAAGCGGGATGCAATCGCGATGGCGCTGATCGCGCGCGCGGCGGACGCGGCAATGTCGCGCAATATCATGGCTGATTTGCCCGCTGACCAACTGCATGTCGGCTTTTGCGGAACCGGATCACCATTGCCAAACCGCCAGCGTGCGGCGGCTTGCACGGTTGTGATCGCCGGGGGAAAGTTGTTTATATTCGATATGGGCGAGGGCTCGGGCAAAACCTTGTCACTCATGGGAATGCCGCTCAACAAGATCGAAGGGGTCTGGCTGACACATTTGCACAGTGACCATTTTGAAGGCCTCGGTCCGTTCATGCTGCAACGTTGGGCGGGCACAAGCGCGACAACGCCCCTGGCTGTTTCGGGGCCCGAGGGCGTGACCGAAATCACTTCTGGACTAAACGCGGCTTACCGGATTGATTCAACCTATCGCATTGCGCATCATGGTGAAGCGGTCGTGCCTTTGTCGGGCGTCGGCATGGTTGGAACAGCTATTCAGCCGGGGACGGTCTACAATGCAAATGGCGTCCGCATCACGGCCTTTGTCGTTGACCATGGTCCAATCAAGCCAGCCTTTGGCTACCGGGTGGATTTCAATGGCAAAAGTGTGACAATGACGGGCGATACTGCCTTTACGCCAAAACTGGCGGCTGCGGCCAAAGGCTCGGACCTTCTGGTCAGTGAGCTTTTGTCGCCACGCATGGTGGATATTCTTGTGAACAGTGCAAAGCATGCCGGGATGGTCAACCGGGCGAAGATCTTCAACGATATCAAAAACTATCATATCAGCCCTGAACAAGCCGCTGGCGTCGCCAAATCTGCGAATGTGAGAATGCTCGCATTTACCCATATCGTGCCATCGGTGCCAAAAGCGCTGGAATTTGCGCTTATTGGTGGCGCGGCAGCAGCTTATGACGGGCCAATATCTGTAATGCATGACGGCGATATGATCAGTATATCGGGGAAACATGAGTTTAAAACACGCAATTTGCTAAATTGATAGCAAAGCGCGTATGGGCGGCCTCATATGGATAGTTTGCTTGTCTTGATCATGTCCGCTGCGGCGATGACCGGCATTGTCGGCGCGCGTTATCTGGCCGTGAGCGGAGCTTTTGCCTGGGCTACAAAAATACGCGAACCTGGACTGTACGCTGGCCTCGACAAGCAAATCCGGCGCGAGATCGGATGGAGCCTGGCAAGTGCGGCGATCTATGGCATTCCCGCGGGAATTGTCGCTTGGGGATGGGACAACTTTGGCTGGACTCAAATTTACCGAGACATCGGGGATTATCCCCTCTGGTATCTGCCGGTTTCAGTATTGCTTTATCTCTTCGCGCACGACACCTGGTTTTACTGGACGCATCGTCTGATGCATCGGCCTTTCTGGTTCAAGGCGGCGCACGCAGTTCACCATGAAAGCCGTCCGCCTACTGCGTGGGCGGCAATGGCCTTTCACCCATGGGAAGCCCTGTCCGGTGCATTTGTGATTCCATTGCTTGTTTTTTTTATACCCGTTCATGTTGCAGCTTTGGGCTCTGTGCTAGCCATCATGACCATCATGGGCGTCACCAACCATATGGGATGGGAATGCTTTCCGAAGTTCGTAGTTAACGGCAAATTAGGGCAATGGGTGATAACAGCGACGCATCATCAGAAGCATCACGACGCCTATAGGGGGAATTATGGGTTATATTTCAGGTTTTGGGACAAAATGTGCGGTACTGACCTTGGGCTTGGCGATTGGAATCGCCGCGCAAGCAAGCATAGCTGAAGCTGCACCCGCTGCGGCCACGCTCGATGTTAGCATTTCGGGCTTGCGCAGCACCAAGGGCAATGTCCTCGTGTGCGTGACGGCCAATCCCCGCTTTTTCCCGGACTGCAGCAAAGATCCCAACAGCCGGCGCGCCACCGTACATGCCAATGACGCGGCATTGGTTTCGTTTACCGGCATGAGTCCTGGCACCTATGCCATTGCGCTGGTGCATGATGAAAATGCCAACAGCAAAATGGACATGGCCATTTTCTTGCCAAAGGAAGGGTTCGGTTTTTCGCGAAATCCCGTCGTGGTGGCTGGGCCACCTAAGTTTAGCTCGGCCGCTTTTGCAGTCGAAGATGCTGACACCAGCCAGCGCGTTAAAATGAAGTATATGCTTTAATTGGCCTTCCTGAGAAAATCAGGGAACCAACCGGTAACTCGGACGGTTCCCTCATTTCGTTTTACGGGAGCAATTCATGAAAATTCTTAACGGCTTCGGCGCTGCATTGTGCCTCAGCGCCTTTTTTTGCGTACCTGCCTTTGCGCAGGATAGCGAAGCACCAACGGCAGAGGCGCCTGACCGGGGTGTTTTTGCTGGAGACTGGGTGACTGTTGGTGTTGGTGCAGGTTATGGCCCAAGCTATGACGGATCGGACGATTATGTCCTCTTTCCTGCTCCGCTCGCGCAGGGGAGCGTCGGCGGGTTTGATTTTGGCGCAAGAGGTCCAGGACTTTATGTTGACCTGATCGCGGACGGCAACAGCGACAGCAATGTGA
>JBBQPQ010000083.1:0-9052 GCA_038217195.1 Sphingomonadales bacterium | reverse complement strand
CTTGCACTGAGTCACACATTCGTAACGGTTTCTATAGTATAAGAAAGTTGCGACCCGAGGGCATCTGACTTTAGGAGGGCGCCCTCTCCTAAAGAGCTTGGCCGGCACGTCCGGCCAAGCTCATTTTTGTCGCGGCCTGATATCCACTGACCGCAAGGTGAACTCGGCTCCAAGCTGGTTACTGCCGCCTGCCACTTGCAAGACAAGTAGCTGACTCCTGCATTCTTTGCCGATATTGAAATCCTGCCTTTGCGCAAAATTGCCCTTGCGAACCGGCGTCGTCACAAACCATTTGCTGACATTGGCCGGCATTGAAATACACTGCAGATCCCATCGCGCCTCGGCATCGGAAACGCCTTCCAGCGCGGAATATTGCGCCTCAAATCGGTAGTCGCCCGGTTCAAGAAACAGAAGCTTGCGCATCACTTCGCCGCGTTCGCCCGATCCTGCAAAAGCCGCCACCGAAAACCGACCTTTGCTGTCTGGTTGTGAGAACGAACCGCCAATTCCGGGATTTTCTTGTACCTGCCACCCCATTGCAGGATAACGTAAATTCACGGTATCCTTGGTTAGCGCAGCCGACTGAAACGCCGCCCGGCTTGAGCCTTTCAGGCTGAGATAATATTGCCGGAAAGCTGGAAACTTGTTCTTGGCGGCCAGTTGCCCAAGCAGGCCATTGGAAAGCGCGTTGTAATTATCGTCATCAGGCAGGCCACCTGCCTTGACCAAAACCTCGGCCAGATTTGCAGGATTAGGGACATTGCCAATGGCATCTGAAAGATATGCCGGCAGCCACACCGGCGCCTGACGGACGATAGGCGCAAGCGCATCGCGCACTTCGGGGTCATTCAATGCGCCCGTTAGCGTCGGGAACAATAAGGGAAAGCTGCTTGGCGTCGTCCGCATGGCGATGTCATAATGGTAAAGCGCCTGTTTCTTATCGTTGCGCGCGACGGCATCTTCAATCAGCCACAATTGCGTGCCGAAATCGCGGCGGGAAACCTTTTGCGACAAAAGCATAAGTTCGCGGGCTTTTTTGCTGTCTCCGCGGGCATCGGCAACATAACCCAGCAAACGGATTGCAACGGGATTAAGCGCACCACCGCGCAAAGACTGCTTGGCCATCGCCTCGACCTTGGCAAGTGTTGCGGGATCCTGCTTTTGTGCGAACAATTCATCGGCCTTGCGCGACAGGGCAAGAGGATGGTCGGGCACATAAGTGAGCGCCAAGTCGGGATTCTGGTCCCACGTGATGTTGGCAACCGCGTGAATGAAGGACAGCCATGCGAGATATACGGTGGCAACGGCGATGACGACAACCTTGACCCAGAATAAAGCGGGTTTTGCCCTTAATGCTGCAAATCGCGACGGGCCTTTACGTTTTCTCGACATAGGTTTCGCGCGTTTCACCTTGAGAAGGCCACATATTGGCGGAGACGGAGGGATTCGAACCCTCGGTACCGGATTTACCAGTACGACGGTTTAGCAAACCGTTGGTTTCAGCCACTCACCCACGTCTCCTGTGCGCTTGGCATCGGCGGCCTATAGCGGCGCATGCATTTGGCTGCAATGGTTATTGACATGGCCTCGGGATAAGAAGAAAAATAAGCCCGCAGGACGCTTTGGCGCGCACTGGACTCGCATCGTCGCCTGTTCATCATGCGCTCATCCAGAGAATCCATAACGTAGCCGGAAATTCTTTTGAGGGTGTAACACGCATGTCGTTTGTACAATGGGGATTAAAGAAGTCAGGCAGCTACTTGATGATGCTTATGGCCGCTGGAGCGCTGGTCGCAGTGCCAGTCAGCGCCCAGATCAGCAGCGTTGATCCCAATGATGTCATCGACAAGGACCTTGGGACACCGCCGCCTGCACCCTCTTCGGCATCTGCGCAAAATGAGCAATCCGTCATGCAGGACGGCGTGCCAACAGATGGCATGCAAAGCACAGCAACGCCCGTCGCACCCAACACAGCAACAACCACCGCCCCGATACCCACAAAAGATACATATCAAGAAGATGACCTGATTGGCGCTGCTGAAGGAGTGTTTGGCAAAGGGGCCAAAGGGCTAGCCAAACTCATTGAAGACATTCTGAAAAAGCAGGGCCGACCCAATGCTTATATTGTCGGGCGTGAAGGCGGCGGCGCGTTTATCGTTGGCTTGCGTTATGGTTCGGGTACGTTAAGCCATCGCGTCGAGGGCGAAAAGCCCGTCTATTGGACCGGGCCGTCCATTGGCCCCGACGCGGGCGCAAATGGCGGAAGCACCTTCATATTGGTTTATAATCTCTACGACACAGAAGACGTTTATCACCGTTTTCCAGCCGCCGAAGGCGTTGCCTATATTGGTGGGGGTTTCAACGCCAGCTATCTGCGCCGCGGCGATGTTGTCCTGATCCCGATCCGAGTTGGCGCTGGTCTGCGACTTGGCGCAAATGTTGGTTATATGCGTTTTTCCAAGAAGCAGAGATGGCTGCCCTTTTAACGTGCGCGCAGATCTTCCATGCGCTTTAGATAACGGGCGAGCACGTCGATTTCCAAGTTGACCTGCCGCCCGACATCTAAAGTATCAAGCGTTGTCATCTGCGCGGTATGCGGAATGATATTCAGCATGAAATGTGCCGACCCGTCCGCTTCGTCGGTAATTTCGTTTACCGTCAGCGAAACGCCATCCACAGTGATTGAACCCTTTGCAGCAATATAGGCCGCGAGACCGGCCGGTGCAGCGACCGTGACTTTCCAGCTGTCGCCAATGGTTTCGCTGGTAACAATATGGCCTACGCCATCAACATGACCAGTGACAATATGTCCGCCCAGTTCATCACCAACTTTCAAAGCGCGCTCGAGGTTCAACCGCGTGCCCTGTTCCCACATTCCCGTTGCCGTGCGCGACACGGTTTCTGCCGACGCATCAACCGCGAACCAGCCATTCCCCTTGTCAACGACGGTCAGGCAAACGCCTGAGCAGGCAATCGACGCCCCAATGGCGACGCTGTCCATGTCATAGGAGCACGCAATAACGAGGCGCAGGTCCCCCCTTCTTTCGGCGGTACGGATATGGCCAACGTCAGTGATGATACCTGTAAACATGAATGCTGCACCCTTTTCTAACTGGCGCTCTGGTAGACTTCGAGTCGGTCTTTGCCAAGATAGCGGGAATCAACAAGCTGCCAGTGCCCATGCGCGTCTACAAGCTGCGCAAGGCCAATGTCGGACAGGCATGCCTTTCCGGCGCCAATCAAAATGGGCGCGCGATAAAGCAGCAAACGGTCCACGAGCCCTTCGCGCAAAAAGGCCGATGCCGTGGCAGCACCGCCTTCAACCAATAGATTGTTGCAACCCAACCGTCCGATATCTTTTGGGGTCCGAATGACTTCCCAGCCGGTCGGGGCGTCGCTGCTACCCAGCATGACTTTGCGTGGATGCATCGTTTCGAGGCCAGCTAGCCGAACATTGAGTTGGGGATTGTCGGCAAGCAATGTGCCTGAGCCGACCAATATAGCGTCGCAACGGGCACGTTCAACATGGCTGTGCGCTCTGGCGATATCGCCTGTTATCCATCGGCTGCTGCCGTCGGCCATCGCGATTTGGCCATCAAGGGAGGTTGCCAGTTTCAACGTAACGCATGGTCGGCCATTGTTGATCCGACTGAGGAACCCGGCGAGGTTGCGTCGGGCTTCGGTTGCCATGACGTCAGTCACCACCTCAATTCCGGACGCCCGGAGAGACGCCATGCCGTCGCCTGCAGTACGTGGGTCGGGGTCCTTAAGGGCGATGATAACCTTTGCTGGCCTAGCGTCCACCAGCAACTGGGCGCACGCAGGACCACGTTGCGAAATATGGGCACATGGCTCAAGTGTTACATAGACTGTGCTGTCTCGCGCTTGCAGGCCAGCTTGTTTCAATGCCATCGCCTCAGCGTGGGGGCGGCCGCCAGCTTGAGTCCAACCGCGTCCGACAACGTGGCTTTTTTTGACAATGATGCAGCCAACAGAAGGATTTTCGCCCGTCCGCCCGACACCGCGCTCTGCCAAGGAAAGCGCTGCTGACATGAATCGAAGATCATCCGCGGTGACTATTGCCCGGTCTCCGAAGCGGCTTTCTTTGCTGCCTGCTCCAACTGCGCCTCGCGATCGATCCTGTCGACATCCATACCAACGGCGCGGCCAAATGCTTTATAGGCTTCCTTCTCGCGTGCGCGCATTTCGTCTTTGGTTTTCTGGCGCTCCGCTATTGCGGCTTTCGATTCTTCGATGCTTCGGCTGGCAGGCCAGCTTTCGATATAGATGATTGTTCGCGGCGGTGGCGTCGCCTTTTCCATCGTGTCGATGTAGAATGTATAGATGATGATAGCCGTCGGAATACAGGCTGCCAGAAAGAACCATAGGCTGTGCTCGCCCGAAGTACGCAGGAACGTGACCAGGTCCGTCCCGGCGCTGCGGAACGATATATCTTTAAAAAAGGACATGAGACTGCAATAAGGCGCCCGGCCTTCGATTTCCAGTGCCCTGTTCGACCGACCCTCGGATTACCCGGCGCTTCGAAATGCGTTGGTGATAGGGTAGCGACGGTCGCGGCCAAAATTGCGCGTGCCAAGTTTTACACCGGGCGGGGCCTGCCGCCGTTTATACTCGGCCAGATAAAGCAATCGTTCAATCCGCTTGACCACCTCCCGATCGAACCCAAGCGCCACCACTTCGTCCACGGACCGCTCTTCCTCAACCAGTGCATGGAGCATTTTGTCGAGAATGGGATAGTCGGGCAGGGAATCACTGTCTTTTTGATCAGGACGCAGTTCTGCACTTGGCGGTTTACGGATGATATTTTCAGGAATCACGGGCCCATCGCGACCAAGCGCAAAACGGGGCTTATGACTGTTCCGCCACTCGGAAATGGCAAACACCGTCATCTTGTACGCGTCTTTTAACGGATTATATCCGCCTGCCATGTCGCCATAGATCGTCGCATAGCCAACGCTCATTTCGCTTTTGTTGCCCGTGGTCAGAAGCATATGTCCAAATTTATTGGACAGCGCCATTAACGTCACGCCACGAATGCGCGATTGCACATTTTCCTCGGTAATATCGACCGCGCGGTCAGCAAAACTACCAGAGAGCATTTCATCAAACGCGACAACGGCAGGCGATATCGGAATCGTGTCGATTTTGCACCCCATCATCGCTGCGCATTCCGCCGCATCATCAAGGCTCGACTGGCTTGTATAGCGGCTTGGCAGCATCACGCACCAGACGCGGTCCGGGCCAAGTGCATCCGCCGCAATGGCAGCGCATAATGCACTGTCAATTCCACCCGACATGCCAAGCACAACACCCGGAAAGGCGTTGGTGTCGACATAATCGCGCAGGCCCACAACCATTGCGCTATAAATATCTGCGGGGTGATCCTCCCACAGCGCCTTGGGGCCGTCTGCGCAGACCCAGCCTGCAGCGCCGCGGGTCCAGCGGGTCATCCGCAAATGTTCTTCCCAATCAGGCAGTCGGTGCGCGACCGTACCATCGGCGTTCAGAACGAACGAACTGCCGTCAAAAACGAGTTCATCCTGTCCCCCGACCCGGTTTAGAAACATCAGGGGAATTCCCGTTTCGCGCACGCGCGCCGCAAACACTTCTTCCAGCCGGCGATCGTCCTTATCGATCTCATAAGGACTGCCATTAGTCGAAATGAGCAGTTCGGCGCCGCGTTCTTTCAAATGCAGGCTGACTGGCGAGAGCCAGCCGTCTTCGCAAATAGGAACACCTATCCGCACGCCCCGAAAGTCCACAGGCTCAGGCAAGGGCCCTGCAGTAAAGATCCTTTTTTCGTCGAAGGTTCCGTAATTGGGCAGTTCATGCTTGTAACGCACCGCAGTGATTTGGCCGCTGTCCAGAAGTGCGATGCCATTGTAAAGCGCGCCGTTATCAAAAAAGATGGAACCCACTAACATTGCTGGTCCACCGTCCGCGGTCGCGGCAGCAAGCTTTTCGAGTTCGGCGGCGGCACGCGCTGCAAAGACTGGCTTAAGTACAAGGTCTTCCGCCGGATAGCCGATCAATTGCTGTTCGGGAAAAACAATCAGGTCAGCGTCGGCTGCTTGAGCACGCCATCCCAACATATTCCCTGCATTGCCAGCAAGGTCACCAACACGCTGATTGATTTGCGCCATTGCAATATTGAGCTGTTTTGTCATGCAGTCATCCTTATTGTCCACAATGTAGCGGAGCAAGCCGATTGTCAGGCCAGCCCGGCCTCGCTAGAGCGACTGCAGAATCTGGAAATGGGCTTGGTCGAGCTCAAGCTCGGGGATACAGACATGAAATTGATGACGGGCAACAGCAATCTGCCTCTTGCGCAGGGTATCGCGGACTATATGAACTTGCCGCTGACCGACGCCAGCGTTCGCCGGTTCGCCGACAATGAGATTTTCGTCGAAATCCACGAAAATGTCCGCGGCGAAGATATGTTTGTCATTCAATCGACGAGCCATCCCGCGAATGACAATCTCATGGAACTGCTCATCATGATCGATGCACTGCGACGCGCCTCGGCAAAGCGTATTACTGCTGTGCTGCCTTATTTTGGCTATGCCCGACAAGACCGCAAACCAGGGCCGCGGACACCGATTTCAGCAAAGCTTGTGGCCAATCTGATTACGGAAGCGGGCGCCGACCGCGTTCTGACCGTGGACTTGCATGCCGGCCAAATACAAGGCTTTTTCGATATTCCCACCGACAATCTTTACGGTGCGCCGGTCATGAGCGCAGATATTTTGGAGCGCCATGGGGATAAACAGATCACTGTTGTCTCTCCCGATGTCGGCGGCGTTGTCCGCGCTCGCGCGCTCGCCAAACGTCTCGACGATGCGCCGCTCGCTATTGTCGACAAACGCCGAGAAAAAGCCGGCGTATCCGAGGTTATGAACATCATTGGTGATGTGAAGGACCGTTTTTGCATCCTGATCGACGACATCGCCGACAGCGCAGGCACTTTATGCAATGCGGCGGATGCATTGAAAGAAGCCGGCGCGTCCGACGTCGTTGCCTATATCACACACGGCGTCTTGTCGGGTGAAGCAGTCAACCGAGTCAACGCATCATCGCTACACAAGCTGGTTATTACCGATTCCATCATTGCGTCGGAAGCGGCCAATGCGAGCGCCAAAATCCGCCAGCTTCCGATTGCCCCCCTGTTGGGTGAAGCGATCAAGCGGATTGCGGACGAAAGCTCGGTAAGCTCCCTGTTCGATTGATGACTCCTGCTGATATCCTTCTGGCCAATCGCTTGGCGGATGCGGCCGGCCAAGCAATTCAGCCGTTTTTCCGTTCGGTTTACACGCATGAGGCAAAAGCCGATGCGTCTCCCGTGACTGAGGCAGACCGCGCGGCGGAAAGCGCCATTCGCCGCATACTCGACGCGGAATGTCCACGCGATGGCATAATTGGCGAGGAATTTGGCGAAAAGCCAGGCACATCAGGCCGCAAATGGATTATCGATCCTATCGACGGCACCATCAGCTTCATGGCGGGTCGGCCAATATTTGGGACGCTCATCGCCTTGCTGGAGGACAATTGGCCCGTCTTGGGCATCATTGACCAGTGCATTAACGGTGAACGATGGGTGGGAGCGGCCGGATATCCGACCATGTTCAACGGGGCGCCAGCACAAACGCGCGCATGCCGTGCACTTTCCGAAGCCAGCCTGGCAACGTCCGGGCCGCAGTATTTCAGCCAACATGATGGCGACCATTTCATGGCGCTGGCGGCCAATACGGCACATAAGAAAATGCTGTTTGGCGGCGACTGTTATAATTACGGCCTGCTGGCCAGTGGATATATCGATATCGTCGTTGAAGCAGGCTTGAAACTGCATGATTTCGCTGCTTTAATTCCTGTCGTAACAGGAGCAGGTGGCATGATGAGCGACTGGTCTGGAGAACCGCTTCACGGCGGGTCAGATGGACATGTAATTGCAGTGGGCGATCCGGCGCGTCTGGATGATGTCCTTGAGGGACTGGCATGCCACCACTGACGGACGAAAGCCCCGTTAGTTTCATTTTACCTGCGCAGTCACTTCGGCGCTACATTTCCACTTATTATTTCCTCGATACCGGCACTAATGGTGTCGATCAGGAGGATTTTTTATATCCCGAATGGGCCACTGTGCGTTTCACCCTGCGGGGCAAAGCAACGGGCAATATCGTCGGCCTTGATCCCCTGGTCATTCCGGCCAACAGCGTAACGGGGCCTACAGGAAAAGCATCGCTTGTGCGGTTTCGCGACGTCTATGTCGTTGGCTTCGGACTTCTGCCATTGGGCTGGTACAGGATGGTCGGCCATCCGGCAAACAAGTGGGCCAATAAGGTCGGCGCCGTCGATGCCTCACCGGATTTTGTCTTACTGGCCGGACTGCGGCGCGAAATCGAAGGCGTGACCGACCCTGAACAGATTGCCGCCTTGTTCGATCATTGCTTGTTGCAAGCCATTGCCGGCCCCGACCCGCTGGAAGCAGACATCGACTGCATGCATCAAGCGATAGCCAATCCCCAAATTAGCACCGTTAGCGACCTTGCGGAAACGACAGGCATAAGGACACAGCGGCTTGAGCGCCTGTCGCGGCGCATATTTGGTTTTCCGCCAAAGCTTCTCCTGCGCAGGCAACGGTTTTTGCGGACATTGGCGACGGCAATGGAAAGCCCTGAATTGAAATGGTCCGATGCAATCGACGGCCAGTATTTTGACCAGGCACATTTCAACCGCGAGTTTCATGCGTTCATCGGAATGTCTCCCAAACAATATCTGGCGATACCGCGCACAACAAGCATCGCATCGATCCGGACCCGCGCACAGCATGTCGGGCAGATGTTGCAGCTGTTGCAGGTGCCAGCCTCTGCAAATGGGCAATAGGCTTGCATTCGCGAGCGAATCCGGCTAGTCGCGCGCCTTCCGAATAAGCAGGCTGGCCAATAGGGCTGCCATGTCGGCTTGATACGGACTCAACAAAGGAGACCAAAATGCCCAAGCTCAAGACCAAGAGCGGTGTGAAGAAACGCTTCAA
>JBBQPQ010000082.1:0-9209 GCA_038217195.1 Sphingomonadales bacterium | reverse complement strand
GCGGTTTGCAGCGAGCAAATCCCCCATCAGTTCAGCAGTCGAGACCAACCCACCACCATTGTAACGGAAATCGATGACGAAATTGGTGATGCCTTGGGCACGGAAGTCGGCAAATGCGGTGCGAAGCTGATTATCCGCCGTCGAAATGAACGTCCGCATGTTGATATATCCAACGCGCTGACCACCATTATCAATAATTTTCGCGCCATAGCGGGAAGATAAGGGTGAAATATTATAGTCGGCCTTACTTACGGTGACGTTGCGGGTACCCGCTGCATCCGTAATGCGCAGGACGCGGGTTGTCCCCACGGTGCTTGGACCCAAAGCATTGGTGACACCCGCGGAGCCTTGGGAAGCAATAATGTCTGCGACGGGCGTAAGACTTGACGCGTCATTGCCGATAGCGAGAATTTCTGTACCGCGGTCAATCCCGGCAGCCAGCGCAGGTGCCGTTTCAAAAGCTTCGTTCACAAACAAACGGTTTCCTTGAACCGCGATGCGAATACCGAAACCTGCAGATGAACCAGACGAAAAAAAGGCATTTTCTTCCTGAATCGATGTAACGTAGGTGAAAAAGCGGTCCCGGCCCTGCGCGCGTGCGGTTGCGGTCAGCGCATCAATGTAGGCCTGCACTGAACTGTAGGGCGCCGGATTAAGTGTCGTTGGAAGTGTCTCGGGAAACAGATACCATTCATTGAGAACAGAAGCTGCGAAGTTCTGACGATTGGTCAGGCTGCAAGTCGTTGAAGTCGGGGGCGGGGGCAGTGTTGTACTCGTCGGGGGAACAGTAACAGCGCCGCTGCCCGAAGTACCGCCGCCGCCACATGCCGTGAGCCCGGCTGCCAGAACGAGTATTACGTTTTTCAATGACCCGCGACCCATATTATCTTTCCTCTTCCACTTTCACCTTGTGGTTCCAGCTGTGTTGCACGGTTGTCTGATTCACGACAAGTGCCATTGCTTTGCCGAACCTTTGATTAACAGCCCCACATTACGCACCGTTAACTTAGTTTGACTTGTCGGACCGCTTCAGAGAACACATTTAGACAATATCGTTTCTCCCGAGCACCTTTGTATGTCTTCTGATCAATTTACGCCTAAAGGGCTGCGTGTCCCAAGTGGGCGGTTGTCCCGTATTGCGCGTTTCGGCAATATGGCCACCGGCATTGCCGGTAGCATGTTGCTTGACGGAGCCAAGCAGTTCGCCACCGGGCGCCGGCCGACCGTGAGCGACTTGTTGATGACACCCGCCAACGCTCTGCGTGTCACCCTGCAGCTCGGCCAGATGCGCGGCGCGGCCATGAAGCTGGGACAGCTTGTTTCCATGGACACCGGCGATTTCTTGCCGCCAGAAGTGACTGACATTTTTGCGCGGCTGCGCGCAGATGCGCAGCATATGCCCCAAGGGCAACTGAACATGGTGCTGACGCGCCAATGGGGAAAAGATTGGCGTGATCAATTCCTCGGTTTTGATGCGCAGCCCATTGCTGCGGCGTCGATCGGGCAGGTGCACCGCGGTTTGACCATTGATAACCAGGACGTCGCAATCAAGGTCCAATATCCCGGTGTGCGGCGCAGCATTGATAGCGACGTTGACAATGTGGCGACATTGTTGCGCCTGTCCAATGTGTTGCCGAACACGCTGGATCTGACGTCGTTGTTGGCTGAAGCCAAGCGACAGTTGCATGAAGAAGCCGACTACGTGCGCGAGGGCGAATGTTTGAAACAATTTGGCGCATTGTTGGCAAATGACCCGCATTATATTGTTCCTACTTTCTATCCTCCCTTGAGCGGCAAGAATGTCCTCGTGATGTCTTATATTGAGAGTGTGCCGATCGAGTCATTGGTAGATGCCCCGCAAGAAGAACGTGACCGGGCCATGACATTGTTGATTGAGCTGGTGCTGCGTGAACTGTTTGAATTTCGCCTGATGCAAACCGACCCCAATTTTGCGAACTACAGATATGATCCGGCAACTCGGCGCGTCGTGTTATTGGACTTCGGCGCCACGCGTTCTCTGCCCAGTACCATCGTTGCTCAGTATCGCACTTTGCTGAAAATGGGTCTGGCTGGCGATAAGGATGGGGTTGTGGCGGCCGTGCTCGATATCGGGTTCATGAATGCACAGACCGTCAAACAGAACAGCCGAGAAATCAACAAGCTCGTTGCAGCGGCAATTGACATGGTTCAGCTACAGGGTCCGTTTGATTTTAGCCGGACGGACTTTATCACCGATATGCGCGACGAAGGTATGACAATCGCGGCGGACCGGCGCAATTGGCATATTCCGCCATCTGACCCATTGTTCGTCCAACGCAAGCTTGGCGGGATCTTCCTGCTTGCAAGCCGGTTGAAAGCCCGCGTCGATGTGCGCAGCATGTTGGATCGCTACGTTTGAAAATATTAACTTTCAGACGTCCCAACACGCCAGCAGCCTATTTCGTCTTATTGAAAAAACCGATTAGACATTGAAAAATCAGTTGCTGGACTAAATTAGAGTATTGCTGTCTTGGACCGCAAAACAATAACCTCTCTCCATTACAAAGGACAACCTACATGGGTATTATCGGATCAAGCCTGAAGCCTTTTGCGGCGCAATCATATAAATCAGGCAAGTTTGTTGAAGTTACCGACGCTGACGTAAAGGGCAAATGGGCAGTATTCTTTTTCTACCCAGCTGACTGGACGTTTGTGTGTCCAACCGAATTGGAAGACCTTGCCGACCAATATGGCGACCTGCAAGCAATGGGCGTTGAAGTCTATTCTGTGTCCACCGATACGCATTTCAGCCACAAGTCATGGCATGACAGCTCACCAGCAATCGGAAAGATCAATTTCCATATGCTGGGTGACCAGAATCATGTGCTCAGCAACAATTTCGGCGTTTTGCGCGAAGGTCAGGGGCTTGCAGATCGCGCGACTTTTGTCGTCGATCCAGATGGCGTCATTCAGGTCATGGAAATCACATGCGAAGGCGTCGGACGCAATGCTGTCGAACTCGTCCGGAAGATTAAGGCTGCGATCTATGTGCGTGAGCATCCCGGCGAGGTCTGCCCAGCAAAATGGGAAGAAGGCAGCGAAACGCTTGCGCCATCGATTGACCTCGTCGGCAAGATCTAATTTAAATTCAAGATGCCGCGTCTTATGGCGCGGCATCCGCCCCATCACTACCTAAGATACGGTGCCACGCACATTCGCGGGGCCCTGGTCGGTGTTTGAAAGAAACCCAACATGCTTGATGCTGCTACAACCGCCCAGTTAAAAACCTATCTGGCAAACCTGCGCACGCCTGTTGAACTCGTGGCTACGCTGGACGATACGCCGAAATCAGCAGAAATGCGTGCGCTGGTCGAAACCGTTGCTGAACAATCGCACTTGCTGTCGGCGCGCTTCGACGGTCATGCTGACCGCATACCGTCTTTTGCAATCCGGCGCGCAGATGGCACAGCCGAAACACATTTTGCGGGGCTCCCGCTGGGCCACGAATTCACGTCGCTTGTGCTGGCTTTGCTGCACATGGGCGGACACCCCCCGAAAGAAGATTCGGAACTGCTTGAATCAGTAAAGGCGCTTGAAGGCGACTACCGCTTCGAAACTTTCTTCTCTCTGTCTTGCCAGAACTGCCCTGACGTTATTCAGGCGTTGAACATCATGGCTGCGCTCAACCCAAGCGTTAGCCACGTGGCGATCGACGGCGCGATGTTCCGCAACGAAGTCGAAACGCGCAAAGTCATGGCAGTGCCAGCCATTTACCTCAATGGTGAACTATTTGGCCAAGGCCGAATGGACTTGTCGCAGATAATGGCCAAGCTCGACACTGGCACCATTGCACGCGCGGCCGAAAAGATCGCCGCTAAGGAGCCTTTTGAAGTACTTGTCGTCGGTGGTGGTCCCGCTGGCGCTGCTGCGGCCATTTACGCCGCCCGCAAGGGCATCCGTACAGGCGTGGTTGCAGAACGCTTTGGAGGCCAAGTGCTCGACACGATGGGCATTGAAAACTTTATTTCGGTCCAGCACACGGAAGGCCCAAAGCTGGCAGCGCAACTGGAACAGCATGTTCGCGAATATGATGTCGACATCATGAATTTGCAGACGGCGGCGGAACTCGTTCCCGCTGGCGTCGACGGCTTGCACGAAATCAAGCTTGAAAGCGGCGCCTCATTAAAGGCCCGCACGCTCATCCTGTCGACCGGTGCGCGCTGGCGGCAAATGGGCGTTCCGGGCGAAGAGGAATATCGCAATAAGGGCGTAGCCTATTGCCCACACTGCGACGGCCCACTGTACAAGGGAAAACGCACCGCCGTAATCGGTGGTGGCAATTCCGGGGTGGAGGCAGCAATCGACCTTGCCGGCATTGTCGCGCATGTCACCCTGATCGAATTTGATGCACAGTTGCGCGCCGACGCCGTGTTAAAAACCAAACTGCGCAGTCTGCCAAATGTGGACGTCATCACTTCGGCACTGAGCACTGAAGTGATCGGCGACGGGGAAAAGGTTCAGGCCTTGGTTTACACCGACAGGATTTCAGGAGATTCCCACCGCATCGATCTGGACGGTATTTTCGTGCAGATCGGGCTCGTTCCGAACACCGAATGGCTCAAAGGTCCACTGCACTTGTCGCCGCGCGGCGAGATCGAGGTAGACGCACATAATGCAACCAATCTGCCAGGTGTTTTTGCAGCAGGCGATGTTACAACTGTGCCCTACAAGCAGATAATTGTAGCGATGGGCGAAGGAACGAAGGCTGGATTGTCGGCCTTTGATCATATCATCCGCCACTAAGCGGAAAAATGAAGTAACAGTCTAACCGCGCGAGAGTTACCCACTCGTTCAATGGATTGCTCTTCACCAAAGTATACATTCGTCGAAAATTATTAGGTGATTGAAGCAAGTTCAGCCAACACGTAAACTGAGGTATTCTCCTCCCCTTTCCCGGTGAAAAATGCACAAGCCAATCATTCTATCGTTGATCCTCTGTGTGGCAGCCTGTGGTGGTGGAGGTGACGAAAAGCGCGGACGGCCTACACCATTGGTGACCGTGGGCCCAGCTGTGACGCACGAGTTTTCGGATCGTTATGTTGCGATTGGCACTGCCAACGCAAATGAGCAGGTTTCCGTGCGCGCACCAGTCACCGAACGGATCACCCAACTTGGATTTTCCGACGGAGATTATGTCAAACAAGGCCAAATGCTGGCGGTTCTCGCGCAGGGCCAGGAAACGGCATCTCTAGCCAGCGCGCTGGCGCTAGCTCGTCAGGCCGAGCAACAGCTTTCGCGCGTTAGTGAGTTACACAGACGCGGTTTTGCAACCAATGCGAATCTTGACGCCCAAACTGCTTCGGCCGCGTCGGCTAGGGCGATGGCAAATGAAGCGCGCGCTTCCATCGGTGACCGAGTTGTGCGTGCACCTTTTTCCGGTCAGGTGTCGCTTCGCCGCATTTCGGTTGGCGCAGTGGTCAGCGCTGGCGACGAAATTGCAGCCGTCAGCGATCTCAGTTCGATCAAACTGGATTTCACCATACCTGAAACGATGCTGTCGAATGTCCAGGTCGGCCAAAGCATCACCGCCAAGGCGTCTGCGTTTCCCGATTATGAAGCGTCGGGCAAAATCGTCGCGATCGACCCGGTGATCAATCCGCAAACGCGCACCGCAACATTGCGGGCCTTGTTACCGAACCGCAACGCGCTGCTGAAACCCGGTATGCTGCTCTCGGTGACAATTACGTCAAAGACCCGAGTATCGCCAGCAGTGCCCGAGCTCTCGCTCGTTCGTGAAGGCCAGACAAGTTTTGTCTATGTCGTTGGGTCAGATTTAAAGGCAAAGCGGATGCCCGTAAAAACGGGAGCACGTGACGCAAATCTTGTCCAGGTGGTTGAAGGTTTGAAGGCGGGCGACCGGATTGTGACAGAGGGCATTGTAAAGCTCTCCGATGGCGCAACGGTCCGCACGGAAAAAGCCAAAGACAATGATAAAACCAAAAAAGCACAGTGAGCCGAAACTGAAATGAGCATTTCCGACATCTCGGTCCGGCGCCCCGTATTTGCAGCGGTACTGGCGATTTTAATGGTTCTGGTCGGCATTGTCGGCTTTTTGAATCTGCCGGTGCGCGAATATCCGGACACTGAACCCCCAATTGTGTCGGTTGGGACGGGCTATACTGGCGCTGCCGCGAGCGTCGTGGAAACACGCGTAACACAAGTGCTTGAAAATGCCTTGGCCGGGATTGAGGGAATCCAGACGATTACTTCGCGCTCGCGCGATGGGCAGTCGGATATCACAATCGAATTTGCGCCAGGTCGTCCTGTGGACAGCGCGGCCAATGATGTCCGTGACCGAGTAGGCGGCGTAGCGGATGATTTACCAGAAGAAGTTTTGGCACCCGAAGTGCGTAAAGTCGATGCCGACGCGTCACCCATTTTGTTCCTTGTGGTATCCAAGCCTGGTTGGTCGCGTTTGGAATTAAGCGATTATGTCGACCGCAATCTGGTTGACCGTTTCTCGGCGATTGACGGCGTTGCGCGCGTATTTGTAGGCGGCGAAGCACGTCCGTCAATGCGAATATGGCTTCAGCCTGATCGCCTCGCCGCGTTGGGATTAACACCGCTTGATATTGAAAACGCGTTGCGTAGCCAGAATGTCGAACTCCCTGCCGGTCGGTTGGAATCGACTGACCAGAATGTGACGCTTCGGGTCAGTCGTCCCTTTGGTGACGAAGCCGAGTTTCGCCAGCTTGTGGTTGCGCGTGGCGCTGATGGATCACTCACCCGGCTTTCTGACGTTGCCCGGGTCGAAACTGGCCCCGAAAACCCGTATGCGGCTTTTCGGTTGAACGGACAGTCGGCATTGGGTCTTGGCATTGTTCGTCAGTCAGGCGCAAATACATTGGCTGTCGCGGAAAGCGCCAAGGCGCTTGCCGAGCAGATCAAGCCGGCGTTGCCGCGTGGAATGACGATTACAGTAGGATCAGACGATTCGCAGTTCATCAGCAGGGCGATTGGCGGCGTTTGGACAACGTTGGCAGAGGCCGCTGCTCTGGTTGTGCTCGTCATCTTCCTGTTTCTAGGAAGTTGGCGCGCCACGATCATTCCGGCCGTGACGGTGCCGATCTGCCTTCTTGCGACCTTTGCTGTTCTCTGGATGTTTGGATTTTCCATCAACCTATTGACGTTGCTGGCGCTGGTGCTGGCCATCGGTCTGGTGGTCGATGATGCCATCGTTGTTCTTGAAAATGTATACCACCGGATTGAACAAGGCGAGCCGCCATTGGTCGCGGCTGTAACCGGAACGCGTCAGGTCGCGTTCGCCGTCATATCGACCACCATCGTTGTCTGTGCGGTGTTTGTGCCCGTCATGTTTCTGGCTGGTCAAACCGGTCTGCTGTTCCGCGAACTGGCCGGAGCGATGATCGCGGCAATTGCCTTTTCGGGCTTTGTTGCGCTCAGCCTTGCGCCGATGCTCTGCTCCAAGCTGCTTAGGCAGGAAAAGCGCGGCCGCGTTGCGTCATGGGTGGACGATAAATTCCAGCGCCTAGAAAAACGTTATGCGCACCTGTTATCGCGCGTCATCGCCAAACCATTGGCTGCATCATTAGGGGTGCTGACCTTTCTCGTAGTGGCAGGGTTCCTGTTCACAACAATTCAGTCTGAGCTCGCGCCTGCCGAAGATGTCGGCATCTTGAACGCGAATATTTCTGCGCCGGAAGGCACAGGTTATGAGGCCATGGACAAATATATGTTGCAGGCATCCGACCCCCTGCTGAAATTGCTTGAAAAGGGCACTGTCCGTTCGGTTATCCAGCGCACACCAGGTGGGTTTTCAGCCAGCGATGATTTCAATTCTGGTACCTTCGTCATCTTCCTCAAGCCTTGGGAAGAACGCAACGAGAAAACTGAAGATGTTGTGGCGCAGGTGAACAAGATACTGGCAGAGCTGCCAGCAGTCCGCGGAAATGGTGCAGCACGGTCGTCCATTGGACGTGGCCGTGGCCAGCCGCTAAACTTCGTCATTGCTGGCTCCACATATGAATCGCTGAGTATAGCGCGGGACCGCATACTGGCGGCAGCGAGTGAAAATCCGGGCATCGTAAATCTGGATTCGGATTATAAGGAAACCAAGCCGCAAATGGAAATCCAGGTCGATACTGCACGCGCAGGTGACCTAGGCGTATCCGTTGCCGACGTCAGCCAGGCGCTGCAATCATTGTTGGGTTCGCGCAGGGTGTCGACATATGTGGACCGCGGCGAAGAATATCGGGTGATCGTTCAAGCCGACGCGGCAAAGCGTGCCACGGCGGAGAATTTGGCCGCCATCCAGTTGCGGACACGCGATGGGTCGCTGGTTTCCCTGGCCAATGTGATCAAATATACTGAAACCGCAGGTGCGCGCGATTTGGGCCGTTTCAACAAGCTGCGTGCCATTACTCTTTCAGGCGGGTTGGCCCCAGGCTATTCCATGGGACAAGCGCTTACCTTTCTGGAGGAACAAGCCGCAGCGTCACCTGAAGTTCTGGCCGTTGGCTATCGCGGCGAAAGCCAGGCTTTCAAGGAAACTGGTGGATCCATCCTCATTGTTTTCTTCCTGACCATCCTGTTGGTGTATTTGGTGCTTGCGGCCCAGTTTGAAAGCTTTGTCCACCCAGCCACCATCATCACCACTGTCCCGTTGGCTGTCGGCGGCGGGATCATCGGCCTTGCGCTCACGGGAACGACACTCAACCTATATAGTCAGATTGGTATCGTCATGCTCGTCGGGCTGGCGGCGAAGAACGGCATTTTGATCGTCGAATTTGCCAACCAGTTACGCGATGAAGGAATGGAAATCCTCGAGGCCATTGAGCAGGCCGCAGCGCGCCGCCTGCGTCCCATTTTGATGACCTCTATCGCAACGGTGTTTGGCGCTATCCCTCTTGCTATCGCCAGTGGTGCTGGCGGCGCTGCGCGCTCTGCCATCGGCGTGGTCATTGTCTTTGGTGTCACCATCGCAACGCTGATCACGCTGGTCCTCATCCCGCTCATCTACTCACGGCTTGCCAAATATACCAGCTCGCCCGAAGCGGTGTCACGCCGTCTGGAAGATGAAATGAAGAACCAGGAGCAGCCGTCAGCTTGATGTTTCCTTGACGCGCAACATGGCAAGCGCGGCGAGCGCCATCACCACGGCTGCCACCGCCATCGTCCAAATGGGTTCGGTCGGAAAATACAGCTTCAAT
>JBBQPQ010000081.1:0-9382 GCA_038217195.1 Sphingomonadales bacterium | reverse complement strand
CAATGTGCTGCTATTCTGAGTATTTCCCAATGTACCGGAGAGAATCATGCCTCCGGCCTTGGGAATGCGCGCCATTAGCGGCCGGTGCCGCCCGGGTCAAGTGGTGCCAGTACGTTCGGTGAGCACTTCATTCTCGACCCTTATCCGCCACCACAACAATGCTGCGTTCAATAGTGAAAATGTAATGGCCATGGCGGGTGCGCCCAGCAGAAGAGGCAACAAAGCGATTTCGACCACGACCAAGGCATAATTGGGGTGTTTGATGAACCGATAGGGTCCACGCTTTACGCGCGGGAAGTGCGGTGCGCTGATAATGCGCGTGGTCCACCAGCGGCCAATGCTCGCCAGCGTCCAGAACCGGAATGTCTGGCTGGCAATAAAGGCATTGAGTAACACCAAGTCCGGCGCGGCCTGAGGCTTTGCGAACAGCGCAATCGCAATCAACCAACCGCTGTGAAGCAATATAAACAAAGGATAATGCTTTGCCCCATGCTCGCGGCCACCTTCGGCCAGCAGGCGCCGGGTGTTGGCGTTGGCATAAGCCAATTCAGCCAGGCGCTGGATGATCACATAAGCAAAGACAGCCTGCGCCCATATTGGCCATTCAAACAAGGTCATGGATGAACTATTCCCATTGCTCCAACAAAACCAGGCCCAAGCGCAGTCAGCAATGTTGGCTTCTGAATTGGCTTTGCCGCAAGCAACGCTTGCAAAACAAACAGAACAGTTGGCGAACTCATATTGCCATATTCGCGCAACACGGCGCGCGTTGTGGGCAAATCATCCCCGAAATATTCCGCCAGTGCGTCAACCACGCGCCCTCCACCCGGATGGCAGGCAGGTTCAGCCATTTCGGATTTTTCCAGACCCTGCACCGATATAAACGTATCGCATACCGGCGCAAAATGACTGTTTACGAAAACCGGAATATCGCGTGCGAGCACCAGATCGAAACCTGTGTCGCCGATTTCCCACCCCATCATATCCAAAGAGTCTGGCCAGATGTGGCTTGCAAAGGCACCGATCTGCGGCCCTGCTCCAGCACCGATGATGGCCGCGGCACAGCCGTCTGCAAACAGCGCCAGCGCAACCATGTCCTTTTTGTCCATACGCGCATGGTCATAAGCAAGACTGCACAGCTCAAGACTTACGAGCAAAACCGGCTTGTCCGGACAAGCGCGATACAGGTCCGCCGCAACGCCAAGCCCAATGACCCCGCCAGCGCAGCCATAACCAAACAAGGGCACACAGCGTGTATCCGGCGCGAAACCCATATGCGCGACCATTCGGCTTGGCAGGCTTGGCGTCATCGTCCCTGTTGTGGACACAAATACAATCTGGCCAATTTTCGAAGCATCTAAGCCAGCACGGTCAAGCGCCCGAAGAGTTGCGGCCTCAAACATCTGGGCAGCTGCGTCTTCATATATTTGGGCCCGCCCTGCCCAGCTGCGTGCTGCGAAATAATATTCGGGGGGCATGGCGATATGCCGTTGGGTGATGCCAGTATTTCCCAGTATCTGCGCAATTCGCGCCGGCAGCGCCTGCCCCTTGGCTTGTGCCAAAACGGACAGAACATCTTCTTGCGTGATGCGGTGTGGCGGCACTGCTGTGCCAATCGATAATAATCTGGATATAGTGTGCGACATGTTCGCTAACGGCTACGCCTGTTCGAAAGTTTCCGCTAGGCAGACTTTATCCCTAGCTACACATATTGCACCGCAAAGATGACAAGCTGCTTTTGGCTTGGTAGACGCGCGCCGAACCGACATTGAAAGAAGCTCCAGAATATGACTGCCATCACCCGCCCTGTCCGTACCCGGGTAGCACCATCGCCAACGGGCGACCCACATGTTGGCACCGCATATATTGCGCTTATCAATTATTGCTTTGCCAAAAAACATGGCGGCGAATTCCTGCTGCGGATTGAAGACACCGATCAGGCCCGTTCGACGCCACAGTCGGAAAAGATGATTCTGGAATCGCTTCGCTGGCTTGGCTTGAGCTGGGACGAAGGTCCCGATGTCGGTGGCCCGCATGGACCGTATCGCCAGTCAGAACGCAGCGCGATCTATACGGAGCATTGTGACCAGCTGCTTGCCGATGGCCATGCTTTCAAATGCTATTGTACGCCTGAAAAACTGGCGGCTTCGCGTGCGGCGCAAATGGCGGCAAAGCAGCCACCAAAATATGACGGAACTTGCCTTGCCCTGACCGAAGCAGATTGCACCAAGAGCGACGCCGAAGGCGTCCCGCATGTTGTCCGCATGAAAATTCCCGAGACTGGCAAATGCATTGTCCACGATACGCTGCGCGGCGAAATTGAATTCGAATATGCGGTCGTTGACATGCAAGTGCTGATGAAATCGGACGGGCTGCCGACCTATCACCTCGCGAATGTAGTTGACGACCATCTGATGGAAATCACACATGTCATGCGTGGCGAGGAGTGGATTTCGTCAGCGCCCAAGCATTTGTTGCTGTATCAATATTTCGGCTGGGAGCCGCCAGTGCTCACGCATTTGCCGTTGCTGCGCAACGCAGACAAATCCAAGCTGTCAAAACGCAAGAACCCGACTAGCATTCTATATTATCAACGCGCTGGCTATCTGCCGCAGGCCATGCAGAATTTCCTGGGCCTATTCATCAAATCGGCCAGCGAAGAGGACGAAAAAACGTCTTTGCAGACGCTCATCGATGAATTTGACGTCCACAATATTTCACTTGGCGGGCCGGTCTTCGATACCTCGAAGCTTGACTGGCTGAACGGGCGCTATCTGCGTGAGGAACTGAGCGTAACGGAGTTCCTTGATGCGGTTAAAGCTTGGGCGCTCAACGACAGCTATCTGACACCCATTGCTGAAATGGCGCAGGCGCGGATCACCAAATTGTCCGACCTTGGCGGCCTGACGGCCATGTTCTTCATGAACCGGATAGACAGTATCACTGCCGAACGCTTGCGCGATGGGGTGAAGCTTGAACAGGATGTCCAGCGCGCGGCCTACACGATTGCCTTGCATCAGTTCGACGCGATGATCGAATGGAACAAGGAAGGTGTCGAGGCCACTTTGCGCAGAACATCGGAAGTTCTGGACACCAAGTTTAAGGATGTGATCCGTCCCTTCTACATCGCAGTTACTGGAAGCCCCCAAGGGGTACCGCTGTTCGATGCTATCACCCATTTGGGCCGCGACATTCTGCGCGAGCGGTTGCGCCATGCGATGGAATTGCTTGGGCCGGCGACATCAAAAGAAGCCAAGGCCTGGACCGATTTGCTGACTGCGCCGCCCAAGGCCGAATGACTGCTTTCGCTGTACCCGATAGCTGGAGAGCGTCGCTGGCCAGTGCGCTTGAGACAACTGAAATGGCAGAGCTTGCGGGTTTTCTAGATGCCGAAATACAGGCCGGGAAGACAATCTACCCGCCGCGCCCCGCCTGGTTTCGCGCGCTCGAATTGACGCCGCTGGACAAAGTGCGTGTCGTCATTCTGGGCCAGGATCCCTATCATGGGCCGGGGCAGGCGCATGGCCTCGCCTTCAGTGTACCTGCAAGCGTGCGGCCGCCGCCAAGCCTGCTGAATATCTTCAAGGAGCTTGAAAGTGACCTTGGCATCCCGCGGCCAAGGCACGGATGTCTCGACCACTGGGCGCGTCAGGGCGTCCTGTTGCTGAACAGTGTCCTGACCGTTGAAATGGGCAGGGCGGCTTCGCACAGCCGCAAAGGTTGGGAGCATTTCACAGATGCCATCATCCGTCGTGTGAATGACCAGCCGGAGCCAATGGTCTTCATGCTATGGGGGGCATATGCGCATAAAAAGGCAGCCAATGTAGATACCAGCCGACACCTGGTGCTGAAGGCCGCGCACCCGTCACCATTATCTGCATATAACGGCTTTCTGGGCAGCAAAGTTTTCTCGCAATGCAATGCCTTTCTGGTTAGCAAGGGGTATCCCCCGATTGATTGGAACCTGCCTGATGCAATTCAGTGAGCAGCCCCACCGCCGTTTTAATCCGTTAAAAAATGAATGGATACTGGTGTCTCCGCACCGCGCCAAGCGTCCTTGGCAAGGGCAGCAGGACGAGCCGGACGATGCGGTTAGGCCAATGCATGACAGCGGTTGTTATCTCTGCCCCGGCAATCACCGGGCGGGAGGTGTCGCCAACCCTCATTACAATGACGTGTTCGTCTTCGACAACGACTTCGCCGCGTTGCACGACGAACCGGCCGAGGACGTGAAGGGTAATGGACTATTTTTTAAGGCTGAGCCCGCTGCGGGAACCTGCCGCGTCATTTGTTTTTCGCCTGACCATAATAAGACGTTACCCGAATTAGCGGCTGTGAAGATTCGCGCGGTTATCGACACATGGGCCGCAGAGGAAGCCGAACTTTCCGCATCGCATGCCTATGTTCAGATTTTCGAAAACAAGGGTGCGATGATGGGCTGCTCCAGCCCGCATCCTCACGGACAGATCTGGGCGACCAGTTATGTCCCCGCTGAGCCTGCGCGCGAAGATCAAACTCAGTTGCAGTTGTGGAATGACATGGGCCAGAATATGCTGTTCGCATATGCCGACGCCGAAGCTGTTGATGGCACCCGCACCGTAGCGATAAACGAAAGCTGGATTGCTGTCGTTCCGTATTGGGCAAGCTGGCCTTATGAAATCTTGCTTCTTCCGCGCTTTATCGTCCAGCGAATGAGCATGCTTGAGCCAGACCAGCGCGACCGCCTTGCTGAAATCATGAAAGCCGTCACCATCGCCTATGACAATCTGTTCGAGACCAGTTTTCCCTATTCGATGGGCTGGCACGGTGCGCCCGGCACAGCTAATGCCCCGCACTGGCAGCTGCATGCGCATTTCTATCCACCCTTGCTGCGTTCCGCGAGCGTGCGCAAATTCATGGTAGGCTATGAAATGCTTGCCGAAGCCCAACGCGACCTGACACCGGAAACAGCCGCCGAAAATTTGCGAAATCAAAGCAAAATCCATTACCGGAGCAAAGCATGAGCCCGCAGGATCAGGCGCTCTATGATAGAGTCACCGACGCCTTTACGGAACGATTTGGACAATCCCCCCAGATCGTGGCGCGCGCGCCGGGACGGGTAAATCTAATTGGCGAGCACACCGATTATAATGACGGCTTTGTGCTGCCTTGCGCCATTGGTCCGGCTACAATGGTCGCGGTGCGCAAACGCGACGACGACATTGTCGAGGTGGTCGCTGCCGACTTCGGAGACGCAGATGACAGGTTCAACTTACAAACACCTCTGGAACGCAGTTTAAAGCAACCCTGGGCCGATTATGTCCGTGGGATGATATCTGCACTGCAACACGATGGACATGCCCTCAGCGGCGCTCAAATCGCCATTGCCGGCAACTTGCCCAAAGGCGCTGGCTTGTCCTCATCTGCCTCGCTTGAGGTTGCGCTGGGCAAGGCGATGTTGGCGCTTGCTGGCACCGAGATCGACAATACGCGCCTGGCGCAAATCGCGCAAATGGCGGAGTGCGATTTTGTGGGCACCAAATGCGGCATCATGGACCAGCTGATTTCGGCGCAGGGCAAGGCTGGCCATGCGCTTTTGATCGATTGCCGCAGCCTGCAACTGACCGATGCGCCTATTCCGCGTGATGTCGCGATCATGATTGTCCACTCGGGCGTCACGCGCGGCTTGGTCGACGGGCATTATAATGAACGGCGGCGGCAGTGCGAGGCCGCAGCAGCAGCCATGGGTGTCCCGGCATTGCGCGATGCCGACATAAACATGCTGGCAAAGGCAAACCTTGATGCGACCACTACGGCACGTGCACGTCACGTCATTACCGAGAACCAGCGCACTCTGGATGCAGCCGACGCACTTGCGAAGGGTGATCTTGCCGCACTTGGTTTGCTCATGACACAAAGCCACGCGTCGATGCGGGACGATTTTGAAATAACGGTTCCGCCTATCGACGAACTGGTGATGCTTTTGCAAAAAGCTATTGGCTCTGAAGGCGGCGCGCGCATGACAGGCGGCGGATTTGGCGGTGCTTGCGTGGCAGTCATGTCGGCCGACAGGGTGTCTCACGTGCGTGCCGCGATCGATGCCAGTTACAGAACTCCAGACGGCAGTCCGCCCCTGATCATGATTGAACGCCCCGGAGCTGGCGTTTCCATCTTATGATCCGAAAGTGGCTCAAGCAGGGACTTCGCGAACCGCTCGTACATTTTCTGGCTGCAGGGTCGGTTCTATTCCTCGTGATGGGTCAATTCGGCGGGCAGGACAGCCTCGACCGCAGTATCACAATTGACGAAGCCGAAGTGACGCGATTGGTGACGCAGTGGGAACAGACATGGCGCAGACCGCCAAGTGCGGAAGAGCTCGACAACCTTATTCGCGATTATGTTAAGGAAGAAGTCTATTTCCGTGAGGCCATGCGGCTTGGTCTCGATGCGGACGATCCTGTCATACGGCGGCGTTTGCGCGCTAAAATGGAATTTTTGGCTACTGCGCAAGTCCAGAATATGGAACCTACGGATGCGGCGCTGAATGCCTATTATACTAAGAACAAGGCACGTTACGCAGAAAAACCTGCTTTCAGCTTTGACCAAATATTTGCAGGCGACGATGAAGGCCAAGCGAAAGCTATGGTGGGCGCGCTAAACGCAGGCAGGTCTGTAAAAACGGAGCCACTCAGCGTCGATAGCAGCGTAGACAAAGCCCAATTCGACGACGTGGAACGCCAATTTGGCGACGTCTTCGCGAACAGCTTGCGCAGTTTACCAGTCGGACGCTGGAGCGGCCCGATCCAGTCTGGCTTTGGCTGGCACGCGGTGCGTGTCCGCAATGTTGTTGCGCCCGGGACGCCGCCTTTGGCAGCAGTTCGCCAACGCGTTGCCAATGATTGGAGCGCCGAGACTCAAGCAAAGCGGGAATCAGAAGCTTACCAAGTGCTGCTTGATGGATATGATATCCGTATCGCAATGCCATGATCGTCCGAATACTCCTCTTTTGGTTGCTTGCCCTTGGCTCCATGTCTGCCGTTCTTGCAGATGACATGCGCCCGGGTTATCTCGAAATCCGGGAAGATGCAGCGACCTCGCCGGCCGCCCAGAAGTATAAAGTTACGTGGAAAGCACCTATCCGGCCTGGACTAGCTGCGCGCGTTTTCCCAGTATTTCCCGCCGACTGCACCGCGACGGAACCGGAGCGCAAAATTGATGCCGCAGCACTTCTTGCCCGCTGGAGTATCAACTGTGCTCAACCGTTGGCAGGACGGGGCGTTCGCCTGGGAGGCATTGAAGATGTCTCGGGCGAGGCATTGATGCGATACCACTCGGCCATCGGGATCACGCAAGCGGCGCGGTTTACGCCCGAAAACCCTGTTGTGATTATTGCACAGAAGCCGGACAGACTGCAAGTTGCGCGGACCTATTTCGTGACTGGCGTTGAGCATATTCTGATGGGATATGACCATTTGCTGTTTGTGCTTTGCCTCGTGCTTTTACTCAACGGAGCATGGCGGGTGGTGGCGACAGTCACTGCCTTCACGGTAGCGCATTCACTTACTTTGGTGGCCACTACGCTTGAATTGATTAGCCTACCCCGCCCCCCGGTGGAGGCAGCAATTGCACTATCAATCGTGTTTCTTGCGGTCGAAATAGTCAAACGAAAGCCCGGTGAATTGCGTCTGTCGGAACGTCTTCCGTGGGTAGTGGCATTTCTGTTTGGCCTTTTGCACGGTTTTGGTTTTGCTGGTGCGTTAGCCGAGATCGGATTGCCGCAAGGCGAAGTTCCTGTTGCTCTGCTGACGTTTAACCTCGGCGTCGAGGCTGGCCAGCTTGTAATTGTAAGCGGCTTTATGCTGTTTTTATGGATATTGCGGCGCTTCGGCGCGCGCTATTTGCCGCAATTTCAGACTGTCAGTGCATATGCCATCGGCTGCATTGCGGCCATGTGGTTGCTTCAGCGGATCATGACAAATTAAGCAACTGGGGCAATTGCGTAACTAAAGCATGCTTACAGACCGGCTTGAAAATTCATTTGATCTGACAATTCCCCTCTTATTCACCATTTGCAGATCCGTTTTAACCTCGCTGTTAGGAATTTCTTAACGCAATTCGGACACCTCGGTTATCCGAAGGGAAACAGTTGTGTCATTGCAGCAGCGAAAAGCAACGATCGAGACCACAATCGACAATCGGCAGCGCCGCCGGCATCAGCTGTTTCTAGAAGTTGAAGCCCGGGGAGTGGATTCAGTTTCCGGCACTGTCATTGTGCATGACATTTCGGACACCGGACTGCTGATTGAAACCGACTCTGAATTGAAAGTCGGGGAAATGATCGAAGTCAACCTTCCGCAGGCTGGCCTTATGGAAGCCGAAATCGTGTGGGACGGCGGGCGCGTATATGGCAGTAGGTTCACCCGTCAGCTGACATCCGCAGCCATTAGCGCAGCACGGTTAGGTGGGCGCTTCACTCTAACGAATCCGAATAGCCCGGCCGAACAGGTGTCCCAATTTAATATGCAAAATGGCATTGCCTTAAATGGTGAGCTTCCGATTGCGGCAAAGTTATGGATCATTTTTGGGCTAGCATTTTCCTTATGGATTATCATAGGCGCAATAACTTATGTGATCACGGCTTAGCCATCTCGCCAACTGCCGTCTGATCACTTGCCAGCGTCGTTCCGAATTTTCCGATCCCACAACAGCGTCCCGTTGATGCAAGCCAAGCGCCACAAACCGGGATGCAATGACATCGTCTAACAGTCCGGCGCCGCTAATTTCGATGCGTCGACACTCCCCATACGTATGCATTCGGCAAAAGGGGTTGTTGCAACAATCCGCAACGTTCATATCGAAGCCATAAAAGGATGCGTACCTTGCAACGCTAACGCGTACCTATAAATTAGGGAGAGAGAAAATGGCTTTGGCACCGGGCGCGGCTGCGGCTGCAGATAATGGCGATACCCATATCGACGCTCCGCAATTGCAGTTGTTTGTGATGGGGCTGTTTTTCATCTTCGGCGGGATCACCAGCCTGAATGATGTCATCATCCCGAAACTGAAAGAGCTGTTCACGCTCAATTATACGCAAGCGATGCTTGTCCAGTTCTGTTTCTTTGCGGCTTATGCGGTCATAGGTATCCCGGGCGCTCGTCTCGTCAAAAAAATCGGTTATATGCGCGGCGCGGTTGCCGGGCTTCTGACGATGATGGCCGGCTGCCTGTTGTTCATTCCCGCCAGCCAGACGGCAACCTATGGCGTTTTCCTGCTGGCGCTGTTTGTACTCGCAAGTGGTGTGGTCATTGTTCAGGTCGTTTCCAATCCCCTGATCTCCATGTTGGGCAAGCCTGCTACAGCGCACAGCCGCCTGACCTTTGCGCAAGCGTTTAACTCGCTTGGC
>JBBQPQ010000080.1:0-9646 GCA_038217195.1 Sphingomonadales bacterium | reverse complement strand
ACGGCTACCATCGAGCAGAACGATGTTACGGGTTGAACCAAGTCCACGAAGGTCGACATAGGATGCGCCGCCGTTACCGTTGTTCACGGCCGAACCGATGCTTGGAACGACGCCAGGCAGTTCGCGCAGAACTTCTTCAGCAACGTTCGACTGCAACAACTCGATATCGTCAGCGGTCGTTGCATTGACAGGCGTTGACTGAACAAGGTTTGGATTCTGGATCAATGAACCAGTAACAACGATTTCGCTTGTTGGCGCTTCGTCTTCGGCCGGCGCATCCTGAGCGAATGATGGCGTCGAGATTAATGCCAAGCTCAGTGCAAGCGGTGCCGCTGCATATTTCAAATTGCTGATACGTGTGTTTTTCACGGTATAGCCCCTTCATTATCGCCCCATTTCAACGGTAAACCGCGTCCTGGTGGCTGTTAAACTCCCCAATGTTTCCAACAACGTCACAGGTGCAAATGGCACAGGTGCGGAAGCGGAATCCCTCCGGGTTGATAGGTCATTGGCTGATATGCGCCGTTTGCGCAACAAATTGGGGGTTGATTTACGAATATATTCCACTGCTGTCTCCTTTATGCAACAGTAGGTCCAAGGTCCAGCGGTGCCCAAGAGCCCACTTGAGTCAGGAACAAAAAATTCGTTCATGACAGCGACAGCGTGCTTCGTTACAGGGACAAGAATTGGTTCTGTGAGGCAAATATTTAATGTCCCTACGCGCATTGATTTCAAAGCTTATATTCCTGTTGCTCAGCATGTGTGCGGCGGCAATGTCCCCTGCCATGGCCCAAACGGTGGTCCCCACTCCTGCCCCAGCCGCGCCGGATCCTGAAAATATGCTCATGCTGGATTTGTCGACCGGTGGCCGGGTGACCATTCAAATGTTCCCAGCCCTCGCGCCTGCGCATGTCGAGCGGATCAAGGCATTGACTCGCAAGGGTTTTTATAATGGCGTTGTTTTTCACCGCGTTATCGATGGCTTCATGGCGCAAACTGGGGATCCAAAGGGTACCGGCGAGGGTGGTTCCGATCTGCCCGACTTGAAGGCCGAATTTAACGACACTCCGCATTTGCGTGGCACCGTCTCAATGGCGCGTACCAATGAGCCCGACACCGCAAACAGCCAGTTCTTTATCTGCTTTCAACCGCGTTTCAGTCTGGACAAGAAATACACGGTATTCGGGCGCGTGACGTCGGGGATGCAGTTTGTGGACGCCATACAACGCGGCGAGCCACCCGCAGACCCAAGCAAGTTACTTCAGGCCTCGATCGCGGCGGATAATGTTGCGCCGCCGGTCTTTGCGGCTCCGGCTGCGCCAACAGCAGCAGAAGCACCAGTCACGGTGGACCAACTCAGCGGTAACTGACCGGGCCAGCATTTTATGCGCGTTGACCTTTTTGATTTCGAGCTTCCGCCCGAGCGGATTGCCTTGCGCCCGGTTGTGCCGCGTGATGCAGCGCGCATGTTATGCGTTGATGCTGTTCGGGGCCTGTCGGACATGTCGGTCCGCGACTTGCCAAAATTGTTACGCAAGGGTGACTGCCTGATTTTCAACGACACACGTGTCATTCCGGCGCAGCTTCAGGGACGGCGCGGCGAGGCGTCGATTGGCGCAACCTTGCACAAACGTATAGCCTTGCGCCGATGGCAGGCCTTTATCCGCAATGCCAAGCGCCTGCATCCCGGCGACAGCATTGATTTCGGGGAGAACGTCCGCGCGACCGCGGAAGCGCGCCACGACGACGGCAGCTTCACGCTGTTTTTCGAAGGCGACGAGCCTGTTGAATTGTTGCTGCAGCGTGCAGGGACCATGCCGCTTCCGCCTTATATCGCGGGCAAGCGCCCAACCGATGAACGCGACGCCGAAGATTATCAGACGATGTTCGCGCAAAAAGACGGAGCAGTTGCCGCGCCAACGGCATCTTTGCATTTCACGCCCGAGCTTTTGCAAGCGGCTAAGGCGGCTGGCATAGAAACCGCGACGTTGACACTGCATGTCGGCGCGGGAACGTTCTTGCCGGTAAAGGCCGACAATACCGAAGCGCACCGCATGCACAGCGAATGGGGCCATATCGACGGAGCAACCGCTTTTCGCCTGAACAGCATCAGGGAAGCTGGCGGGCGCTTGATCGCGGTCGGCACCACGTCGCTTCGGCTGGTAGAAAGCGCAGCCGACGAACATGGCGTGGTGCACCCGTTTGAAGGCGACACTGACATTTTCATCACACCTGGCTACAGGTTCAAGGCGATCGGCGGATTGATGACAAATTTCCATTTGCCTAAATCCACACTCTTCATGCTGGTTAGCGCGCTTATGGGCCGCGAAACGATGCAAGCGGCTTATGCCTATGCTATTGCACAGGAATATCGTTTCTACAGCTATGGCGACAGCAGCCTTTTGCTGCCGTGATGGCGAAGCCTGGATTAGTGCCCCTTAAGCTCGTCACCCGTCAGGCGGACGATATGCAGCACATTGGTTGATCCGGGCGTCCCAAACGGCACGCCGGCCATGATGATGATGCGCCCACCCGCAACGCCGAGATGATACCTCAGTGCCATGCGCTTGCCCTTGGCGACCATTTCCTCGAACGAGCCGATGTCCTTGGTTCGGACGGCAAAGGCACCCCACAATAATCCAAGGCGACGTGCGGTCGACTGGCTCGCCGTGAGCACCAAAAGCGGCACCGAGGGACGCTCACGCGAAATGCGCCGCGCGGTCGAGCCCGACGAAGTGAAGCAAACGATCGCGCTGGTTTCAACAGTGTCGGCAATCCGGCCGCTTGCTTCGGCGAGCGCGTCGGCGGTCGTTGAATCAGCTGGGGTCTCGGTAAAATGGATGCGCTTGAAGAAGTCCGGGTCGCTTTCCACTTCCTGCGCGATCCGGTCCATGATCGACACCGCCTCGATTGGCCAGGCACCGGCCGCCGTTTCCGCCGAAAGCATCACGGCATCGGCACCATCATAAATCGCGGTCGCGACATCGGACACTTCGGCGCGTGTTGGGGAGGGCGAGACGATCATAGATTCCAACATTTGAGTCGCAACAACCACGGGCTTGCCCATGCGCCGCGCGGTGGACACGATCTTCTTCTGCAAGGGCGGCACTTGCTCGGGCGGCAATTCCACGCCCAAGTCGCCGCGTGCGACCATTACGCCGTCGGCAAGTTCAAGAATCTCTTCAAGCCGGCCAATTGCTGCCGGCTTTTCAATCTTAGCAAGCAATGCGGCCTTATTGCCAATCAGTTTCTTGCCTTCGGCGACATCCTCGGGCCGCTGGACAAAGGACATCGCAATCCAGTCAACACCTTGCTCAAGCGCAAAGGCCAGATCCGAACGGTCTTTTTCGGTCAATGCGGCAATCGGAACCACGACGTCCGGCACATTGAGCCCTTTGCGGTTCGACAGCATACCGCCCACCTCAACACGCGTATCGATATATTCGAGGCCGATTTCGGTGACGCGCAAGACAAGCTTGCCATCGTCAAGCAACAACCGCGCATTGACTTCCAGCGCTGCGAAGATTTCAGGATGTGGCAGATAGACACGATGCGCATCGCCCGGCGTTTTGTCGGTATCAAGCCTGAAGGATTCGCCTGTTTTCAACTCGACCATGCCCGCCGCAAAGGTACCGACGCGCAATTTTGGGCCTTGCAGGTCAACCAATATGGTCGTTGGCCGGTTATAAGCCTTTTCCAGCGCGCGGATATTGGCAATCAGCTGAACCTTGTCGGCCTGTTCGCCATGGCTCATATTCACGCGGAAGGCGTCTGCGCCTGCCCGAAACAGCTTTTCAATCATTTCCGGCGTGTCGCTTGCGGGGCCCAAAGTCGCCAATATGCGGACCTTGCGCATGCGTGGCTTGTGATATTGCATGAAAAAGGCTCCGCTATCTGGATTTAGACGTTCGCGTTCCCCATAACGAGGCAAGCCAGTAACGGAAAGGGCGCATAGCTATGCAAGAGGACAAGCAAATTTCAGACGCGGCCGCAGCAGCCGCATTCCGTCGCCTTGTCGCACATCTGCAGCACCGGCATGACGCGCAGAATATCGATCTCATGGGCCTTGCCGGATTTTGCCGCAACTGCCTTGCCGACTGGGTCATGGAGGCCGATGGCGGCCTCACCAAGGACGAAGCCCGCACCCTCATTCACGGCATACCCGCGTCGGAATGGAAAGCGAAGTATCAAAGCGCCGCAACGCCTGAACAACTTAAGCACATGGAGGAAAGCGTGGCGAAAAACGCGCCATCGCATTAAGGCCCAGTCATCTTGATTCGTGGGCACGCGCCCAACCAACACCACAGGGAGAATTTCATGGCCGAGGGCAATGTCGCCGCCGATCAACTGCGTTTGTTCATAGAGCGCATCGAACGATTGGAAGAAGAGAAAAAAGGCATCGCCGACGACATTCGCGATGTTTATTCGGAAGCCAAGAGCCAAGGCTATGACGCAAAAATCATGCGCCAGATCGTGCGTCTGCGCAAAATGAGCCAGGACGATCGTCAGGAAATGGAAGCCATTTTGGATACTTACAAATCGGCCTTAGGTCTGGCTTAATGCGGTTCCACCTTACCCTATCACCCTGAACTTGGTCTACCACTGGTAACTGACGCTTCAGGATCTGTTGAGAAGCAAAAACTGGGGCTTGACGATGGATGGGTGCTGAAACAAGTTCAGCATGACACTTTTATGAGGGAGTTTTTCCATGTTGATGACCACCACAACCTCCGTTGAAGGCCGCCCCGTCCGGGAATATATGGGCGTCGTCACCGGAGAATGCATTGTCGGCGCGAACATCTTTAAGGATCTGTTCGCCGGAATCCGCGACATTGTCGGTGGCCGCGCAGGCGCCTATGAAAATTCGCTGCGCGATGCCCGCCAGACCGCCTTGGCCGAACTTTCCGCCGAAGCGCGCAATATGGGCGCAGATGCGGTGATCGGCATCGACCTCGATTACGAAGTGCTGGGCAAGGAAGGCTCGATGCTCATGGTCACGGCGTCCGGGACTGCGGTGTTCCTGGGCTGAAGCACATGGCTTGCCCAAAGGCGCACGCCTGATGTAAGGGCGCGCATCAATCCTTTAGCCAGAGAAGAGCAGAGCCATGGCAGGCCATAGCAAATTCAAGAATATCCAGCATCGCAAAGGTGCGCAGGACAAGAAGCGTTCTGCGCAGTTTTCCAAGCTTTCGCGCGAAATTACCGTGGCGGCGAAAATGGGCATGCCCGATCCGGACATGAACCCGCGGCTTCGTCTTGCGGTTAACGCCGCCAAGGCGCAGTCGATGCCCAAGGATAATATCCAGCGCGCCATCGACAAGGCTTCGGGCGGCGATGCGGAAAATTATGATGAAATGCGCTACGAAGGCTATGGCCCCGGCGGCGTTGCCATCATTGTCGAGGCATTGACCGATAACCGAAACCGGACCGCGACCAATGTGCGAACGGCATTCAGCAAAAATGGCGGAAATCTGGGCGCTTCGGGCGCGGTGAGCCACGGCTTTGACCGGATGGGCCTGATTATCTATCCGGCTAGCGCGGGCGATGCCGACAGCGTTTTCGAGGCAGCATTGGAGGCAGGCGCAGAGGATGTGGAGTCCAGCGAGGACGAACACAGCATCTGGACGGCCATGGACAGCTTGCACGAAGTTGCCAAAGCGTTGGAAGCGGCGCTCGGTGAAGCCGAAAGCGCCAAATTGGCGTGGAAGCCGCAAGTCCTGGTCGAAGTGGACGAAGCCAGTGCCGCGACCTTGCTGAAGATGATCGACGCGCTGGAAGACGATGATGACGTCCAGACCGTCTGGGGCAATTTCGACGTGTCTGACGAGGTGATGGCGAAGCTGGGATGATCATTCTAGGGCTTGACCCCGGCCTTGGTACAACGGGCTGGGGTGTCATTCGCAAGGAAGGCAACCGCCTGTCGCATATCGACAATGGCGAGATTGAAACCGACGCCAAATTGCCTTTGGCCAACCGGCTGGTGATCCTCGACGAGAAACTGCACGCGGTGCTGGACAATTTCCGTCCCGATTACGCTGCGGTTGAAGAGGTGTTCGTCAACAAAAACCCGCAGTCAACGCTCAAGCTTGGGCAAGCGCGCGGCGTTGTCCTTTTGGGGGCGGCGCGCAACCGGACGCCCGTGACCGAATATGCTGCGCGGTTGGTGAAGAAATCGGTTGTGGGCACTGGCAAGGCCGAGAAAGAACAGGTGCAAGCGATGCTGCGCATCCTTTTGCCCGGGCTTAAGATCGCTGGGCCGGACGCTGCCGATGCGCTGGCGGTCGCAATAACGCACGCCCATCACATCAGAGGTTGAAAGGCTTTCAACCGAAACGCAGCGCGCCCTTGTTCTCGCGATGTTCTCTTTTGCTTGCCGATTGCGGCTTGAACAGCTAACCCGCGATAATGATTGCAAAGCTTTATGGGCGGATTGACGAAACGGGCGTTGACCATCTAGTGATCGACGTAAACGGTGTCGGCTATCTGGTGCAGGCAAGCGCGCGGACATTGGCGGCTTTGGGCAAGACCGACGATTTTGCCACCGTCTTTACCGAAATGCAGGTGTCGGAAAATGACATGCGCCTCATCGGCTTTGCGACGCGTGAAGAGCGCGACTGGTTTCGCCTGCTCACGGGCGTGCAGGGCGTTGGCGGCAAGGTCGGCCTCGCCATATTGTCTGCGATTGAACCAGCTGATCTCGCGCTTGCCATTGGCAGCGGCGATGCCGCCATGGTCGCGCGCGCCAATGGCGTCGGGCCCAAGCTTGCGAGCCGCATCGTCAATGAACTGAAGGACAAGGTTGGCGCGCTTGCGGGCATTGGCGGCGGCGCGAAGCTTGTCGCCAATGCCGCAGCGGCCGGAAACCATGTGCAGGATGCGATGTCAGCGTTGGCCAATCTGGGCTTCAAGCCCGGCGAGGCTGGAAGCGCAGTTGCGCAAGCGGTCGACGAGCTTGGACTCGACGCGACGTTGGACGCGCTGGTGCGGCTGGCGTTGAAAAGGGCGTCACGGTGAGCATCGCAAAATTTATCAGCAGTAGTTTTACGCCGTATGAAATGGCCGTTACTAATCGCATTTTGACAGCCATATTCTTTTGTCTGACCCTGCTGCTGATGTGGCAGCCTGCTTCGAGCTCAGCATTTGTTTTTGTCGTTGTTGCTTACTTGATGCTGGCGCTTGCTTTATGGTGTTTCAGCCGTTGTCCGAACTGCCGCAAACCCGCTGACACCGAGTATTTTTTCAGTGAGTGGTCTCGCTTAGGTTTTCTTGAACGGAAATTTTATTTCGGGCGGTTCAATTTGCTTTGGCCTGATCGGGAGTGCTCGGAATGCCGATATCAATTGGATCTTTTCCCGGAGCAACAGGGTGGTTGAATTGCATCGCACCGCAACGTGCCGCTGTGGTCAGCTTTCGGCGATATGCACGGGCGAGCCGGTCCGCATTTCGGTTTGTCATTGCTATGACTGCCAGAAACGTAGCGGGTCGGTCTTTGCGACGCAGGCGCGGTTTCCGGCGGATGCGGTGACAATCATCGGCACGCACAATGTCTACGAACATATCGGCGACAGCGGCAACAAAGCGACCTTTCATTTCTGCCCGATCTGCGCATCGACGGTCTGGTATCATGCGCTGCCCCATCGCGCGCTTTTTGCCATTCCGGTGGGCGCATTTGCGGACAAGGACTTTCCCGCGCCGATTTACTCGGTATGGGAGGAGCGCAAACATGCATGGCTGAGCATCACGGGTGACAGTACCGAACATCATGACTGACGACGACCGCATCACCACGCCCGACAAACGGCCAGAAGATATCGACGCCGCCTTACGTCCCAAGACATTGGCTGAATTTATCGGGCAAGCCGCCGCGCGCGACAATTTGCGCGTGTTTATTGAAGCTGCCAAGGGCCGGGGGCAACCGCTCGACCATGTGCTTTTCTTTGGACCGCCGGGGCTTGGCAAGACGACCTTGGCGCAGATTGTTGCCAAGGAGATGGGCGTGGGGTTCCGCGCGACATCCGGTCCCATTATCGCGAAATCGGGTGATTTGGCGGCACTGCTGACCAATCTGGAAGATGGCGACGTCCTGTTTATTGACGAAATTCACCGGCTGAGCCCCGTAGTTGAGGAAATCCTCTACCCGGCGATGGAGGATCGCGCGCTCGATATCATGATTGGCGAAGGGCCGTCGGCGCGGTCGGTGCGGATTGATTTGCCCGCATTCACGCTGGTCGGCGCAACCACAAGGCAGGGTTTGCTGACCACGCCCTTGCGCGACCGCTTCGGTATTCCGGTGCGGTTGAATTTCTACACCCATTCAGAACTTGAGCTCGTCGTCACCCGTGCTGCGCGGTTGCTAGATCTGGGCATTGCGCCTGATGGCGCCAACGAGATTGCCAAAAGGGCGCGCGGCACGCCGCGCATCGCCGGGCGGTTACTGCGCCGGGTGCGCGACTTTGCCAATGTAGCAGGCGAGCCCGTTGTCACCGCAAAGATTGCCGACAATGCGCTTAACAGGCTTGAGGTCGACGCGCTGGGGCTTGATGCGATGGACCGGCGCTATCTGTATATGATCGCGGATATCTATCGCGGCGGCCCTGTTGGCGTCGAGGCACTTGCCGCTGGCCTGTCGGAGCCACGCGACACGATCGAGGATGTGGTCGAACCCTATCTGCTTCAGCTTGGGCTTATTGCACGCACGGCACGCGGCCGATGCCTGAATGGGCCGGGGTGGAAACATCTTGGGCTCAACCCGCCGGCCGGATTGCAGGACGGTCTATTCGACCAGGAAAAATAGATCTTCCACCGAGGTGCCGAGAGCCTCGGCCAGTTTGAGCGACAATATCGTCGATGGCACGAAGACACCATTTTCCACAGTATTGATGGTTTTGCGGCTCACCCCGACGCGGTCGGCAAGTTCGGCCTGCGTCCAGCCGGCAATCGTGCGCGCATCGCGGAGCAGGTTACCGAGCTTTTCAGCCACGGCCGAGCGATCGATTTTCCAATATGCCGAAGCGTATTATGGACGCGCCCACCGCTGCCGAGAGCAACAATCTGATCGCCTCGCGCCCGGAAATCGGTTCGAAAAGGCTGATTGCATACAAGGCGAAGGACGACAGGACTGTTGCCCAAAACCCCGCCACCATCGCCCGGCGGCGATTGTCGATTGTGCTTTCGTCATTCATTAGCGCGCGGACGGATTTGCCCCGGAACAGACCGCCGCCCACCGCAAGCAGGAACAGCAATGCTGCGGCCCAGACAATCCATGCAGCCAATTTGACGGTTTGTGGCCGATTTGTCGGCACGTCCACGCCAAGGCTGCTGGCCATCGTTGCCAAGAAGAAGATACCCAAAACAATCGAAACCCGCGCCCGCCGAAGCGTAAGCTTTTCCGCCAGCGCCATGTCCTCTGAAGCCATATCATCATCCCCATTTGGTAACCCTAAGGTTACATACGTAACCCTAAGGTTACATTGAGTCAAGCGACGGAGTGATTTCATCGAGGACAGGTGGAAAGGCGCGCAAGATGAAACGACTTTTGTCGCCCTAAAGACCCTTCCAGTGACGGAGTCCTTGCGGTAAGCCGTGGCACAATGCCTTTCCCACTTCCCTATCAAGGCCAGTTCGACGGCACGAAGCACCTGTTCGC
>JBBQPQ010000079.1:0-9852 GCA_038217195.1 Sphingomonadales bacterium | reverse complement strand
CCTATAGAAAGCAATGGTTGCGACGCATTCGATGGATATCGCTTCCAATGGCCTTGCACGGAAGGAAAAGCAGCCGATGATGGAATCGCTTTTATGTTCATGTTTTGTTCCATACTCTATTTTTCACAAATGTGGAGTCAGCTTTTTTCGTCTTGAAATCGTTTAGCACGCTATAGAATGGCCACCGGAGGACGCATGACCACAAGTATATCGGAAAACAGCAGTATCTGGCGGCATGCAAAGGCCAGTCGCGCGCATCCAGTGGTCGACGCCGCCCCTTATTTCGAGATCATTCAATCGGCGATGATGAACGCCCAACATCGTATCATGCTGATCGGTTGGGATTTCGATACCCGAATCGATTTAAGCCGAAGCCGCCGGAAAAAGGGGGATCCGCCAAAGCGGCTGGGCGATTTCATTCTCTGGCTCGCGGACCGCACGCCCGGTCTGGAAATCAAGCTGCTCAAATGGAATATTGGCGCGCTCAAAATGGTCGCCCGCGGTTCAACGATGGTCGATGTCGCCAAATGGGCGCTGCATAAGCAAATCCAGTTCAAGCTGGATAGCGCGCATCCCATTGGCTGCAGCCACCACCAGAAAATCGTTATCATCGACGACAAAATGGCGGCCTGTGGCGGGATCGACATGACTGCGGATCGCTGGGACACGCCCGACCACGTCGATAGCGATCCCAAGCGCAAACGTCCCAATGGGAAATTATACGGACCGTGGCACGATATCACGATGCTTGTGGAAGGCGAGGCGGCAGCAGCACTTGCTGAACTCAGCCGCGCGCGATGGAAGCTGGCCGGTGGTGATCCGCTTGAACCTTGCCCTTCCGATGCCAAATCGCCCTGGCCGGAGTTTCTGCAGGCCGAATTTCAGTTTGTCGAAATGGGCATCGCCCGCACCCGCGCGACGTATAAGGATGTAGGACCGGTCCGCGAGATCGAGCATTTGTTTCTCGAACAAATCGCCCGCGCCAAAAAGTTCATTTATGCCGAAAACCAATATTTCGCATCGCCGAAAATCGCGGATGCGATTGGCCGGCGCATGGCCGAAGGCAACCCGCCTGAAATCATCATCGTCAATCCCAAATCCGCCGATGGCTGGCTGGAACAAAAGGCCATGGATGGCGCGCGCGTCCAGTTACTGCGCGCCATAGGCAAGCATGACAAGAACAACCGGTTCAAAATCTATGTTCCGCACACCAAGCTTGGCGAACCTATTTATGTGCACGCCAAATTGATGATCGTGGACGACGAAATCCTACGCATCGGGTCAGCCAATATGAACAACCGGTCGCTTGGTCTCGACAGCGAATGCGACATCTTCATCGACAGTCAGCGCCCGGGCAACGAAAGCGCAGCGCCGGGCATTCGCACGATGCGCGCGACATTGCTGGCGGAGCATTGCGGACTGGCAGTGGAAAAGGTTGCCGAACTTCTGGGCAAAGGCACCATGATGCGGGACATTATCGAAAATCATGCAGGCAGTGGCCGCACGCTACGACAGCTCGAACTGCCCGAACTCACCGATGCCGATAAGGCTTTGGCCGAGAATACGGTGCTTGATCCGGAAAATCCTGATGAAATGTTTGAACCATTTTCCAGCCCGGGCCTTTTCGCCCGGGCCAGAAAATTGCGGTCACCGGGGTGATATCATTCCCAGTAATACGGCATGCGCTTGCGCGTTCCGGTGACCTCTTCGTTTAACGTGCCCGCATCATATAAACGGCCGCCGATCATCACTTTCGCCACCTTGTCCGAATTGCGGATATCGACGCTTGGATCCGCATCAAGGACAACGAGATCAGCAAGCTTGCCTGCGGCGATCGAGCCGACATCCTTGTCGTAACCCAGCGAGCGCGCGGATTCGATCGTGCCAGCGGCCAGTGCCTCAACGGGGGACATGCCGCCACGGACGAAGGACCAAAGCTCCCAATGTGCGGCAATGCCTGCTTCCTGGCCATGCGCGCCGATGGAAACGGGAACGCCAAGCTTGGCCAGCTTATGTGCCTCACGCGCATTGTTGTCGTCGACATAATCCTCTTCCGGTGCGATCTCGCGGCGGGCATTATTGGCCGCAAGCTCGGCTGGCGGATAATGCTTTGCCATCAAGGGATGACGGAAGACATCGGTATGCGACCGCCAATAGGGGTCGCCCGCTGGGCCGCCATAAGTCACCACAAGAGTCGGCGTATATCCAACCTTAGACTTTGAGAAGAACTGCAACACATCGTCATAGAAGATGTCCAGCGGGATGTTGTGCTCAAGCGTGGTGTTGCCATCGGCGATGAGGGTCATGTCCATGCCGAACAGCGATCCGCCTTCGGCGACCGAACGCATGTTCTCCTGAATCGACGCGGCAACCACCTGCTGGCGCTGTTCCCGGCGCGGCTGGTTGTAATTCTTGACGCTGTGCCCGCCCTGCGCCTTCAACCTGCGGACATGGGCCAGCGCGTCATCAAGGCCGTTGATCTCCGCATATACATCTGCAGCCTTGGCGCCATAGACGATCTCTCCGGTCGAGAAGGAGCGGGGCCCGATGATAACGCCAGCGCGTTCCATCTCAAGCGCAGGAAACACCGTTGCGGCACTGCTCGACGGGTCATGGCGCGTGGTCACGCCCATGGCAAGATTGAGCATGTTCACCCAATTTTGCTGCGGGGTCATTTCGTCCACGCCATGTGGACCATGGGCATGGGCATCGACAAGGCCGGGAATGATGGTCTTGCCAGTAACATCCACGGTCTTCGTGCCGGCAGGGATGGCAAAATCGCCTGTCTTGCCCACCGCCTTGATCCGGTCGTTCTCGACTAATATCACGGCATTGTCGATGATGCCGCCGCTCTTGTCGGCCATGGTGACAACGCGTGCGCCGGTAAAGGCAACCAGCCCTGTCGGACGATCCGACTTGACGGTCATCGAAAGCGAAATGCCGTCCTTTGGCGCAGCGAACTTCACTGGCTTGGCATCTTTGGCGAGCGGGGCATTGGGGTAGAATGCACTGGTCTGAGCGGTGTACAGCGTCGGGCCAATTGCCCAATGCAAGGCATCGCCGTTGCGGCTCCAGTGCATATAATCTGCGCCGCCATTGCTGACCTTCACAACGGGAAGCGCACTGCCAGATGGCGATGCCGTTACTTCCTGCGTGCCGGGCATCAATGGCATGACGAAGGCTTCGTAATTCTGGCGGAAGGCAAAATTGCTTCCGTCGGGCGAAACTTCGTAAATCGTCGTCAACTCGCCGCTTGCGTGATTGCGCTTGGCCTCGCCGTTCATATCCACGCTGACGAGCAGGCGTTTGTTGGCGCCTGACTCGGTGTAGAATATCCGGTCATTGGCCGCACCGAAATGCGGTGAGGTGCCATTTTCGCTGACGCGCACCGGGTCGCCTCCGGTTGCAGGAATCCGGTAAATGCCGGGCTGGTCAGAGCGTGATGACGACGTCAGGCCACCACCTTCCTGCTTTTCAAACACGATGGTCTTGCCATCGGGCGAAAAGCGCGGGCGGGCATAATGGCCTGGCTGCGTCGTCACATTCTTGGGGCTGCCGCCGCTTGCGCCGACGGTGACGATATGACCAAGACCGGCATCGGTCCAATCGACATAAGCGACGGTTTTGCCATCCCGCGACCAAGTGGGGTAGCCCTCCATATCGGCGTTGGACGACGTCAGGCGCCGTGCCGCGCCGCCAGTCGCTGGCTTAAGCCATAATTTTCCCATGGTTTCGAACAATATGGTCCGGCCGTCGGGCGCGGTCACCACGCCGCGTGGCATGTGCGTCTGGAATTCTGCTGGCGCGACTTCAACGGGTGGACGAGGCGGGTCAATGATGTCGCGTGAATCCGAAATGCGGAACGGAATGACGCTTGTTGTGCCGCTTGGCCAATCGACCTTGCGGATCTTGCCGCCTGCCCAGAAATAAATGGTCTTGCTGTCCGGCGACCAGTCCATGTTCGGATAAACCCCCGTCACGGCCCAGGTTTCCTGCACATCCTGGTCGAGCGCGTCATAAATTTTACGCTCTTCACCAGTGCCCAGATCCTTCACATACAGCTTCGACATGGTCCGTTCGCGTCGGACAAAGGCGATCTTCTTTCCGTCAGGAGAAGGCGTGGGACGAACGGAGCCGCCAACGCCGGACACCGCGGTTTCAGTCTTCCCGGTGTCGATTTCATAGCTTTCAATGTTGAAAATCTGCCCGTTGGAATCCTGCGCATATTGGAAAATGGGGCCTGGCGTGATGTTGCGCGTATAATAGATGTGCTTGCCATCGGGCGCGAAGATCGGCTCGCCCAGTTCCTTCTGATGCTGCTCATTGGGCCGTTTGACGAGTTGAACGCCACCGCCCCCCGAGACGTGATAGAGCCATATTTCACCAGTCCCGAGCGAGCGGCCAGTGGTGAAATGCTTCTTGGCTGCGATGAAGCGGCCATCGGGGCTCCAGCTTGGCTGGTTGAGCAAGCGGAAATCTTCCTTGCTCATTTGCCTCTTGTCCGAACCGTCGCGGTTCATGATCCAGATATTGTCGCCGCCACCGCGGTCGGAGGTAAAGGCAATGCGCGTGCCGTCGGGTGAAAAACGCGGCTGCGTTTCAAAAGGCAGGCCTTCGGCAATCCGTGTTGGCGTGCCACCTGTCGCGGGAATGACATAGATGTCGCCAAGCAGGTCGAAAGCGATAAAGCGGCCATCGGGGCTGACATCTAGGTTCATCCAGGAACCTTCGTCGGTATCAATACTGACCTGCCGTGTTGTCAGGCCGGGCGGTGCGGCAACATCCCATTTGGGTGCTTTTTCGTCGGTGGCTGCGGCTGGTGCCGGTGCTGTAGATGATGCCGGGGCTTGGGCAAAGACTGATGCAGGCATGATCGCCGCGCTCAGCAACAATATGGATTTGGTATAATTTTTCATGGATGAGGCTCCCCTGCCAATTTTCTGCTTTCAGGCTGTCATGCCTACCGCCAGACCGCAAGCATGTATTGCCGCTTCGACAACCCGAACTCTGTTTTCGGCAAACGACAGTTAAATGGCTGCCTTGGCTTAATGAGGCACCGCGGACTGCGGAGTTCCGCTGGAAGGTCACACCAAGGTCTCACCTAAACGGGGTACAACGTGGCGCGCCATTGGCTGGTAAATGTCTGGTGCCAGCAAGGGCCAAGATACTGACGATAAGAAAGAGCGCCGAAGGACCAAAAGACCCTGCCGACGCTCCTCTCAAATCAAATCCTACATTTCAAGCGATTGTTTTCATTCCAAGATTTAATGAAAACACCATCACGCTTAACGGACGGTAACCGTTACTGCCCGGCGGTTTTGCGTCCATGACTGCTCGTCAGAACCAAGCGCCGAAGGCCTTTCCTTGCCATAGCTTACCGTCTGAATGCGGCTGGAATCGACACCAATCGAGACGAGGTAATTTTTTGCCGAATTTGCACGGCGTTCGCCCAAGGCGAGGTTGTAGTCGCGTGTGCCGCGTTCATCGGCATGGCCTTCAACGGTCACGCGGGTGTTGGGATAGCGCGCGAGCCACTGGGCCTGCCGCTGCAACGTGCCCTGATCTTCGACATCGACATTGAACCGGTCAGTGTCAAAAAGGATGCGGTCACCAAACTGGCCAACCTGCTGCAGAAAGTCTTCCTGACTGCCAGGGACAATCTGGCCAGCGCCTGCGTTGGGATCAGTTGACGTCTCGCCGCTTTCCGTGCCTTCCGCAGCGGGTGGCAGCACTTCGACCTTTTTCTTGCCGCAGCCAGAAACCAACGCGGTCGTTGCAAGCAATATCGCGGCCATTTTCATCGTATTTTTCTTCATGGTCTTCTCCTTTGACTTGGTCCGATATGTTTCGGGATATTGATACGCGTCCTTTGAGGGGTAAACAGTTTTAAGGCAGCACGGGTCCCCAGGCCGGGTCCGAACCATCCACCGGCGTCGGCAACTGGCGCTCGTTTGATCCGGTGAGGTCGACTTGCCAGATGCTGGTTTTACCACTTCCCTTTGCCGTACGGAAGAACTGGATGACGCGGCCATTGGGTGCCCATGTCGGTGCCTCGTCCTGCCAGCTGTCGGTCAACAGCCGTTCGCCCGAGCCATCGGGACGCATCGTACCGACGCGGAAGTCGCCCGCAATGCGGGTAAAGGCAATGAGGTCGGCGCGCGGGCTCCATTCAGGCGTCGCATAACGGCCCGAGCCAAAGCTGATACGCCGCTGGTTGCTGCCGTCCGCATTCATGACGTAGACTTGCTGGCTGCCCGAACGGTCGCTCTCAAACACAATCTGGCGGCCATCAGGGGAGAAACTGCCGCCGACATCAATGCCGGGCGAGCTGGTCAATTTGACCGGAGTGCCACTGCCCGTCGCGGAAATCTTGTAAACGTCGGTGTTGCCTGAAACCGCCATTGAATACAGGATCGTCTGGCCATCAGGCGACCAGCGCGGCGCAAAGGTCGGGTTGGTCGATTGCGATATCAGCCGCTGGCGGCCGGCATCAATGTCATAGACGTAAATGCGTGGGTTTCCGTCGACATAAGACAGATAGAGGATCGATTTATAGTTGGGAGAAAAACGCGGCGTCAGCGCGGTGGACTGACCATTGGTGATGAAGCGATGGTTTGCACCATCTGAATCCATGATCGCGAGCCGCTTGATCCGTTTGTTCTTGGGACCAGTTTCGGCGATATAGGCGATGCGGCTATCGAAGAAGGGCAGCTCGCCGGTCAGCCGTGAATAGATGGCATCGGCGCATTTATGTGCCGCCCTGCGCCAGTCGCGCGGCGGCACGTTGAAGCCAAGCCGCGTGGTTTCATTGCCAAAACCGACATCATATAGATAGCACCCAACGGTCAGGTTGCCGTCCCCGCCGACGCGGACAAAACCCTGCACCAGCTGCTCCACGGGGCGCGACTTCCAGTAATCGAACTGCGGTGACGTGACTTCGGGCAAAGTGATCGCGCGCAGCCCGTTTGGACCTTGCGTTTCAAATACGCCCGATGCGCGCAGGTCGGATGAAATTACTTCGGCAATTTGCCGTCCGAGCGCCGCGCTGTTGCCCGCAGCCGTGTCAACTTGCGCTGGTGCTACCAATGCAGGCACAGCGATGGAGCGCGTTTTTGAGGTATCGAACTCTACGAGCTCCGGCTCGTCCGAGGCGGCAGGTACAGGAGGCGGGGTTTGCGCAAAGGCGGCCTGCGTGCCCAATATGAGGAGCAGGAACGATGCCAGTCTTTGGGTGAGATTATTTAGATTCATGATTTTATCCTTATCCCCTAGCCTTGATACGCATCGCATGAGACTTCCAAACATCGTAGTATTCGGGGTCTAAATTGCTGAATGGCGATGCAGCGCGTACTGCTTGTAATATGCACTGTTTGAGGGGGTCTGCTTGAGGCCGGTTACTATCGGTGATCCCTGTTTGCCCACCATAGCTGACGCTCGCTAGTCGGCCAGATGCATCAAGACTTAGCGTAACCGTCGTAATAATTTTGTTGAGCTCAACTCCAGTTGGCGCGCACGCTTCTACTCTTCGTTGGATTTGGGGGCCAAGCAATGCCGTGACCGAGCGGCGCACTTCAGCAGAGGTCTTGGTTGCGGGCGTGCCAACGGCTTTGCCTGCGCCGGCGGCCTTGCCGATATTGTTGATGCTGTCTTCAAAGCTGCGGCTCAGCCCGCCCGGTTTGGCTGGCGTTGTGCCTTTTCCGCTTGGCGCGTTTGCTTTGCCGGTTTTGGCGGCGGCCGCAGCGGTTTTTACAGGCGTTGCAGCTGCCTTGGCGGGCGCTTGCTTCACTGGCTTCTGTTTCGCGGCGACTTTGGCGACGGGCGGAGCAGTGCTCGGCTTGGTTGGCTGGGGAATGGGCTTTGCCTGCGGCCTTTCCACGGGTCTTTCGATCTGCATCGCTGCGGTCGGGGCAGGAGGCGGTTCGGCAGGAGCGGTATCGCCCGGAGCGGGTGGCGCCGATTCTTCCTGAATGGCATCAGGCGCGGACGAAATATCTGCAATCTCGCCCACCAGCGAAACCGAAATGGGCTCCTGCTTGGGCGTAGTCTCGGCGGTCGCCAGAAGCCCAAGCGCAAAGGCACCCAGCAAGAGGCCGTGGCCGCCAAGCGCCGCGCCAAGTCCCAGTTTCTCCGCCTTATCCATTGCCATATCGTTAGTTTTCGCTTGATGAACCAGTGGTGACCAGACTGACGCTGTTCAGCCCGGCGCGGTTCAATTCGCCCATTACGCGCATCATCTGGCCATAGCTGATCGCGGTATCGCCGCGCAGCATGATCTGTCGGGGGCTGTCTGGAGCTTGGGCTGCAGCGATCTCTTCCAACCGCGCGGCAAGCTCGGCCGGTGCAACCTCGGTGCCGTCAATGAAGGTGACGCCATCGCGGTCAATCGCGATTTCAATCGGTTCCTCCTTTTGATCCAGCGCGTTGGCGCGGCTTTCCGGTAGCTCTACGGGCACGCCCGTCACCAGCAACGGCGCGGTCACCATGAAGATGATGAGCAAAACCAGCATCACATCTACAAATGGCGTAACGTTGATGTCGGCCATTGGCGCGCGCCGGCCACCGCGTCTGCGTCCGCGTCCACCGCTGCCACCAGAAGAGGTGTTCATGGCCATGCTTAAACCTCCAGCTCCAACTCACGGCTCAACGTGCCGTGGAAGCCGTCGGCAAAACGCCCCATGCGCGCTTCATATTGGTTCAGGCGGTGTGAAAAACGGTTGTAGGCAATGACCGCCGGAATGGCAGCGAACAGGCCGATTGCGGTGGCAAACAGCGCCTCTGCAATTCCCGGTGCGACCACCGCGAGGCTTGAATTCTGTTCGGCCGCAATGGCGGCAAAGCTACGCATGATTCCCCAGACGGTGCCGAAAAGGCCGACGAACGGCGCGACCGACCCAGTGGTCGCAAGGAAATTGAGGCGATTGGCGAGGCGGTCGGTTTCTGCAGCAATCGTCGCGTCCATCGCTGTCGCAAGCCGCTCGCGGGTTCCAGCGCGGTCAATGCTCTTGCCGTTGGTCGACAGCCGCCATTCGGCCATGCCAGCTGCAAATACCTTGGCAACGGGCAGGTCATTCTGGCTGTGCGTCTTGGAAAAAGCGGCAATATCACTGCTAGCCCAGAATTCACGTTCGAACTTCTCGCTTTGGCGGTTGATGCCTGACATCTTCAGGGTGAAACTGAGAATGATCATCCAGACCCAGATACTTGCCAGCGCAAGGCCGATGATGACCGCCTTGACCACAAGGTCAGCGTCCAGAAACAGTTTGATCGGTGAAAAACCCACATTTTGGGTTGCGAGAAGCAGGTCCATGGATATCCTATTCTGCGTGTCGGTATATAATCGGCTGGAACGCGGCGACCCATTCTGCGGGTTGCCGGCGGGCCTTGCCATCGGGTGAAACAAAGGCTGCTGTCACCTGTGCCTCGGTCAGTATTTCGTCACCGCGCATTACGGTTTGATGAATGTCGCAACTGGCCGCGCGCACTGCCCTGACGGTGCTGATGACGACCAGTGCATCATCGAAATGGGCAGGGCGACGATATTTGATGTGCATCTCGGTTACGGCGTAAGCGCCTTGGCCTTCAGCGTGCACCGTTCGCTGGTCGATGCCGACACAAGCGAGCATGTCCGACCGCGCCCGTTCCATGAAATGCAGATAGCGCGCATGGTACACGACACCCGAAAAATCGGTGTCTTCGAAATAAACCCGTACTGCGAACAGGTGCTTCGTGCCGTCGAACTGGCCTTGATAGGGAAGTGGGAAAGGCATTGTGCCACGGCTTACCGCAAGGACTCCGTCACTGGAAGGGTCTTTAGGGCGACAAAAGTCGTTTCATCTTGCGCGCCTTTCCACC
>JBBQPQ010000078.1:0-9950 GCA_038217195.1 Sphingomonadales bacterium | reverse complement strand
GAGCGCTGAACCCGCCGGCACCTTTGCGACTTCAGCGGCTTGCATGATGAGCGAGCCAAGATCGCGCATTTCCTGATGCAACAGGCCTACCGCATTGTTCTCTGCATCATCCGAGCGAAAGCTGTTCGAGCACACCAGTTCAGCGAGACCATCGGTCTGATGCGCTGGCGTCATATCGCCAGACCCGCGCATTTCCGACAGTTTTACGCGCACCCCGCGCTGGGCCAGCTGCCATGCCGCCTCGCACCCAGCAAGGCCACCACCGATAATCTGGACATCGAAATTTTTGCTCATGCTGGCGCGGCTATCAAAATTCCTTGGCGCTGCACAGGTAAAAGCGGCAAGATGGCCTATGGGATTTCACCTTAACGCCACCGGCGCCAGAACAATCTTGCGGCCGACGCTCGTTCCGCCACCTTTCGATGCGCACAAATATAGCCGCGGCCATGCCATGGTCTGGAGTGGGCCGCCCTTGCACACCGGGGCGTCGCGACTGTCGGCGCAGGCTGCTTTGGCGGTCGGTGCCGGGTTGGTCACTATCGTCGGTAGCAGAGACGCACTGTCCGAGCATGCCACCCACGTCACCGCGATCATGTTGCGTGAAGCTGACGCGGCATGTGAATTTCTGGACGGCCGCGTGTCCGCCTTTGCCATTGGACCCGGCGCCGGTGTTGGGGCAAATGTGCGTGAAGCTGTCCTGCGCTTGCTTGCCAGCGATATCCCCACGGTCCTGGACGCTGATGCCTTAACTGCCTTCAAAGAGGACCGAAATTCCTTGTTTGCCACGGTTCGCAGTACTGACGTCATGACACCGCATCTGGGCGAATTTGGCCGTATTTTCCCCGATATTCCCACTGATAACCCGCAAAACGCTGCCCGGCGCGCTGCTGAACAAGCGCAATGTGTCGTTCTACTGAAAGCCCCCGAAACCTGGATAGCGGCGCCTGATGGACGTGCTCTAGTGAACCGGCATGCATCGCCTTGGCTGGCGACGGCAGGGTCGGGCGACGTGCTCACCGGGCTTATTTGCGGCCTGATGGCACAAGGGGTTGCTGCCTTCGAAGCGGCCGCCATTGGTGCATATCTGCATGGCGATATCGGCGTGCGCGGTGGACCCGGCCTCACCGCAGACAGCATGATTGGCTATATTCCGCTTGTCTTGCGCAGTTGTTTGAACGATGCACCAGAACATGGGGCAGGATCTCGCACATAAACGGCCATATTTGCTTGGCAGTCTGCTTGCCGGGATAAGCTTCCCTGCGACCTGGCTGTTTCTGCCGCTCGATGGCGGGCTGTTTGCGATAATCTGGAAAATGGCTGCAGTTGGCCTGCTTGTGCCCTTCGCTTTGCGCCGCCACCATGAGGGCGAATTTATCCTACTGGCGATCATGCTCGCCTGTTACGCGCTGGGCGACGGGCTCATCGAGCTCAGCATGGTTGCTGGCGCTCTTGCATTTGCCATTGGACATCTCGTTGCGATCACCATGTATTTCCGTCATCGTCGCGTAAGCCCCGCATTCAGCCAGAAACTTCTCGCTGTGACGATATTGCTGGCGACCCCAGTGATAGCCTATTTGCTGCCCGCCGACCGCGGCGAGGGTATGCAGGTTGCGGCGTACAGCGTGGTTCTTGCCGCGATGGCAGCGATGGCATGGAGCAGCAATTTTCCCCGCTATCGTGTCGGCATTGGCGCGATCCTGTTCGTGATATCCGACTTACTTATCTTCGCTGAGCTTGGTCCATTGGCCGATTCGCAATGGAGCGGTATCGCCATCTGGTATTTCTATTATTTCGGCGTGCTGATGATCACCGTGGGCGTGGCACAGACTTTAGTCAAGCGCGGGCATTTTCCACTTGGCGAGGAACGCGACTGAATCTGGAAGGTCACACTAAAGTCACACCAAAACCGATCGGGAACGGGTTCAGGGCGGTGCAATTGAACAGCCGTCGCCTATCTGGATATCTCATACTGGGCCGCGTTGCGTCTTTGTCCCCGCGGAACACTTAAAACCTCATCTTAACGCTGCGAAAGAGCCCTGCCTCAAGTGGCAGCAGGCTCGATTCTCTCAAACGAAATCCTACATTGCAAGCTGTGATTGTCGGTGGAGTTCGGTGTTGGGGGCTTTCTTTTTGTGAAACCGCTTATTCTTTTTCCAAGCAAAACAATGGACCACCGGCGCGCCGCCGGAACATAGTTAAAACGTCGTTAAACCGTAACTGAAGCGTCATCCACACATGCAACAGCGGCCGGGCATCGGGGTGGGCGACACGTCATTTTCCGATAGCATTTTGTAGGAATACGGGCACCCGGACCAAAGATTTCGGGGTGCCCTTTTGCAACGATGTTTAAGGGACCGATTGATATGAAAAAGTTTATTCTCGCAGCTGCCGCCATTATCAGCTTTGGGGCCGCATCGGCGCACGCCGAAGTCATCAGCAATCCGAACGGGGGATCAAGCGTCGGACCACTTTGTGGCTGGCCTTACCAGGGTGGCGGTTGCCAGACCGTGTTCATCGGGGAAAGTTTCTCCGCTGCGACATCGGGTAGCCTGACCAACCTTCAGTTCACATTACTTGGCGGCTCCACGCTGACGTCGGTGGAAGCGATCCTGTACGCCTTGAACGGTCCGCTTACCTCGACATTCACCCCGGGCGCCGAACTGTGGCGCAGCTCGGCAGTGGCGGGCACTTCGGGCTTGCTCAACTTTAATCCGACAGGCGTCAATGTGACGGCAGGCCAGAGTTATGTGGCGTTTCTCAGCACATATTACACCACCGGTACTGGCTCAGCCAGCCTATCGTCGTGCAACCCATTTGGCGGTGGCGCTTGTGCGGTATCCAATGCCAATCCAAGCTTGGGCAGGGCGATTACTGGCCGTGCTCTGGGCTCCAATCTGGATGAGTTGTCATTCACCCAGGTCGTGAACGGATCGCAGGATCTGACTTTCTCCGCGACGATTGCTGCCGTTCCGGAACCAGCCAGCTGGTTGATGATGATCAGCGGCTTCGGGATCCTTGGCGGAGCCATGCGCCGCCGCACGCGGGTTTCGGTTCGCTACGCATAAGCGAGACATAATCTTAAGAAGCGCCGTCAGTCCAACCACTGGCGGCGCTTTCATTGGTGTCATTCTCATGTGTCTGCTATTAGCAACGCAGCGCTATTTCCAGACTTCGTCCAAAATTTCGGCCTGACCCTTACAGCGGGACCATTATTTACCCGCGCGCGTTTTCCATGCGGAAAGCTGGACCGGAACTAGGTCAACCATATCTTGTATCACCAGAGATACGTCGATCAGATGCAAGCCCCAATCCTTGGCAACAAAGGCACCAAAACGGACATCGCCCCCGACATCGTCGATGCGCGGGTCGGCAGGATCGGCGTTGATGCGGACCGAGAGCACATTTGCGCCGTTGATGGTAACACATTGCGCCGCATAAAGCCCAGGCACAGCCACACTCGGCGTTGTGAAGGGCGCGTTGTCACGAGTCCAGCGTGGGCTGGCCGCGACCAGATCGCCGATACCGGCGCTTGCCGGAAAGCGGGCATTTACCACCACCATTCCGCCGGAAAGTGCAGCCGGATTGGCGCAGACGGATTCTTGCTTGGGATCAGGCACGCGGCCAAAGCGGCTGTTAGCGGGCGGCGGATCGGTTTCGCGAAAGCTCGTCCACGCGATGACACAGCTGGTTTGCCCGGCCTTGCGGCACACGGGCGTCGATTTTAGATCTCCGCCTTGGTCTATGCCCTTTGGAACAGCGACATTTGTTCCAGCGAGCATAGCGGACAGCATCTGTCGCGCGACAGGCTTGCCTTCGATCTCTTCAGCGATCAGGCGCTTGAGCAAACCTGACCCTTGCGAATGACCAACCAAAACAAAGGCGCGACCTTTATTGTCGACCGCCATATAACGCCGCCACGCGTCGCGCACGTCGTTATAGCGCAGTTCCGGGTCCATCGGGATCGGGTTGCCCGTCATGTTAGACCGCAGCCAGCTTAAAGTTGATTGCCGATATATAGGCGCAAAGGTCCGGCATACGGTACCGAAACGGGCAAACTGTGCTTCGACAACGCGCCGTTCCTCGTCATTGGCAATCATATCGCTGTTGCCGCCCGGATCATACGACAGAGTCGGGTAGACGTAGAAACAATCCGCCTCGGGTGCGGTCGCGCGGGTCACGGCACGAACAGTGCGCGTGCCGTCGGGTGCGACTTCACTAACGTCGAGGCTTGGCGTGCTGCATGCATCGCGCCTATCGGGCCGACATAGCCAGTTTTGTTCGAGCGCATAGTCATTGGGCGCAGAGGCAGGGACAGTTGGCGCGGCGGTCGCGAGCATAATGCCAATCATCGCCGCGGTTGTCATATTTCATCATCCCCTTCGGGTGTAGTCACATCATTCGACGCAACCTCGTCCCCATCGTCTTCGTCGCTTTCATCAATCTTTGCTGCGCCAACGACATGTTCATTGTCACCGACATTGAACAGCCGCACGCCAGCGGTGCCGCGTCCAAGGACGCGTAAGCTGTCCAGCGGCATGCGGATCAGCTTTGCCTGATCGGTGACGAGCATGAGTTGATCGCCCTTGGTAGCAGGGAAGCTGGCGACGACAAGGCCGTTGCGTTCGATATTGTCGATATTGGTGATGCCTTGCCCACCGCGCCCGGTGCGGCGGTAGCCATAAGCCGAGGACAATTTGCCATAGCCATTGGCGCAAACAGTGAGGATGAATTGCTCACGCTCGGCCAATTCGGCGATACGTTCGGCAGACAGCGTTGGCTCGCCTTCCTTTTCCGGCTTCCAGGGGGCAAAGCGCAGATATTCCTCGCGCTCCTCAGGCAATGTACCCACACGCTTCAGGATCGACAGCGAGATGACTTCGTCGCCCTTGGCGAGTTTCATCGCCCTCACGCCAGTAGACGCGCGGCTCTGGAATTCCCGGATGTCGTCTGCGGCAAAGCGGATCGCCTTGCCACATCGGCTTGCGAGCAGGATATCATCATCGGCGCTCAACAGTTCGACGCCAATCAACTTGTCATTGGCGTCTTCGCCTTCGAACTTCATTGCGATTTTGCCATTGCTTGGGACATTGGCAAAGGCGTCCATGCTGTTGCGGCGGGCATAGCCCTTGGCAGTTGCAAATACGACGCTGAGGCCGCCCCATTCGGCTTCGTCTTCGGGCAAGGTGAGTACGTTGGAAATCACTTCGCCTTCGCCCAGAGGCAGCAGGTTGACCATTGGCCGGCCACGAGTCGAAGGGCCACCCTCAGGCAGTTTCCAGACCTTGAGGCGATAGACCTTACCAATGTTGGAGAAGAACAATACCGGCGTATGCGTGCTGGTCACGAACAATTCGGTGACGGCATCTTCGTCCTTGGTCGCCATACCCGCGCGGCCCTTGCCACCACGGTTCTGGGCACGGAAGGTCGCCAGTGCGGTACGCTTGATATATCCGCCATGGGTGACGGTGACGACCATTTCCTCACGTTCCATGAGGTCTTCATCATCCAGGCCGTCCCAGCTGGCGGTAATTTCGCACAGGCGCGGGGTCGAGAATTCCGCATCAATGGCGACAAGCTCGTCGCGCAGCACTGCGTACAATTTTACACGGTCACCGAGGATCGCAAGAAGCTCAGTGATGGTCTCTGCAAGCCCGGCAAGTTCCTTTCCGATTTCATCACGGCCAAGCGCAGTCAGGCGATGCAGGCGCAGCTCGAGGATTGCGCGCACCTGAAGCTCGGACAATTGGTAACTGTCGCCGCTGACTTCGGCTTCGACCGCTTCGACCAATTTGATGTAAGATGCGATTTCGGCGATTGGCCATTTGCGGTCAATCAACGCCGCCCGCGCTTCGGCAGGGCTGGCGGAACCACGGATGATCCTTACGACCTCGTCCAGATTGGTGACCGCAACGACAAGTCCAAGCAACAGATGCGCGCGTTCGCGTGCCTTGTTCAGCTGGAATTTCGTGCGGCGAGTAATGACTTCCTCGCGGAAGCGAATGAAGGCCTCAATGATGTCCTTGAGGTTCAACACCTCTGGCCGTCCGCCGCGAATGGCCAGCATGTTGGCAGGAAAGCTGGACTGTGCCTGTGTGTGGCGCCACAATTGGTTGAGGACAACGTCCGTGGTTGCGTCGCGCTTCAGGTCGATGACGATGCGGACGCCCTTGCGGCTTGATTCATCGCGGATGTCGGACACGCCCTCGATCCGCTTGTCCTTGGCGGCTTCGGCGATTTTCTCGACCAGGCCGGATTTGCCAACCTGGAACGGGATACTAGTAAGAACGATTGACCGGCGGTCGCCTTTACCTTCCTCGATCTCGTGGCGGGCCCGCTGCATGATCGAGCCTTTGCCCTCGCGATAGGCCGACCGCGCGCCGCCCGTACCAAGGATCAGTGGCCCAGTAGGAAAATCTGGGGCAGGGACGATTTCGATCATTTCATCAATGCTGATCAGCGGATTGTCGATATAAGCGAGGCACGCCTTGATCACTTCGCCCAGATTGTGCGGCGGAATGTTGGTCGCCATGCCGACGGCAATACCGCCTGCACCATTGACCAGCAGGTTCGGGAAACGGGCAGGTAAAACCTGGGGCTCTTCGCGGCTGCCATCATAATTGGGCTGGAAATCGACCGTATCCTTGTCAAGATCGTCGAGCAGCGCGTTGGCGACCTTGTTCAGGCGCGCTTCTGTATAGCGCATCGATGCTGGCGGATCAGGGTCCATCGAGCCGAAATTGCCTTGACCGTCGATCAGCGGCACACGCATCGACCAGTCCTGGGTCATGCGGGCAAGCGCGTCGTAAATGGCGCTGTCGCCATGCGGGTGATAGTTGCCCATCACGTCGCCGACGATCTTGGCGGATTTGCGGTAGGGCCGGCCAGCGACGAAGCCACCTTCCTGGCTAGCGAACAGGATACGGCGATGGACGGGCTTAAGGCCATCACGCACATCGGGCAGGGCCCGCGATACAATGACCGACATCGCATAATCGAGGTAACTCGACTTCATTTCGTCGACAATGTCGACCGGTGAAATGTCCGAAGGGTCCAATGTAACTGTGTCGTCGGTCACGCCGCGAAAATCCTTATTTTTTTTGGGTTCTGCTTCCCTAGACGAACATCGTCCAAATGGCCACAAGCGACTGCTCTGGCGGGCTGTTTTTCACCAGCTTATCCACAGATTCACGCCCCGCTTGGGTTCATGGCGCAATCATGGTTCCGTCATACGCGAAAATCTGCCCGCTCTGGTCTGGTTTAAGGCCGTGGAGGACGTGCAGCATGTCGCCTGCAGCTCGGGCAGGGGTGAAGCGTTCATGCGCCGGATTGCCCTTGAACGGCGCGCTAAGGCCCGTTTCAACGGTGCCAGGATGCAGGCCGACTATCAACGACTGCGGGTTCTTGCGTTGCCATTCAATGGCGATGTTGCGGATAAACATGTTCAGCGCAGATTTTGACGCCCGGTAGCTGTGCCAACCGCCAAGACGGTTGTCTGACACACTGCCCACGCGTGCAGACAGCGCCGCAAAGCATATCGGCCCTTGCTTGGCCATCAGGGGCAGGAAATGCTTGGCAACCAATGCAGGGCCGACGGCATTGATGCGGTAATTCTGCAGCATCCAGTCGGGGTCGAGTTCCCGCAGGCTTTTCTCGGGGCCCTTGGCGGCTGAATGCAGGATGCCGGTAGCAACGATGACCATGTGCAGGGGGCCGTGCGCGTCGGACACTATTGCTGCGGCTGCAGCGATGCTGGCTTCATCGAGAATGTCTACCGGGGGTAAGCTTTCCCGGTCCAAGCGGACAACGTGGCCGTAATTTGCATCGGCGTCCAAGGCGTCCGCCAATGCGGCGCCGATCCCGCCACGGGCGCCGATTATGACTGCAGTACGTTCAACCACTTGTTTTTTGCTCCGGATCGTTCAACGGCAATTCATGCAGTCGCGCTATGGCAATTGCACAGTCGATGGCAAGGTCCTATAAACCAAGCCAATCAAGGCCCAACGCTAAACTAATCGCGGAGAGTTGAATGAAACCGGTTTCAAAATTTGCCTTAGCTCTATCATTGGCAGCGATATCTGCTGCGCCTGCGGCATTCGCGCAGTCCAATGAAAAGCCCAAAAAAGAGAAAAAGGGCAAAGAAGCAGCGCCTGCAGCGCCAAAGAAAAATTATTCCAAGCCATTTATTGCGGCTTACATGCCAGTGGCTGACCTCTTGAACAAAACCAAGGACGCTGCCGCCGCAAAGGCCGAGTTTCCGAAGGTTGTCGCGGCGATTGGCAATGACGACGACCGTTATGAGGCCGGCGTGCTGGCTATCAACATTGGCGCGCCGCTGAAAGATCTTGCCTTTCAAGAGCAGGGGATTGACCTGTTGCTCGCGTCTGCATCAACACCGCCGGAAATGAAAAAGGAATATACCTTCCGTAAGGGTGCTTTTGCATATGACAGCAAGAAATTCGCTGATGCCGAAAAATACATGATGGATGCTTATAATTTGGGCCATCGCGGCAATAATATCGAATTTCTGATCTCGAACGCGATGTCTCAGCAGAATAAGGATGCAGACGCACTTGCATGGATTGGCAAGGCGATCGAGGCAAGCAAAGCAACTGGGCAGCTTAACAAATCTTATGTCGTGCGCGCTGCCATTCTCTCGGCAAAAGCCAAGAATTATGCCGGGGCGGCCAATTACTACAAGGATTTGGTGGCTGCCGAAAACAATGCCGATTATTGGCATGACGCGCTCGCCTTTTTCGATCGTTCGCGCGATTTTAATCCCGAGGAAACGCTTGATATCATGCGTCTGATGCGTGCCACAAATGGCCTGCGCTTTCAGCAGGAATATGCCGGATATCTGGATAGTCTGAGCTACATTGGCGTTCGTTACCCCGCAGAGGCGGTTTCGGTACTTGAAGAAGGCTTCACCAAGGGCGTCATTTCGCGGAACAATGTCACGTTTAGTGAGCGTTATAACGAAGCCAAGGGCCGGCTTGCAGAAGATACGCGGACTTTGCCAGGAACAATTGCGCCAGCGAAGGCAAGCCCCAAAGGTATGCTGGCGTCGCTGACGGCAGACTCATTCTTTTCGCACAAGGATTACCAGACCGCCAAGGACCTGTATGAGTCAGCCTTGAGCAAAGGACCAGTTTTGGACAAGGATGGCGCCGATCAGTCTGACCGCACGCGTTTCCGGCTGGCAATGTCAAAGACGATGCTAGGTGATTATGCTGGTGCAAAGTCTGATTTTGCGATGATCAAAGGCGAAAACCGTAAGGCAATCGCTGATTTTTGGTTAATTCACATCGATCAGCTGGCGAAGCCTGCGGCAACGCCAGTGGCTGCTTCACCCGCGACCTGAAATGTGACACGTTCGTGAAAAGGGCCCGAGCAATCGGGCCTTTTTTTATGGCAGCGGAATGGGCACGCCCGGCTCGTCCTTGGCCGTACGGATGGTCAATGATGTTTTGACACTGCTCACATTGGGTGCAGAGGTTAGCTTCGACGTAAGGAATTCCTGAAACGACTGAAGATCGCGCGCTACAATCTTCAAGATAAAATCAATTTCGCCATTGAGCATATGGCATTCCCGAACATCAGGCAGTGCGCGTACATGCTGTTCAAAAGCCTTCAGGTCATCCTCGGCCTGACTTTTCAGGCTGACCATCGCAAATACCGTAATGGTATAACCTAAAGCACCTGCGTCGACGTCGGCGTGATAGGATTTTATAGTGCCCGACTGCTCCAGGGCACGCATGCGGCGAAGACAGGGCGGCGCAGTGAGGCCCACCTTGGTTGCAAGCTCCACATTGGTGATGCGACCGTCCGCCTGCAATTCTGCCAAAAGCTTCATATCTATCGCGTCAAGGTTCGTATTCGCCATTTTGGTGCAATTTCCATTTCTATTATGCCCGTAGCTTATAATATAATTATAGGGGATTGCAATTGTCCCA
>JBBQPQ010000077.1:0-10014 GCA_038217195.1 Sphingomonadales bacterium | reverse complement strand
AAATCCCCGATACTCTTACAAACTGTCCGCATCACGCCGAAAAAATTCGATGATGCGGTCGTCAAATGCCTTTTTTTCGTGTCGCAACCTTTGCTGTTCGGCAAAAGTTTCATCCGTCATTTCCAAACTCGCCAAACGTGTAGCGCGTTCCAATGCATCTTCCAGCGCAGGACGCTGTTTCATGAGGCGGATTGCTTCACCCAAATCTTTAGAAGCGCTAGATAAACTGTCACCCCCCGAACCTGACTCTCCGCGATTGAAGGCAAAGACTTTGCCATTGCTGTGGAGCAGTGCCGAGGCGACATTATACAACTTCTCGTCCAATATGGTAAGTAACCCGTCTGTATCAAGCGATTCTTTGGCAAAAGAGATATTGAGCATCACGTTGAGCAATGCCGCGTGATTCGGGTCGGGCGGTATGAAGTCGCTAAGCGCCTCCTGATGTAGTCTAATGAGGGCTGGTTGCCGAAGCAAAGCGCCTAGCACCCCTTGGATCAGAAAGTCCGATCCCTTGGCGTTGAAACTCTTTGTCTCTGCGCCGGGCGGCAAGATCTGGGGCTTGCGCCAGTCCTTTTTTGGTCCGCGTGTAGACGGCGCAAATGGCATGTTACGGCGGGGTGAGAACAAATTGTCGAACCGTTCGCGAAATGCATCGGCATAATGGCGACGGATTTCCCCGTCAGCGATATTTGTAAGACGGCCAGCGAGACGCTGTTTAAGACCCGCACGGTCCTCTGGGGTGTCGTGGGGTCCTGCAGTTACCTCTGCGCTCCATAACCTCTCTACGAGCGGCTGAGAGGCATCCAGAAGGTCAGAAAGCGCCTGTGCTCCCGATGCCTTAACCAGATCGTCAGGGTCCTGTCCCTCCGGCAACGTTACGAACTGGAGGCTATGTCCAGGTTTAAGTAGCGGCAGCACGCGTAAGGCCGCGCGCATAGCGGCCTTTTGGCCCGCCGCGTCACCATCAAAACACAATAATGGCTTTTCCGTCATGCGCCAAAGCATCTGGATTTGTTGTTCAGTCAGCGCTGTCCCAAGCGGTGCAACCGCATCAGCAAAGCCAGCCTGCGCGATGGCGATCACGTCCATATAGCCTTCGACGACAATCACACGCCCAGTCTGCCGCGATGCCGGCGAACATTTGTCCAAGTTGTAAAGTGTGCGGCCCTTGTCAAATAGCGGCGTGTCGGGCGAGTTGAGATATTTTGGCTCACCGTCGCCCAAGATACGGCCACCAAAGGCAATCACCCTGCCGCGTGGGTCGCGGATCGGGATCATCAGCCGCCCGCGAAACCGGTCATACGGGGCCTTGCCATCCACCGAGATCAGCAACCCAGCCTCTACCAGCATTGGGTCGCCATATTGCTTCAGGGCTGTTTTTAGCGCAGTGCGATTGTCGGGTGCCAACCCGAAGCCGAAATCCTTGATTGTCTGTTCGCTAAACCCCCGCTGCTTGAGGTAGCCGCGCGCTGACGCCCCTTCGACGCCATACAATTGCGTGACAAACCAGGCCTGCGCTGCCGCCATGACGTCATACAGGCTGTTCGCCTTCTCGGCACGTTGCGCAGCTTGCGGGTCAGGGGCAGGGACCTCCATCCCGGCCTCGGCAGCCAGTTCCTTGATTGCGTCCATGAAGGAGAGGCCACGCTGGTCAGTCATCCAGCGAATGGCATCTCCATGCGCGGAACAGCCGAAGCAATGGTAGAAGCCCTTTTCATCGTTAATGGTGAAGCTTGGCGATTTTTCGTTATGAAACGGGCAACAGGCTTTAAATTCCCGCCCAGCCTTCGTCACCTTTACGGTACGGCCGATCAGCGCAGAAAGCGTTATCCGCGACCGCAGTTCATCTAGCCATTGCGGGGTGAGGGTCACTTATGGACGCCCTTCGATGTCCGCTTTTGATTTCAACTCAGCGCCACCTTCACCAAAGCACTTGCCTTGCTCATGTCCAGTTGCGGTCCATGGCGTTCCTTGAGGGTTGCCATGACGCGGCCCATGTCTTTCAGGCTTTCGGCACCAAGTTCTTTCTTGATCCCTTCGATTGCAGCGCTGGTTTCAGCATCGCTCAACCGGGCTGGCAAAAAATCTTCGATGATTGCGAGTTCCGCGGCCTCGACCGCCGCCAGTTCGGCGCGACCACCTTGTTCATACAGGGCAATGGATTCACGCCTTTGCTTGATCATCTTCTGCATGACCTCAACCACCATAGCGTCATCGTCGGGCAACTGGCTGGCGGTGCGCAGCTCGATATCGCGATCCTTGATCTTGGCAAGGATAAGGCGGACGGCGGCCAAGCGGTCTTTTTCGCCTGCCTTCATTGCTGTGATCTGGGCGGCTTTTATGGTGTCACGAATCATATCTGGTTCCGAATTTTTGATGAAATCTGCCGTTAGACTAACATCCCGATTCCGTCACCCTGAACTTGTTTCAGGATCCATTCATCCCTTCAAGCTCCGCGCATCGCTGCATTACTGACCCTGAAACAAGTTCAGGGTGACGACATAAGGCAAGCCATGCGCAAACATTCCACAGCTTTCTCGATTTCCGCATTGACGCTGCTGCCCGCCATCTCTAGGCGCAACGACTTAGCGACATTGCTGTATTCCGTTTCACAGGAGCGACCCCATCATGGCCGACCCCAATTCTTCGCGCGCGCCTTCTGGAGCGACGGGGGTATTGGTTCTGGCGTCCGGGGAGGTGGTCTGGGGCCGTGGCTTTGGTGCCGAGGGCCAGGGGGTTGGCGAACTGTGCTTCAACACGGCAATGACCGGTTATCAGGAAGTGATGACTGACCCGTCCTACGCCGGGCAGATCATCAACTTTACTTTTCCGCATATCGGCAATGTCGGCACTAATCCTGAAGATGTCGAAGCATTGAACCCGCATGCCTTGGGCGCTATTGTCCGACAGGATGTTACCGATCCTTCGAACTTCCGCAGTACGCAGCATTTTGACGAATGGATGAAGTCAAATGGCCGTATCGGCATTTCGGGCATTGATACCCGCGCGCTCACGCGGCTGATCCGCATTGCCGGCGCGCCCAATGCGGTAATTTCCCATAGTGCCAAGGGCGAATTTGACGTGCCTGCCATGCTGGCGCGCGCCAAGGCCTGGGCGGGCCTTGAGGGCATGGACCTCGCCAAGGATGTCACTACGTTGCAGACTTATGGCTGGGACCAAGGTTTGTGGGCGCTGGGTTCAGGCTACGCGTCACCTGCGAAAGGCCGCAAAAAGGTTGTCGCCATAGATTATGGCATCAAGCATAATATCCTGCGCAATCTCGTCGACGTCGGATGTGATGTCACTGTCGTGAGCGCGACTGCGACATTCGAAGAAATCATGGCGCATGCGCCCGACGGCCTGTTCCTGTCCAACGGCCCAGGCGATCCGGCTGCAACGGGCGCCTATGCCGTGCCGGTTATCCAGCAATGGCTGGAAACCAAAAAGCCGTTGTTCGGGATTTGCCTTGGCCACCAAATGCTTGGGGTTGCGGTTGGCGCTAAAACCGAAAAGATGCATCAGGGCCACCGTGGCGCAAACCATCCCGTCAAGCGGCTCAGCGATGGCGCGGTCGAGATTACCAGCATGAACCACGGTTTTGCCGTGGACGCGGCAACCTTGCCCGCCAATGCGAAGGCCACGCACACGAGCCTGTTCGACGGCAGCAATTGTGGCTTTGAACTTGCCGACCAGCCGGCCTTTAGCGTGCAATATCATCCAGAAGCATCGCCCGGCCCGCAGGACAGCCATTATCTGTTTGAGAAATTCGCGGGGATGATGGAATGAGCGGTGCGAGCAAGTTGCCGAAATGGGAATATATCGTCGTCCAATATGTTGGCAGTGTTTGGAGCAGTGACGGCGAATGGGATCGTCCAGAACTGGAAAATCTGTCCACTGAGCAAATGCTAAATCATTATGGCGCTTCGGGATGGGAGTTGATCAAAATTGGTCCTGTGCACGACAAAAGTGGCACGCCATCTGCAGCATATATTTTGAAGCGACAGGTAATGTAATGCCCAAACGCACTGACATAAAATCCATTCTCATCATAGGCGCTGGCCCCATCATCATCGGGCAAGCGTGCGAGTTTGATTATTCCGGGACTCAGGCCTGCAAGGCTCTGCGGGAGGAGGGATATCGTATCATCCTCGTCAACTCTAACCCTGCAACCATCATGACCGATCCGGATATGGTGGGTGAGGGCGGCGCGACCTACGTCGAGCCCATCACGCCCGAAATCGTGGCCAAGATTATAGAAAAAGAACGCCCCGACGCGGTATTGCCGACAATGGGCGGGCAGACGGCGCTGAATGTTGCGCTCGCCTTGTTCAACGATGGTACGTTGGAAAAATACGGCGTCGAAATGATCGGCGCCGATGCCGAGGCTATCGACAAGGCCGAAGACCGGATCAAATTCCGCGACGCGATGACGAAGATTGGACTGGAATCCGCGCGTTCGGGCATTGCACATTCAATGGAAGAGGCGCTTGAGGTGCTAGAGCGCACGGGATTGCCGTCGATCATACGTCCAAGCTTTACCATGGGCGGTACGGGCGGCGGGATTGCGTATAACCGTGAGGAATTCATCGCTATCGTCACCGGCGGACTCGATGCGTCGCCGACCACTGAAGTGTTGATCGAAGAATCGCTGCTCGGGTGGAAAGAATATGAAATGGAGGTCGTCCGCGACAAGGCGGACAATTGCATCATCATATGCTCGATCGAGAATGTGGACCCGATGGGTGTGCATACGGGCGATTCGATTACTGTCGCGCCAGCGCTAACGCTGACTGACAAGGAATATCAGATCATGCGCAATGCAAGCATTGCTTGCTTGCGAGAAATTGGCGTAGAAACAGGAGGTTCGAACGTACAGTTCGCAGTTAATCCTGCCGACGGACGGCTGATCGTCATCGAGATGAACCCGCGCGTGTCGCGGTCGTCTGCTCTGGCGTCGAAGGCGACTGGTTTCCCTATTGCGAAGGTCGCGGCAAAGCTTGCAGTGGGCTACACGCTCGACGAGATTACCAACGACATCACGGGTGCAACGCCGGCCTCGTTCGAGCCGACAATTGACTATGTCGTTACCAAAATCCCGCGATTTGCTTTTGAAAAGTTTAAGGGCGCCGAGCCTTTGCTGTCGACCGCGATGAAATCTGTTGGCGAAGTCATGGCGATTGGCCGTAATATCCATGAAAGCATGCAAAAGGCGCTACGCGGCCTTGAGACTGGATTGTCGGGGTTCAACTATATCGACGCACTCAAGGGCGCATCGAAGGACGAACTTTCCGCTGAACTGAGCCGCGCGACGCCTGACCGGCTTCTGGTCGCGGCGCAGGCACTGCGCGAGGGCATGAGCGTTGCGGAAATCCACGACATTGCCAAGTTCGATCCATGGTTTTTGGAGCGGCTTGAGGAAATCATCGCTGCCGAGACCGAGGTCAAGACCGACGGCTTACCAAATAATGCAGAAGCGCTACGCCGCCTGAAGGCCATGGGCTTTTCTGACAAGCGCCTTGCCTATCTAGCGCTGGAATCGATCAATGTGCGTCCCGGCATGGAAACGGCAGTGCGCCGCGGTTCCGGAATTGCTATGCAGGCTGCGCGCGCCATGGCGGGCGCCGTGACCGAGGACGAGGTGCGTGCTCTGCGCCATAAATTGGGCGTGCGCCCGGTCTATAAGCGTATCGATACCTGCGCGGCAGAGTTCGAGGCGAAGACGCCTTATATGTACTCAACCTATGAAGCGCCGAGCTTTGGTGCGCCTGAGTGCGAGAGCCAGCCGACGGATCGCGAGAAGATTGTCATCCTCGGCGGTGGACCAAACCGCATCGGGCAGGGGATAGAATTCGATTATTGCTGCGTCCATGCCTGCTTTGCTCTTGCTGATGCGGGCTATGAAACGATCATGGTCAATTGCAACCCCGAAACGGTCTCGACCGACTATGACACCTCGGACCGTTTGTATTTCGAACCGCTCACGGCTGAAGATGTACTGGAAATCCTGCATGTCGAGCAGCAGAATGGCACGCTGAAGGGTGTCATCGTCCAATTTGGCGGGCAAACGCCTCTCAATCTCGCTAAGGCTTTGGAAGCGGCAGGCATCCCGATTTTGGGCACATCACCCGACGCTATCGACCTTGCCGAGGATCGCGAACGCTTCGCCGCGCTGATCAATAAATTGAAACTCAAGCAGCCAGAGAACGGGATTGCGCGCAGCCGCGAAGAAGCCATCAAGGTTGCAGAAACCATTGGCTACCCAGTGCTCATGCGGCCGTCTTATGTCCTTGGCGGTCGGGCAATGGAAATTGTCGACACGCAGGCGCAACTGGAAAACTATATCCAGACCGCTGTTATCGTCTCCGGCGACTCGCCGGTGCTCATAGATAGCTATTTGCGCGATGCAATTGAGGTCGACGTCGACGCATTATGTGATGGTGACGACGTCGTCGTGGCTGGCATCTTGCAGCATATCGAAGAGGCTGGCGTCCACAGTGGCGACTCTGCATGCACCATTCCGCCATATAGCCTGCCTGCCGACATCATTGCCGAAATTCGCCGCCAGACTGAGTTACTCGCGGTGAATCTGCATGTCCTTGGTCTTATGAATATCCAGTTCGCGGTAAAGGATGGCGAAGTTTACCTCATTGAGGTCAATCCGCGGGCAAGCCGGACCGTGCCTTTTGTTGCCAAGGCCATTGGTGCGCCAATCGCGAAGATCGCGGCGCGGGTTATGGCGGGCGAAAGGCTGAAGGATCTGCCGCCAATCAATCTCGATATCGATTACATCGCCGTGAAAGAGGCAGTATTTCCTTTTGACCGCTTCCCTGGTGTGGATCCGGTTTTGTCACCAGAAATGAAGTCAACCGGCGAAGTCATGGGTATAGACCGTGATTTTGCGACTGCTTTCGCCAAATCGCAGATTGGCGCGCGGATGCCACCGCCCATGAGCGGAAAATTGTTTGTGTCGGTCAAGGATACCGACAAGCCAATCATCGTTCCCGCCGTCCGGCAGGCAATCGCTTGCGGGTTTACCGTTTGTGCGACTGGCGGAACCGCGGACTATCTTTTGGATCAAGGAATTGAAGTCGAACGCGTGAACAAGGTCGCCCAAGGTCGGCCGCACATCGTCGACAAGATCAAGGATGGCGAAATCCAGCTAATCTTCAATACAACCGAGGGATGGCAGAGCCTGAAAGACAGCGAAGAAATCCGCCGTTCGGCGCTCGTAGGCAAGGTTTCGCAATACACCACAGCCGCCGGAAGTGTAGCCGTGGCACAGGCGATTGCGGCGCTGCAACAACGGCAACTTGAAGTTCGGCCACTTCAGGACTATTATTGAACCGAGCAGTATCGTTCCCCGACAATTGAACTGCATATCGGATGGGTGGTTACCATTTATCCGGTCGGGAAGTTTTTGTGACGAAGGATTTTGGCCTGATGGCGAGTTTTGAGAAATATCCGATGTTGGCCGAAGGCTATGAAAAGCTGACGACTGACCTGAAGCGCCTTCGTGACGAGCGCCCGATGATTGTGGAAGCAATCGAGGAAGCACGTGCGCATGGCGATCTGTCGGAAAATGCCGAATATCATGCAGCCAAGGAGCGCCAAGGCCAGGTAGAGGCTTCGATTTCCGAAATCGAGGACAAGATTGGCCGTGCGCAGATCATTGATCCGATGACCTTGTCAGGTGATAAGATCGTGTTTGGAGCAACCGTCACTTTGATGGACGAGAATGATAAGCCCGTCCGCTACCAGCTGGTGGGTGAAACGGAAGCTGACGCAAAGGCAGGCCGGATTTCTTATAATTCTCCTTTGGGTCGTGCGCTTATTGGACGCGTTGTCGAGGACGAAATCGAAGTGACGGTGCCGTCCGGCGACAAATATTATCTCGTTTCCAAGATCGAGTTCATCTGACGATGCGCTTCCCTGCGAAGCGTCGATCGGCCTGAGGTGCGGTTTCCCCGTGGTCCCGTTACCAATGCCCTAGTGGTCATCAATCTGGTGATCGCCACGATTTTGCTTGTGCCTTCATGGTGGAATTTTGCGGTCATGTCGGGGGGACTTTTCCCGATACGCTTTAGTAACGTCACCGCATCTTTTCCAGGGATCGGTTATCTGGTTCCAGCATTTTTGACGCCGCTGACAGCTGCATTCTTGCACGGCGGCGTCACGCATGTCGTCATGAACATGTTGATGCTGTTGCTGATCGGCAAAATGGTTGAGCGCGTTCTGGGAGCCGGGCCGTATCTGGCGCTATATCTCATCTCGGCCTACGCTGCGGCTGCCACAGAATGGCTTGCGTCATTCATGGCGTGGCCAATGTCTGTCGACATGATGGCGCCAGCTATTGGGGCAAGCGGCGCAATTTCGGGAATCATTGGCGCTTATGTTTTGCTGTTTCCTAACAAAAAGCCAAAACCTTGGGGCCCCATCCCAGCTGCATTTGCTCGGCCGTTCCACCTGACGCTGGCTTGGGCTGCGTTGAACCTGGCGCTTGGCTTTGTTGGGCCCGGCTTGGGCATCAGAATAGCGATATGGTCGCATATTGGGGGCTTTGTTGCTGGTTTGCTGCTTGCGCGTCCACTGCTTTTGTGGCGCTATCGAAACGCCTGAAATTGTGAAGGGTGCGCAATCATCCTGAAGCAAAGCCGTCAGGATGATTTGGATGCGCTTCAACCGTCGGGTTGCAAAAGCTTGTGCAAATGTACCACAACATATTTCATTTCGGCATCGTCTACAGTTCGCTGCGCCGCCGATCGCCACGCTTCTTCGGCGCTTGCATAGTCCGGAAACATCCCGACAATGTGCAATTTCTCGAGATCCGTAAACTTCAACGTCTGTGGATTTTCGACCCGGCCCCCGAAAACCAGATGCAATTTTGTATCGCTCAAAAATCTGTCCTTAATTTTTTTCTTTGGCGGCTTCCGTAGCGGCCTGGCCAGCGGCCTGGCCAGCGGCCTTTACAGCGAGTGCAGCCTTGCTGACAAGCTCTCTAAATTGCACGCGCATCGCATCACCATTTAGACCAAGCATATCAGCCTGTCCCACGCCAGCGGCCTTTGCGGCTTCTGCCATTTTGCGGGCTTTTTTGTTTAGCTTTTTGCCAGCCTTGCCCAACACTTTCGTCTCGCGCTCTGTGCGCGGCAACAAAGCACCAACGATTGCTCCAATCGCGATTCCGCCGAGCACAATTGCGAGTGGATTTTTATCGATGCCGTCGCTGGTTTTTGTTTTCGCATGTTGCGCCATGACGCGGGAATGCTCGACGCCTGCCGCTGCTGCGCCTTTGCTTTTTTCCAAAGCCACGGAAGCCTTTTCGCGCGCGGCCGCACTTGAACGAGACGTTTTTGCTTTCGCGCTATTAGCTGCGGACTTGATGCTTTCGCCAATTTTGCTCATAAAATACTCCTGTATCAGACGCCGTCTGGCGTTGTTTTACTCTTTAGAAACCGCGAAATCCAACGTGAAATCGGACCGCGCGCCGCAAATAACAATGCGCTTGCACCTATCACACCAAGGATAGGGGCATTTTTCTTCGTGATCTGCGTGGCTTCACCAACAAGGTCTTTTGCCTCGTTAGTTTTGCGTTCCACCAACCGTTTCAGCTGATGGCGTGGGTTGAGTGCCTGCTTTGCTTGATAAACGCTCCCTTTGAACTTGCGCCGCAGGTGACGCCGTTCAGCGTTAGATAAAATAACGCTTTCACGATCGGTAACGACCGGCTCTTTAGGTAAGATCGTCGACATTTTTTTGCATTTCCGGAAAATAAACCTTCCGCATCCATTTTCGCGCCAGCGCACCGAAAATAATTCCAACAAAGATAAAGGTTATCGTCACCGATAACGTCGCTGCAAGTGGTCCTATCAACGGTGACAACGTCAACACCAATCCAAGTACCAAGGCAATCGAAGCTGCCCCAAATGCAAAGGCGGCAATGGCCCCATAACGGAAAGCCCATCGGAACACGTGGCGGGTATAATCAAGCCTTGAGCGATGATAGCGCATTTCTGC
>JBBQPQ010000076.1:0-10174 GCA_038217195.1 Sphingomonadales bacterium | reverse complement strand
GGACAATAAAAACCCCGCCCGGGGGAGGATCCGGGCGGGGCACTTTACGCGATGTCCAGTTTGCTAGGGGTCGGACAGCACGCTTGGCTGTGGCAGGTGGGACACCCGCCACGGCCAAATGGGTTATGGCATGACCACCGTGTCAACGACGTGGATTGTGCCATTCGACGCGACCATATCGGCCGCAGTTACGGTCGATTTGCCGCCCTTGGCATCGGTCAGGACGATCTTGTCGCCTTCCATCATTGCCTTGAGGCTGCCGCCGTTAAGCGTCTTTACGGTTGCAGTGCCCTTGCCGTCTGCGATCATCTTGGCGAGATCGCCCGACTTCACGTTACCGGCGACGACATGATATTTCAGAAGCGAAGCCAGCTTTTCCTTGCTTTCAGGCTTCATCAAACCGTCAAGCGTTGCCTTGTCCACCTTGGCAAAGGCGGCGTTCGATGGTGCAAAAACAGTGAACGGTCCAGGGCCCGAGAGCGTTTCGCCAAGGCCAGCAGCGGTCACGGCAGCGACGAGCGTCGAGGCTTCGGGGTTGGTTTGTGCAAGTGCAACAATGGTCTTGTCGCCAGTTGCTTCTGTGGCAACCATCGTATCGGATGCCATGGCATCGTCTTGCACGACTTCAGTATCGGCCGTTGGGGCTGGGGCTTCTTCGCTGCCGCTACAGGCGGTCAAGGCGAGCGCCGACAAGCCAGTTACCAACGTGAGTTTCAAATTCAACATCATTCAAGTCCTTCCATGTGATCCCCTCAACGGTGAATAACGCGCAACCTGCCGAATGGATGCATTGCGTGCGCAATTAATAATTGGGCTTTGTGACAATCGCGATATACGGGCAGTCCATGACTGGCCTTGCCCCTGTCCTGCGCGATGCGACTGTGACGCTTTCGGCCGTCAGCGCGACACCGCGGCTTGATGCCGAACTGCTCATGGCGCATGCGCTTGGGATGGACCGGTCAATGATGCTGCTGCGCCACCACGATCTTGTCGTCCCCGATGGTTTCGCCCGACTGCTTACGCGCCGCATCGCCCATGAACCTGTCGCCTATATCACGGGAGTTCAGGCTTTTTGGGATTTGGAATTGCGCGTAACACCCGATGTCCTGATCCCGCGCGCGGACAGCGAAACCTTGCTAGACGTTGCGGCAGACTGGTTCGGAAGCGATAGGATGCCAGGACGAATCGCTGACCTTGGCACAGGCTCGGGCGCGCTTTTGCTGGCGGCATTATCGATCTTTCCGGCTTCAAAAGGTTACGGCATTGATTCAAGTGCGGCGGCACTTAGCGTGGCGCGTGACAACGCCAAGTGCCTAGGCTTTGCCGGACGGGCACTATTCGTGCAGCGTGATTGGGCAGTCGCAGGCTGGAATGCCGGCTTGGGCCAGGTTGACCTGATCTTGTGCAACCCGCCATATATCGAGGACGGCCACGCGCTCGAGGCGATGGTATCGGCGCACGAGCCACATAGCGCCCTTTTCGCTGGCGCAGACGGGCTGGACGATTACCAGCTTCTGATTCCGCAACTGCCCTTTTTGCTCAACCCCGGTGGGGTCGCTATCTTCGAAATTGGATATAATCAGGCAGAAGCCGTGGGCCAATTGGGCGCTGTAGCCGGTTTTTCCACAGAACTCCGACATGATCTTGCGGGAAATCCAAGAGCCATTCGCTTTTCGCTTGGAATCGAAGAATACAACGACTAGGACATAAGAGCATCGCAGCAAAAACTCCGATTTACGGTCTTGTAGCGCGAAGCCGCCCCCCCGCGCAGATGGACAAAGTGACAGGGTCGTGCCGACCCTAGCGCAACCCAAACAGGGTTCAGGGGCTTCATTTAATTTTAAGTGCTAAACAGAGGACGGGTCAGCCCTGATGAATACCAACAACAGGCAGCAGCAGAACAACAACCGGCGCCGCGGTCGTAATAATAATAACAACAACAACAACCGGCAACAGAACAACAACCGCAGCGGGTTCGATTATCAAAACCAGATCGACAATCGTGCGCGCGGCAACGCGGCGCAGATGCTCGAGAAATACAAGAAACTAGCGCAGGACGCCCAATTCAACGGCGACCGCGTTAATGCCGAATATCATTTGCAATTTGCAGACCATTATTTCCGCGTCCTGGCCGACTTCCGCAGCCGCCAAGAGGCCCGTCAGGAACAGCAAGGCGAACGCCGCCCGCGCGATGATGCGCGCGACGACAATCGTGATGATCGCGACGATTGGCAGAATGACGACCGCCTACAAAATTATGATCGTTCGCCGAATTATGATGATCAACCTTCATCCGAAGGCGCAAATTCCGATCAGGGTTCTGCCGACGATGCCAATGATAATGACCAGCGCGAACCGCGCAGCCAGCAACGCGAGGCACGCCCGCGCCGCCCTGAACGAAACGAGCGGACTGAGCGCCCCGAGCGAAGCGAACGTCCTGAGCGGGCCGAACGCCCCGAGCGGAATGATCGCCCGGTAAGTGGCACGCGCAACGCAAACCGTAGCCCACGCCGTCACCACAGCGAAGACAATGACGATATCCCCGCTGGTCTCGACCTTGCAGTCTTGCCGCCGTCGATAGCGATATTGTCGGGCGAAGGTGACAGTGTAGCTGAAAAGCCAGCACGTAAGCCGCGTGCACGCCGGATTAAAGCAACTGATGACGATGGAGTCGCCGCAGCAGCTGAATGAGTTGCGGTAACGCAGCTATTCGGTACAGTTGTGGCATTTGCAGCTCTGCGGCTGCGCGGCGCTTATGCCTCTGGCAGCGGACGGGGCTTGTGCTCTTCATCAAGCGCAACAAACGTGAACAAGCCTTCGGTCACTTTGACCTCTTGCTGACCACGCTCCCGCGTTGCGACAACCTCGACCCTTATACCCATTGATGTGCGCCCGCGGCGTTCGAGCGTCGCATAGACAGAGATAATATCGCGCAATAGGATCGGGGCAATAAACTCCATCTTTTCGATAGCAACCGTGGCACAGGCACCTTGCGCAATCCGGCCAGCCAAAATGCCACCTGCCTGATCCATCATGCCAAGCACCCATCCGCCAAAGATATGTCCATTGGCGTTGATATCTGCTGGTCCCGGAACGACGCGTAAAACCGGGTCATTTCGTTTTGGAAGGTTGCGAATATTTTCAGTCAACGGTCTGCTTCATCCTCAAACGGATCTTCAATGGACTCATCGTGGCCCGACCCGCTCGACAGAAAAACAAGCCCCATAAGCGCTGCCGTTAGCATAACCGCACCAAAGATTGCGCCTGCCGTTGCGATGAAGAAGTGGATCGACACCATTCCGTTGTTCCACCAAAAGCTGCCCAAGACAGCAATGGTGACGATCAAGGTAACGCCAAACATCCAGCGCATAAGGCGCCAGTATCGCTGCCAGGCGAAGCTGGCATATTCGGGATCATCGAGGCGGGAAGGACGAGTCATGGGTTGATAAGGTGGCCTTATGCTATAAGTTCTCTTGGGGGCAAGGATATAGGGAGAGAGTCGATGACGATTTCTGCAATTTTGGCCAACCGTCATCCGGATGTGTTTACCGCATCGCCACATGAAAGCGTTGGCGAGGTTGTAGCGCGCTTGGCTGAACATCGCATCGGCGCACTTCCCGTCATCGAGGGCACGTCTGTGCTGGGCATATTTTCGGAACGGGATATTGTCTATGGCATCGCGCGCCACGGCGCGGCCTTTCTATCGAAGACGGTGGCGGATACCATGACAACGCCTGCCATAACCGTTGCACCCGACACAGCAATAATGTCGGCTCTATCGCTCATGACAAAACGCCGGATCCGCCACCTGCCGGTGATTGAAGAGGGTGGCCTGATCGGATTTGTTTCCATTGGCGACTTGGTCAAGCATCGTATTGAAAAGATAGAATCCGAAGCCGCAGCTATGCGCGAGTATATCAGCATGGCCTGAATTGCCTAAGGGTATGACTTTTTGGACCTAGCCCATCTTTGTTGGAGTGCCCCATGTCGAAAATCGATTTTTACACCAACCCGATGTCGCGTGGCCAAATCGCCAGATGGGCCCTGCATGAAGTAGGCGCGGACTATGAACAACATTTGCTGGAATATGGCACGACGATGAAGTCGCCGGAATTTCTGGCCATTAACCCGATGGGTAAGGTGCCTGCTATTGTCCACGACGGCAAGGTCGTGACGGAATGCGCCGCCATTTGCGCTTACCTCACGGATGCATTTCCCGATTGCGGCCTTAAACCAACCGACGCCGAGCGCGCCGATTATTATCGCTGGATGTTTTTTGCTGCAGGGCCAGTGGAGGCTGCAATCACGAACCATTCGGCCGGCTTCGATCCCACCCCTGAGAAAGAATTGATGTTCGGCTATGGCAGCTACGACCGAACCATCGATGCGCTCGACCAGCACTTCAGCGACAATACATACGTGTGTGGCGACAGATTTACCGGCGCCGATTTGTATGTCGGCTCCCAAGTCATGTGGGGGGTGTTATTTGGCTCCATGCCAAAGCGCGATTCACTTGTGCGCTACAGCGATTTACTGACCTCACGTCCGGCCCATAAGGCAGCCAAGGCCATTGACGCAGGTTTGATTGCAGAGGCCCAGGCTACCCCCGCCGCTTAGGCCTACGTCACTTTATCTGCTTTGCGACGGCAATGGCGCTGGTGTGGACGAAGTGACAGGCGGCGTCATAATGTTTGTTGCCGGATTGTAGGCTGGCCGTGGCCCATATGTCATGTTCCAATCGGCCAGATCGCGCTCATATTTCACATAAGCGTCGTAGAAATTGACAAAAATATTATCGATATCGATCAGGCCACCAACAGCATATTCGGGCAGTGCTTCTTTTGGTATCTGATTGGCCTCGGTCAACTTGCGCAAAGACATATCGCAATATTGCGCGCGCACCGGCGGCAACGCGAAATAATTGTACAAGTCTGTCAGGCGCGTATCACGAATGCGTAAGCCATTTTGCTTCGGGTAGCGCGCCACATATTCACGATCCACAGACTTGCTGGTTTTCGACAGCACCACCTTATGAACGACGATGAACTTATTGTATTCCGTCGCGATCTGTCCCCAGACCGGACCCTGGCAGTTCAACGCGGCAACATTTAGCGCAGAGCGGAAGTGCCAGATTTGTTCGTCACGGCTAAGCCCGCGATTGGGTGTTACGCGCACGCCGTCCACGCCCACCGGCGGTATGGTCATCGACAATGCCGCGCCTCCAGGTGGTAAGGGCATGGATGGAGGCGGTGGCGGGGGCGCTGGAAGCGGAATAGGTGGTGGTGCGACCTTGACAGGCGCAGGAGCACAGGCTGCAACTGCACTGATGAAAATAATGGCAGTTAGATTTTTGACGCCCCGACGCATGTGCTTTGTCTCCGATAACCCAGAATGATTCCAACAGGATTTTACACGGAAAGAAAAGCCCTGTTCGACGAAATTCCAAAGAAAATGGCCCAGTGGTTTCCCACCGGGCCATAATATAGTTTCAACCTGAACCGACAGTGACTAGTTGCGATTACCGAGGAAGCTCAGCAAAAACTGGAACATGTTGATGAAGTCGAGATAGAGCGTCAGCGCTGCCATTACCGCAGCCTTGCCGATCATTTCAGGACCTTGAAGGTAGAAATACTCGCTTTTGATCCGCTGCGTGTCGTAGGCGGTGAGGCCAGCAAAAATCAACACACCAGCAGCGCTGATAACCCAGCCAAGGGTGTCAGAACCAAGAAAAATATTCACAATCGACGCAACGATCAAGCCGACAACACCCATGACAAGAAAGCTACCCCAGCCACTGATGTCCTTCTTCGTTGTGTAAGCCCACAGGCTCAGTCCGGCAAAAGCTGCCGATGTCGCAAAGAACGTCTGCGCAATGGATTCACCGGTAAACATCATAAAGATGCGCGCCATCGATAGGCCCATCAGGACCGCGAAGCCCCAAAACATTGCCTGAAGCGTGGCTACCGAAAACTTGCCTTGACCAAAGCTCATAGCCATAACGACTACCAACGGTGACAAGATGATTACCCAGCTCATCAGACTTGGGTTGACCATCAGGTTTTGCGCCAGCTCTGTCTGTGCGAACAGCATTGCGACAACGCCAGTGAGCAAGACGCCCGACGCCATGTAATTATAAACCTTCAGCATGTGCGAGCGCAGACCTGCGTCAACCGCAAGGTCACCGCCGCGCGAGCCAACGCCTTCAAGGCTTGACCGGGTCCCGGTTACCCGTGGATCGGACCACTGTGCCATGACTTATTTCTCCTCAAAACACGGCAATATAGCCGCATGACAACTATATTGGATGAATTCGGTCCAATTTCAAGCGAAACACGACATATCGTCTAAGGATTTTTTTCGCAGTCTTATGCAGTTAGAAGTTGAACGGTAATTCATGTTGCGCGTCATGTTTGTTCTGCTAGCCGTGCATCCACAAGTCGAAAACGGCCAACAAGGAGAGCATAGTGAGCGTAACGGTAGAAGGCGACAACCCAAACTCCGTTCCCGTGCAATCGGACACCCCCTTGCCCGAGGCCAGCAGCTATAGCTGGTATGTCCTGCTCGTGCTCGTTGTCGTCTACATACTCAATTTCATCGACCGGCAAATCCTCAGCATCCTTGCGGTTGATATAAAGGCCGATCTTGGCCTGAACGACGCAGACATGGGCTTTTTGGGCGGGGCTGCCTTTGCCGTGTTTTACGCGCTTTTTGGCATACCGCTTGGACGGCTTGCCGATAACTGGAGCCGTGTGAAGCTGCTTTCAATCGGGCTTGCGTTGTGGTCGCTCATGACAGCTTTGTCCGGCTTCGCCCGCAATCAAACTGAATTGACCATGGCGCGTATGGGCGTCGGGGTGGGTGAAGCAACCGCGAGCCCAACCGCATATTCCCTGATTTCCGACTATTTCCCCAAGAGGCAGCGCGCGACCGCACTGGCGATCTATTCCTCCGGCCTGTATATTGGTGGCGGTGTTTCCCTGTTTCTCGGCGCGCTGATCGTGCAAAGCTGGGACGCCGCTTACCCGCAAGGCGGTCCGCTTGGGCTGGTCGGCTGGCACGCCGCTTTCGTGGCAGTCGGAATTCCGGGCGTGCTCGTCGGTTTGTGGGTCGCTACATTGCGTGAACCTGTCCGCGGCGCAATGGACGGACTGGTGACACCCGCGCATCCTGCACCGTTTCGGGCATTTGCCAACGATCTTTCGATGATCGTTCCGCCTTTCACTTTGTGGGGTGCATGGCAGCGCGGACCCTCTGCCCTTCTCATCAACCTTGCCACCGGCGCAGCTATTGCAGCCTTTGCCTACACCATGATCCAGCTGACGGGGAATTTCCCGCAATGGTCAGCGGTCGGATTTGGTTATTATGCCGTCTTCTCATGGGCCTCGACATTACGCGCGAAGGACCCCGCCACCTTTCACCTGATTTGGGGTACCCCAGCGTTCATTTGCACGACCATTGGCTATGGCCTTGTTGCGTTGGCGGCCTACGCACTCGCATTCTGGTCGGCACCTTATGCCGAAACCGTGCTTGGTCTGCCCAAGCAGCAACTGGCCTTCATACTCGGCGCAAATGGCGCAATCAGCGGGTTTCTGGGCGTGATCATCGGTGGGCGGGTCGCAGATTTTCTGCGCACCAAAAATCCGGCGGGGCGCATTTTGATCATCATCCTAGGCGTTTTGGGCCCGATCATTCCCATCGGCATCGGATATACTACCGATAACACCACATTGTTCTACGTGATGAATTTCCTCGCGGGCATGCTTGGCGCAACGGCGCTTGGTGCAGCAGCAGCGACAACACAGGATCTTGTGTTGCCTCGCATGCGCGGCACCGCCACCGCCGCATTCTTCTTGGGCACCACGCTCGTGGGGCTCTCGTTTGGACCCTATATGGTGGGCCAGATTTCCGACCTTGCTGGAACGATGGTAGATGGCAAGCTGGTCGGCAACTTGCGCGTGGGCATTTTGTCGCTCGTCGCGGTCGCACCAATTGCTCTGGGCTTGTTGATCGCCGCTTACCGCAGCGTGCCCAAAGCGGAACGCACCATCGTCGAACGCGCACGCCATGCGGGCGAGCCTGTTTAATCAAACGATTAAATTCGGCTTGACGCGCGCGTCAACTTGCTGCCATTGATGCAAGCATAGCCGCAGATCATTTTGCAGGGGTTTTCACATGTCACTCGATACCATTCCACGCACCGCCTATAATGAAGATCATGAGGCGTTCCGCCAGTCGGTGCGCCAGTTCCTGCAAAAGGAAGTCGCCCCGCACGCCAAGCAGTGGCAGGAAGACGGCATCGTCCCCAAATCCATCTGGCCCAAGGCCGGCGAGGTTGGCATGCTGTGCCCCACCGCGCCTGTTGAATATGGCGGCCTTGGCCTCGACTTTGGCTACAATGCGATCGTTGACGAGGAATCGGCTTATTATGGCGGCGTAGCCACCGGTTTCTCGCTGCAGTCCGACATCGTAGTCAACTACATCACAAGCTATGGCAGCGAAGAGCAGAAGAAGCATTGGTTGCCCAAGATGATCTCGGGCGAGGTTATCACCGCGATCGCGATGACGGAACCCGGCACCGGCAGCGACCTTCAGGGCATGAAGACCACGGCCAAGAAAGATGGCAACCATTATGTCATCAATGGCAGCAAGACCTATATCACAAATGGCCAAAATGCAGACTTGATCCTCGTTTGCGTCAAGACCGACACCGAAATCCAGCCTGCTTACAAGGGTATGTCGATCGTACTGGTCGAAGCTGACCGTGAAGGTTTCAAGCGCGGCCGCAATCTCGACAAGATCGGCATGGACGAAGCCGATACGTCGGAACTGTTTTTCGAAGATGTCCGCGTACCCATGACCAATTGCCTTGGCGAAGAAGGCAAGGGCTTCATCTATCTGATGAGCGAACTGCCGCAGGAACGGCTCTCTATCGCCGTGTCGTCCATGGCAAGTACGCAAAAGGCATTTGATGAAACCGTCGCATTTTGCCGTGAGCGCATCGTGTTCGGCAAGCCATTGCTCGATTTTCAGAACACCCGCTTCGTCTTGGCCGACATCAAGTCAAAGCTTCAGGTCGGCTGGGCGCACCTCGATTGGGCACTAAACCGCCACTACAAAAAAGAACTGACTGCGGAGGAAGGTGCCGCTGCAAAATTGTGGCACACCGATCTGCAATGGGAAGTTGTCGATGCCTGCCTGCAATTGCATGGTGGCGCTGGCTATATGAACGAATATCCCATCGCCCGTATGTGGCGCGCAGCCCGCGTGACGCGTATTTTTGGCGGCACGAACGAGATCATGAAGGAACTGATTGGCCGGGGTCTTTAAGGCACAGTCACCGTTATGCTGAACTCGGTTCAGCATAACAAACTGCCACTCGTGATCCTGAAACAAGCTCAGGATGATGACATTAAATATGGAATGCTGATATGCCCAAACCGCAAAGCTGGCAACTTGACCCTGCCAACTATCCGTTCAACCACAGGACCGAGACACGCTTTGCCGACCTGGATTTGTTGGGACATATTAACAACGTCTCGATGGCCGGACTATTTGAGCATGGTCGAGGAATGTTCAATCACGCAATCGAGGTTGAGCGCCGCGCGCCGGGGCAACGCTGGCTGATCGTAAGCGTGGCGCTTGAATATATTGCCGAAGCGCATTTCCCCGAACATGTCGAGATTGCCAGCGGCATCCTGCGGATCGGGAGCAGCAGCTGGGACATTGCCTCGGCGGCCTTTCAGGGCGGGGAATGCAAGGCGACCTGCATTACCACTATCGTACTGACCGACGCCAACGGGCCAACGCCACTGCCGCAGGATTTACGCGCAGAATTTGAACGCCTTCACGTCAAATCGGCTTAATCCGCAAAGACGCCAGCGCGTTTCTGCATCCCGGCCATCACCGCTTCAATTTGGTTCGGCGTCCGGATGATACGCGCCTGGCGGACGCTTTCGGCCAGCAATATGGCGTCTTCGTCCATGTCTGCATATTCGTTGAACAAGGCCTTGGCCTCCCGCATCGCCTCAGGATTGCGGGCTGCGATCTCGCGGGCAATGGACATCGCGCGGGTATGGGGGTTTTCATCGACAAAGGTCGCAAAGCCCAAGGTCAGCGCCTCATGGCCTGAAAACTCGCGGTTGGTATAGGTCAACTCACGCAACATGTCGTCGCG
>JBBQPQ010000075.1:0-10952 GCA_038217195.1 Sphingomonadales bacterium | reverse complement strand
TTCCAGCCGGGACAGGTCACCGGCTTGCGCTTGGGCTTTTTTTGCCATTCAGGCAGCTGCTCTCATCGTTGGTTCACCTTTCAGGCTGAGTGGTCCAGAATCGGTCATCTCGACTGTAACGATATCGCCGATAGAAAGGTCTGGTGCAAGCACATGCACCGATTGCAACCACGGAGATTTTCCTATGAGCTGCCCAGCGAACTTGCCCGGACGCTCAAGCAGAACATCGCAGACTTTTCCGACGGTCCGGCTGTTGAACGCAGTCTGGTCAGCGACGATCTGCGCCTGCAATCGCTGAAGCCGTTCGTCCATGACATCCATGGGGATTTGGTGGGCCATATCGGCGGCAGGTGTGCCTGGCCGTGGGCTATATTTGAACGAATAGGCTTGCGCGTGGCCCACTTCGCGCACGAGGCTTAACGTGTCTTCAAAATCAGCGTCGGTCTCGCCCGGGAATCCGACAATGAAGTCCCCCGAAAACGCTATGTCGGGCCGCACCGCGCGGACGCGGTCAAGGATGCGCAAATAGCTGTCGCGGCTGTGGCTTCGGTTCATCGCCTTCAAAATGCGGTCCGACCCCGACTGCACGGGCAGATGGAGGAAAGGCATCAGCTTTTCAACATCGCCATGCGCGGCGATGAGCCCCTCGGTCATGTCGTTCGGATGGCTTGTCATATAGCGGATACGCCGAAGGTCGGGTATCCGGTCGAGTGCACGGATCAGGCCATCAAGCCCTTGCATCTGGCCCTTGTCATCTTCGCCATCCCATGCGTTGACATTTTGCCCGAGCAAGGTGATTTCCTTGGCGCCCGCGTCGACGATCGCCTTCGCCTCATCCAGTAAGTCATTCCAGCCACGCGAGATTTCGGCCCCGCGTGTGTAAGGCACAACGCAATAGGTGCAGAATTTGTCGCAGCCTTCCTGAACCGTCAGAAACGCCGAGGGCGCCTGTTTGCGGCGCGCAGGCAATTTGCCGAACTTGTCGAGCCCGGGCAGATCCAGATCAACCACACGTTCGCCGCGTCCGACCGCTGCGACCATTTCAGGCAGGTTGTGATAGGCCTGAGGTCCAACGACGATGTCGACTTCTGGCGCCCTGCGGCTGATTTCGCCGCCCTCTGCTTGCGCGACACAGCCAGCGACGGCAATGACCGGGCTACTGCCGTCCTTGCGGCGCAAGCGGCCAATCTCGGAATAGACCTTTTCAGCCGCCTTTTCGCGGATATGGCATGTGTTCAGGACAACAAGGTCGGCATTGGCTTTCTCGTCGGCAGGCGTCATGCCCTGGCTCTCGAACATTTCGGCCATGCGTTCACCGTCATAGACGTTCATCTGGCAGCCGTAATTTTTGATGGAATAGGTTTTGGGGGAATCCGTGCTCATAGCGCGCGTCTATACATAGCGTACGCTGTTGCCGCCACCCTCCATCGCAGCGCCGATCCGCGCACGTGCTTCGGCAGAAATGGCCTTGCGGTCGGGATAGTAGACAGGGTCAAATGGCTCGAGAAAATGCAGTGTGGCCGTAATCGGTTTGAGATAGGACAACAGCCGCCAGAAATTCTCCGTGACCTTTTCGTCGCCAACCCATGCAACACGCGGCGTATGGCGCCCGTAACTCAGGTAAACGGGTTGAACAAGCATGTTCTCCGGTGGTGGCACCAGCGCCGCGAACAAGGACGCCTTGAATGGCAGCAGTCCCGAGCCGTCGTGAGTCGTACCTTCGGGGAAGATCGTGACAGGCTGTTCGCCAGTCATGGCGGCGCGCAGATCATCGACCTGACTGCCGATGCTCGTGCGGTTTTCGCGACTGACGAAGATTGTGTTGTTGATTTTGCACAACCAACCGATCAGCGGCCAACTTTCAATGCCGTCATTTGCGACAAAGGTGCAACCCGTGACACCGGCCATGACGGGAATATCAATCCAGCTGTGGTGATTTGCGGCGTAGAACACATTGGCGCGGACGCGGTTGCCAGTGGTTGCGGTGGCAATGCCGCTGGTCCAGCTGATAGACAACAGAAACAAGCGGGGCCAGGGCGAAGGCTTTTGGAAAAGCCGCCAAATATTGTGGAGCAGAAGCGCTGTCAGGAGGCTGGCGGCCATCAGCAGCAAGCGTGCTGCAAACAGGAACTGTCCGGCGATAAAAATCGCCGGATTGCGCCGTTCAATCCTTGCGGTCGATGGCGACGCCATAAAGCTCCATGCGGTGGTCAACCAGGCGATAGCCAAGCCGCTCAGCGATAATTTTTTGAAGCGCCTCAAGCTCGGGGTCAACAAATTCAACCACCTTGCCCGTTTCGACATCAATCAAATGGTCGTGATGCGCCTCCGGCGAAGCCTCATACCGTGCGCGACCATCGCCGAAATCATGCCGGTCCAATATTCCGGCCTCTTCAAATAGCCGAACGGTCCGGTAAACGGTCGCAATCGAAATTTTGGGATCAATGGCCGAAGAGCGGCGATACAATTCCTCGACATCCGGATGGTCATTCGAGTCGGAAATGACGCGGGCAATAACGCGCCGCTGGTCGGTAATGCGCAGGCCGCGTTCGTTGCAAAGCGCCTCAATGTCAATTTTGCTGTCCATCTGTCGAGACATTTAGTGGCACGGCGTGATTCGTCAAAGAAAAAGGCCGGGGGGAACCCCGGCCTTGATTTCCAATTGCGGTATGAAAAGCTTATTTCACTTTCTTCCGGCGACCTGATCCCGGCGCCCGTCCAAGGCCGATTGCCTTGGCAAGTTCGCGGCGTTGTTCGGCATATGCGGGAGCAACCATGGGATAATCGGCAGGCAATCCCCACTTTGTGCGGTAATCGTCCGGTGTCATGCCATAATGCGTCATCAGGTGGCGCTTGAGCATTTTTAGCTTTTTGCCATCATCGAGACAAACAATGTAATCACGTTTTACAGAATTTCGCACGGGAACAGCGGGCTCCAATGCTGTTTCTATTACGACCTCAGGTCCAGAAATTCCGGATAATGCTGCGTGTACATTGCTGATTAGAGTCGAAACGTCGGATACGGCAACGCTATTGTTGCTCACATGAGCGGCGACAATATCTGCAGTCAACGTAATTAATAATTCAGAAACCTCGTTACTTTCAGGTGACATATATGAAATCCTTGACCCGTTATTTTGTTTTATTGAGCTTTCATCATATATCGGTCCGATGTGTAATCGTCAACAAACACTCAAATTGTAACTTATTATTTTAAAATCAGGTTCATCGTAATCGCATCGGGACTAACTCCATCAGCATTCTTATAATAATTTTTACGGCGGCCAATAGGCATAAACCCTGAATTTTGGTAGAAATCATGAGCGTTATTACCATCGCGCACTTCGAGAAATATTTTCGTGCGTCTTGCACTGCGCGCGCGATTGATTATTTCCGATAGCAGCGCTTTACCGATATTTTGCCCCTGAAGTGCGCGGGAAACCCCGATCATTAACAATTCTTCATGGTCGAGAACCCAACGGCTAATGGCAAAGCCGGCAACTTCGTCCCCAAATTTAGCCAATAAAAGCCGACAATCAGGCAGAACGAGTGTTGAAAGACATTGTGCTGCAGTCCACGCTTCGCCAAATCTTTGGTCAAAGGCGTCATCCATGACCGACATCACCGCGGAAATATCGACCGCGCTGCCCTCGATTACGCTGATCATGGACGGATAGCAGCCGGCTTTGCGTCCGGCGCACGACCATAAATCGGCACAGGGGGCAGTGCCGCGCGCGCGGAAATCAGGTGCCATTGGCGCGCATCAGGCAATGTTTCAAACCACACGCGATCCCCGCTCGGCGGATCAATATCACCAGCGACCACCCCAGCGGTAAGAAGTTGATTTAGCTGTTCTGGCAACACCGATCTGGCTGGCGAAACAGACTGGCCGGTTTGGTCATAGGCTTCGAAGAAATATTCGCCATGGCCTCCTGTCATAACGACGTCGATTGGTCCGGATGCGTCATCCTGCGACTGACCCATTGCAGCCACCAGCGCAAGGCAGCCATATCCATGCACCTCAATACGCCAGGCAAGGCCGAGAGCCTTCGCGGCCGCCACGCCAACGCGGATTCCGGTAAAGCTGCCGGGTCCGGTATTGACCATGATTTGATCTGCCTTGCCCTGACCGGGTAGGGATGCGATCAGCGGCAGGAGCCGTTCGGCGTGGCCCCGCCCGATAACCTCAAATTGCGCAGCAACGGGCCGGTCATCGTCAAATAACGCGACGGAGCACGCCCGGGTCGCCGTATCGATGACCAATGTCCGCATAAATCAGACGACTTGGTTGAACCGGTCGAATGCCGGACGCGGGCTGCGTTCAAATATGCTGCTTTTGTCGCCATAACCCAGCGTGCAGATAAAATTCGACTGCACTGGGGTTCCGGCGAAAAATGCTTCATCCACTGCGGCGTTATTGAAACCGGACATTGGTCCCGTATCCAGTCCAAGCGCACGCGCAGCGAGCATGAAATACGCCCCCTGCAGGCTGCTGTTGCGAAAAGCTGTCTTTTCGATCAGCGCGTCGTTGCCCACAAACCAGCTGCGCGCGTCGGTATGCGGGAAAAGCTCGGGCAGATTTTCGTAAAACTCCAGATCCATTCCGATAATCACTGTTACCGGCGCCTGAAGTATTTTCTCGCCATTGCTTGGCATCGTGCATGCGGCAAGCTTTGCCTTGGCAGCGTCGCTGGTGCACCAAATTATTCGCGCAGGCAGGCAGTTGGCGGACGTGGGACCAAATTTCATGAGCTTCCAAATTGCCTCAAGCTGGCTTTCGGTAACGGGCGTATCCAAATAACCATTATAACTGCGCGCGGTCCGGAACAGCTGGTCCAGTGCAGCGTCATTTAAAGATGCAGACATCATTATGCTTTCGATTAGAAATTATATTAGGCGGCGCGGACTTCAGTCACTTCCGGCACATAATGTTTCAGCAACTGCTCGATGCCGTTTTTCAATGTAGCGGATGAAGATGGGCAGCCTGAACACGCACCCTGCATCTGCAAAAAGACCACGCCCTTTTGAAATCCACGGTAAATGATGTCGCCGCCATCATTTGCGACGGCAGGTCGAACACGGGTTTCGATCAGCTCCTTGATCTGGTCCACGATGTCCGCGTCTTCCGGATCATCCAGCGGATAATCTGCGTCACCAGAAGGCACAGCGAAGCCAGCGGCTGCCGGTTTGAACAAAGGCATGTTGGCGCTGAAATGATCGAGCAATATGCCAAGTACATCCGGCTTCAGGCTTGCCCATTCGACGCCAGGTGCGGCTGTGACCGAAATGAACGAATGCCCGAAAAACACACCCGTCACATCACCAAGGGTAAATAAGGCCTCGGCCAGAGGTGAAGCTTCCGCTTCCTCAGGGCTCGCAAAATCGCGCGTTCCGGTTTCCATGACCACTCGGCCGGGCAGGAATTTTATGGTGGCGGGGTTCGGGGTGAGTTCGGTTTCTATCAGCATAGGTCGCATGTGGTGCTGTGGCGGGCAAAGTGCAAGCCAGAATGTCTTGACAGCGGGCAAGCGCAGGTTGACCTAACAGGCGAGAAGGAGAGCAAAAATGGTGGGTCAGTCAAACAAAACAGCGTGGATCACAGGGGCTTCATCGGGAATTGGCGAGGCGCTGGCCAAATCATTCGTGGCGGCGGGCGGCTTTGCCATCTTGTCTGGCCGAAATGTCGCTGAATTACAGCGTGTTGCCAGAGAAACCGGTGCTGCAGAACGTTGCCTGATATTGCCATTTGATACGGTTGCTTATGATGATCTTGCGGGTCAGGTTGCTAAGGCTATTGCCTTTCAAGGCGGTGTTGACGTGCTTGTGAACAATGCCGGAATTTCGCAAAGGTCACCCGCTGTCGACACCGATTTTTCTGTCTACCAGCGGATAGTGGATGTCGACTTGCTCGCGCCAATTGCGCTTACCCAAGCATTGCTTTCGCATATGGTCGGGCGCGGCAGTGGCCAGATTGTGATGATCTCGAGCGTGGCCGGCAAGGCAGGCATACCGATGCGTACGGCTTACTGCGCTGCGAAACACGGGTTGATTGGTTATGCCGACGCCTTGCGCAGTGAAGTCGCAGGGCAGGGGGTCAAGGTCCTTGTTATTGCGCCGGGGTCGGTCAAAACCAACGTCTCTCGAAACGCGCTGAACGCCGATGGCTCGGTGCGCGGAATCAGCGACGCGGCGATCGACAATGGCATTGACCCGGACAAGGTCGCCAGTGTCATCTGGGAAGCTGTGGCAAGCGGCAAGCGCGAAATCGTGATCGCAGAGGGCATGGAGGCCAATATTCCCGCGTTGCGCGCGCAGGATCCGGAAAAATTGTTCGACATGGTCGAAGCCATGGTGGCCGATGGTTACGCCAGGAAAATTTCAGCGCAATAAATTGGCGCCTTGCGTGTTGCCTAAATCCGGCCAGCCCGTAACGCCGCGCCCGCCGCAAAGGGCGATAGGGCCGTAATCGCCAGCGACGTCGCCGCCAGCAATTGCATGGCATTGCCCGGATCTTCGGCAAGCGTACCAGCGCCAAAGATCAGCAGCGGGATCGTGATGGGGACCAGCAACAGGCCGCCAAGCGCGCTTGCGCCGCTCAGCCCTGCCGTCAGTGCCGCAATCATCACGGACAGTCCCGACAAAGCAGGCAAAGCCAAAGCAAGGCCAAGGAGAAGTGTCCCCAACTGCGCCTCGGGCAATCCGATCAGCGCCGAGCCAATGACGGAGGCCAAAAGCAGCGGCAGGGCAAAGGCAAAGATCTGTCCGATGATTTTGGCCAAGGCGACGAGTTCGTCCGACCAGCCGCGAAGCGCGAGCTGGTCCAGCACACCTGACTGGCGATCAGGCAGGATAAGCCTTTCAATCGGCAGAAGCGTCGCAAGCAGCGCGGCGATCCACAATATGCCGCCACCCGTGCGCGCGAGCAGCGCTTTGTCCGGGCCAGTCACAAAGGGAAAGAGTGTGGCTACAGCCAAATAGAAAACAACCGGAAGCCACAAACCGCCGCCTGTCCAGGCCAATCCTACCTCGCGGGCCACAAGCGCTGCAAAAGCCCTCATGCCACGACGCCTTTTTGGTCGAGCACCAAGCTATGCGCGACGTTGATAGAGGGAGGCTGATGGGCAGCCACCAGAACGATTCCGCCGGACGTGGCATGGGCGGTAATCGCCTGATCAAGCCGCGCGCAACTGGCGCTGTCCAGGCCGTTATAGGGTTCGTCAAGCAGCCAGATATCTGCCTTTGATGCCATAACGCGCGAAATGCTTGCACGCTTGCGTTGTCCGGTCGACAGAAAGCGGACCGGAATGTCGGCGAGGCTTTGTAAATCCATATCGGCGAGAGCGGAACCTAGTTCTACTTGCGTCGCGCCGTCCATGTCGGCCCAGAACCGAAGTGCCCTTTCGACGTTCAGATTGGCATCCAAAGCGAGGTTTTCGTCTGCCATCGCGATGCCGCCTTCCGCGTTGACCACGCCGGATGTCACTGACAACAAACCCGCGACAAGGCGCAGCAGGGTCGATTTGCCGCACCCGTTGGCGCCTCTTATCCATATGATATCCCCGGCGCGCGCCACGAGCGTAAGATCGCGCAGCACAAGCCGGTTGCCACGAATGACCGAGACATTTTCAATGCTGAGTGAAGGCAAGGATGCTTGACGCGAAGACATAGGGGGACTTAGGCATGATTTCATTCAATTGCAAAAGCAGGATTAACCCATGGACGTTTCAAAACTGGATGATGCGGCACGCGCTGCGGTTATGGCTGAGCTGCCGGAATGGACCTATGACGCTGACGCCAGGGGCATCCGCCGGAATCTGCGCTTTGCCGATTTCGCCGAAGCGTTCGGTTTCATGACACGTGTGGCGATCCTCGCCGAAAAAGCCGACCATCATCCCGAATGGTTTAACGTCTACAACCGGGTAGAGATTTTGCTGACCACGCATGATGCCGGCGGCCTTTCGCAACGTGACGTTGATCTGGCGACCGCCATCGATAGCATCATGGCTTAGTCTGAACGACGTCGCCAAGACCGCCCAACAGTCCCAATTGTTTCCGCAACCGGTTTGGAAACCATCGGGCCGAAAAGGCGAGCTGCTTTGCCATCTTGTTGACAGGCGTGTGCACCTTGTCGCCGTGGATCGCTTCCCACGCGGCAGGGCCAATGATGGATACAGGGCTGACTTCAACACCAGCCGATTGCAGCCTCTCCTTGCCAGTCATGTTGCTCCCGGAATCGATCCCGCTGATGATGTTGGTATCGATAAAGCCAGGCATGAGGCTGCGCGATTTGATTCCATATGGCCGCCATTCGATATCATGGGCTTCGGCGAGTCCGCGCACAGCGAATTTGGTTGCGCTATAAACGCTTAATCCGGCTGAGCCATAGATACCGGCAGCTGAGCTTGTGTAGAGCACGCACGCATCGGGCGTATTTTTGAGCAGATCGAAACAGGCGCGCGTTCCGCTGATAACACCTGTCAGGTTGATCGCAATCATGCGGTCAATGTCTTCGTCGGTCATATCCTGAATTGGTCCGCCCGACCCGATACCGGCATTGTTGAACAATACGGTCATGTGGCCGTTGGTGTGCTTTGCAAATTCGGCAACAACGGATTTCCATTGCGCCCGGTCGGCCACATCCAGCCGATGCTGGGACCATTGGCCAGGCGGCAACATGGCGGCTGTTTCGCCGAGTCCCTTCTCATCAATGTCCGCAAGGCCGATAAACCAGCCCGCATCGGCGAAATAACGCGCAACTTCGCGGCCCAGACCGGATGCGGCACCTGTGATAAATATGCTTTTCTGTGTTTCTGACATGATGAGGCCTCCCCTTATTCACATGGCTGTCAGCGACATCAATTTATCGAATACGTCAACTGATTATTGCAGGTGGGAAAAAGGCTGGATACATCAATATGCCATAAGGAGCGATTATGTTTCGTTATTGGTCATTGGTGTTATTTGCCTTTTACAGCCAGCTTCCGACGCCCGCTTTGGCCGAGGTCGTGGCGACATTTTACAGCCATGATTTCGGGGATCATTTTCCGCACGCATTTGTAAAATTGCAAGGCAAGGTCGACTCAACCGGTCAGGCAGTCGATACCAATTACGGTTTTACCGCCACCACCGTTTCACCTGCGATATTGATGGGTTCGGTCAAGGGTATGGTTGAAACCAAGGACGCCAAATATATTGCCTCCAGCGATCCGCATTTTTCGGTCACGCTGACTGACGCGGAATATCTGCGCTTCATGAATTTTGTAGACAAGTGGCGCAACCTGCCGGGCAAAAGCTATAATCTTGGAAAGCGCAATTGTGTGCATTTTGCCATGGAAGCCGCCGCATTGCTAGGGCTGAGCGTAAACCGGAAGAGCCGTTATTTCAAAAAGCCGAAGACATTTCTGCTGGAAGTGATGGGGATGAACAAAGGGTTGAGGCCTTAAATCGCCTGAAAGCCCTTTTCATAGATATACCACGTAAAGATGGCTGCGGCGCCGCGGTGTGGCCGCCACCGTTCGGCGATGTCGCGAATATCCTTTTCAGACGGCCGCGCCTCCAGCTTTAATAGACGACCTACGCCTTCCTGAACCGCAAGGTCCCCTGCGGGCCAAATATCGGTGCGTCCTTCGGCAAACAGCAGGTAAATTTCGGCGGACCAGCGGCCGATACCTTTTACTTTTGTGAGATACGCAATCGCTTCTTCGTCATCGGCGGGCAGGGCGTCGAGTGGCAAGTCGCCGGACAGCACAAGTTCAGCCAGTGACCTGGCATAGCCCTGTTTCTGTCGGCTCAGCCCACAGCCCCGCAAGGCATCAAAATCCTGCGCCAGCAAATCCTGTGGAGGGCATTCGGGACCAATAAGTGCCTCAAGCTTGTTCCAGACCGATGCCGCGGCGGCAACGCTGACCTGTTGCCCGACAATTGTGCGCAGCAATGTGGCATAGCCAGGTTCGCGCAGACGCTCGTCCGGATAGCCAGTGACGGCAAGCGCCGCGGCAATGCCTGGCTCAATGGCTGCCAGCGAATCCAGTGCGGCGTGAAGCTTCTCTTTTGGGATGCCCATGTGCGTGTGTTAACCCCGCCGCACGGTTGCGGCGTACAATGCGATGGCTGCAGCGTTGGACACGTTCAAGGATTCCATCTGTCCGTTCATGGGCAATTTGGCCAGCTGGTCGCAATGCTCCTCAATATTGTGGCGCATGCCATCGCCCTCTGCACCCAGAACGAGCGCGTTGCGCCCGGGGGTCAGCGCTTGTTCCAGCGTCACATCGGCATGGCCAGTCAGCCCGATTCGCCAATAGCCTGCTTCTGCGATCTCCTCGAGCGCACGGGCAAGGTTGACCACACGCACCCAAGGTACGATTTCAAGCCCGCCGGATGCAGCCTTCGCCAATGCCCCGGATTCGGGCGGCGAGTGGCGGTCCTGCGTGACCACCGCAACCGCACCAAAAGCCGCAGCGGTCCGGAAAATCGCGCCGACATTGTGTGGATCGGTGACCTGGTCAAGAATCAGGAAAGGCCGGTTGTCGTCATTGGCGACGGCCAGCGCATCGGTTAGCCAGACGTCCTCCAGCGGTGCGACTTCAAGCACGATGCCCTGATGCGGCGCGTCTTTCGGCACAAAGCGCGCAAGGTCATTTACCTCGGCATATTGGACCGTGAGCCCGTCAGGCACGACAATCTTGCCGATTTCCTCCCTTGTACCCCACAAGTTGATGAGGCGGCGTTCGGGATTATCCAGCGCTGCATAGACAGCGTGCCGCCCGTAAAATTTGGGATTACCGCTGACGACAGCTGCGCCACGACGACGATGGCTCTTGTGTGAAGACATTTCATTACCCTGTGCATTAAAAGAGAACGTTATGCCGTCCTTTCCCACTTGAGGCATTGACAGGCAAGGGCCGTTTCGCCATTGGGCTGCTTCTTCGACGGGACCGGCCCTCATGCAATTG
>JBBQPQ010000074.1:0-11373 GCA_038217195.1 Sphingomonadales bacterium | reverse complement strand
CGATACTACAAAATGAAAATGCTTGGTGAGTAGAACTAAGTTTAGATTTAGTTTCGTTATAATCTTGCACACTGCATCTAATACCGAACACACGACATGGACGCCGTATGTATCACGTCATTGGAGTGCAACGGACTCATGAGTATGGGGTGAGTAAATACTCCGCTATCAGCATCGCGCGTCAAAAAGATATGGGCACTACGTAAGCCGATTGCTGCGGATTGGTTACCGGTCCCACCCGACCTTACTACGCCTGTTTGACAATTCCATGGTCCCGCATGTCCAAACCTATGTCTCAGGTTTGATGAGTCGGACCACTCCGCAGCACGGAATTGCAAGCCTGTCGAACAATCTGGCGGAGCCACCGATGCGCAGGGTCACCATCCATTCTGGGGTGCCAAAGAAGCGAGACGGTGAATTTTCCAGTTTCAACTGGCAACGCAAAACTAAACATTCCGTTGCGAAGTCCTGTTGTATGTCGTTCAGGAACAGTCGCGACCAAGTCAGACCCGCGTGCGAGCGCAATTGAAGCCGCAAACCCATCTACAGTTGTCATAATTTGACGGTTCAAACCTAGCCCACTAAGTCTTTCGTCAATCTCCCCAAGCTCCAGTCCTTGACGCGTGACTAGGACGTGTCGACACATTGCATAACGCCTGGGATCTATTTTACCGGCGGCGAGAGGATGGCCGTTGCGCACAACCCCAACATATTGGTCTGTAAATAACGACTGCGCGCGAATTTCGGGTCCTATCGTATTACCTATAACGCCTGTCTCAAGGTCGATATCTCCTTCACGTAGCCCGGCACTGTCCTTGTCAAGCTTTCGGATAAAACGAATGCAAACACTTGGCGCTTCATCGGCAACACTTTGAATTAGTGCGGGCCCGATCGTTTCTGCAAAACCATCGCTCGTTCGTAGTACAAACGTCCGCACTAAAGTATATAGGTCAATTGTCTCATCAGGGCGAAGAAGAGCGCGGGCGTCCTGAACAATCCGGTGAACTTCGTCACGTATTGCATCAGCGCGTGGGGTTGAAACCAGTCCGCGCCCCGCACGCACAAGCAGAGGATCGCCCGTAACAGTGCGCAGGCGAGCTAAAGCGCGGCTCATTGCTGAGGGGCTCAAACCTAGTTTACGGCCCGCACCCGCAACGCTCCCCTGTTGCAGCAATGCGTCAAGAGTGAAGAGCAGATTAAGATCGGGCACATTCATCGAATTTGAATACCACGTCTAACAGCATCAGCATAGCGCCAAGCGCAATATCAAAATGCAATCGCTGCGTCTTCCGCCATGCCTTGGCTCGGCTAACATTGCGCTGTTCAAACCATCCAGGAGACCTCCATGACCAGTTCAGCTTTAGACGTATTCACCTCGCGTGCCAGAAATGCCTGGGGTCCGCGAACTGCAGGACTAATTGCGGACTGCAAGGCAGGCTTGGTACAATTGCTCCGTGCGCCATCAACCGACCGGTGGTTATGCGATCTCCGCAATGACCGGCCTGAAACCCGTGAACTTTATCGCGACCAATTGCACGGGTTTGTCCTACTTGCACACACCGAGGCAGTAGGCCGTTATCGCGCTCCCCATGATCATGGCAGCAGCTGGGTAATTTACGGCGTACTGGAAGGCGAAATGGAAATGGGCAGTTATACGCGCATCCGTGACGGGAAAAGTGAATCACAGTTAATAAAGCAGGAACTCAAGTTGGTCCGCGCAGGCGACGTGCAGATCTATTTGCCAGGGGACATTCATGATACCCGATGTGTTAGCGGGCCCGCCATTCAGTTCCGCTTCACCGCACGTGACCTTAGCCTCGAAAGCAATATGGTCCGGTTTGTCGATGTTGATGGGGCGTGGGTGCCGTCCGACCAAGTAATATAGCTTGTGATGCCGAACTCAACTTCACCGCGCACTAGAGATTTGCGCCGTCATCTTGGTGTGGCCAGCGTTTTAGCTGCTATGGGTGGCGCTGTACTGGATGCGTCCAGCATGAACCTAGCACTGCCGTCAATATCAGGCTCATTGCATGTGGAGCCGTCCCATGCCGCTTGGTTGATGATCGCTTATCAGGCAGCCCTCATGGCTAGTCTTCTCCCGCTGGCAGCTATCGGGGAGCGATATGGAAATCGTCGAGCTTTTGTCAGTGGGGTATGTTTGTTCGCGGCTTGTGCGGTCGGATGTATGCTTGCGTCCAACTTTAACATCCTAATAATTTTACGTATGCTTCAGGGGGTTGGCGCTTCGGCGGTGATGTCTTTAGGCGTGGCATTGCTCCGTCTGTCAGTACCACCACACCAGTTGGGAAAGGTAATAGGCTGGAACGCAATGATGGTGGCACTAATGTCGGCCGCCGGCCCCACGATAGGGGCGGCGCTGCTTAGTGCTGGCAGCTGGAGGTTTGTGTTTGCAGGCGGGATTTTCCTAGCCATTACGTCTCTTGGAGCTGCCTTTGCACTTCCAGCAAACAGCGCTGGGCGACGAGCGCTCGATGTCCGGGGAATGGTGTCCTATGTCGCAATAGTTTTTACATTTGTAATTGCTGTAGGACTTGCGCTGTTATCGCCGCGGTTAAGCATCGGATTGCTGCTTTGCGGTGTGATTGGTTTTTGGCTTTTTGCTCGCCGTGACCGGGGGTTGACCTCACCATTTCTTCCCCTTGATGTGCTGTGCAACCCAACATTTATTCGATCCGCCTTGGCGTCAGTCGCGTGTTTTACGGGATTAGGAATCGCACTTATGATGCTTCCGTTTGCTTTGCACATGCGTTTGGGATCGGACCCGTTGCTGATTGCTATGTTAATGACACCTTGGCCGCTCGCAGTTCTGTTGACGACCCCTATTGCGACTAGCGCACTCGCACGTTTTGCAGCTGCAACGCTTTGTGCCACAGGCGGCTTTTGCATGACGATCGGCCTTGTGACACTGGCGATGACTTTAACACCGAGTGTCGAACTCCATTTGTTTGCTATCATGCTTTGCGGTGTAGGTTTTGGCCTTTTTCAGACACCGAACAACCGATCAATGTTTCAAGCCACACCAGAGGAACGCACGGCTTCGGCGGGTGGTTTGCAGGCGACAGCCAGACTGACCGGTCAAGTTGGAGGCGCGCTGATTGCTTCTCTTTTGCTTTCAAACCTCACAGTTTTGACAGCAAGCCGATACGCCTTTGGATTAGCAGCTATGGCGACATTCATAGCCGGGCTAATTAGCCTTCAGCGTTTGAAAAATTGACGCGTCGTACAGCCGTGGGACTGCGCCCTGCGATAACCTTCACATCAGATTTAATCATAGCGTCAAATGCATGGATACAGTGTGATTGGCGCGCCTACCGCACTGTAATGTTTGAAGCTATCGCTCGATGAGAAAGCAAACAACAACAAGCGAAGGTACGACCGATGCCCAAAGCTCTCGGGGACAGCTCAGTTTTAAACTACCGGCTGAATGTAGGATCTACATTGGCCAAATTGGATGCCCGATTTAATGCGAATGCTGAAGAACCGTCGTCCAAGTCGCTTTGGGCTGCGCCCCTTGGTTTCGAACTCTCGCATCATGACTCTGAACTGTCGTCCTTATGTTAGGACTAGGTTTTGGCATCCGTCCCGATCTCGGTAACCAACGCATTTTAAAATCCGGAGCTTGGCTGCCTCTGCGGAGCCTTGGTTGGATCTTATTCATGGTATTTGCGATCGGATTGGCGTTCGGACCTGTGATGGAGACGCTGTTACACGCGCTCCCGAAATCGCCAGCATATGAATTCGTTGCTCGATGTGTAGGCGCAGTTTCCGTTCTCAGCGCATATTTTGTCTTGGTGCGACTGGGTGAAGGACGCTCGCCAACTGAGTTATCCTTGGTCGTTGCGCCGAGAGAAATCATTTTTGGGTTGGCTACAGGCTCGACCATGTTTGCCATTGTAATAGCAATCCTGGCAGCAAGCGGCCTCTACAACATCGAATATCATGGTGCTGCGTCTCTCTGGAATGGCGCTGGTCTAGCGATTCAATCGGGAGTGTTGGAAGAGATTATCGTACGCGGTGTAATTCTTAGGGTCGCTTGGCGCGCCGCAGGGCCAATTCCGGCATTTATTTTCTCCAGTTTCCTATTTGGAGTTGGCCACATCTTTAACCCAGGCGCTAACATTTTTACCACCGCGTGCGTAGCAATTGAAGCAGGTATCATGCTTGGCTCGTTTTATGCAATGACCGGCAGGTTATGGGTCTCAATAGGCGTGCATGTGGGATGGAACTTCACCCAAGGGTTCCTATTTGGCGCAGCTGTCTCCGGCGGTGACTTCGGTCAATCGATCCTAAAAAGCACGGCACGAACGGACGTTGCGAATTGGTTAACGGGAGGTGCGTTTGGTCCAGAGGCTACACTGCCAGCCCTCTTGATTTGCACGGCTGTAGGTGTGATCGCTTTGTTGTCAGCTCGGCAGAACGGACAGTTTGAAACCGCACCGCCCTCACAGATCCTGTCCGTACATCCTGATGTCCCGCCTTCACCGCCGTCTCAATCAAGACGGTGACCCAAATACCTGTATCCAATTTCGATCGTTCAAACCGAGGAGTACCACAATGAAAGTCTTTACCCTTCTTTCTGCCATTTCAATAGCAGCAACACCCAACACAGCTCTAAACGCTGAAGACGTAGTTGACGAAGTCACGATCAGTACAAAATCGTCCTACAGCCCTGTTGTTGATCAGCCCGCGCCAATGGTGATGAAAACGAAACGCATCACACACCGAGACCTCGATCTCTCAAGCTCGGCAGCCAGAACTACTTTGCTCATGCGGGTTCAATCAGCCGTCAGACATGTTTGCAATCCTCGCGGGTTCTCCCGTTCCGAAAAACAAGACATTGCGCAATGCGAATTTGATGCAACCGCACGCGCAATGCCAAAAGTGGATAGTTTGATTTTGCGTGCACAAGAAACATCGCGGTGAATACTGCCTCGGCCGCTAACAACCAGCTGATTGCCCCGGCGCCGTAGAACAGCGGAATCCACTAATCATCCGCATTCGCACTAAATTTACTCCGGTACAATGTAAGGAATACTATGTTCCAGAAGCCTTTGGTTGCAACTCTCCTGTTGCTCACCAGCCCCGCTCTTGCGCAGGCCGCCGACGCTGTTCCAAAACAGAAGCAAATTACTCCCCCTCAAAATGCGCTTGCTGCATCGCAGCGTGTTAACGAGGATAACGCGCCTATATCTGACACTCAAGGCGATGATCCGCTTCAGGGAAAACAATCCCTGCTAAAATACGAACAAGCCTTTCAAGATCTGTTGCCCTCTGTGCGTGTAGAAGGTCGGCAATACCAGCCGATGTCGCTTTCCGAAATGATGCAGCAACAGCGGGTCCCTGCTGTGAGTATTGCGATTATAGACAACGGTCGCCTCGCCTACGTAGGGGCATTTGGCAAAGCGGACGTAAACTCGTCACGTAGCGCAACCTCCGAGACATTGTTTCAAGCTGCTTCGATTAGTAAGCCCGTGGTTGCAACCGCAGCTTTGGTTCTCGTTGAACAAGGCCAGTTATCACTGGATCGGCCAGTGAATGATCAACTCGTCTCATGGAAGGTTCCAGATCACGGGCTTGGCATCGAGCCAATCACCCTCCGGCGCCTCCTATCTCATACGTCAGGCCTCTCCACTTCTGGCTTTTCCGGCTACTCGCAAGGTGCAGTAGTTCCAACGGTACTGCAAATACTGAATGGTCTGCCGCCTGCGAACAACGAACCTGTTCGCGTGAAATGGAAGCCAGGAACTGAATGGCATTATTCTGGCGGAGGAATGACCGTCGCACAGCTTCTAATCACCGACGTTACTAACGAGCCGTTTCCCGAGCTTATGCACCGTTTAATTTTGAAGCCACTTGGAATGGATAGAAGCTCATTCGAACAACCGGATTCCAGCTTGGCCAACAAAGAACTGGCAGTTGCCTATGACCGACGCGGGGTAGCAGTACAGGGCGGCTTTAAAGTTTATCCCGAGCTGGCCGCTGCCGGACTTTGGACAACTCCAACTGATTTAGCGAAGTGGGCGTTAGCGATTTCAGCTTCACTATCCGGTGCTGCCGATGGCCCCATCAAGCAGTCGACCGCAAAGGAAATGCTTTCACCAGGGAAAGGCGGCTGGGGTTTAGGCGTATCGGTATCTGGTGAGGGTGATTGGCTCAAATTTGGGCACACAGGGTCAAATTTGGGTTTTAAGTCTACCTTGATTATGTATCCGCGGCGCGGCCAGGGCGTGGTCATGTTATCCAACGGCGACAACGGTGCGTCGATAATGGCAGCAGTTGCACAGGCATTAGGTCGCATCTTAGGTTGGCCTGATTCTGGAGAGATAATCCGCCCCCTTGTAGTCTCAAGAAGTACGCTCCTTGCGAGAGTTGGGAAATATCAAGGGGACCGAGGAACCGTGCAGGTGATCTTGTCAAAAAACAGCCTTATGATCGTTCCGCCAATGGGAGAACCATTCGAAGTCATCGCACAAGCTGACGATGTTTACATTTCGCCTGAAAACGGGACGCGGATGAAGTTTGAAACAGACCCAGTTTCTGGTCGAGTGGTCGCAGCCGTAGGCGGCGGCGCAAATTGGAAGCGGGTCGAATGATCGATAGATAAACCGTTTAACTTTTGACTCCAAAATGTCGAAGAAGCGATCCGAAGCTTTAAGAAGATGCCTAAGCTTCCTGTCAAACCCGTCATGGTGTTGTGAGCGGCTTGACGACCATGACGATTTAACCGCTCCTGCAGTTGGCTCGTAGGCTTGTTGGCTCAGAACAAGCGCTTAATCTCATTTCGTCCGGCGTCAAAATCGACATTTTGCTGAAAAATAATTGTTTGCGTTCGCTTTGCCCGGCGCCGCCAGCGACACTGAATTCCAGCATTTTAAAACAGCTTCCCAGTGCCTTGCATCGGGATTGCATTTTTTCGCCCTAATACAACGCAATTAAGGACTACCAATATGAACACTTCAATCACTCTCCTAGCTCTCACTTTGACGGTAACTATTACTACGGCGGCGAACGCTCGAGACACGAGTGTTCATGGCACTGTCGTAGCTGGAGTGGCCTTCGCTCCTGAATATGAGGGTGCCGACAAGCAAGAGATTGTTCCGCTTGTCATCGGGCGGATCAATGATGGCAACCGGTATTTGGCATTTGAAGGACCAACGCTGCGCGCCAATGTGATTGATAGCAATGATTTGGAGTTTGGTCCCGTAGTGAACATAACCACAAAGCGCGAGAGGGACATTCAGTCTAGCGCTGTCGCACGCCTCGGAGTTATCAACGACGCCGTAGAAGTTGGTGCGTTCGCAGCGATCTCTCACACTGTTTCTGGTAATGACCGCATCCGCCTTGCAGTGCAGGGGGTGCAAGATGTTAGCGGGGTGCACAAAGGTTGGTTAGGTGCCGCGAGCGCAGGTTATGCCTGGTCCGTCACCCCCAAAATCAGCCTGACCAGCAACATGACAGCAACGTATGCCAGCGCCGAATATGCCCGGAATTACTTCTCGGTAACCTCCGCAGGCGCCATTACTAGTGGATTACCGATGTTCGATGCCAAGAGCGGGATCAAGGATGTCGGCGGGTCGCTGTCCGCCCGCTATTTTATTGATAAGCGCTGGTCGCTATTTGGGATTGGGGCTTACAAGCGGCTTGTAGGCAGCTCCGCCAAGAGCCCCATCGTCAACGACGCAGGAAATCGGGATCAATTCGTAGGCGGTATTGGTATCGGTTTGTCATTTTAGACCCCAAATTGTGTAACAGCCCTTGCTACCTGCGTCCGCCAAGGATGCAGGTAGCAACTCCAAAGGCATTGGATAATCCAAGACAGCGGGGCGCTCGACGCACCGCAAATCTTTATTGGGAGACTATCATTGCAACCCAAAATTTCCCAGCCCGGGACCGGATGGCTTGTCCCCGTGTTGCTGGTCGGATTGAACTTGATTCCCATTCTTGCAGGTGCTGTTCGTTTATTCGGGCTCGCCAGCGACGAGCAGATAACGCTCCAAAATGCTCGTTTCTTGGCCTCACCGCTTCCGGTCAGCTTACACATTATCAAAGCTATCTTGTTTGGAATAATCGGAGCTTTTCAGTTTTCGCCAATGCTTCGCCCTATCAATGTCGATTGGCACCGTTTCGCAGGCCGAATCATGGTTCCTTGCGGAATGCTGACTTCAATGTCGGGCCTTTGGATGAACCAGTTCTACCCTTACGCGGAGCATGATGGGTTTGTGCTCTATTGCCTCCGGATGATTTTTGGCTTCGGAATGCTGTTGTGCCTAATCTTTGGGCTCAACTCAATCCGTCGTCGGGACTTCGATCGGCATCGTAATTGGATGACGCGCAGTTACGCTATCGGCATGGGTGCGGGGACGCAGGCGCTTACACAGCTGCCTTTGATATTGATCATCGGTGCGCCCGGAGAGTTGCCGCGTGCTCTGCTAATGGGAGCTGCTTGGGTCACAAATCTGCTTTTTGCTGAATGGATACTTAGGAGGGACAGCCTGTATTGGCAAAAAATGCCATTCGCTGACTAGTTGGAGCGCATCCAAGATGAATTGTTGCTTTTTGCTCGCGACGACGCCGCTGGGTGTGAACACGCCAGTCAAGCGATGCTGACAGTCCTCGCAGAGCCGTTCTACCGATCATACCGTATCAGGATACACCAATGAGCCAAGCTTTACCCCCATCGCCACCGACAATCGAAGTTTCTGTTGCCAGCCGAGGGGTATCAAAGGGTATTGAGCAAACCGACGGACCTCAGGCAGCCCTTCGAGCCGAGTTGCCAGTCGGTCCTATCTATTTTGGAGTTTCTGCCAAGAACATCACTTCGGCCACTGCCGATGGGAAAGGAGGATTGACGACAGGTGTCAGAACGAAATTTGCGGGACTTAATCTGTCCGCAAGCGCGACTTGGGCGATTGCGATATCGCCAGTTTCTGGATCAGACAGCCAGTCTCTAGAAATAACGGGAATCCTCGCGCGAAAGTTTGGAAACTTCAATCCGCAGCTGTCCATAAACTGGAGTCCTGACGATCTTGGGCCCACGCAGCGCTCGCTCTTTTATGAGGCAAGCGCAGCCTACAGCTTTTCACCGAAAACAAGCATAGGTGCCGCGGTCGGGCGCCGTGAACGAACTGGAGGACTGGACTACACCGCTTTTAACGTAGGAATTACGCACAAGCTAATCCCACACATCACCGCTGATCTTCGCTATTATGGTAGCGACCAACGTAATCTTGGTCGCAAATACCAGCCCGGGCTAATAGCATCGGTGCGGGTGAAGTTATAACGATGACCAAGAAGTTTGTATTGGCAGCCCTCAAGGATGGGCTTTTTTCAGTAATCGAAAATTGCAGTTGCGGCAAAGCACGTTCGGCCACAGTAAGCTGTTACAATGAACTATCAGGTATAGGCGGCAAGCCTTGCTCATGTCGGCATTTGATTGCTTTGGCTGTCCGCTACTGGGTCGTGTCGTAACAGTCCGCTTTGGCGAATTTGTCGGTGTCCCCAACGGCCAATAGCAGCTATGGTTCTTCAATCTTAGTCCAAATTGCGGTTCGCTTTTACTAGCCCAATACCAGCATAGGTTCTTTGCACGTTAGCGCTTACCCGAGCGTTTTTTGATTCGAAGCCGTGTTTTTTCATTTTAGATCCAAATGATTTGGCCGAACCTGGATCCTCTCCCGCATATTTGGCAAATAAGATCCAATCAGTATACAGGGATGCTGACGTGGCAGAGCGATCCGCGCTAACATCGCATCGATTAGTTAACCATTGCCAAAAACGTCTTGGTCTAAAAAGTACTCATCTGTAGCGCATCGAACTGCATTGGGTCGGCTTAATCCTTGCCGGAGAAACCGACAGCATCCTGCTATCATCCATGCTAGAATCTGAGGATACTCCTTTACGAGTTTATCTTCCAATGATTGATCCGGATCAGCAGGCGTCTGGACAAACGGCACAATATTGAACCGTCGGCGCATTGCCTCATCGACGTTTTGAAGTGCCGGGGTGTGATTGCCCGATAGAGTCAGCTTGAATTGCGGCTTAAACGTAAAATTGTCTTTCTGCATGAACCGTGCAGTGATCGGATCACCCCCAGTCAGGGCCTTGATCTTTGCTTCTGCCCATGACCGGTTAGCTTCAGTTTCGCTTGCAGTCACAAGTCTGGCTCCATTTAACATAGCTAACTCAGTTGAATGCCTGTCGTATTTCGACGCAGTAAATGTGTCCATGGGTGCCACTTGAGCATAAGTGCCGAGGATACGGAGCAACGCATTCGAGAAAACACTTTTTCCGTTCAAACCCGGACCAAATAGAAAAACCAGTGCATGGGCCGATGTTAAACCTGTCAGGCAATAGCCCGCCCATTCCTGAAGAAAATCGATAACCTCTTGATCGCCGGCGAGTGCTTCATCAAGAAAAGCGAGCCACCGGACAGGCATCCCGGACGTCGGTCCCACTGCCGTTTGCCTCGTGATCCTATCTTCAGCTTTCGCCTCGTATATGCTGCCGGAGCACAAGTCGACGGTTCCCGTAGGCGTGCCGAGAAGCAACGGATCAATATCCCATGTATCAGATGTAACGGCGTGAGTGCGGTCACACCGAGCAAATTTTTCAACCCCGGTAGCCGTAGAATATCGTCCAGCCGAAGCGCTGCCTTTGCCCAGGTCGCGCGCCAACTTTCGAGCAAAGTCGAGCGCTAAATTGGTTTCATCCATCTTCCATTGACTACCATTCCAACAAAACCACCGACCACGATGGAAATCAAACAAGAGGCTGCTCTGGTGCTTAGCTGTAAAAGCGCGGGCAATTTCGTCCTCTGATACCTGATCGTGACCAGCCTGATCACGCTTCCCTGACCGACGGCGCGATTTAGTCGCCTCGCTAGTAGCGCGTGGAGTAGTCCGCGCCTTACTGATTGCGCGCCGAGCCGCACGCATGGGATCCTTTTGATCACAACAATGGCGACCAATTGGAAGGGCTGGATCGGTCAGAACACTGGCAATAACGTCATCATGATATCCATGCCTGACCATTATCCCCGCCACGCATAGGACGCGCTCCGATCGTCCACTGTCATTCCTGTCCATGATCATTGACCACAACTTTAGATCGGGATTAATTTTATTCGCGACAAAATCGGCATGCGCCCCTTCATTGGAGGCAAGCACCTTGCACGGAGCTCGAGACACTTGATTTACAGAAAGTACCTTAGCCTGTTCCCCGTCAGCACCAATGGCACAGATTTGATGTTGTGATTTAAGGAGTGTTTTGGTCTCATCGTAGTGACGAAGGAACGAAGATGAGACCAAAACACTCTGGCCAACCCAAGGCCTCTGCCGAGCGTGTCGTGAAGGA
>JBBQPQ010000073.1:0-11388 GCA_038217195.1 Sphingomonadales bacterium | reverse complement strand
CATGTTAACCCTGTTGGGTCCTTCAGACACTCTGGGGCAGACGAAAGAGGATCCACTTACAAAACCGATCGTTACTTCTCGCACCGCAGAATGGCTTGCGCCGGTGCTGCCGCAAAAGATATTCGGCAATAGTTATCTTGTAGGCTTTGCGGGGCTGAGTGTCGTGCTAATCGACACAGGTGCAGGCCTGATCCTGATTGATGGCGCTTTACCGCAGGCTGCGCCCGCTATTCTCGACAACGTCCGCCAGCTTGGTTTCCGTCCGGGCGACATTAAATACATTCTCAGTACAGAACCTCATTTCGATCATGCCGGCGGCCTCGCTGCGCTTGCCCGTTCTACCGGTGCGACGGTCATTGCCAGCCCCCGGGGCGCTGAAGGACTGCGCACCGGGCAGCATGCCGTGGACGATCCGCAGCGTGGCTATGGTGGCTTCTGGCCTGCAGTTACAAAGGTTCAAACGATCCGAGACAATCAAACCTTGCGGCTGGGAAATACAGTCATCACTGCACTTTCGACACCGGGCCACACGATGGGTAGCATGAGTTGGCGGTGGAAGACATGCGACCAGCGGAGTTGCCAAGATGTTATCTTTGCTGCGAGCCTTAATCCTGTGTCGACTGACGACTATCGTTACAGTGCGCCGACGGCGCGTCCAATCGTCAACGGGTTTTTCAAAAGCTATGCAAAAATGAGAAATACGCCGTGCGACATCCTGATCTCGGCGCATCCAGACAATGCCGGCACAGGTCGGTATAACAAGAGCCGCGGAGCCTGCCGCGCTTATGCTCAACGATCGCGCGAAGCGTTGAAGATCCGCCTTGCGTCTGAGCTACCCTAGATGTTTAGGTGACAGGATCCGGAGCTAAACCAATGTCTGCAATCAGGACTGCGATTCTGGGACTCAACCGTCGCAATGTTAGCGGTAGTCGCGATGCGCTCGGCTACTGAGTGAGGTGACGGGATCGCTGCTCGAGTTTCGCATAATTTGAGTTGACGTAGCCGTCCCCGTGTAAAATGGTTGCCCCTACCATTTTCGGAGAGAGCATCATGATTTTGTACGGCGCGCCGGTTTCCCCATATGTCCGTAAGGTCCTCGCCTTTGCCGCCGAAAAGGGTGTGGCACTAGAGCTTGTGCCGATAGGCCTTGGTGACGAGAACCCTGCATTTCTCGCGTGCAGCCCGTTCCGGAAAATGCCCGGTTTCACAGACGGTGATTTCAGTATTTCAGACTCAACCGCGATCGTGACCTACATTGATGCGAAGCACCCCGACGTACCGCTGATCCCAGCTGATCCGGCGAACCGCGCTCGCGCAGTATGGTTCGATGAATTTGCGGACACAATCCTTACTGCTGCAGCTGGCGCGATTTTCTTTAACCGCATCGTTTCGCCTAAATTTTTGGGAAAGCCAGGCGATGATACGGCGGTGGCAAAGGGCGAAGCAGACATGACGCCAATATGTCAATATCTGGAAAGCGTGATCAGACCGTCGGGCTACCTCGTTGGTGAAGGCCTGACCTTGGGTGACATTTCGGTTGCGAGCCCCTTTGTCAACGCAGCGCATGCAGGCTATGTGCCTGATTCAAATGCCTATCCAAAACTGACTACCTACCTAGCTGCCATACACGCTCGCTCAGGTTTTAGTGAATGGATAAGGCGCGAGCGCAAGATGCTGGGCTTGGCGTGAGACCCGTCAAACCGAATGTCGTACTTAGCGGCACCGCGCAGCTATGCTTTCTTCTAAACTTCGGCTTTTTGAGACTGAGGACGTACCACTGCGAAAAGCGACATTCGGTTTGACAGTTGTCGCCAACTTTTAGGACATGCGATTGAGCTATCTTGCTTCCTAATAGCTGCCGTCCGTTCAGGTGCTCACACTAGAAAGAATGATGACGGAAAGTGGGTCAGTTGCGGACTGGTAGCTTTCGGATAGATGAGGGTGCAATGCGGAATTTCAGCAAGCGATAACATTGCAAACACAACTCTTATGAAATCATTGTAATCACTTAGAGTGGCGAGTAATTGCAATGGAGGTGGGTAAACCGCCAATTCAGGGGTGGGAGGAGCCAAATGCTTCGTATCTTGCTAGTTGCCATTGTCGCCTTTTCATCGTTTGGGGTGATCGCTGAAGTCCAGCAGCCCAATACGCCTGGTCATTACCTCTTCGTTTGGACTGCCGATCAGGCGAAGCAGGGGAACGATTTCTTAGCTGTGATCGATGCCGATCCCGCTTCCCCTTCCTATGGCAAGCTCGTAGCCAGCGTCGGTACTGACATAAAGTCCGTGCGCATCCATCACACAGAATATGAAATGCCAGCGAGCGGTATGCTGTTTGCCAATGACCACGACGCCAATAAGTCGGTGATTTTCGATCTGCGCGATCCGCTCACGCCCAAAGTCGCCACGCATTTCCAGAGTATGGGTGGATTTAGCATGCCTCACAGCTTCTTGCGCCTCCCCAATGGGAATGTGCTCGCCTCATTCCAATTCACCGATAATGGCAGCCATGCCGACCATGCGGCGATGATGAATGGCAAGACCGGCGGACTGGTCGAGATCGACGACAATGGCATAGTTGTCCGATCCGTCAGCAACGCGGACCCGTCCCTACCCGACGACGGTCTCTTGCCTTACAGCCTTGCCATCCTGCCCGACATCGACCGCGTTTTGGTGACCAACAGTCCGATGCAGGATCCCTATTTATTGTCCAGCAACACCTATCAAATGTTCCGCTTGTCGGATCTCCAATTGCTCGGCACCCACCGCCTCGATCCAGGCCCAACAGGCAACGGCAATGTGGCACCCGAGGAGGCACGCGTTGCGGCCGACGGCTCTGTGTATGTCCAGACATTGTCGTGCGGCATTCAGCGTATCACTGCTCTCGATACTCCAAGGCCGATAGCGAAACTGGTCCACAAGTTTCCCGGCGACTTCTGCGGCGTTCCAACAATCGTTGGACGTTACCTTGTTCAAAGCGTGCCCAATTTCAATGGCTTTGCAGTGCTGGATATTGGCGACCCGGCGAACGTCCGCGAAGTCTCGCGCCTCACTGTCAGTGACGCGTTCAGTCCGCATTGGACGGGTTGGGACAAGAAGGCTAAACGACTCGTGGTTACCTCGGGAAAGAGAGGGGATCGTCTTTATTTACTGAAACTCAATGACAAGACTGGTGAACTCAGCTTCGATGAGACCTTCCGCGACACCGACGGAAAGGTTGGCTTCAGCTTCGCAAAGCGTCAGTGGCCACATGGCTGGTCCGGGGAAGGAACCCCGCATGGCGCGGTCTTCTCGCGCTAACATTGCAGACGGTCGCTTGGGCGTAAAAGGTCGCTATTTGCTGCCTCTAGTCCCCGTCGGCTTTTCTAGCACCGGAAATTGAATGCCGAGTTGGTCGAGGTAGGTCGGATATCGCACCGGGTCATAATAATATTTGCTGAGCTCAGGCTTGTAGCGGGCCATGATTTCGGCATTAATCTCGATCGCGGGTTTGTCGGCCGGGCCGATCATCGGAAGATACTTCTGCGTCTTAGTTTGGACGTTCGTGAAATAGTCCTTTGCCTCTTGGCGCAGTTTAGCATCGGTGAGAAGGTCAAGTGTCGTCATCGCGACCACCTTTGCGCCTGCCACCACACCTTTGTGAGCAATAGGCGTTGCCATGGCGATCGCGTCGGTCCAATTGTGCCCCGGCAGCTCCGGAATGTTGGACGGATAGCGGATGGTAATCGTCGGTACCGTCCATGACACATCACCGATGTCGTCGGACCCGCCGCTCTTTGGTTCCGCCAACGGCGGCTCTAACTTTTTAAGCTCGACAGCAAGTCCCTCCTGCTTTTCTGCTTTTGCATTCGTCTGGACCAGCTTTGCAAACGCCTGTTCGCCAGCAGTCCATTTCGGCAATCCGACTGCTTTGATGTTCTCATAGGCCGCTTCCGCAATTGGCCGATTGAAGTGCCTTGGAGCCGCAGTGCCAATGATTCGCCGAGTTACCGTTGTATCTGTCATCTTCGCGGCCGCTTCCGATATCGTATTGCCGATGTCGAAACTTTTCTGGATACCCTTGAAATCCTGTTCGCGGAAAAAATACCAGACCGACGCCACTGAAGGCACGACGTTCGGCTGGTCGCCACCGTCGCTGATGACGTAGTGTGAGCGCTGCTCGGGGCGGAGATGCTCACGCCGCATATTCCAGCCCATGTTCATCAGCTCGACGGCATCGAGTGCAGAGCGGCCACGCCAAGGGGCAGCTGCCGAATGCGCGCTTTCGCCATTGAATGTATATTCAACCGATACCAGACCGGTGCCCATTGGCTGGCCCCATGCTGTTTCAAGGTTACTACCGACATGAGTGAAGAGGACCGCGTCAACGTCTTTGAACACGCCGTCGCGCACCATGAACGCCTTGCCTGCAACCAGTTCTTCAGCAACTCCCGGCCAAAGCAACAACGTCCCGGCTATATTATGACGCTTCATCAGGTCCCGGACTGCAAGCGCTGCGACAATATTTACTGCCTGACCTGAATTATGCCCTTCGCCGTGCCCAGGTGCTCCGGCTACGAGCGGCTCGCGCCAAGGGATACCGGGCTTTTGGTTGGCCTTCGGAATGCCGTCGATGTCGCTTCCAAGCGCGATTACTGGGCCACCGGTGCCGTTGGTCCAGCGGGCAACCCAGCCGCTTGGAAGTCCGGCAACGCTGCGCTGGACCACGAAATCTTCCTTTTCGAGGATGTCGGTTAAATATTTGGCGGTCTCGTATTCCTGGAAAGCGAGTTCGCTGAAGCTGAACAAGGAATCGTTGATCTCCTGTGCCAGCTTTGTCCGTATCTCGACTTCTACAACTAACTGAGACTTGAGCGCACTCACTGGCGGTGCGGCGAAGGCTGCTACCGCTGTACCGCAGCTCAACACCAACGCTATCGCCGAAATAGCCGACCTTTGCCTGATCATCCCGCTCTCCAATTTTAATACTGGCCGCCATTGTTATCGGTCCAGTTCCCCGAAAGCAATCTGTCCCGCGGAAGGATCGAGCGCAAGTGTCCGCTTCATGCAGGTCGCAGGCACATGCGATTGCCCGATTTTGGGAGCAAAACTGATATTTGCTCAGCAGTCGGATCACGAAAGTAGCGGAACGGCTGGCTTTGCGATAGGTTGAATGGTTAACACCGTTATCATGACAGCGTAAACGTTAGGGCCATCGACGGAAAATTGTATGGAACAGAAAATTTCGCGCAGGGAGGTGGCCCAGTTACTTGCAGTTACACTTGCTGGCGCCGGCGTCTGGCATATCTTACGGACAAAATCTCCTATCGGTCGTGATGTTAGTTCAAACGAAACCGCACAATCCATTTTGCAGGATAAAGTATCGCCAAGTCGGGAGGTCGAGCAACCAACGGTAACACTTGTACTTTTCACAGATTATCGGTGCCCAGCTTGCAAGCTTTCAAACGTCTCGATGGACAGTGCCCTTGAGCAGGATGGGCATGTTCGACTGATTTACAGAGACTGGCCTATTTTCGGAGCAATGTCAGAATGGACGGCGCGGGTAGCGCTCGCGTCCGACCGCCAAGGTATTTATCCATTGGTGCATGCTCACTTGATGAATGAGCGACGTGGACTGGATAAGCGCGTAGTGCGCGAAGCTGTCGAAAGTTCTGGAGGAAGTTGGACTCAGATCAAGACCGATCTGCAGACATATGCTAATGATATAGATCACCAATTGGATCGCAATCGGCAAGACGCGTTTCAATTGGGTATAACAGGTACGCCTACCTATCTTGCTGGCCCAATCCTTGCAGCCGGCGCTCAAGATGAAACTGCGTTTAAAAGGCTTTTTGCGAAAAGTCGTGAATTGTCCGCAGGCTAAGCCGCCAAAAGCTCTGATTACGATGACGGAGCTAAAGTAGCATTTTTGTAAGAATGGTTGTAGCCGAGCAAAGGTATTGGGCGGTCAATGCTTTCTCGCACGGGAAGATTTCGCAAGACTTTTGCCCGACATCGAAAACGGAGCAATTTCGTGTTCTAGTGCGCTCATTGGGTGTGCGAAGTAGTAGCCTTGCATTAGACGCACACCAAGCGATCGAGCCTTCAGGGCCTGGGCCTCAGTCTCAACACCTTCAAGTACGCACCCTAAACCCAATTGCCGCGACAAGGCTAAAATTGTCGAGGTTATCGCCCACCCGAACTCGTTAGAGGCATCATCAATACAGAAGGATTTGTCGATCTTAATTTGATCCAAAGGTAACTTGTGAATGCGAGAAAGACTCGATTGCCCGACTCCAAAATCATCAAGAGCAATCCTGAAACCCACTGCCCGCAATTTTGCGAGGTTCTCTGCAGCTTGCATCCCACCTACCAAGAAGGCAGTTTCCGTAATCTCAAGAAAAATTCTTGTTCGAGGAATACTCTTGAACAGGTCACAGTTTAACAACCAATCAAGGAGTTCTTCGTCGGTTATATCATTGGCGGAGAGATTTATGTGAATGAATGAGCTGCTATAAACCGTGGGCAATTCTTGTAACGATTTCGCTATTATGATCTTTGCAAGCTCGCATGTTCTTTGCGTGCTTTCAGCCATCGGAACGAATACATCAGGCATAACAAGTGACCCGTCGGCCGCCTGCCAACGTGCTAAAACCTCGACCGACTGTATTTGGCCGCTGTCGAAGTCGACTATTGGCTGGTAAGCTATCCGTAACTCGTTGGCGAGATTAGCAATATCGAATTGCTGTGTGATGCGAGCTTTTTCTTGGAAGACCAACTCGTCATCAGCCGAGAATATGACGACGCTGCCTCTTACCAGTTTTGCCTTGTATAGCGCCCAGTCGGCTCGTTCGACCGACTCATTAGCCGACAGGCCTGTCGTTTTACGAAGGCCTATCGATGCTCTAACGGTTAGCATCTGCGACCCATTCGGAATCGGCTTTGCAATAAGCAACGCAAGTTCTTCGGAACGCTGGAAAGCATCCTTCTTGTTTAAAGCCCCTGATAACAGGAAACCGAACTCATCGCCGCCCAATCTGCCGCAGCCCATGACGTCTGGAAATGCAGTAAGCCGGTCCGCAACCGCCTGTAATACCGCATCTCCTGATCTGTGACCGAACAGATCGTTTACTGTCTTAAAGCCGTCCAGGTCGATAAGGCCTAGCCACGGAGGTTCGCTGTTGGTGCGTGTTAGCTGAGCTTCGAAGCTCTCAAAAAACGAACGCCTGTTTGCAATATTGGTCAGATCGTCAAAATATGCTTGGCGATGGAGGCGCTCATTCAGGAGGGATGCTTCGCTTTCTCGTTGCTGCAAGGCGTGCTTGGAGAGTATCAAATCAATCAAGCTTTGATGCTGCGTGCGAGCTATCAACAACAGGAGAAACGATACTGAAACCATCGTCATGCTGATCGGTGCTGCATTTGGGTGCTGAAAGTACAGGAACATTGCTGTCGACGGGAGCACGCTTACGACCGTCATTCCAACTGCTGTTCGGGGCGAAGGGTTCAACCCTAGAATACCGATAAAGCTGGTAAGAGTAGCTATATAGTGAATCAGGCTCTGTTGTTGCAAGTTGCCGAACGGATAGAGGCTTAGAACAACAAGCATTAGTCCGGTAGCAAAGGCTGTTCCTGTCCAAGGCAGCAAATTTAAATCACGTGTTATTTTTTCAGGCGCTCGCCGACCTATCAGTCGCGGATGCCAATGGATGGCCCTTACAACGCCGATCACGACTAAAGGGGCGGTGGCTAACGTTAAATGAAGATTTGAAACTGTTCCGAAGAATGCGTTCGCAATCAACAGTAGATTGATAATCACAATCGCATACACAAACGGCATTCGTTTGGAGAGCATACTAGCGAGTGCAGAATCGACGATCCGGCGGCTATGTCCGCTGTCGTCTTCAGTTCTTTCGGCGGGCGTTAAAGTCATCAAACGCTGGCCGATACCGACAAAATTAGTCTCGACCCTGTGTCAAACTGCTCATCCACATGTCTTTTTTGCACGGCCATAAGTCGAAAGTAGACTCAAATGGATACCATTGCGTTAATTGGTACCCTTGATCCGCTTAAGCGATATGCACGAACCGAAAGCGAAAAAGCGCGCAAAAATTAGGGTTACGCGAGTGTCGCTTTTTGCATGTGCGACAGGTATTTTACATTTGGCGATGAGTCCGATAACGGCCAATGTAGGTAGTTCGAGCAGCCTGAACGAATGACGGTTTTAGAAACGCGCAATTGGCCAGCTAAAGCGCGGCTTTGTTGGCGATACCGTTCACGCTTTTCGCGACGCAAGTCCGTTATACTTGCGAAGCGACTTCTGCCGGCGCGTTGTCTAGCATTAGCAGGTCCAGAGTTTGCTCGATTGCCTCTTGCAATGATCCAACATATCGATCGGGTTCAATAGCCTAGTGTATACTCGCGTCCCTAAAGGCTGGTTCGTCTCTTGCTCACAAACCGGCAACAATTTCCGCATCCGGTGCGCGCTGGCGGATACGCTTGACTGTGCTATTGGTGCAGACGGGGAACATGGCTGGAAGAGAGCTTTAGCCATAGAGTCACAATGACAAGAGGGTTGCGGAAACAAAGAGGTCGTAAGTTTACACAAGCGGCACCGCTTGTTTATTACAAACCCTATTGATCGGCAATTTCGATCATGATCTCGTTTCGGCGCATGAAAGGAAGTGTCCAAGGGGCATTATAAAAGGCGTATTGCGGCGTACTGGCAGCAGTTAAACCACGCTCCGTCATAAACGCCTTCAGCAGCGTCTCTTGCTTGTCGAGCGATTCCTGACTGGCGAAACCCGAAAAGCGGATCGCAGCAACCCGCGTCGCGGGCACTTCAATTAACACCACCTCGCGATTCACGGGCTTAGGAAGCGTTGCCATTGTGTATTTGGCAGGCATCACAAAACGTACCTGCCAGGATTGGCCATTGGCTTTTTGCGTTACTGGCGCCGTCATGGCAATCTTTTCGCTGGACTGCTGGGTGACCGGAGCGGTCATCGCCACTTTTGAGGACGAGAGATTGTTGCCGAAAATATAGTCCGCAATAATACTAAAACCACGTTGTATAGCCTTGTCTCGCTCTCCTTCAACAGTTGCTTCTGCAACAATTGTTGGACCGTATTCACGGATTTCGAGATTGCCGCTCTTGCTGGAAACCAAATAATCGGGCGTTTCGACATTACTTGCCATGGCACTCCAAGTGATCGCACCCAAACCGGTGAGTCCTGCTGCGGTTAACAACATCCATCTTCTGCGCATTGTCTGGGACTTTCAAGAAGTAAGCTTTGAGTTAGTCATTAAGCCGCAATTTGAGCAAACTTCAACAAAGGAAAGCTTCGCTCTTCATTTGATTTTGTTAGAGTGGACGCGCAAACGCTACCCTGCGGCTGATGCTGCAACATTGCGGTCATCTACCGGTCGATCAGCGCGTTCTTGCATATTACGCGTCATTCGCCGAGGAAGGCTGCCTACTTAGCATTCCAGCTGGAAAGCTGCATAAAAGCCATGGACACGACCAATGCCGATGCGAAACTTGTTCCCGTTATCGGGTACGGTCCAATTGGACGCGCGGTAACTGGTCTCCTCCTTGCCAAAGGCTGCCGGGTTAGGGTGATCCAGCGAACTGCGCCAAACGAACTTCCTGAAGGGGTAAGTTTCGCCAAAGCCAATGCGATGGATGCGGCGGAGTTGACGGATGCTATAAATGGCGCAAGCACAATCGTTTTCGCGCTCGGCCTGCCGTATGATGGCAAAGTCTGGGCATCGGGGTGGCCTAAAGCGATGGCGGCCGTTCTCACGGCATGTGAGAACGTCGGATCTCGCATGGTTTATGCCGACAGCTTGTATCTTTATGGCCCACAGGACCAACCTCTTCGGGAAACGCTCCCGCCGACTGACTATGGGCTAAAACCAACCGCCAGAAGCAATGCAACGCGTTTGTGGCAGACCGCATTCGAAGCGGGCCGAGTAAAAACCGCAGCCGTCCGCGCACCAGATTTCTTTGGCCCTGGCGTGGAAACCTCAATCCTCGGCACGCCAACGCTCGGCCGACTGGCCCAAGGTAAACCTGCCCGGGTTCTGATCAGTGCAGACTTTCCTCACGACATTGTTCACATCACTGATTTTGCACGAGCTATCGTTACATTGGTGGAAGCGCCGGACGATGCATTCGGGCAAGCTTGGCATGTACCGACTCCCCCAACCAAATCACTTCGGGAGGCTATTACGATTGCTGCGAATGCGATCGGCGTTCCGGCGCGAATATCCGTTGTACCGGCTTGGGCCGCGAAGCTCTTGGCTTTATTCGTGCCTCAAGTTCGGGAGGCGATGGAGCTACACTATCTTATGGACCGACCCTACCATCTGGATTCCTCGAAATTCCAAGAACGTTTCGGGTCTAATGTCGACCCACTCGAAAAAAGCATCCCCGAGACCGCCCAGACCTACGTGAGGTTGCAGAGCTGTTCGTCCGCTTCCCACCAACTATTGGACCGTGGCAAGACAACTACAGACGTCTATCATCAGACAGGCAGTTTCACACGGACCATGATTAGGGCTACCGCTTTCGTTTCCAATCTAAAACTGCGCTGTGTCAGACAAGATGCTTGTTAAATCAGTTGTGGTTACAGAACGGGTATCTCGCGCCCTGCCCGCACATCGGCTAGATTATTTAAGCCAATTTTAAGCAGATGGCTTGCAGTTGTTCTTCTTTCGTTCCTAAGATGACTAATGGCCCGAAAGAGATTCGCAATCATCACCTTTGATCCAGACCGGTTGGCTAAACTTAGCTGGCAAGGCGAAGGCAACTCGTTCGCGTGGATAATTTGGCATGGATTGTCAGGGTGGACCTATCCCAAGGAACGCGGGATCATCAACATCACACTGATGGACCAACTACCCGCCACACCGCACCCATCAGAAGACCTTCTAGAATAGTCAGCCAGCCCTATCGGGTAGTTATGTCGGCAACTGGGGCTGCTTTGCCTACCATGCTACGGATGCCGACGAGAATAGCAGCGCCTAAAACGATCAGGCCAATGATCGCAAGACATCCCTTAAGAGCGCTTTTTGGCGGTGGAGCGGGCTGCTTAATAGTTGGCTCTGACACATTACACTCCTGATAATATTTTCAAACTCTCAACTTTCTGAGTCGAGGACTTCATAAAACAGGCTGTTAGTGGGATTCATACCTAGGTTATCACCTAGGGACATCCAAAGGATGTAGAGGTACGAACGCTGGATTATCGACATTACCGTTCTGGACGAGATGCCAGCAATGTCGCGTAAAAATTCGATAATTCAGAACGTGGACGGTCGCTCCAAAGATTTGCCTAGATTTTACCTCCTTAGGCTTACGCTGCAATGGAAGCAGAAGGAGTGACGAAAAGCGTTAAGAACACTT
>JBBQPQ010000072.1:0-11508 GCA_038217195.1 Sphingomonadales bacterium | reverse complement strand
ACGGCGGATAATCAGCTTCGCACCGCATTTGCCGACTTCCGTGCCCAAGGCATCACCAATTTCGTCATCGATTTCCGTTACAATGGTGGTGGGTTGGTCTCGACTGCTGAACTGATGGGGGATTTGCTCGCTGCAAACCGCGCCAGCAGCGACATTTTTACCGTAACAAGGTTCCGAACATCAAAGGCGACGAACAATGAAACGCGCCGGTTCACGGCTCAGCCGCAATCCGTATCACCTGTAAAAATTGCTTTTATATCCACCAGCGCAACGGCATCTGCCAGCGAATTGGTCATGAACAGCTTCGTTCCCTATCTTGGCCTCAATGCTGCATTGATCGGCAGCAACAGTTTCGGCAAGCCTGTGGGACAAATCGCAATTGACCAAGTTGCCTGCGATGACCGAATTCGTGTAGTTGCCTTCGCCAAGGAAAATGCTGCGGGTCAGGGGGATTATTATTCTGGACTTGCCGGAACCATGCGCACAACCTGCGCAGCAGCAGACGATATCGCTCGCCCTCTTGGCGACCCAACTGAGGCATCGCTTAAAACTGCGCTCGACTTTATCGCAGGTCGCAGCTGCACGGCGGTAGCCGTTGGCCAGACTACACAAAGCACGTCGACGCGAAGTGACCGGCGCATATTGCTTACGCCGGAAAACGCCACCACAGCGCAGCGTGAAGTATCAGGGTTGTTCTAGCACATTGTCTACGCAAAGCAGGCTGACCTGTTGCGACATTAGCGGGGCAAATGCTCCCGCGGCACAGCTTTTTCATCGACAATCGTCGAACGCGATGCCACCGCCGCGGGACATCTTTATTTTGCATGCAAGGTGTGACAACAGCCGATACATATCAAATGCTGACGACAGCATTTTATGTTACGCAGGGAAGGACGAGTTATGGATAATGACGTTTTTGATCAGTTCATCGAACAGCTTCAGCGTTATGTCCGTGAGCGATTGATTCCGGCTGAAAAGGAAATTCTGGAAACCGATATTATCCCTGAATCGATCATGGTGGAAATGCGTGATATGGGTCTCTTTGGCTTGACGATGCCTGAAGAATATGGCGGCGCTGGCATGAATATTCAGCAATACATTCGCACAATTCGGGAATTGAGTTATGCTATGCCCTGCTACCGCTCGATCACTTCAATCAATATTGGCATGGTCTGTTCGGCGTTCAAAAATGGCGCCACCGACGCTCAAAAGGCTCAATGGCTGCCCCGTCTTGCAGCAGGTGAAATCGCCTCTTTTGGTCTAACCGAACCAGGTTCGGGATCGGATTCCGCGGCCATGCAAACAAGCGCGATCAAGTCGGGCAATGGCTGGGTGTTGAACGGGACCAAACGCTACATCACCAATGCGCCGTTTGCGAATGTCGCGTTAATCATGGCGCGGACGAGCAAGGAGGCCTTGCCGAAAAACGCCCATGTGTCGGCATTTATCGTCCCAATGGATACGCCAGGCATTTCCGTCGGCAAGTCGGATGAGAAAATGGGACAGTCGGGCAGCCATATTGCGGATATCGTGTTGGAAGATGTCAAATTGCCTGCGGATGCCATACTGGGCGGGGAAGAAGGCATGGGTTTTGCCTTTGCTATGAAAAGCCTAGACAATGGCCGCCTTTCCATTGGTGCCGCTGCCACCGGCTATGCACGCCGTGCTCTCGATAGCGCGTTGCGTTATGCCAATGAACGAAAGGCCTTTGGACAGCCGATCGCCAATTTTCAGCTTATCCAGCAAATGCTCGCTGACAGTGACATCGAAATCTATGCTGCTGAAGCCATGCTCGAAGACGCCGCGCGCCGCGCCGACGCTGGCGAGAATGTCCTTCGAAAGGCGGCTGCGGTGAAGGTTTTTGCCAGCGAGATGTGCGGCCGCGTGGTCGATCGTGTCGTTCAGATTTATGGGGGTGCTGGCTATCTTGCGGAATATGATGCCGAACGCTTCTACCGTGACGCGCGCATATACCGCATCTACGAGGGCACAACGCAAATTCTGCAGCTCCAAATTGCGAAACATATGCTGCGGGAATGGGCTGCCACATCCTGATGTCAGGCGGCTGTTTGCATGTATAATTTGCTGGACGGCTTGCAGATTATCGAGGCATCTTCCTTTGTCGCGTCGCCCACGGCTGGTCTCTATTGCGCCCAGTTCGGGGCTGAAGTCATTCGCGTCGATCAGATAGATGGTGGTCCTGATTACCGGCGTTGGCCTGTCACCGAAGCCAATGACTCCCTTTATTGGGAAAATCTCAACCGTGCCAAAAAATCTGTCGCGCTGAATTTGTCCCGACCAGAGGGACGCGAGTTGCTGCAGGCGCTGGTTCAGGCAACTGGCCAATTCATCACCAATTTTCCCGTCGAGGGCTTTTTGGCACATGAAAAACTGGCCGAAGGGCGGGCTGACCTTGTCACGGTTCGCATCATGGGTTGGCCAGATGGCGCACCAGCGCTGGATTATACGGTGAACAACGCCGTGGGCTACCCAATGATCACGGGGCCGGGGCCCGAGCCCGTAAATCATGTGTTGCCTGCCTGGGACCTATTGAGCGGTGCTTACGCTGCCTTTGCCATGCTCGCAGCCATCCGGCGGCGGGAGCAGACGGGGGAGGGCAGCGAAGTGCGAATTCCGTTGTCCGACGTCGCAATCGGCACAGTCGCCAATCTCGGCGGAATTGCGGAGGTGCTGCATAGCAACGCCAACCGGCCCAGGTTAGGCAATGCGGTCTATGGTCTGTTTGGTCGTGACTTTGTAACAAAAGATGGTGTGCGCACGATGATCGTCGTGGTGACTCATCGGCAATGGGCGGCCTTGGTTTCTGCTTTGGGCTTAGGTGACGCTATTCAAAAGGTCGAAATGACGCGGGTCGTCAGCTTCGCCAAAGACGATGGGTTGCGCTTTGAACATCGCGACGCGCTGTTTCCAATATTTGAAAAAGCCGTTGGCGCGCTTGATCATGCTACAATGGCTGAAATGCTGGATGCGGCAGGCATAGTCCACTCGGCGTATAAGACCATGTTGGACGCGGCCCATGACGCGCGCTTGGTCGGCAACAATCCCATGTTTAGTGCATTTGACACAAACCCTTCTGGTTTCGCTTATCCGGCGGCTGGTGCATTCGGAACAATCCCGCAATTGTCTCGCGGCGACGCAAAGCCAGCGCCGCGTAATGGACAGCATAGTGAAGAAATCCTCAGTTTAGCGCTCGGCCTATCTTCTGGGGAGATTGCGCGCCTCATCGACTCTGAAATAATAGGAATTGCCAAATGACCAAGCTTCGCCGTGCCGCAATTGTTGCGCCCATTCGAACACCCGTTGGCAAATTCGGCGGAGCACTTGCGCCGTTGAACGCCGGTGAACTCGGCGGCATCATTCTGAAGGCGCTGATGGAGCGGACAGAGATCGATCCTGCGCGTGTAGATGACGTCGTCTTCGCGCAAGGCTATGGAAATGGTGAAGCGCCGTGCATTGGACACTGGGCGTGGTTGGCGGCGGGGTTGCCGATAGAGGTGCCCGGCTATCAGGTAGACCGGCGTTGCGGATCGGGGCTTCAAGCCATCGTCAATGCTGCGATGATGGTGCAGACAGGCGTTAGTGACATTGTTGTCGCTGGGGGATGCGAGAGCATGTCTAACGTAGAGCATTATACCACAGATGTCCGGAAGGGCATTCGCGCGGGCAATCTGACGCTGCATGATCGGCTTACGCGCGGACGGTTGATGAGCCAGCCAGTGGAACGATTTGGTGTAATCTCGGGAATGATCGAAACCGCCGAAAACCTCGCGAAAGACTTTGATATCACGCGCCAAGCCTGTGACGCTTATGCCGTGCGCTCGCATCAGCGGGCGGCTGCGGCCTGGGAAAATGGCCTGTTCGATGACGAACTGGTGCCAGTGCACATCACTCAGAGAAAGGGCGACCCCATCGTCTTTGACCATGACGAAGGCTATCGTGCCGATGCGACCCCTGAAAGCATGGCTGCATTGCGTCCACTTGAAGGGGGAGTGGTAACGGCAGGCAATGCGAGCCAACAAAATGATGCTGCCGCTGCTTGCTTGGTAGTCGCCGAAGACAGGCTTGAGGAATTAGGTTTGGAACCAATCGCCTATTTTCACAGCTGGGCGGCCGCGGGCTGCGACCCCTCGCGTATGGGCTATGGACCGGTGCCCGCCACCGAACGCCTGTTTGGACGCAACGGCCTTTCGTGGAAAGACATCGGCCTCATTGAATTGAACGAAGCGTTCGCGCCACAGGTGCTCGCCTGTCTCAAGGGCTGGGGCTGGTCGTACGATGACAGCCGCCACGACATACTCAACGTGAACGGTTCAGGCATTTCCCTTGGCCATCCCATCGGCGCTACAGGCGGACGGATATTGGCGAACTTGACGCGCGAATTGCAGCGCCGAGGTGTCCGTTACGGACTTGAAACCATGTGCATTGGCGGCGGTCAGGGAATTGCAGCAGTGTTTGAGCGCGCATGACATTTGCGGCTGCATTGCAAGCCGCCGAAAGCTATCGCGACGCGGCAAAGGCGGCGCTTGCGGCGCGTTTGGAAACGCGATCTATTGAAGCGGACCAGCGCGCGGCGCATGGCTTTGCATGGGTTGCCACCAGCTTTGCTGGACTTGAAGCAGTCGCCATCTGGCTGGAAAACAACGCGGGTGGCTCACAGCTTGATCAGCAGGTGGCCTCGTTGATCTTTGCCGAGACCATCGGGCAACTGACCGGTGGTCTTCCGATGGGGCAGAATGAGATTTTTCGTCCTGCAGACTTGGGGCTGGCGCATACCGCAAGCGTGCTTGCGCAGAAAACCGCTGGTTTGTTATCTGCCGACCACACTGCAACGCGTGCCCAAGTTGCGCAGGCATTGGCGGATGGGCAGATGCCGAGCGAGAGCTTCCATGATGGCGAACTTGACGCCATCCGCGAACAATATCGCCGGTTTACGGCTGCTGCGATTTTGCCGCATGCGCATAAATGGCACCTCGCCAACGAACTGATACCCGATGAAGTCATTGGCAAGATGGCCGCACTTGGGACCTTTGGCATTTCCATTCCCGCCGAATTTGGCGGGTTGGGCATGTCAAAGCTGGTGATGTGCGTTGTCACCGAGGAATTGTCGCGTGGCTGGATTGGCGCCGGATCGCTCAGCACACGGTCGGAAATAGCCGGCGAACTGATAACGATGGGCGGGACTGCAGCGCAAAAGGCCCACTGGCTGCCAAAAATTGCGTCCGGCGAGATATTGCCGACGGCGGTATTTACGGAGCCCGACACCGGTTCGGATCTCGGGGCGCTGCAGACGCGTGCTAAGCGGGTAAATAGCGACTGGGTTATTGACGGTTCGAAAACATGGATTACCCATGCTAGCCGCTCCGACCTTATGACAATGCTCGTCCGCTCATTGCCGGAAATGAAAGGTTATGCCGGCCTTTCGATGTTGCTTGTGCCCAAACCACGCGGGACTGAAGCCAATCCTTTTCCGGCCGAGGGCATATCGGGGAGCGAAATCAAAGTGCTGGGTTACCGCGGGATGCGGGAATATGCCCTGCAGTTTGATGGCATGGTTGCACCCGCAGATGCATTGCTTGGAGGTGAAGAAGGGCAGGGCTTCAAGCAATTGATGCGCACTTTTGAAGGCGCGCGCATCCAGACCGCGGCACGGGCGGTTGGTGTGGCCAGGCGCGCGCTGGAGCTGGGTTTGGACTATGCGGTCAACCGCAGGCAATTTGGTGAGGCCATCATTGCCTTTCCACGCGTCGCAGATAAGATCGCCATGAGCCTCGCTGATTTCGTGATGACGCGCGAACTGACTTATGCGGCGGCACGAACAAAGGATTCAGGCAAAAGATGCGATATTGAGGCTGGCATGGCAAAGTTGCTCGCTGCCCGCGTCGCCTGGAGCAACGCCGACGCGTCGCTGCAAATTCATGGCGGCAATGGCTATGCACTCGAATATGAAATCAGCCGGATATTGTGTGACGCGCGCATATTGAGCATCTTTGAGGGGGCGGCTGAAATTCAGGCGCAGGTCATTGCAAAAGGCCTGATTGGGGGCGTGAACTGATGGGCGCGTGGGATGCCTGGATCGGGCGCAAAGAAATGCGCAGCGATCGGATCGACGAAGGGCTAGTCTCGCGCTGGCATGCCACCTTTAATCGTAATGCACCTCTCGACGGCACACAGCCGCAAGGGCTTCACTGGTGTTTGTGCCTGCCGGATACGCCAACTGCCCAGCTCGGCTCTGATGGCCATCCTGTGCGGGACAACAGTCCGGAGAGCTTCCTCCCGCCGGTCCCCCTGCCGCGCAGAATGTGGGCCTCAAGCAAAGTTGAATTTGTCCGGCCATTATCTGTAGGTGAACTAGTCACTCGAACGTCGCATATCCAATCGATCACTGAGAAATCGGGTGGTTCGGGCCAGCTGGTGTTTGTCGATGTCGTCCACCAGCTTGCTGGTGAAGGAGGACTTGCGATCCGCGAGGTTCAGAGCATCGTCTACCGCGAAGCTGCTGCGGCACATGTGCAGTTGTCGCCGCACCTCTCAGCTAGCGGCGACTTCAAAGTAGAAGGATGGGACAGGCATAACATTCTTTTTCCCACCGCGCAGTTGCTGTTTCGCTTCTCTGCGCTGACGTTCAACAGCCATCGAATCCATTATGATCTGCCTTACGCACAACACGAGGAGCGTTATCGCGGCCTCGTCGTCCACGGCCCACTCATGGCGACACTATTGCTTGACCTCGCGCGACAGGAATTCGGCGATCACAAGATGGGAAGCTTCGAATTCCGAGGTCTTTCGCCTGCCATCTGCGGCGAGCCTTTGCATTTGGTGATGTGTATGAACGGCGCCGAGATCGAACTGGGTGCCTTCGCAACCGACGGACGGCACATCATGGCAGCGTCGGCCCGAAAGAAAGTTTGAAATGACCGACAGTAACAATATTGCCGAAATCCGCCGTGCCGTGCAGGCCTTGTGCTCAGAATTCCCCGGGGAATATTGGCGTGAAAAGGACACAGCTCGCGCATATCCTGAGGAATTTGTCGATGCGCTGACCAAAAAAGGATTTTTGGCTGCGCTCATTCCGGAGAGCTATGGCGGCTCTGGTTTGACGCTGGATGCAGCGGCGGTGATAATGGAGGAAATACAAGCGTCTGGATGCAACGGTGCTTCCGCGCATGCGCAAATGTACATCATGAACACGCTGTTGAAATATGGAAGTGAATCACAGAAGCAAGAATATCTCCCGCGCATTGCGTCGGGCGAACTTCGGTTGCAAGCCTTCGGTGTTTCGGAGCCCACCAGCGGGACGGACACGCTATCATTGCGGACTGTAGCGGTGCGCGACGGCGACGAATATGTCATCAATGGACAAAAAATCTGGACAAGCCGCGCCGAATATTCGGATCTGATGCTTTTACTAGCGCGCACAACGCCGCGCGAAGATGTCGGGCACAAGACCGAAGGGCTCTCGATCTTCCTCATCGACATGCGCAAAGTTGTCGGCAACGCCATGACTATCAAGCCCATCCGCACAATGATGAACCATTCGACGACCGAGATTTTCTTTGACGATATGCGAATACCGGCGTCAGCGTTGGTTGGCGAGGAGGGCAAGGGCTTTCGCTATATTCTTTCGGGCATGAATGCAGAGCGGATACTGATTGCTGCTGAATGCATCGGCGACGCCAAATGGTTTGTCAAAAAGGCGACTGACTATGCCAAGGAACGTAATGTTTTTGGGCGGTCCATTGGCCAGAATCAAGGCGTCCAATTTCCGATCGCACGATGCTACGCCCAGATGTGCGCGGCTGAACTCATGGTGCACCACGCAGCGCATGTTTTCGACGCAGGCGGAAACGGAGGAGCTGAGGCCAATATGGCCAAGCTGCTCGCCTCTGAAGCCAGCTGGGCTGCCGCGGATATGTGCGTGCAAACCTACGGCGGCTTTGGCTTTGCCGAGGAATATGATGTGGAGCGCAAGTTCCGCGAGGCACGACTTTACACCGTCGCCCCGATAAGCACCAATCTAATCTTAAGCTATCTTGCCGAGCATGTCCTTGGCCTTCCGCGCAGCTATTGAGAGGATAAGCTATGAACTTTGAACTCGCTGAAGAGCACCGGATGCTGAAAGATCTGGTGCGCAAATTCGTTGACGCGCAATTGATGCCGTTGGAAAGTCAGGTAATGGCCCGCGATAGCGCGGGGCAAGGCAGTTATCTTACCAAAGATGAGCAGGCCGCAGTCGATGCGGTGTCCAAGGATCTCGGCCTATGGGGGCTGGATGCTCCCGAAGAGGTTGGCGGAATGGACCTGCCAATGGTCGCGATGGTGGGTGTGGCGGAGGAACTGGGACGGACTGTTGCGCCTTACACCTTGCCACCGGACTCGCCCAATCTGCGCATGATGATGGCCGCCGCCGACGAAAAGCAGCGAGCGCATTATCTCGCACCTTATGTCCGCGGTGAAACCATTTCGGCAATTGGGATATCGGAACCTGGCGCAGGTGCCGATCCCCAGCTGATGAAAACGATGGCCGTTCAGGATGGTGATGACTGGGTAATCAACGGCCGCAAGATATGGATTACAAAAGCGGATGAGGCGGACTTCACGATCTTGATGGCCGTCACCGACAAAAAGGAAAATGGCCGCAATGGCATGTCCGCATTTCTTGTGGATCGCGATACACCGGGCTTCAATGTCTTGCGCAAAATTCCGATGATTGACGGGACTGCGACCTACGAAATAGCGCTTGATGATTGCCGTGTTCCGGGTTGGAAGCTGCTTGGTACGCGCGGGCAGGGTTTCCTGCCGATGCAAGTCCGGCTGGGCACAAGGCGGATCGAAATGGCATCCTGGTCGATCGGAATGGCGCAGCGCGCGCTGGACATGATGGTCGAATATGCACCGCAACGCGTGACATTTGGCAAACCCTTGTCATCGCGCCAGACGGTGCAAAATTGGGTCGCTGATGCTGCCACGCGAATCCATGCGATGCGATTGATGACCTATGACTGCGCTTGGAAAATGGACGAGGGACATGACACAAGGCAGGAAATTTCCATGATCAAATCCTATTGCACCGAGGCGGCCTATGATATCGTTGATCATGCGATGCAGATGTTTGGCGGCATGGGCATGACCCGCGAAATGCCGCTTTATCTGCTTTCAAACAAATTGAGGACCATGCGTATTTATGATGGGCCAAGCGAAATTCATAACTGGGTCGTTGCGCGCGATTTGCTGGGGACCCGGGATTAAGATAAGCGAGTTTAAAAAGACACGCCATTGGAGAGACCCGCATTTATGACCTATGAAACAATCGTCGTGGACGTTGCTGATCATATCGCCACGATTACACTTAACCGCCCTGAACGTATGAATGCATGCTCGCTTGATATGGCAGTCGAGATCAACGATGCGCTTTCCAGTGGCCTTGGCGATGCCCGCTGCCTCGTCGTTACTGGTGCAGGTCGTGGTTTTTGTTCCGGCGCGGATTTGTCGGCGCGGGGTGATAGGTCTGTCTCGCGTGGTGAGGGCAGCTATATTGCGCTTACCCGGCATTATAATCCATTGATGATGAATCTGGCGCGGCTGAACATGCCGATTATAACCGCTATCAACGGCGCGGCTGCAGGGGTCGGTTGTTCGATTGGGTTATGCGGCGACTTTGTCATTGCCGGCACGTCGGGCTATTTTCTTCAGGCCTTCGTCAACATTGGCCTCGTGCCCGACGGTGGCGCGTCGTGGATGTTGCCGCGCATGGTAGGAAAGGCGCGTGCGACCGAGATGATGATGCTCGGCGAAAAAATCAGCGGCAAAAAAGCAGCGGATTGGGGCATGATTTATAAATGCGTTGAAGATGATATGCTGCTGGCCGAAGCGCGCCTTCTTGCCACGCGCTTGGCAAATGGACCAACGGTAGCCTATGCGGTAATGCGCAAAAACATTTTGACAGCACTTGAAAATTCTTATGCGGAGCAGCTGCTGGCCGAGGCAGAAGGGCAAAGGATTGCCGGGAGCTCAACTGATGCTACGGAGGGCACCAAAGCCTTTGTGGAAAAGCGCAAGGCCGCATTTACGGGTCAGTGATTTTTTCGAGATCAAGCTACGCGCCAAAGTTGCTGGCGGTAGCGCCACGAAGCTGCTCGGCGCGAGATGCCACGCTGCACCCGTTCCAAAGACTGCGGATTTAAAACCATTGGTCATAAACTGTTTAGGTGAAACACAGGCCGACGATGAACGCATTAAAAAGCCCCGTCTTTCCAGACAGGGCCTTTTTTAAATTCTTAACACAGATTAAACCTCAGATGCGCTGATAAGGTAAGTTCAAAAGATAAAACGAAATCCGTTCATCAATCTCCCGACAAAAGCGTCTCGGTCTAATCTTCAATGTGTTATTATCAGGTGAAGCGAACACGCAGCGCTGGCTGCTTCTTACGACGCAACGAGAAGCCGACACCAAGCATACCAAGCATCATCATCAACCATGTCGATGGCTCAGGAACTGCCCCAGTTGCAAGATTGTCAAATTCAAACGAATTCTGGCCAATCGACCGGAACTTAGCACCAGTTATAAGGGGGTCTGACCCTAAAACGGTGTATGTCACCCGCCCGTTAGTTCCCGAACCGACCTGGTCGCCATCCGCAACAGGCCCAGCATTGATCGCACTTCCGGAAAAAATTTGGGATCCACCGCCAGCGAAAAACAAAGTGAGTTCGTTATAACTATCCAACGATCCGAGCACGAATGAAAAAATCGATACAGGTGCTACGAACATCTTGGTGTAACTTCCCGTTGGATCTCCGCGTACTGCAGCGAAATTACCCGTGCTGTTAAAATTCGGCTTTGCAGCAATCCCGCTGCTACTGGCATTGTAGGCGTAGGTGTTGGTACCAATAAGGGTACCGGAAACAACGCTTTCAAAGTCTTCAATTATAGTCAATCCAGCAGGCAATGGACTAACGCCGCCCGTATACGATACTGTAACTGCCGCTTGAGCAGGAAATGCAACCGCAAGTGCGCCGATCGCTAGTATTTTTTTAATCATGACTAAACCCCTTTTAAATTTGCTACGAAATCATTGTGTGCTTCGTTAGCATTGTACGGAGGGCGCGACTCACCTCGACGATTTGAAAAAGGTGCCAGCAAAGTATCTGGATAACAACCCGTTAATATTTGAGACTTTTACAATTCTGCCGGACCAGAAGATGTTCCGTATGAGCTCGCACTTTAACTGATTGATTCATAAGTCATGCTGAAAAATACTCCCAACTTGCCCTCAAGCTGCGGCACAATCTGGTGCCATAATGAGACAACAAAAATGCGGTATAAGTACAATAATGCAGCCCAGCGCGGTTTCGAGCTAGCCGACATTAGTGATCCAAACGGCGAACATCATAGCTGCAAGCGGGATGATGTCTGTTAATCGTGGCCTGATTGATATGTGATTGCCGAGCGCAGCAACGAGCGTGCTCCCACCAAATCTTCTAATTAAGTAT
>JBBQPQ010000071.1:0-11565 GCA_038217195.1 Sphingomonadales bacterium | reverse complement strand
AAGCGGTCATACACGCCTTCCTGCACATAGAAGCGCGTTGGCGAAATACACACCTGGCCAGCGTTACGGAACTTTGTTGTCGCTGACAAAGTGATGGCTTTTTCAAGATCGCAATCGTCGAAAATCAGCACTGGCGCATGGCCGCCCAATTCCATCGTGGTGCGCTTCACGCCATCGGCTGCAAGCTTGAGCAGATGCTTGCCCACGGGCACCGATCCCGTGAAGCTGACCTTGCGGATGATTGGCGAAGCAATAAGATGCCGGCTCACCATGTCAGGTACGCCGTAGACGAGTTGCGCTACATTGCCCGGGACACCGCCGTCGATCACGCACTGCATGATGGCGCTGGTGCTTGCGGGTGTTTCTTCGGGTGGTTTGGCGATGATCGAACATCCTGCCGCAAGTGCTGCTGCCATTTTCTTGCACATCAGATTGACAGGGAAGTTCCAAGGCGAAAACGCGGCGACTGGCCCAACTGGCTGCTTCAGCACCAGAGCCCGCTGTCCGGTAGGTCGGACAAGCGCGCGGCCGTAGCTGCGCTTGGCCTCCTCGCAGAAATAGTCGAATTGCGCGGCGCAAGAGAGAACTTCAGTGCGCGCTTCGGCAAGTGGCTTACCCTGCTCGGTTGTCAGCAAAACCGCAATGCTCTCGGCGCGTTCGCGAATGAGGTCAGCGACCTTGTGCAAGATGGCGGCGCGGGCATTAACGTCGACTGCGCGCCAATAAGCAAAGCCCTTTGCGGTCGCCGCCAACGCTTCGTCAAGGTCGGCAGCATTGGCCAATGGCAATTCCGCCAGCGTCTCGCCGGTTGCCGGGTTGATGACGTTATGGCATTCGCGGCCCTCGCCTTTACGCCAGCGACCGTCGATATAAAGGCCCAAGTCTGTGGTATAGCTCATCGGTTTTCCTGCAAAGTTTGTATGTCCTGCATGTAGGCATCAGGCAGCGGCTTTGGAACCCCTTGCAAGCCGCAACAGCCAGAAAACCGGAAGGCCAAAGAGCAATAAGGCAAGGCCCCAAAGCAAAGCTTCGCTGCCTGCGCCATATATTGTCCAGCAGGAATAGAGCGCTGCGAGGAAGAGAATCACCTTAAATCCGGCGCCCGCTTTCAATTCGCCTGTGGAGATGAGCCTGAAGGCCGCAGCGGCACAACCGAAATACATCACGAGCACAATTGCGGTGGTCAGCAATATCAGAAATTCAAACATGGATGCCATCGACCGGCTGCTGTTCATGAGAATGACGATGGTCAAGAGGCTGGTCGTGAACAGATGGGCGTTACGCGGTGTGCCATGGGCGCCGGCCTTGCCCATAAATGCCGGGAACAGTCCATCGCGGGCGAGCGCCGCAGGCAGTTCTGCCTGACACATGACCCATCCATTTAGCGCGCCAAGTGCGCTGATCGCCCCGACCGCGGCGATGGCGGTACCTGCATTGGCACCAGCATAAATATTCACAAAATCCGCAAAGGGCGCCGCAGAAGCGCTGGTGATTGCAACGGGCAGCATGAGCACGACGGCAGAGCAGACAAGGATGTATATGCCCCCTGCTCCGGCGGTGCCAAGCAGTGTGGCGCGGCTAATCGTTTTCTCGGGGTCTTGCACCTTGTCGGCTGGAACGGTCGCAAGCTCAAGGCCAAGCATTGCCCACAAGGTCAATATCGTTGCGGTTGAAATGCTCGAAGTGGAGATATCGGCTGCATCGAAATCCCGCACAAGCCCCGTACCTTGGGATGCCAGAACATAAGAGGCAAGCCCGATGACGGCGACCAGTGGTATCAGTTTTACGATTGTCCAGACGATCTGCACCTGCCCTGCCAGTTTCGTGCCGCGCATATTGATAAGCGTGAACGCCCAGACGATCGCGATGGTGATTGCGGCAGATATGCCATGCGTGCCGACGACCGGGAATAACTGGCTAAGATAGCTGACAGCGGCCGTCGCTATGGCAGCATTGCCGACCCACATGGAAATCCAATATGCCCAGGCAATCGCAAAGCCCGCACCATCGCCAAAGGCGGCGCGGGTATAGGCATAAGGTCCGCCTGCTTTGGGCAAAGCCTTGGTCAATGCACCAAAAACCGAGGCGACGCACAGCGCCCCCGAAATAGTAATCAGCCAACCGATAACCGAATTCCAGCCCAAGGGTGCAAGGCTTGCAGGCAGCAGGAACACGCCCGACCCGATCATGCTGCCCATGACCAGAGCAAGCGCCATCCAAAACCCCATCGGGCGGCCCGTGACGGCTGTATCTTGGCTCACCTGTTTCTTCCCCTTGTTCTAGCCAAACTGGCATGGAACAGGCGGAAAAGCCAATATTTGTTTAGTGTGCGAGCAGCAACGGTACACCCAGTTCACCCAACATGAAGCGTGTGACGCCGCCGAACAATGTCTCGCGCCAGCGGCCGTGGCTGTAAGCGCCCATAACGAGAAGATCGGGTTGCCATGCCTTCGCCTCAACGAGCAGCCTTTCCTCGACGCTTTGGTCACCCTTTGCAGCCACTGCGATTTCTGCGTTAACACCATGGCGCGATAAATAGGACGCTACGTCTGTCACAGGAAATGCCTCCGGCAGCGTTTCGACCTCGGATATACGGACCTGCGTCGCCGCCAGCAGCAAAGGCAGCGATGCACGCACTGCGGTGGCCGCCTCGAAGCCGCCATCATAAGCGATCATAACGCGTTCGAAGGATATCTTTTTGCAGGACGCAGGGATTGCAAGCACTGGGGTGCGCGATCCGGTCACAACGTCACTGACCCATGTCCGGGCTAATCCGGATGCACCGGCTTCATCCAGTGACATGATCAATATATCGGCAAGCCGGCTGGCATTGATCAACGCATCTGAAGTGGTGCCGTCAAACATCTGCCAGTCCCAAGGCACATCCTCCGCCTTTAGCCGCTCGTCAATATGCGCGCACAATTTGCTGCGCTCTTTCTCTGCCGCGTCGAAGGCCTCGGCAATGAAATGCGCGCCACCAAACATATCAAATGCAACATAATCCTGCGTCGGCCGGGGCAATATCAGTGACATATGTCCTTTGAAGCGTCGGGCAAGATCAAGCCCTGCCTGCATCCGGCTTTCGAACGCGGAATCGCTGCCCGCATGTACCATGATGGATTTCATCGTCATTTCCTTCGCCATTGGCCGGGACAGGATAAGCCGGGCTTGTGCGAATTAATATAGGCGGTTGAACGGGAAAGTCCTTGATCGAAATCAACAACGGGCAAAATGCTTCCAAATCAGTAGATATTGTGCCAGCCACTCCGCATGGCAACGCGGGGCAGGTTATGATGGATTTGGTGGTGCGGACGGCGCGTGGCGACGACGCCGAAGCCATTGCCCGCATCTATGCACATCATGTCCGCAATGGCACGGCCAGCTTTGACACCGTACCGCGCACAACGGCACAAACCGAAGCGAAGATTGACGACATTTTGGGGAAGCAATGGCCCTTTCTCGTGGCTGAGCGCGGCGGAGCGATTTTGGGCTATGCTTATGCGACGTCTTTTCGCGACAGGCCAGCTTATGGCTTCACCTGCGAAAACTCGATCTATGTCGATGCGGACCAAGTGGGACAAGGCGTAGGCGTTTCGCTTTTGCGGACGCTGATGATGCAGGCGGCTCACTGCGGCTTCCGCCAGATGATTGCGGTCATTGGTGGAGGAGAGCCTGCATCTGTGGCGTTACACAGTAAGATGGGATTTACGCATGCCGGCCGAATGCGTTCTATTGGTCGCAAATTTGGTCACTGGCTTGACACCGTCTACATGCAGGCAGAACTTGGCGAGGGAGACCGCTCGGCACCCGAGCAGAAACCCGTCTGACCGAGCATTTGGATTCAAAACAAACGCGCGGCAAACACCCGCAAAGGGGAGAGAATGATATGGCAGAATTTGAATTGGTCGCAGATGGTCTTCGCTTCCCTGAAGGGCCAGTCGTCATGCCTGACGGAAGCATCATCCTTGTGGAAATTGCAGAGGGGCAGATCACCCGCGTGCAACCCGATGGGAATAAGGCGGTCGTCGCCCGGCCGGGTGGCGGGCCCAATGGCCTCGCCATTGGCCCTGATGGCAAGCTTTATTGCTGCAACAATGGCGGGTTCGAATATATGGAATCGAACGGCTTTCTAGCGCCGCACGGCATCGCTCAGAATTATTCGGGTGGCCGTATTGAACGTATTGATATCGATACGGGCGAAGTAGAGATACTTTACAAATCTGGCGACTTCGGCTGCAGCTTGCGTGGCCCCAATGACATTGTGTTCGACGCGCATGGTGGCTTCTGGTTCACAGACCATGGCAAAATCGATTATGCCAAGCGCAGCCATGATGTTGTCGGCATTTTTTATGCCAAGGCCGACGGCAGCCATTTGGAAGAAGTGATCTTTCCGTCGAACAATCCCAATGGCGTTGGCCTTTCGCCCGACGGCAACACTTTATATGCGGCCGAAACCTACACCTGCCGATTGATGAAGTTCAACATCACAGCGCCAGGCAAGGTCGCTGCTGATGCCGGCCCTGGCGGCCCCGGTATTCCGGTCTACAGACCGGCGGGATATAAATTTTTCGATAGTCTCGGCATGGAGGCAAACGGCAATATCTGCGTCGCCACCATTGGCGAATGCGGCATCAGCGTGATATCGCCCGAAGGTGAGCTGGTAGAATTTGTCGCTACTGATGACATCTTCACCACCAACATCGTCTTTGGCGGCGACGATATGATGGATGCCTATATCTGCCTGTCGGGCAGCGGGCGGTTGGTCAAAACCCGATGGGCGCGGCCGGGTCTGAAGCTGCAATATTGAAAAGGAGTCCGATCCTGTGCCACGACATAAAGAAGCGCATCTGATTGATCGCATTGGCTGGTTACGGGCTTCGGTTCTGGGGGCGAATGACGGCATCGTGTCAACGGCAAGCCTGATTGTGGGCGTCGCCGCAGCGCAAGCCGCGCCGGCAACGATCTTGCTAACAGGAATTGCCGGTCTGGTCGCCGGCGCGATGTCGATGGCCGCGGGCGAATATGTTTCGGTCAGTTCGCAAGCCGATACCGAAAGCGCGGATCGCGCGCGTGAACAAGCCGAGTTGACGACAATCCCGGAGAAGGAGCGTGAAGAGCTGGTCGGGATATACGAGGCAAGGGGGCTTGACCGCGCCTTGGCCGAGCAAGTGGCGGACCGGTTGACCGCGCATGACGCGCTGGCGACGCATTTGCGCGACGAGCTTGGTATGGCAACGCACACCGCTGCACAGCCAGTACAGGCGGCGATGGCGTCTGCTGCAGCCTTTGCCATTGGCGCATCACTGCCTTTGGCGATGGTGCCTTTGTCACCGGCTGGGTATCTCAGCTGGACGGTGTCGATTGCCGCCTTGCTGTTTCTCGCCATTCTCGGTGCGGTGGGCGCAAAAGCAGGCGGCGCGCCTATTGCCAAGGGCGTATTGCGCGTCACTTTTTGGGGCGCAATTGCGATGGCGGCCACAGCTGCTATTGGTTCGTTGTTTGGCACGACGGTCGCCTGAGGGGAATGATGAATTTCAATACTGTTATCTTCGATTTTGGCGGCGTGATCACATCGTCGCCGTTCGAGGCGTTTAACCGGATGGAGGCCGAACGCGGCTTGCCGCAAGATTTTGTGCGCGGCGTCAATGCGCTCAACCCGGACAGCAATGCATGGGCAAAGTTCGAACGGGCCGAATGCAATGCGGCTGAATTCGACATCTTGTTCGCGGCCGAAGCCAATGCCTTTGGTCACCATCTCGACGGCGCTTCGGTTATCAACTGCCTCGCGGGTGACATTCGCCCTGAAATGGTGGATGCGCTAGATCAATTGAAATCCCAGGGCTTTGCGCTTGGGTGCATCACCAATAATGTCCCGTCAGGCAAAGGGGCAGGCATGGCCGCCAGTGATGACAAGGCTGCTGCCGTTGCCGCCGTAATGGCGCGTTTCGACCACATCATTGAATCGAGTAAAGTCGGCGTGCGCAAGCCTGATTCGCGGATTTATGCCATGATGTGTGCCGGGTTGGCGGTGGAGCCATCGCGATGCATCTACCTTGATGATCTGGGGATCAACTGCAAGCCTGCAGCAGCGATGGGCATGGCGGCGATCAAGGTTACCAGCGGCGCGCAGGCTTTAAACGATTTGGGCGAGCTATTGGCGTTGACCTTCCCGCCCGTTGGCGTCTAGGCGAAACCTGGTTCCGTTTCTCCCATATTGGAGCACTTCATGGCGAAAAAACTTTTCCCCGACGCAAAGGCGGCGCTCGACGGCTTGCTGCGAAACGAGCTGTTGATTGCCAGCGGTGGATTTGGCCTGTGCGGCCTGCCCGAACGCTTGCTGGATGCCGTGCGCGACAGCGGCGTCACTGGCCTGACTTTCGTTTCGAACAATGCAGGCATCGATAATGAAGGCATTGGCAAGCTACTCCGCACCAAGCAGGTCAGGAAGATGATTTCGTCTTATGTCGGTGAAAACAAGGAGTTTGAGCGGCAATATCTGGCTGGTGAACTCGAAGTCGAATTTTGCCCGCAGGGGACGCTTGCCGAACGCATGCGCGCTGGCGGGGCAGGCATTCCCGGTTTCTATACCAAAACGGGCGTTGGCACATTGGTTGCCGAGGGCAAAGAAGTAAAAGAATTTGGCGGCGAGCAGTATATTCTCGAACGCGGGATATTGGCCGATCTCTCCATCATCAAGGCGTGGAAGGCCGACGAGAGCGGAAACCTCGTTTTCCGAAAGACCGCGCGCAACTTCAACTTGCCAGCGGCCACATGTGGAAAGATTTGTGTCGCCGAGGTCGAGGAGGTCGTGCCTGTCGGCAGTCTGAATCCCGACTGCATCCATTTGCCCGGCGTGTATGTGCAGCGCATGATCATCGGCGCGCCTTACGACAAGAAAATTGAATTCCGCACGGTACGCGAAAGGGAGGATGCCTGATGCGGCGTTTTACAAGTAGTCTCGTGGCGCTCTCGCTCGCCGGATGCGCAACACAAGGCCAGCAAGTCGCAGCACCGGCATTGAGCAAGGATGCACTGGTGACTCAGGTGGGTGAAAAACCAACACTGGCGTCGCCTCCAACGGGCCAACAATGGCTTTTTGGTTCGGCCGAAGGCAGCATCGCGTCGGCCCAGGTATATAAGTCGATGGCGCTTTATGTACGTGCCAAGGCGCTCAACCGTGCCATCAAAACACAAATGGTGCTGGCAGAAGGATCAACTCCAGACGCGCCGCGCTTTGAAAGTTGCGGCACAAAGCCGCTCGCCGCGGTATTTGACGCGGATGAGACGCTGATCTGGAATGTAGGCGCCATGCGTTACATGGCAGAGCAGGGCAAAGATTTTGATCCCGCCATCTGGAACGAATGGGAAAAAAGCGGTGCTGGAAAGGCGCTTGCAATGCCTGGCGCGGTCGACGCGTTAAAGATCATGCGGGATGTGGGGGTGACGATCATCGCCAACACCAACCGCTCGGCGGCCAATGCGAAAGGGACGGAGGACGCGCTGCGGAGTGCTGGCCTCGGCGAATTCAAGCATCAGGAGACGCTGTATTTGATGGGCGATGATGCCACAGGCTCAAGCAAGGATGGGCGGCGTGCAGCCATATCCGCAAAATATTGCGTCATTGCATTGGCAGGTGACCAGCTCGGCGACTTTGCCCAGGCATTCAATGCCAAGGGGCTGAGCGTTGCCGACCGCCGAAAGCTTGCCACAAATCCTGCGATTACCGATGTATGGGGCAATGGCTGGTTCCTGTTTTCGAACCCCGTCTACGGCCCGTCCATCCGCGGAGGCTATGATGAAATCTTCTCGGCCGACACCAAATGGGAGCCCGCGAAATGAGCGACAAGCCTGTGCCCATCGACCTTGTGCCTTATGCCGAAATGCTCGGCGATAGCCGGGAATTTTTGCGCGTCTGGGCAAAGGAAGGTGGCCCAGTGACCTGCTTTATCAATCCCGTCCCAGTTGGCGGCGATCCCATGGGTTATGGGATTGCGCTCGTGGATTGCATTCGGCACGGCGCCAAAACATGGGCGCGCGCCACGGGCATATCCGAGGCCGAAGCGTTGGCGCGAATCTGGGAAGGGATAGACGCCGAGCGCGCGAACCCGACCGATCTGCCCACCCAACATCCCACCACTGATGAAGATGGATTGATACATTGAGCTGGACCCGTGACGATATCGCCGCCCGCGCCGCCAAAGAATTGCGCGATGGATATTATGTAAATCTTGGCATTGGCATCCCAACGCTGGTCGCCAACCACATCCCGCCCGGCGTCGAAGTGACCTTGCAATCGGAAAATGGCATGCTCGGCATCGGACCATTTCCCTTTGCGGGCGAAGAAGACGCTGACCTCATCAACGCGGGCAAGCAAACGATCAGCGAATTGCCGCAGACCGCCTATTTCGATAGCGCAGCCAGCTTTGCGATGATCCGTGGCGGGCATATTGACCTGACGGTATTGGGCGCAATGGAAGTCGCTGAAAATGGGGACATCGCCAACTGGATGATCCCGGGCAAGATGATCAAGGGCATGGGCGGTGCAATGGACCTTGTTGCTGGCGTGAAGAAGATCATTGTCGTGATGGAGCATAATGCCAAGGACGGGTCGCCAAAATTCATTCCGGCATGTACATTGCCGCTGACGGGTAAAAACGTCGTGGATATGATCATTACCGATCTCGCCGTTTTCCAGCGGCCGGACAAATCATCACTTTTTAGGCTCATCGAAACGGCACCGGGCGTGTCGGTCGAGGATGTTGTGGCGAAGACAACCGCGCATTTTGAGGTCGCGGTTTAATCACCCACATGCGGCGGACCATCCCTGCATTGATTGCGGTCACTTTATTGGGGCTGGTGAGCTGGTATGGCTTGCACTCCGCTCCTGAGGATAGTCAGGTCGCTGCTGTGCTGCGCAACTTTGCAACGCCGGGCGACAATTTGCCCGACCAACCTGATGAATGGCATGGACGGATCGATTACGCCAAATTGGACCAGCAATTTGCGTTCATGGCGCAGCGTCCCGAGATGGCTGGCCTCGCTGTTGCGATTGTAGAGGATGGCGAGCTGCGCTTCGTGCGCAGTTATGGTGTCGTTGACCGGAATACCAATGTCCCTGTGACGCTGAACACCGTCTTTAGATGGGCGTCGGTTTCAAAGACGGTTGCAGGGATGCTAGCCGCCACATTGTCCAACGAGGGACTGGTGGATCTGGAAAGACCTGTGTCCCGCTGGAACACGTCGCTGCGCTTACCTGAAGGCGCCGAAACCCGGCTCAGTTTTGAACAATTGCTTTCGCAGCAAACCGGGCTCACGAAAAACGCCTTTGATAAAAAGCTTGAGGAGGGCGGCGATCCGCGCGTGTTGCGTGCAAGTCTCGTGACGGCGCCCCTGCAATGCCAGCCGGGCTCGTGCCATAGCTATCAGAATATCGCCTTTGATACCGCAAGCGAGATTTTGGCGCAGGCGTCAAGAAGATCTTATCCCAATGCCGTCAGCGAACGCTTTTTTCTGCCGCTCGGCATGAAAAGTGCGAATTACGGTATGGCGGGCCTGATCGGCGCCAAGGATTGGGCACGCCCCCACAATGGCCGCATGGTCCGTCCTTTGAAAGACAGCTATTGGCGCGTTCCTGCCGCAGCAGGCGTAGAAAGCAATATTGTCGATTTTGCCCGTTGGCTGCAGGCGGCGATGGGCGAACGGCCTGATGTCCTCCCGGAATCGGTGTTGCGGATTGCTCAGTCGCCACGCGTGAATACGGGCCGAATTTACGGTGGCGAATTGCGGCAGGCAAATTCCGACGCCAAATATGGCCTTGGCTGGCGCAGCTTTGATTATGAAGGACGCAGGCTCATTGGTCATTCCGGAGCGGTGGACGGGTATCGCGCTACGTTGATCTTTGATCCGGTCACAGACACCGGCATTGTGGCGATGTGGAACAGCAACTGGGGCACGCCCTTCCGCATTCCGTTTGCGGTGCTCGACAGCTATAATCAACGCGCAGACTCGCGCTGGTTAGAGTTGGACACAAAGACCCGTTAATCAGCGCATTTTAGCGCGCAGACAGAAAGGCGAAATGTCATGTCCTACACGCTGATCACCGCGAACCGCAATTATTCGAGCTGGAGCCTGAGGCCATGGGTCCTGATGACCATGCTTGGCATAAAATTTGAGGACCGGGTCGAACCCTTTGCGGCTGACAGCAATTATGAGTCATTCCGGGCATTCTCGCCAACTGGGCAAGTGCCTGTTCTTGTGGACGGTGCGTGCACGATCTGGGATTCGCTTGGTATCGCGCTCTATCTGGCCGACCGGCATGACGGTATATGGCCGGCCGACGCGACGGCGCGGGCATGGGCACAATCCGCCGTCACTGAAATGCATGGCGGCTTTTCCGCCTTGCGCAACGACTGCACGATGAACGTGGGCGTTAGGGTCCGGCCCAAGGCCATGTCGGACGCACTGAAACGCGACGTCGGCCGGATAGCGGAGCTTTGGGCGGAAGGTCTGGACAGCTTTGGCGGCCCGTATCTCGCGGGGCCGCGATTTACTCTGGTGGATGCGTTCTATGCGCCTGTGGTATTCCGGGTGCGGACGTACGGCCTTGATGTCGGCCACGCGGGCAAGGAATGGGTCAACCACATGCTGGGGCTAGCGCCCATGCTGGCATGGGAAAAAGATGCGTTAATGGAAAGCTGGCGCGAAGCCGGTCATGAGGCGGAGCTGCGCGATTGCGGAGAAATTATTGCTGACTATCGTCAGGCATAAAGGGCGTAAGACATAAAAAAGGCCGCCCAAGGGCGACCTTTTTTGTGAACAGCTAACGTGGCTTAGACTTTGTCGCCGAGCGCGCCCTTCACTTTGCCTTTAAGATTCTGTGCTTCGCCTTTGCGCTCTTGCGCAACGCCCTCGGCCTTTAACTTTTCATTGTCCGAAGCATCGCCTGCGGCTTGCTTTGCATTTCCTGCGATTTCATTGCCAAGACCTTTGGCTTTGTCTGTAAACTCGCCCATAAAGCGCATCCTTTCTGCGTAAGCCGGCCCAGCGGCAATTGCGGGCCGATACGCTTGTTGAACAGTGTTGAAGTCCTTTTGGTTCCGAGAGACGCCGCGTTTAAACGCCCGAAAGCAACGCTTCGGCAAAAGCGGCGCCGCGGTCGGGGGCAAAGCGCAGGAACAGCGATGGTTCGATCAGCTCCAGCTCCATCAGGCGAAAGATGCCATTCCCATCGCGCAGAATGTCGACTCTGGCATAAGCCAAGGTGCCCGCCCCGGTAATTGCTGCGGTGGCGGCAAAGGCATCCTGTGCCAGCGATTGCGCGGCGGGTGGTGCATCTATGGCCTCTTCAACGCCGCCATATTGTTCCTGCACCCGGAAATCACCGACGGCTGGACGTTTTAGGATGGCGTGGCTGAATGTGCCGCCGAAGTAGAATAGCGAGTACTCACCTTCCTCGGCGATGTTGGGCAGATATGGTTGGATCATCATCCGCTGTCCGGCCACCAATTCAGGCATGCATTCTTCAAGCGACAAGCGGAAAGTTCCGTCGGCCCCGCCAGAGATGGG
>JBBQPQ010000070.1:0-11660 GCA_038217195.1 Sphingomonadales bacterium | reverse complement strand
TCACTGACGGTCATGTTCTATCCCCACTTGTTACTCCCGAACGGAAGCAGGAGGCGGGGCATATCAATCTATGCGGCACCGCCGAGTCGTTGGTGCGAACCCTTTGCGGATGCAAGTGCCTAGCGTCAAGTCAGCCAAGCGCAATTTCCGAAGGGAATCTGTCCTAATATTGGCTTTCATTCATTTCCATTATTTCGATTGTCTGTTACACATCCTCATGAAAGGAGGCTAAGTCATGGCAGATGAACGATTTATCGTGGCAATTGGCCGGATCGAACGTGCCTTGTCCCGTATTGAAAAGTTAACGGCCGCTCCCGCGACATGCGCGACGAGCGACATTGTCGAACGGCATGAAAAGCTTAAATCGGAAACACTTGCCGCAATTCACGAAATCGACAAAATTCTCTCAGGTGCTTGCTGATGCCAGACGTAAAATTATCGATCGCTGGCCGCGACTATATCGTGGGCTGTAAGCCTGGCGAAGAACCTCGGCTTGCTGCATTGGGCGCAATGGTCGATGCAAGCGCGCAAGAAGCTGGCAGCTCGGGCAATCTGAACGAGACGCGTACATTGCTGTTTTCTGCACTGCTACTCGCAGATAAGTTGCATGATGCGAACGCAGGCAGCTCAACCACCAGTGAAGACACTCAGGCTAGCATCGCAACGGCACAATCTGCCGATGCATTAGAGGGACTTGCAAGCCGATTGGAAAATCTCGCGCTAAGGCTTGAGAATTAACTTAACTGTCCTATATTGGTGATTGGCGGAACTGTCCGGCACGAACTGATGAGAACATCCCTGAGGCGATTATCTATCTGAGGGAGCTGTCCCTGCCTGGGCCGTATGGGAAACTGTAAGGTCCAGATCACACGGTGCCCACCTGACGTCCTGGCGTCAGAGGATATTCCGGGAAACGACCCATGGTGGTTCCGCCAACACTCATCAGGAAATCTTGTGCTCCCAGACTATGACAAACAGGCGCAGCGATTGGAATATCGCAATATGCGCGACCAGTTTGTGGACGCTCTTTCGCCTCAGGACCGCGCGTTGGCGTTTTCAAAAATCCCTAGTCCGCTCGCGAAATATCTGCAGCAAGGCACAATTGTTGCTGGCTATGTAGCCGTAGGTTCTGAAGTGAACCCTTCTTCACTGTTGGCGCAGGTACATATGTTGGGGTGCGAGATTGCCCTGCCGCATGTGACGCGCCGGTCTGCGCCAATGCGCTTCCTGCGATGGTCACCGGGTGACCATTTGGTTGCGGGACCGTTCGGGCTTCAGCAACCCTGCGAAAGTGCTACGGAATACAAGCCTGACGTGGTTTTGACTCCCCTGACGGCTTATGATGACCGCCTGATGCGGCTTGGTCAGGGCGCAGGTTATTATGATAGGGCGTTGAGCCTTCTTGACCACGCGATCAAGGTAGGCCTGGCGTGGTCGATACAGCGCGCGCCTGTATTGGCAACGGACATCTGGGATGTTCCAATGGACGCGATACTCACCGAAAAATCTTGGATTACGTTATGACCCTACCCCCAAAACAACCTAGCTGGCGCAAACCAGCAGGCATGCTTACCATATTACTGATAATTTTGATTTGGTCAGTGATTGTGGTGAGCGCTTCCGAATTTATCGGCACACAACATATTGCCGTCCAAACCATTATTTACCTTGTGGCGGGTGTCATATGGATCGCACCGATGCGCCCATTGATGATCTGGATGGAAACGGGATCATTTCGCGCGCCACCCAAAGAATGAACTTGGGAAGTGGCGCGAGTGACGGGGCTCGAACCCGCGACCTCCGGCGTGACAGGCCGGCGCTCTAACCAACTGAGCTACACCCGCTAACTTGCGGTGGAGGCGCACTATAAGCGACGCAAGATTCTGTCAACGGCATTTGTCGTAAAAGGGTCGTTTGCGTGCAATCAGTTTGCTCCCCTGCCCGCATTAGATCTGTTGCAAACGTTGTAAAATCTTGTGGAGTTTAACTACCGCAAGAGAACGCAAACGTAAATTAGGTATTCTTTTCATATATTTATAATGGTTAACAGACGAAGGCGTAATTAACCGTTTCTTGATACTGTTCTGGCACATAACCGTCCATGTTCAGATCAATCATATTTCAGCGCGCTACAACGCATGCCCTGGCCGACCGAGCCAGAGCGGGCATCGCCTGTGCGCTTACACTGCTCTGCGTCAGCTCTCCGGCCTATGCTGCAGGCACAGTTGCTGGCACAGATATTCAGAATATCGCATCCGCCACCTTTGACACTGCGAGCGGCCCTGTCACTATCGACTCCAACACGGTCTCGATCAAAGTCGACGAATTGCTTGACGTCACAGTCGTCCGGACTGACCCGGGCGATATTCTCACTAATCCGGGCAAAGCGGGCAATGTACAGTCGTTTCGCATAACCAACACTGGTAACGGCAATGAAGCCTTTTCGTTTACGGTTAACACAACGAACGGAGGCGACGACTTTGATCCGACGCTTCAACAGATCGTTATCGATAGCAATGACAATGGGGTTTATGACCCGGGCGTCGACGTGGTCTATGTTGCCGGATCAAACGATCCTGTCATCGCGCCAGACCAAAGCAAAGCCGTTTTTGTACTAACTTCGACCCCCACAGGTCTTCCTAACGGGGCAAGAGCAAATGTCAGCCTAACTGCCGCGGCAGTGACCGGCACTGGCGCGCCCGGCACATCTTTTCCGGGTCAAGGGCAAGGAGGCGGAAACGCCGTTGTTGGCGCCACCGGCGCAGATGCTACGGCGAATGGCTTTTTGGCGGTTCAGGCGACATCACTGACCTTGGTCAAATCAGCCGCTATCGCTGATCCGTTCGGCGGTCAGCGCCCGGTTCCCGGGGCAGTCGTCACCTATCGTCTCGTCGCAACTGTTTCGGGCATGGGCGTGCTCAACAACCTGAACATCGTTGATCCAATACCTGCAGGATCAGCCTACCAGACTGGCTCCATGACGCTTCAGTCCGGAACGGCAGCCCCGGTCGCCTTAACTGACGTAGCTGATGGCGACGCAGGTGCATTTAACGGAACACGTGTGGCCATTGTAGCAGGCAATGTTCCTGCCGGAGAAACGCGAACCGTTACCTTCAAGGTGGTCATCCAATGATCGACCATCCCTACTTTAACCTTTTTAAAAAAATAGAGAAATTCTTCGAACTGTCATCAGATGGATCGTGAGATCGTCCTGATTGCGGCGGTGGGCGCAATCAAATTATTGAACCAGGAGTATTAAGCCATGACCAGTACGCTTAAACTGCTCGCTGCCTGTTCTACAGCTTCCATTGCAATGCTGTGCTCTGCACCTGCATTTGCTGGCGGGACTGCACCAGGCACGGACATTTTGAATACGGTAAACGTGAATTATCAGGTGGGTTCTGTAGCCCAAACAGCAGTGTCCGCTTCGGACACATTCAAGGTCGACCGCAAGATCATTTTTAGCTTGGTTGAAGCCGCGACAACCGGAACTACGAGCGTGAACCCCGGCCAGAGCGCACAGGTTACGCGTTTTCAATTGACCAACACATCAAACGACACGCTGGATTTCAGCCTCGCGGCTCTACAGCAGGCAACATCGACAAACGCGGCCCATGGCGGGCAAGACGGTTTTGATCTGACGGCGTTCTCGTTCTTTGTCGACGCAAATGGCAATGGAACGTACGAGTCAGGGACCGATACCGCGACAACCGTCGACAATCTCGGCCTCGATCAATCGCGGTTTATCTTCATCGTGGGCAATGTCCCGCTTGCGGCAACTAACGGCCAGATTGCAGGCGTTCAGTTAAGCGCTACTGCCCTTGAAAGCAACGGCAGTGCAATAACAGCAGTCGGCGATTCGACGGCAAACGGCGCCGGCACTGTTGAAACAGTTTTTGCAGATACTGCTAAGTCCGGAATTGGCGGTACTTCTGCTGCACGTGACGGTATCGACGTGGCGACGGATAGCTACACCGTGTCATCTGCGGTCCTCAGCGTATTCAAAAGCAGCCGAGTGGTCAGCGACGGCGTCAGCGCAAGTAACTTCAAGTCCATTCCTGGCGCTGTCGTGGAATATTGCATCTCGGTGGCTAACGCCGCGGGTGGCGCAACTGCGACCAACATCAGCATTTCCGACCTTGTGCCTACGAACACCACGTTCGTTCCAGCGTCAATCCGCATAAATGGAACCGTAACGTCGCCGGGCGTGAGCCAGACATGCAGTGGCGGTACGGCTACCACCGACAGCGCAGCAGACGCAGACGGCGGCAGTTTCGGAACGCCGGCAAATACCGTTGCGGGTTCATTGACGAATATTACCGGTGGTAACTCCAGCGCGCTAATCTTCCGCGCAACCATCAATTAAGGAATATTGGGCGGTGTGCGGCTTGGGCTGCCACCGCCCAAATTCGCAATGGGTCTGTTAACCAAATTCATAAGGCAAGCCGCCTTTGTGCTGGCGGCAGGGACGCTCCTCTCTGCCGCCTACACAGATGCGTCCGCGCAAACAGCGCCCCGATTGATCACGAACACAGCTTTGGCTGAGTGGGACGTCGGTGGAAATAGGCTGACAAGTAACTCTAACACAGTCGAATTTACAATAGAATCGGCGCCGGTCGCAGCGGGTATTTCATTGTACCGGTTATCAAATGGTCCTGGATCGATTACGCAGCCTTTGCCTGTTACGATGTGTGCAGGCCACAACGGCCGGGTCCCGATAGCATTGGGCGGCCCTTATTCTGACACTCAGTTATCCGCAGCGAGTCTTATATCTACAACGGCGATCAGGGCGGGTGAACCACTGATTATTCGCGTAAACTCACCTGCGAAGAATGCTAACAGCGCGGTCATCGATTCATTCGACGCCCTAATCATAACTTCAAACGGCGACCAAGAACGTATTTCTTTTACGGAAGACTCGGTTAACAGCGGGCGGTTTACTGGCATTATCAATACAAAAGCCATCCCGCCAACGCCTGTTCTTGGCGACTGCGCTCTCTCGGTCAATCCGGGCGACACCATCGACGTTGATCTCGACGATCCCATGAACGGAAGTTCCGTCGGTCATATTGGTGTCGAGATACTTGTTGATCCATTTGGCGTCACCTTTGATAGCGGCGACGGAGTTCCCGTTGATGGCACGCGCGTCACTATATTGGACGCCGCAACCGGACTTCCGGCGGATGTGTTTGGCGATGACGGTATTTCTGTCTTCCCGAGCACAATTGTCACCGGGTCGTCAGTCACTGATTCAAGTGGCCATGTCTACAATTTTGGCCCCGGTTTCTACCGGTTTCCGTTTTTGCGCCGTGGGACATATCGGCTCATAGTCACCCCGCCATCGCCTTACACATTTCCGTCCACGTCAACGCCCGGGGACTTATCGACGCTCACGCGACCGGACGGTGGCGCGTTTGTAATAGGTCCAGGGTCCTATGGCGGCACCATTACCTTATTCGACCCGGCCCCTGTGCGGATCGACGTTCCGCTCGACCGGCCCGGTGGCGCACTGAATATCCGTAAAGAAACCTCAACTGTGACCGCAGCGCCAGGTGATATTGTCCAGTATCGAATCTCTATCGAAAATGCCGACCGCACGCGAAATTCCGGCCAGGTAACGATCACCGACAGGCTGCCAACCGCACTGCGCATTCGGCAGAATAGCTTTCGATATCAGGGTAATAGCGTCGCGCCAAATCTTGCAGCCGACGGAGGCAGCTTTAGCGTCACCGTGCCATCGATCGCTGCCGGCGAAAAAGGTCTGCTGACCTACCTGGCTGAAGTCAGACAGGACGCGCGTACCGGTCAGGCTATCAATCTGGCGTCCGCCGTCGACAGCCGCGGTGCCCAAAGCCCCACCGTCGACGCGACGATCCGGATCGTTAAGGAAAGCATTTCTGATCGTTTTACGCTTGTCGGACGAGTCACCGACGGTGGCTGCGCTGTTGACCCGCGTCTCGCCAAGGGCATCGCTGGTATTCGCGTCATGTTGCAGGACGGCACATATACAGTGACTGACAAGGACGGGCGCTATCATTTTGAAGGCCTCATTCCTGGCCTGCATGTGGTTCAGATTGACCCAGGCAGCTTTCCGCTGGATCGCGCGCCTGTTGATTGCACCGACAACAGCCGAAGCGCAGGAAGCGCAATTTCGCGGTTTGTGGAAGGTAAAGGTGGCGCGCTCAAACGCGCTGATTTCCGAGCAAAGGCGACACATCCGCGTGTTGACACACGCAAATATACCGTGGAACTGGCGCCAATCCTGACCGATCCGCAGGCCGCGGGCGCCGAGCGGGACTGGTTTGCCGGTCAGGAACCCGGAACTGGCTTTGTCTATCCCGATATCAACCAAAATCCGCGCGTTAAATCCATTCGTATTGCGGTCAAGCATCGTACCGGTCAGGCAGTGGAATTGCTCGTGAACGGGGTCAGCGTCAGCGCGCTCAACTTTGACGGCGTCCAGAAAAGTCCAGACGGCCAAATCCATATCGCAATCTGGCGCGGGGTCAGCATAGAAAATGGCGAGAACAAGCTTGTGGCGCGGATCAAGGATGGGACTGGCGCCATCGTCGAAACACTAGAGCGCAGAGTCTATTTTGCACGGGCACCGATGAACGCCGAATTCATCAAGGCACAGTCAGTTCTCGTCGCAGACGGCGTTTCGCGTCCACGCATCGTTGTGCGCCTGACCGACCGGAACGGCAAGCCAGTGCAACACGGCTCGGTAGGCGACTTCCAAGTTTCGGACCCTTATCGTGCAGCCGTAGAAATCGATGCGCAGCAGGCAAATCAGTTGTCCGGGTTGGAGCGCGCTGCCCCTGTTTGGCATGTGCGTGGTGACGACGGCCTAGCCTATATCGATCTCGAGCCAACCACCGCCTCCGGCACAGTCGCGGTCAGCTTCAACTTTGTCGATGGCGAAGTGCGCAGAACGCAGCGCGTTGAGACCTGGTTTGACCCTGGCGACAGGCCTTGGACCGTTGTTGGCTTTGCTGCAGGAACCATCGGCTTCAACAAGCTTGAAGAAGGTCTGGAATCCTTGGCAGGCGACGATGCTCCCCTGAATGTCGACGGCCGCATCGCATTATATGCAAAGGGCCGGGTAACCGGAAAATGGTTGATGACCATGGCCTATGACAGCGACAAGAAAGAGGACGAGACCCGATTTGCCGGGATCATCGACCCGCGCCGTTATTACACAATTTATGCTGATGGCACCAACCAGCGCTACGATGCAGCCTCGGTCCGCCGCTTGTATTTGAAACTTGAACGCCCCCAGTTTTATGCCTTGTTCGGCGATTACCAGACGAGCATCGATGAGCCTGAACTTGCCCGATATCAGCGGTCGTTTAATGGTGTGAAGGCGGAATATCGAAATGACGCAATTCAAGCTACTGCCTTTGGTTCGGACACGCCTTACCGCTATCGTCGCGACGAGATCCAGGGCAACGGCCTGTCAGGCCCCTATCGACTAAATGCACGTGACATCATTGCGAACACCGAACGGGTGCGCATAGAAACGCGTGACCGGCTCCGGTCGGATCGCATCATCGAAACGAAGATCCTGATGCGTCATATCGATTATGATATCGACTATCTCTCAGGAAGCATTAGTTTCCGCGCGCCTGTGCTTTCGCGCGGATCAGGCTTGGATCCGCAGTTCATCATCGCAGAGTATGAAGTGGATGGCGTTGGCAAGCGGGTCGCGAACGCAGGCGGACGGGTGCGCTGGACCAGCGATGATGCGAAACTGCAAATTGCGGCAACCGGGGTTCATGACGAAAGCGACATCAACAAGACCGATCTTCTGGGCGCTGACATTATCTACCGCCCTGGTGTTGGCACGGAAATTCGCGCGGAGTTTGCCGGCTCGAATACGCAAGCCCAACGTTCGGCCGCTTCCCCAAGCGCAGGCGGCGCAACCGCGTGGCTGGTGGAGGCTGAACATCATGACGCACGCTTTGACGTGCTCGCTTATATCCGTGAGCAACAAGCAGGCTTCGGCGTTGGCCAGCAGAATCGTTCGGAAACTGATACGCGAAAATTCGGCTTCGATGGCAGAGTGCGTTTGTCGGAACAGCTTTCGGCTTCATTGATTGCCTATCAGGAAGAATTTTTCGGCAATGACGCCCGCCGCAGGGCGGCAATTGGCGAGATCGAATATCGCTCTGACGAAACGACATTCCGCGCCGGGCTCACTTACGCCAGTGATGCACTTGCCGACGGAACCAAAAATGAGTCAACACTTGCCCGACTTGGAGCGTCACAGCGCTTCTTTGACGGTAAGCTGGAACTGTCGGCACAAACCGAATTTGCGCTCGGCGGCAAAGACGAAAGCATCGACTTCCCTGCCCGGCACAATATTTCGGCGCGGTATCAAGTGAACTCCGGCGTCGCGCTGGTCGCAGGCTATGAAATTGCCAAGGGCGCGAATATCGACGCGCGAACAGCACGGATAGGTTTTGACCTGGCACCATGGGCTGGGGGCCGCGTGCTGGCCAGCGCCAACCAGCAAGACATAAGCGAAAATGGTCCCCGCACGTTTGCTGCATATGGTCTCGCGCAATCATTCCGCGTCAGCGAAGATTGGTCGGTTGATCTGACGTTGGATGGAAACAAAACCATTGGCGGGATAAACCGTGCCGACGTCGTCAACCCCGACCAACCAGTCGCTTCGGGTGGTTTTCTGGGCGCGTCTGGGGCACTTACAGAGGACTTTACGGCGGTGACGGCAGGTGCAACTTACCGCGGTGCAGTTTGGAGCTGGACAGGCCGCGCTGAGGTCCGCGATGGCGAAACAACGAAGCGTTTCGGATTGACCACAGCGGTACTCCGCCAAATTGGTGAAGGCCGCGCCGTTGGCGGCGCGTTCAGCTGGTTCCGCGCCAAACAAGATATAGGCTCCATAACGACGGCAGCGAAAGCCGAAATTAGCTGGGCACACCGTCCGGGAAACAGCGAATGGTCGATCCTCAACAAGACAGAATTCCGTTATGACGCTGTGCGCGGTGCTGTGGCCGGCGCGACTGGCCCCATCGGCAATGCCTTGTTGAATATCAACGGTGATGCAAGCTCACGCAGGGTTATCAACAGCCTATCGGTTAACTTTACGCCAATTGATGCCCGTTCAGACGGTTTCGTTGAACGCGGCGAATATGCACTGTTCTGGGGAACGCGTTACGCGACGGACCGGTTCGGCAGCGACGACGTCAAGGGCTGGAGCAATGTCATCGGCGGCGATTTCAAGTTCGATATCAGCAAAGTGGCGGATGTCGGCATATCCGGTACCGTTCGCATTGGCAGCAAAAAGTCCAATGTCGCTTACGCCATTGGCCCGCAATTGACAGTCACGCCGTTCAGTAACGCGAACATCACATTCGGCTATAATATCGTCGGCTTCGAAGACCGCGATTTTGAAGAAGCCCGCTACAGCCGTTCAGGTCCGTTTGTGACGTTCAAACTGAAGTTCGACCAAACAAGCCTTTCCGGCTTCAAACTCTAGTCCGCGAACAACAGAACCGGTGTTTCGATAAGCTTTTTCAGCGCCTGAACATAGCTTGCCGCATCAAATCCATCGACGACGCGATGATCGCAGCTGATCGACAGGTTCATCAATTTCCGCGCTTCGATATTGTCGCCTACGAACATCGGCCGCTCGACAATCTTGTTCGGACCGATGATTGCAACCTCAGGTCGGTTGATCACAGGTGTCGTCGCAATACCGCCAAGTGGACCAAGCGATGTTATCGTCAAAGTGGAACCTGAAAGTTCTTCGCTTTTCGCAGAGCCCCTGCGCGCGGCTTCCGCCAGACGTGTGATTTCGCTGGCCAGTTGCCAAATGTTCCGTTCTTGCGCATCGCGGATAACGGGGACCATCAAACCGGCCTCGGTTTGCGTTGCCATCCCGAGATGCACGGCACCATGGCGGGTGACAATGCCATTCTCGTCATCAAACCGTGCGTTTATCATCGGAAATTGCGGAATAGTTTTGCAGATCGCAACGATCAGCATAGGCAGCAATGTCAGCTTAGGCTTGGCGCCGCGGTTGGCATTCAGATCTGCCCGCATCGCTTCAATCGCGGTAACGTCGATTTCCTCGACATAGGTAAAATGCGGGATGTGCCGCTTTGAAGCTGCCATATTGTCGGCAATACGACGGCGCATGCCGATGACTTTGACTATCTCGTCTTCGCGCCGGGCATGCGCGTGTGCCCGGCGGTAGCCCATGCCGGTTCCATATTGGAGGAAAGCGTCAAGGTCGGCATGGCGAATATGTCCGCCAGCGGCTTTAATCTCTGTTAGGTCGACGCCAAGGTCCTTGGCGCGCTGGCGCACGGCGGGCGAGGCCATGACTTTGTTGGAATGTCCCCCATTGGTCAGCGCTTCTGGTGCAGGTGGTGTTACCACCGAAGCAACTGGTATGACTTCAGCCGCAGTGACTGGCTCTGGAGCATGCGGATTTTCGTCCTCCACTACAGCAACCAGTTCGGGGGTAGAGACTGGCTTTTCCGATTCCGGCGCCACATCGCCGCCGTCTGCGGCCACTTCGATTTCCACAAGCATTGCGCCGATAGCGATCACGTCGCCAGCCTCGCCCGCGACTCTTGTCACCACGCCTGAAACCGGGCTTTCCATTTCGACCGTCGCCTTATCGGTCATCATGTCGGCCAAAGGCTGGTCTTCGGAAATATTGTCACCAACCTTCACGTGCCAGGCAACGATTTCGGCCTCTGCAATACCTTCACCGATGTCGGGCAAATTAAATGTAAATTTCGGCATCGGTCAGTCCTTCATGATCTTGTCAAAGGCGCGGGCAAGGCGCACCGGTCCGGGGAAATAGGCCCACTCAAGGCTGTGCGGATATGGGGTGTCAAAGCCGGTAACGCGCTCGACGGGTGCCTCGAGATGATGGAAGCAGCGTTCCTGCACCTGCGCGGCGAGTTCGGCGCCAAAGCCGCTCGTCCGCGTGGCTTCGTGAACCACCATGCATCTGCCCGTTTTCTGCACCGATTTTATGATCGTTTCAATATCCAGCGGCAGCAATGTGCGCAGGTCGATAATCTCGGCGTCAATGCCCTGATCGGCGACGACGGCTTTGACAACATGCACCATGGTGCCATAAGTCAGCACCGTGAGCGCTTCGCCTTCGCGCACGACGGCAGCCTTGCCCAGATCGATGCGGTAATAACCTTCGGGAACCGCGCTGCCTTCATGTTTCGACCATGGTTCAACGGGCCGGTCATAATAGCCGGTGAAAGGGCCATTATAGATCCGCTTTGGTTCGAAAAAGACCACGGGGTCATTGTCTTCAATCGCTGCGATGAGCAGGCCCTTGGCGTCATAAGGCGTAGCCGGGATGACCGTCTTGATACCGCAAATATGCGTAAACATGCTTTCGGGACTCTGGCTGTGCGTCTGCCCGCCAAAAATGCCGCCGCCAAATGGCGAGCGCACGGTCATGGGGCAGATGAAGTCATTGGCTGAACGGTACCGCAGACGTGCCGCCTCGCTCACCAGCTGGTCCAGACCGGGATAGATATAATCGGCAAACTGGATTTCCGGCACGGGACGCAGCCCGTAGGCAGCCATGCCAACGCCAACACCAATAATTCCGCATTCGCTGATCGGCGTGTCAAACACGCGCGTTTTGCCATGTTTTT
>JBBQPQ010000069.1:0-11880 GCA_038217195.1 Sphingomonadales bacterium | reverse complement strand
GCTGATATCGGTTACGTGCAGCAGGCCATCGATACCGCCCAAGTCAACGAATGCACCATAATCGGTGATATTCTTGACTACGCCGTCGATGATCTGGCCTTCGGCCAGGTTCTGGATGAGACCTGTGCGCTGTTCTGCGCGTGTTTCTTCCAAGATAGCGCGACGCGAAACAACGATGTTGCCACGCTTGCGGTCCATCTTGAGGATGACGAATGGCTGCGCGATGTCCATTAATGGACCAACGTCGCGGACGGGACGCACGTCCACCTGGCTGCCCGGCAAGAATGCCACTGCGCCGCCAAGATCAACGGTAAAGCCACCTTTGACGCGACCGAAGATAACGCCATCGACGCGGTTGCCGGCATCGAATTCGCCTTCGAGCACATCCCAGGCTGCTTCGCGGCGAGCGCGATCACGGCTCAGCATTGCTTCGCCATTCATATTTTCTACGCGGTCAACGAAGACTTCAACTTCGTCGCCAACCTTCAGGTCGGCTTTCTGGCCGGGCATAGCGAACTCACGCAGCGCCACACGGCCTTCGGATTTGAGACCCACATCGATGACAGCATGGTCATTGTCGATTGCGGTTACGGTGCCTTTTACGACGCGGCCTTCAAAGCCACCGTCTGCGCCACCAAGTGATTCGTCGAGAAGTGCCGCGAAATCGTCGCGGGTCGGGTTTGGCGAAGTTGCCATAGGTTAGAGTTTCCTTGCGTACTTTTTGTCCGGCCAGTCGGTTGGTTCCGACGGTCTTTGACCAGAGTTGCCTTACTGCCCGAATAGCAGAAAAGCGTCCGTTTTAAGAGGGTTACAGAATTAAATATCCGTCATGCTGAATGTATTTCAGCAACCATCGTGCCACACAAACCACACGGTGCAGAGGCGAAATGGACCCTGAAACAAGTTCAGGGTGACGGCGTTCTCAATCTGGAACGCCCCGCCGTTCAACGCGTGCGGAGCCGTGACTCCACCAGCGCTATCGCGGCTTGAACGGCGTCGCCTATAGTCAAATCGCCGGTATCAAGCAATAGCGCGTCTTCAGCGGGTCTGAGCGGCGCATCGGCGCGTCCCATGTCGCGTGCGTCGCGCGACCGGATATCTTCGAGAATAGCTGCAAAGTCGTTACTGATCCCGTGTCGCTGCATTTCGGCATGACGCCGCCGTGCGCGCACTTCAGCAGGGGCGGTCACAAACAGCTTTACATCGGCATGCGGCGCAATGACTGTACCTATATCGCGGCCGTCCAGAAGCGCGCCTGCAGGCTGGTTTGCAAAATCGACCTGCCGCTTTTTCAATGCTGCGCGCACAAGCGGATGCAAAGAAACTCGGCTAGCGAGGCCGCCGACTTCTTCGGTCCGCAAAATGGCCTCGTCGAGCAAGATGTCGGGAAAGGCGCATCCGGCCAGCGCATCGTTCGGGTTATCCGGATCGCCGTGATTGAGTTGCACTTGCCGTCCCACGGCGCGGTAGAGCATGCCGGTATCAAGAAAGGGCAACGCAAAATGCGCCGAAAGTGCCTTTGCCAACGTTCCCTTGCCAGAGGCAGTCGGCCCGTCAACGGCAATGATCATTTGGAATTGCCTGAGGATTTGTCAGCCGCGTCGCGCGTCATCAGCGCTTTGGAAATGCCGAACACCGCGATTGCCATCCAAACAACCTCCAACACCATCGTCGGCAGGTTGAAATTGACGGTCAATGAAATCGTCAGCAATGCCGCACCCAAGAAGTTGGCGACGTTGAACCACAAGGGGTTCATTTGGGTCGTCAAATTGCTGTAGGCAAAGGCAGCGACGATGAAAAAGCTGCCGGCAAAACCGACAAGGTCAGCAGCAAATGGTGAGAGATATTCAGTCAATTTGATGCCTGCAGTTCGTTTAGAATAACCTCGAAGGTCGGAAAGCTCGTTGCAATTGGCGACACGTCGTCGATGGTAACGGGATGATAGCAATGCTGGCCCGCCACGGCGAAGCTCATAGCGATGCGGTGGTCGAGTGCGCTTGCTACGGTTGCACCGCCCTCAAGCGGTTCCCCGCCCGATCCATCGATGACAAGACCATCTTCGCGTTCTTCCACCTGAGCGCCGATGGCTTTTAGACCACTGGCCATCAGAGCCAGCCTGTCGGATTCCTTTACCCGCAGTTCGTCGAGTCCGCTGCTCACTGTCCGCCCTTGTGCCATGCTGGCTGCAACAAAGAATACAGGAAACTCGTCAATCATGCTCGGGGCAACTTCCGGCGGAACTTCGATGCCGCGCAAGGCCGAATACCGTGCAGTGATATCGGCGACGGGCTCCCCGCCCACTTCGCGTTGGTTGGAAAAAGTCAGGTCAGCGCCCATCGCTTCGAGCATCTTATAAATGCCTGTGCGGGTGGGGTTCATGCCGACATGCGTAACGGTGACTTCGCTGCCCGGTGTGATCAGTGCGGCAACTACAAAGAATGCTGCCGAGGAAGGATCGCCGGGGACCTCAATCTGCTGCGGCTTCAGTTCGGCCTCACCCATCAACCGGATATGCCGGACTCCACTGGCATCTACATCAACCGTCAGATTGGCGCCAAACCCGCTCAGCATGCGTTCGCTATGATCGCGTGTCGGCACCGGTTCGATGACTTCCGTTATACCAGCGATGTTCAGTCCCGCCAGCAGTACGGCGCTTTTGACTTGCGCAGAAGCGACTGGCAGACGGTAGCGAATTGGGACTGCGGGAACCAGTCCCCGCACCATCAACGGCAGCGTCCCACCGGGACTTGAAGTAAACTCTGCGCCCATTTGGCTTAACGGGTCTATGACCCGGCCCATCGGGCGTTTTGAAAGACTTGCGTCGCCCGTGAAGGTGGCGACAAGCTTGTGGCTGGCGACCAGCCCCATCAGCAAGCGGGTAGATGTCCCGCTATTGCCCATATCGAGAGCGCCCGATGGCTGCAACAGGCCACCGACCCCAACGCCGTGGACAGTCCAGTTGCCTTCGCCCGTCCGAGTTATGTCCGCGCCCATCGCGCGCATGGCAGCTGCGGTCGCCAGCACATCTTCTCCTTCAAGCAGCCCTGATACCCTGCTTTCGCCGATGGCGAGTGCGCTCAGCATAAGTGCGCGATGCGAGATGGATTTGTCACCCGGCACTCTAACTGTGCCGCGTAACGGGCCCTTGGGTTGAAAAATGCCGGTTCGGGTTGGGGCGCTGTGCATAACCTTTTGCGCTTTGCGGATGAAGCGTCTTCAAGTCAACGACCACAGTAATTTTTGACAGGGGCGTGCCGCTGTGGCAAAGGCCGCGCCAATTGACGGTGATTCACGGATGTGCATTGCCCTTCCAAACCAGTTTAAAAAGGAATTAACCCGCCATGATCAAGGCTGAATGGGGAACCAAGCGCACTTGCCCGAAATGTGGCGTACGTTTTTACGACCTGACCAAGGACGAACCAGTTGAATGCATCGAATGCGGCAACCAGTGGACGCCTGAGCCAGTTCTGAAATCGAAACAGCCATTGCCGTTTGAAGAAGTCGAGAAGAAGAAGGACGACGCCGATCTGGCCGATGATGATCTTGATATCGATGTCGATGCCGTCGATGGCGATGTCTCGCCGGACAATGATGTTGATCTCGGCGGCGACGAGGATCTGGGTGTCGCTGGCACCGAAGATGAACCTGACGACATCTGATCTTCTTGCTTGATATCTGCAGGAGCGCCCGCTAGTGGCGCTCCTCACCAAGGTCGTCTTCTGGACGGCGCGATGGGGCCTTAGCTCAGCTGGTAGAGCGCTACACTGGCAGTGTAGAGGTCAGGGGTTCGACTCCCCTAGGCTCCACCAACCTTCGCTAAAGCTTCGGCTGGCAGGCCCGTCCGCGTTGTCGGCAACATTTCGTTTCCCAAGTTTCGTCATGCTGAACGTGTTTCAGCCGAACATGCGACGTTAGCCCGTTATCCCGGAACGCAGTCACCAACGGTGAAACGAGTTCGGGATGACGAAGTCGCTTTGATAGTTTAAGGCCACCACATGCATTTTCTTGATCAAGCCAAAATTTTTGTCCGTTCCGGCGCAGGTGGCCCGGGCGCGGTCAGCTTTCGGCGTGAGAAATATGTCCAATATGGTGGCCCCGACGGTGGCAATGGCGGCAAGGGTGGCGATGTCATCTTCGAAGCTGTGGCTGGACTGAACACGCTGATCGATTTCCGCTATGCGCAGCATTTCAAGGCCATGCGCGGTATTCAAGGCATGGGCCGTGACCGCCACGGCGCTTATGGTGACGATCTGGTCATTCAGGTCCCTGTGGGCACGCAAGTGCTGGCCGATGACGAGGAACGCACACTTTTGCTTGACCTTACCGAGGTTGGACAACGCGTTGTGTTTTTGCGCGGTGGCGATGGTGGTCGCGGAAATGCGTCGTACAAAAGCTCGACCAACCGCGCCCCGCGGCAGCACGGCCCAGGTTGGCCGGGTGAAGAAATGTACGTCTGGTTGCGGTTGAAGCTATTGGCCGACGCTGGCCTTGTTGGTATGCCGAATGCTGGCAAATCGACCTTCATCAATCAGGTGTCCAACACCAAGGCAAAAGTAGGCGACTATCCTTTCACAACAACGCGCCCGCAACTGGGCGTCGTTGACCATAAATCACGCGAGTTTGTGCTTGCCGATATTCCCGGCCTCATTGCCGGGGCAGCGGAAGGCGTCGGCATTGGCGACCGTTTCTTGGGGCATATTGAACGTTGCCGCATTCTCATCCACCTGATCGACGCCACGCAAGACGATCCCGTCGCAGCATGGCACATCGTGTGTGACGAACTCAGTGAATATGGTGCAGCATTGGACGAAAAGCCGCAGATTGTGGCGCTCAACAAGGGTGACTTGCTGGATCCCGAGCTCATGGCCGATATTGCCCAGCAGCTTCAGGCGGCTGGCGCCAAGGACGTGATCGCCATTTCGGGCGCAACCGGGCAGGGCGTTGATCTGGTGCTGGATAGGATCCTCGAGGCACTGCCAGCGAAAAGCGGTATTGAAGGAGCGCGGGCCGATGGCATGACCGAGGACGGGACATGGTCGCCGATCTGAACATCGCGGCGAGCCTTTCTCCATCCTCCTGCCCGTTGCTGGTGGTCAAGGTCGGCTCTTCGCTGTTGGTGCAGCCCGACGGCAATGTCCGCCGTGAATGGCTCCGAACGCTCGTTGCGGATATCGCCACGCGGCATAAGGCAGGTCAAAGGATCATCATCGTCACTTCAGGGGCGATTGCACTTGGTGCCCGGCGCTTAGGTTTTGATAAAGGCGGACGTGCAAGCCTTGCAGATGCACAGGCAGCAGCGTCGGTGGGTCAGATTGTACTTTCGGGTATCTGGGCAGATCTTCTGAATGCGCAGTCGTTAGCCGCGGCGCAAATGCTCGTCACGCTTGACGATCTGGAGGATCGGCGGCGGTATCTCAACATCGCAGCTACGCTTGATCGCTTGCTAGGCGCTGGCGCATTACCAGTGATCAATGAAAATGACAGCGTGGCAACCGAAGAGATCCGCTTTGGCGATAATGACCGGCTTGCTGCGCGGGTTGCGCAAGCCGCTGGGGCTTCCGGCGTCGTACTTTTGTCGGACGTGGATGGCCTGTTTGACCGCGCACCGCATTTGCCGGGTGCTACATTGTTACGGATAATTGGCAAAATTGACGGCCGCGTGCGAGTCATGGTGGCTGAAGGCTCTTCCTCGGGCATGGGGTCGGGGGGCATGGCTTCAAAGCTGGATGCGGCCGACATCGCGACGCGCGCCGGCATTGGCCTTGTCATTGCCTCGGGCCTGCGCGATCACCCACTTGCCGCTTTGGAGCAAGGTGGCCTGTCCACCTTTTTCGCGCCGCGCGAGGGGGCATCGGCGCGCAAAAGCTGGCTTGGCGGGAGGTTGACGGTTAAGGGCCGGATCCGCATTGATGATGGCGCGGTTCAGGCTTTGAAAACAGGCAGCAGTCTGTTGCCCGCTGGAGCTTTGTCGGTAGAGGGTGAATTCAAGCGCGGCGATGTTGTTGACATAAGCGCAGACGATGATGTGGCGATTGCCCGCGGGCTTTCGGAATATGATGCTGTCGATGCTGCACGAATATGTGGCCACCGGTCCAGCGAGCTAGCGGCGATATTGGGCACGGTGCCGCGATCTGTGCTTGTGCACCGTGATCAATTGGTTCTGCTTTGAAGACCCTTGCTTTAACAGGTGCCACCGGATTTGTCGGGCGCGTGACGCTTGACCGGCTGATTGCTGACGGGTGGCATGTGCGTGCGCTGACGCGGCGGGACCAAGCAAAGAAGGCGGGCGTAACCTGGGTGCATGGCCGTCTGGACGACCAAACCAGCCTCAACGATTTGTGCAGCGGCGCTCAGGCCGTACTGCATGTGGCCGGCGTCGTGAACGCACCCGAGGCCGCCGGTTTTGAAAGCGGCAATGTCACTGGCACGGCAAATATGATTGCTGCTGCGCAGTTGGCTGGCATCAGCCGCTTTGTCCATGTCTCGTCCTTGGCTGCCCGCCATCCGTCAATGTCGATGTACGGCGCCAGCAAATCAAGGGCAGAGGATCTGGTGCGCGCATCGGCGTTTGAATGGACGATCATCCGTCCGCCAGGCGTATACGGCCCGGGTGACACCGAAATGTTCGACATGTTTCGCATTGCGGCAAAAGGCTGGGCACTGCTGCCGCCGCGAGGGCGCGTCTCGGTGATCCATGTAGACGATCTGGCGCGGCTCTTGGTGGCGACATTGTCTGATGAAAATCTGTCGCAGCGTATTTTGGAAGCTGATGACGGCACTGCGCGCGGTTGGAGCCATGAGGATTTTGCAAAAGCCATTGGCACAGCTCTCGGGCGAGAGATAACAACAGTTCATGCCCCGGCGCTGCTGCTCAAATTTGCGGGATGGGCTGACCGGGTCTTGCGCGGATCGAAGGCAAAGCTCACGCCTGACCGGGCAAGTTATCTTGCACATCCCGACTGGACCGTGGACCCCGAAGCAGCGCCCCCACAAAGTCTTTGGGAGGCTGAAATAGCTACGCCGACGGGGCTTGCGGACACCGTCCAATGGTATCAGCAACATCGCTGGATGTAGCCATCACATTTTGCCCTCTTGCCGCCTTATTCCCTTGCCATAGCGCGCGGATATGGCGAAGTGCCCGCCACAAAAATTCGAGGATCTACGTATGACTGACCGGAGTGAAATGTTTTATCGCCTCAAGGGCTTGATTGATCCATTTAACAAAAAAGGCGTTGAAGTAAGCGAAGCGACGACCTTCGCGGGCGACTTGGAATGGGACAGCCTAACCGTCATGGATTTTGTGGCCGAAGTAGAGGACAGTTTTGACATCATCATCAGTATGAATTTACAGGCAGAGATCGAAAATGTCGGCCAACTTGTCGATGCCGTGACAAAAATGACCGCCGCATAACTATAACGGAAGACGTTAATGACCGACTTGTTCTCCAAATTTGACGCCCTGATCGCACAACGCGAAGGTTTGCTTGCTACAGGTGTGAAAGACCCGTTCAGCCTCGTAATGGAAGAGGTGAAATCGCCGACTGTCGCTGTCGTCAATGGCAAGGAAACGATCTTGCTTGGCACATATAATTATATGGGCATGACTTTCGATGATGATGTGATTGCGGCGGGCAAGCAGGCATTGGACGAGTTTGGCGCTGGCACGACTGGAAGCCGGGTGTTGAATGGCACCTTTCATGGCCACAAGGAATGCGAAGACGCGCTAAAAGAATTTTACGGGATGGACCATGCGATGGTCTTTTCGACGGGCTATCAAGCAAATCTGGGAATCATTAGCACGATCGCGGGCAAGGGTGATTATATCATCCTCGATATCGACAGCCACGCGTCAATCTATGACGGTTGCAAAATGGGCGATGCCGAAGTTGTTGCGTTCCGACATAATGATGTCGAGGCACTGGAAAAGCGCCTTAAGCGTTTGCCTGCTGACGCCGGAAAATTGGTTGTTCTTGAGGGTGTCTATTCCATGCTCGGCGATGTGGCGCCCCTGAAGGAAATGATCCGGGTGTCGAAAGAGGCTGGCGCGATGATCCTGGTTGATGAAGCACATTCAATGGGTTTCATCGGGGAAAATGGTCGCGGTGTTGCCGAAGAACAGGGCGTCCTTGACGATGTTGATTTCGTCATCGGCACCTTCTCCAAATCGGTCGGCACGGTTGGTGGTTTCTGCGTGTCGAACCACCCGAAGTTTGAAATCATGCGCCTTGTCTGCCGTCCTTATGTGTTTACTGCATCGCTGCCACCGGCGGTAGTTGCCTGCTCCGCCACAAGCATCCGCAAGCTGATGCACAACCATAATAAGCGCGCGCATCTGTGGGAAAATTCCAAAAGCCTGCATCAGGGACTGCGTGATCTTGGTTTTCAGTTGGGCACACCAAATGCACAGAGCGCCATTATCGCGGTCATCATGCCCGATCTGGAAAAAGGCGCAGCGATGTGGGCGGCCTTGCTTGAAAATGGGCTTTATGTGAATCTCGCGCGCCCACCCGCAACGCCAGCGGGCATGACCTTACTGCGTTGCTCCTTATGTGCCGAGCACAGCAGTGCCCAAGTTGCCGACATTCTCGACCGTTTCGAACGGGCGGGCAAGGCTGTCGGGATCATTTGACGACGGAAATATGAACAGGCTTGATCGCAATGCCCGTATGTTGGCTGTAAGTTTTGCGGCCATGGCGGGCATGGTCGACGCCATCGGATTTCTCGCCAGCGGCGGTTTTTTCCTGTCATTTATGAGCGGTAATTCAACCCGTTTCAGTGTCGGACTGGTCGAAGGCGCGTCTTATGTCGGCTTAGTTGCGCTTTTGTTGTCGAGCTTTGTAGCCGGCGTTGTCACAGGCTCACTTATTGGCCGCAGGAATGTGCTTTCTGCTGCGCGGCGGCAGGCGTTCATCCTCATCATCATATCATTGTTGCTGCTCTTGGCACCGTTGATCGCTGGCACGGGATATTTGCCGGTCGGCCTTTGCCTTGCCGCATTCTGCATGGGGCTGGAAAACACCCTTTTTGAGCGGGAAGGATCTGTGTCATTCGGGCTTACATACATGACGGGCGCACTGGTCAAAATCGGCCAGGGGCTTGCAACCTGCATCAGCGGGGGCCCGCGTCTTGATTGGCTGCCCTATCTTCTGCTCTGGCTCGGGCTGGTTAGCGGGGCAGCGCTTGGAGCTTTGTTGTTTGGCATACTCGGCTTTTTCAGCCTCTGGGTACCCGCAGGTTATGCGGGTGTGTTCGGGCTGGCCTTATTAAGTCAGCCAAAATTGTCGGCAATTTAGCGCACCGCGCCCTTGGCCAATAATTTGGGAACCAGAAAAATCGCTGCCACCAGCGGCCATTTGCGCTGCCACGGGCGCACTTCGATCTGCGTGCCTGCGTGACGGTTTATCTTCCAAGCCAGATAGTCAATTCCGCCAGCATAAGTAAATGCAGCCTTTACAAGCCGGGCGACTGTGAGCAATTTGCCACGCCGCCGCAGACCCGGCCACCGTCCTTTTTCGTAAATGATCCTGCCCTCTATGTCCGGCAGCAGAACAATTTTGTCGCCGCGCAGTTCATTCGCGATCATTGTGTGGTGAAGTGCCGCAGCGCCGAAACGCACATAGCGTTCGGGGTCAAATGTTATCACAGACGATGGCCGGTCTTTGCGCTCGGCACGCAATTCGGCGCTGTACGTCATTTGAAACCCAGATTGCCACAGGTCTAGGACACCTGCATCGCGTTCGGCGAAAGCCAGCGCCGCATTCAGCAATGTTGGCGCCGCGCCCGCAATTGCCATGATCGCGGATTGTTGCGCATTATCATCAGCGCACCAGACAAGACGTGAGGGCTGGGCAAATCGCGCCCAGACAGAAACAGCGGAGGCCGTTGGTCGGTTAAGATCATGAAAATCTGCCTCGCTCAGCACCGCGACCTTTGCCATGAGGTCGCCATGCTGAAAAGGAAAGACATTGGGTGGCAGGCGACGGTTCCATGTGGCAAGCCAATTGTCGCCATAAGCCGCCTGATAATCGGAAACGATAAGGTAGAAATCGAGCATTTCGCCCTGCAGCCGTTCGGACCGCAAGCACGATCCATAAAATAATACTGCGCGCGACGCCGTACCATATTGCGCCGCTATATATTCGGCAAATGCGCGAACATCCGTCAGGACGGGCAATGCCAGTTCTTCGGTCACAAGTTGAGTCAGCGATAGCATATGCGGATTTTGCTGCCGTTACGGTGGTTTGTTAAGCGGCGAGTTTGAGAAAAGGTACTGGCTGCGTCGACCGAAGCACGATCGGACTGTCACGATAGGCCTCAAACACTTCACCATCCAGGACAACGCTGCTGTGTTCACTTTCGATGCGAATGACATCGCCTTGTTGAAAATGGACGCCTGCCATGGCGCTCTGTCCCAATTTGCCGCGTAAGGCTGCACTAATCATCTTCAACATGGCCATGGGCGTTTGGTCGACAGCGAGAAATTTCATCAATCCGCGCTGCCGTGAGTCGCCAGCCTGCGCACCTAGCAGCAGCTTTTCCAAGGTGGTCACAATCAGAACTGCAAATGTGCCATGCAATTCCCCGTTGCGAATAAACGAGATGCGAACTGGCTTTGACCGTTCGGGCAGGAAGCTTGCCTTGACCCGAACGAACGTTGAAAAAACGATCGCAATTGCGGCCAGAAAATGGCTCAGCCCGTTGGGCAGGCCCAATGGATAGATTTTGTGCCGACAGTATAAAATGGTCTCGGCCAGCCCCGCACCGCCGAGGAACATCCCGAGCACAGGGCGCGCCCCGTCACTGCCGTCGCTCAGGGCAATCAGTTTTCGGACCACGATATGATCAGTCAGGTCGCCTTTTGCCACTTCAATGATCCGCGCCAGCGCCTCAAGTGGATGGCCCTCTGACCCCAGGTCTAAAGCTATCAGGTTTGTCTTGCCATTAGGCAAGACGGCCACGGGCGGCGGCGTGCCCTCGAAATGCCCGCCATGATAGAGCTCGGTCAGCGCAGACTGAACCGTACCGTCGCCGCCATTGATGACCAGCACCTTTGGTTTGACGCGGGCAATCATTTCCAAAGCTTTGGCAATTTGACCGATTTCTTCGACTTCGTAGTGGAATACGTCGGGATTTTTGGCGCAATATGTCCGAACAGCCGGTAACAACGACCTGTTACCAGTGGAATTCGGGTTCGAAAGGAGCGCCACTAAAGCCAAATATTTGCCTTACATATACTGCATGTTAATGGTGATCCGGGTGACGCCCGGCCCGGCTACAAAGGCGGCTTTATTAATTGATGGCTTTCCCAAATTAAAAATGCTGATCTTCGGATTGTTGGAAAATCCGCCGCCGTCTTGGCTGATATCGGTTTTTCCATTGCCGTTCCGGTCGTGCCGAACTGCAATGCCGAATTTGCCTTCGGCGGGCACTGGCACACAGATATTCATGCTGCCCGCGCTTGCGGAGGTTTCGATACGGTGCAACCAACGCCCCTTGGATAACCACGCCGAGGGCGTTGCGGGATAGGACTGAACCCTTATCTTGCCCGTAGATTCCTTGATGCCGCGTACATTCACGAGCACGACAGGTCCCTTGCCTGACGCGCAGCGTGACAGGTCATTATTCAACTCCTGGTTTGCCGAAGACGAGCCCGAAATGAGCACGGCACCGGACATAATCATGAGACCAACATATTTCTTCATCGTAAAACTCCTGGAACGCCATGGCGATATCCGCGTGTTTTGGGATACCATCGATATTGCCCCTGAACCTGTAAGCGTCTATCGGGTCAGTTTGCGGCCAAATTAGGGTGACAGGGCGACCATAAGTTGAAATTTATTACTGCCACTGACCGCTACATCTTCCGGCTTGTGATGTTGC
>JBBQPQ010000068.1:0-11988 GCA_038217195.1 Sphingomonadales bacterium | reverse complement strand
GGCCGCTGCTGTCGCATATACGATCCCGCGCAATTTTGGGTCTAACATTCTAATTCTCCGCAACAAATATGACTTGCCCGATTATAGGCAGATGCAACGGACCAGTGACGAATCAACATTAGGCCCCACCCGTTGACCATGCGGCGAATAGAAGAGCCCTGTGACAGGGCTATGCTTATCACATTGCAGTTGGAAGAATGTTTTACGTCATTAATGTGACAGCATTGAAATGACGTCATTTGATGGCATTTCAGACCAAATAATAAAAGGGCGAGTCTTTCGGCTCACCCTTATCAAATTCCAGAAACAAGTTTTTACAGTACGTTAACTTACCTCGTTGCAAGCCGCGTCTGAAGACTTGAAAATGATTGGCGGGCAGCGACTTTGGAATTCATCACACGCCCATCCGCCAAAACAAGGTCAACATTGTCACTGCTTTGCAAGGCAGTTTTGAAAACTCTTGCAGCATCTTCGGTACGTCCCATGCGTGCATACGCACGACCCAAATTCAACAACCTTGCAGGATCATTGCGGCTGACGCGTTCGCTCGACATGATTTGTGAAACCGCACGCTCGTTATCGCCCTGCATCAAAGCTTCGTAACCGATGGATTCTTTGGGATAAGCAATTTCACCTGTCATATTCGGCTCTGCATGTGCAGCAGTGACCATTGATCCCGCGACTAACGCTCCCATAACTAACAGTTTCATTGCCTATCTCCTCATTCCATACTGAATATTACACTTATATGACAATACATGCAACATAATTGTAATATTCTTAATGACCTGAATTTGCGTGAGGATGGCCCATGCTTACTCCGACTTATTTCGGAAACATAAACGGCATCAAACCCACATGATAACCGCATCAAACCGAAACGGATCGTCCCTAGTGCGCGCTTTGCAAACGTATTCAGGGAAGGAAATAAAGTGCGTAAGATATCGGTCCTATTGTTAGTTACAGCAGCCTTTGGCGCGGCTCCGGCCATGGCGCAGGAGGCAACTGCCCCTGCCGCCGACTCAATCGACGAAGAAATCGTCGTCTTCGGAAAAGGCGAGACGCGTCAGGTGCAGGAAGTCGGCATCAAGGAGCTGTTGCTTTTGGCGCCCGGTACCAGCCCGCTCAAAGCTATTGAGAAACTGCCGAGCGTGAATTTCCAGTCAGCTGATCCATTTGGTACCTATGAATGGTCAAGCCGGGTCTCAATCCGCGGGTTCAACCAGAACCAGCTTGGCTATTCATTGGACGGAATTCCGCTCGGGGACTCGTCTTATGGTAACAATAACGGCCTGCACATCGGCCGCGCCATCATTTCCGATAATATCGGCGTGACGCGGGTATCGCAGGGCGCGGGGTCTATCGGCACCCAAGCGACGAATAATCTGGGCGGCACACTCGAATTCTTTTCTGCGGACGTAAAAGATGGCTTCGGCGTCGATGCAAATCTGACCTATGGCTCAGAAAACACGATGCGCGCCTTTAGCCGTGTAAACTTTGGCGAAGCGGGTGGCGTGCGCGGCTTTGTATCTGGCGTCTATCACAAGGCTGACAAATGGAAGGGTGGCGGTGAGCAAAAGAATTGGCAGTTCAACGCCAAAGCCATCATCCCGGTGGGTGACGCAGAATTCGACGCTTACTTCGCCTATTCCGACCGCGCAGAACAAGATTACCAAGATCTTTCGCTCGAGATGATAAGGCGCCTCGGCTACAATCATGACAATTACTTCCCCGATTATGCAAAAGCCATTAATGCTGCGCGTGGTGTCTTCGTTGCACCAATCAACAATCTCGACGACAGCTATTATGACGCGTCTGGCCTTCGCAAGGATACGCTGGCTTCTTATGGCTTGACCGCGCCGTTAGGCGATAATGTCACGTTCAAGATCAAAGCCTATTACCATGACAACACTGGACAGGGCACATGGGGCACACCTTATGTCCCTAGCCCCAATGGTGTCCCGATGTCCGTACGCACGACCGAATATGACATTCAACGGGGCGGCGTTTTCAGCTCGTTAAATGCTCAGGTTGGAGACCATGAGATCACAATAGGCGGCTGGTACGAGCATAATGATTTCACCCAGGCCCGCCGCTTTTATGCCTATGAAAGCAACACCAACCCGGGTCGTGATCACCTCAAGTTCATGCGCAACCCGTTTTTCACGCAATGGCTGTTCGATTTCAACACCGACACATTGCAATATTATGTGCAGGATAAAATCACACTCGGAGATTTGACCGTCAATCTGGGGTGGAAAGGTTTCCAGGTAAACAATGAGTCTGATCCACGCATTCAGGGTTCATTGGCGGCCGGCAAAATCAAAACCAAAGACTGGTTCCAACCGCATGTCGGTGTCGCGTACCGGCTGACCGACAAAGCGGAAGCTTTTGCTGGCTTTACGCAAGTAACACGCGCTTTCGTGTCGTCAGCAACCAGCGGCCCCTTCTCCACAACGCAGCCTGGCTTTAATGCTCTTCTGGCGAGAGGACTGAAGCCGGAGGAGTCCGACACATTCGAACTTGGAGCGCGTTTTAATGACAATGTCTTTAACGGCGTCATTGGCGTGTATTATGTCAATTTTCGCAACCGTTTGCTCGGTGTCCAAACAGGTGCAGGTATTGTCGGCAACCCGGCCATACTGCAAAACGTCGGCGCAGTCCGGTCGATTGGTTTCGAGGCAGCTGGCGATCTTCGACTTGGCGGAGGGTTGTCCTTGTTTGCATCTTACAGCTACACTGGCGCAACCTATCGTGACAATGTGATTACACCGACCGCCACGATAGCTACCGATGGTAAGGACGTGGTCGACACACCAAAGCATTTGCTGCGCGGCGAAATTGCATATGATAGTGATACGTTCTTCGGACGCGTTGGTGCCAATTATATGAGCAAGCGATACTTCACTTATCTCAACGACCAATCGGTCCCTAGCCGCGTACTCGTTGATGCCACACTTGGATATCGCTTTGACGCAGGCATGCGTGCGCCAATTGAATTGCAATTGAACGCCACCAACCTGCTCGACAAGGCATATGTAGCGACGATCGGTTCGAACGGTTTCGGCAACAGCGGCGATAACCAAACGTTGCTTGCGGGCGCACCGCAGCAGTTTTTCGCAACCGTGAAGGTCGGCTTCTGATGAAGTCTGCTCTACTGATTGGCAGCGCGCTCCTCGTGGGTGCGCTGCCATCGGCGGCCTCGGCAGAGCCGGTGTTGCTGATTTCGATCGACGGACTGCAACCAGCGGATGTTATCGAGGCCGAAAAGCGCGAGATCGTCGTTCCCAACCTGAAGCGCTTTCTTGTCGAGGGCAGCTATGCCCAGACTGTGCGCGGCGTTTTGCCAACCGTCACGTACCCGAGCCATGCGACATTGCTGACGGGAGTCAGCCCGGCGAAGCACGGTATAGTTGGCAATAACAGCTTCGATCCCTTGCAAATCAATCAAGGCGGCTGGTTCTGGTACGCGAGCGATTTCAAGGTGCCTACCTTGTGGGATGTCGCCGCAAAGGCAAAGCTGACCACAGCGAATGTCCACTGGCCAGTCAGCGTCGCTTCGACCGCCATCAAATGGAACATGCCCCAAATCTGGCGCACCGGGCATGCGGATGATGCAAAATTGCTAAAGGCGCTCGCAACACTCGGCCTCATCGAGCCACTTGAGCGCCAATTGGGCGAATATGCGCCCGGTATCGACGAGAGCATTTCGGGCGATGAGAATCGAGGGCGCTTCGCAGCTGCTTTGATTGCGCGCGAGAAGCCCTATTTTACCACCGTGTATCTGACCGCGCTTGATCATGAGCAGCATGAAAAGGGGCCAGACACCGAGGCTGCGCATAAGGTTCTGGAGCGGATTGACGCTGTCATAGGCAAAATCATAGCGGCACAAATGGTCGCGCATCCTGACAGCATCGTCGCTGTCGTATCGGATCACGGATTTGAAAGAGTCGACACCGAAATCAATCTCCACCGCGCCTTCATTGACGCTGGACTGATCGTGCTTGATGCGAATGGCAAAATCCAAAGCTGGGAAGCCAGTCCCTGGAATTCCGGCGGGTCATCAGCCATCATTTTAAAGCGCCCGACCGACGCCGCCCTGCAAGCGCGCGTATCAGCCTTGTTGTCTCAACTAAAGGCTGACCCCAAAAACTGCATATCCGAAATTGCATCCGCACCCGAAGTTGCCGAAATGGGCGGCAACCCGCATGCAAGTTTCTACGTTAGCTTCACCACCAACGCATATGCCGGTGGTTTCAAGGGTGCAGCAGCGCCGCTTGTCAGTGCGTCGACAAGCAAAGGCATGCATGGCTATTTCCCAAACAACCCCATGATGCCGTCAAGCTTTATGATGATGGGCAAAGGCGTTCAAAAGGGACGTAACCTCGGCGAAATCGACATGCGCGCAATTGCCCCGACCCTGGCCAAATTTATGGGACTGACGCTACCTGATGCCGAGGTTCCAGCGCTGAACTAAGAAGGTGCAACGGGACGGGAAACGCAAGAAAACTGTCATTGATCTGCCATTGCCGTGACCAATCTGTCGCGTAACGCAGGCACATCTCATGGGGGTAAACGCCAATGACTGAGACATTGTTTAGCGGCACGAAATTGAGCGACGGTCCATCTGTAACGGCCGATGCAAAGCAGCCCAAACTTCCGACATGGTTCGATAAGCCCGAGCCGCGAAGCTATCAGCCAAAGATAAAACTGCGAACGGTATGGATATCAGACGTGCATCTTGGCACGGCGGGTTGCCAAGCGGGATTACTCAGCGATTTTCTGCATTCTGTTGAATGCGAGACCCTCTATCTGGTTGGCGACATCGTCGATGGCTGGCGTCTGCGGAAAGGCTGGTATTGGCCGGATCAGCATAATGAGGTCATTCGCCGCTTACTGAAGATGGCGCATCGGGGTACGCGCGTCATTTATATTCCCGGCAACCATGACGAGATGTTCCGCGATTATGCTGGTCTCAGCTTTGGCGGGATCGAGGTCCAACTGGAGGCGATCCATACCACCGCAGACGGACGTGCATTGCTGGTCACGCACGGCGATGCATTTGATGGCATTGTGTTATACGCGCGCTGGTTGGCCTTCCTGGGAGATCAAGCCTACACATTGCTGCTCAAGGCCAATGTCGTTCTCAACGCCGTTCGACGCAAATTCAACCTGCCTTACTGGTCCCTGTCATCTTATCTGAAAAAGCGCGTCAAAAACGCGGTTCAATATATCGGTCAATATGAGGAAGTCGTCGCGCGTGAGGCATTGCAGCGTGGTGTTCAGGGTGTCGTGTGCGGACACATTCACTGTGCCGAAATTCGCCAGTTTGGCGCAATTACTTATTATAATGATGGCGACTGGGTCGAAAGTTGCACGGCGCTGACCGAGGCAAAAGATGGCACCATGTCCATTATCGATTGGGCAGCGCATGTGCGCGCAGGATCCCCGAAAAAAGCGCTGGCGGAAGCATGAAACTCGCAATTGCAACTGATGCATGGTCGCCTCAGGTCAACGGCGTGGTCCGGACCTTAACCGAAACGATCGGCCGTCTGGAAGCGCGCGGCTACGATATTGAAGTCGTCGCGCCCAATAGATTTACGACGCTTCCCTGCCCTGGATATTCTGAAATTCGCTTGGCGTTGGCGCCACGTTTCGGTGTGCGCAAAATACTCGGCGCATTTCAACCTGACATTGTCCATATTTCCACCGAAGGCCCAATTGGCTGGAGTGCTCGGGCATGGTGCCTAAAACATGATGTGCCTTTCACGACAGCATTCCACACCCGGTTTCCCGAATATGTAGCGGCACGAACGCATCTGTCGCCTGACTTTATCTGGCCCATCATGCGCCAGTTTCACAAGCATTCAAAAGCCGTTCTGACGGCCACACCAAGCTTGCGGAAAGAACTGGAGGGGCGCGGCATATCAAATACGCAACTTTGGTCCCGCGGCATTGACCGCAAGCTTTTTCATCCCGAACAGCCAGTACATCCCCGCCTGAAATATCTGGCCAAGCCTATCTTGCTATCGGTTGGCAGGGTTGCAATCGAGAAGAATCTTGATGCGTTTTTGAAAGCCGATGTGCGCGGCACCAAAGTAGTGGTTGGAGATGGCCCTGCCCGTGCTGCGCTTGAAGCCAATTATCCCGACGCGATTTTTTTGGGCACGCGCCAAGGTGCCGAACTCGCCAGCATTTATGCGTCAGCGGACGTGTTCGTCTTTTCTAGCAAGACTGATACATTTGGTCTGGTCATGCTTGAGGCATTGGCGTGCGGTGTGCCTGTGGCTGGTTATCCGGTGCACGGGCCATTGGATATCATTGGCCCCGACGGATGTGGTCCCGACGGGAAACTTGTCAGCCGGGTTGGCAGCTTGAAGCCGGAACTTGCGCAAGCCATCGAGGAAGCGCTCTCGCTTAACCGCGCTGGTGCCGCGGCATACGGTGCGCAATTTTGCTGGGATGCATGCGCCGACCAATTTGAGGCCGGTGTGGTTCACGCCAGCGACCAACGTTTATTGGCTGCTTAAGCCGACTGCTGGTCCAATTGTCCGCTGTTGCGGGCGCGATCCACAATGTGCTCACTAAGCCGTAATCCGTCGGCATCAAAGACGGTTACAACAGCGGTCGTTGCATCCACTGCATCAGGCAGGCGCTTGATCGCGTCATCAACCGAAAGAAAGATGCTTTCGATATTTTCGCCGCCCTGCCGTAGCAACTGCCATTCATTGTTCTGGCTGTCTTCCACCAACTGATATTGTTCGGTCATATGCGGAGCTCATTTGTTCGTGATGATGTCGATGCACCGACCGATATTGGCGGGATTAGCCGTGCAGACAGATAACGGCGCTTCGAAACCAAAGTTCCGGCAGCCCCCTCCTCCGCATGGCCCAATCCTCATTTACTGCGCCAAATGGAGAAGTTGATGGCGAACAGGATCTGATAATGCAGCACGATATACAAGCTGACAAAGTGATGGCTGCTGAAACTTAATGCAACCCGGACAAAGTTGCCTGGGCTGCCGCGATGGTACGGGTAACGTCGCTATCGTTCGTGTTCCATCCACAGACGCTAATCCGCATCACACGTTCGCCAGCCCAGCTGCCGCCGCTTAGGAAAGCCTCTCCGCCCGCGTTGATCGCAGCAATAACGTCATCGCTGATGTTGGTGCCGTCTCGCGAATCAAAACGGATGAGGCCTTGGTTCATTGTTGGGCGGGCGATACCCGTAGCACCTTCCAAAGCGTTTATCCCGTCATAAATGGCCGCAGCGTGATCGCAGCACCGTTCAACCATCGCCGCAAGTCCATCCCTGCCAAGCTCCATGAGCGCTGCCAATGCCGGCAGCGCACGGGCACGACGCGACCATTCCGGCGTAAAATCCATGGGATCCCGCACGGCGCCGCCGCTGGTGAGATAGGCCGCTGTCATTTGCATTGCGGCTTTGTGCGACTGCGGATCGCGCGTAATCGCCATACCGCAGTCATAAGGCGTGTTGAGCCATTTATGACCGTCGGTCGCCCAACTGTCCGCCAAATCCAAGCCTTTGACCAAATGGGCAAAACGCGGGCTTGCATTGGCCCACAGACCGAAGGCTCCGTCAACATGCACCCATGCCCCGCTGGTCTGCGCGATGGGGCACAAGACCTCAAAATCATCACAAGCACCAATATTGAGATCACCCGCGTTCAGGATCACGATGGTCGGTGCATTTGGCGCTTCTTGCAAAGCGGCCTTCAAATCATCGACACCAATTTTGCCGGGAACTGGACCACCCAACGGCACGATACACTCGCTGCCAAGACCAAGCAGTCGCAAGGCGCGCGTGACCGACGAGTGATAGTGGGCGTTGGCCAGAACGCGAATAACTGGACTGCCTTGCAGGCCCTTGCGTTCAACGTCCCATCCGTGCCGCGCAAAAACAGCATGACGCGCCGCTGCAAGGGCCGTGGCATGGGCCATTTGACAACCGGTTACAAAGGCATAGCTTGCGTCTGCTGGAAGCCGCAGTGCTTCAAGCAGAAACTGGCCAGCGACCTCTTCCAGCACTGCACCGGCGGGACTGGTGGACGCCAGCACCGCATTTTGATCCCACGCCGAACACATGATGTCGGTCGCCAGTGCTGACGGCAGTGCCCCGCCCTTGACCCATGCAAAGAAGCGACCGCTTGCATTGGCGGTGAGCCCAGGCTCGGCTGCCGCAGCAATTGCGCGCACGACGTCAATGGCTGGCATCCCATTTGCCGGAAAATGCGACGGCAACGGCAGCCGCATTTCGTCCGGCGTCCCTCTTGATGCCACGGGTCGGGTCTCGAGCGAGTCAAGATAACGGCGCGCTTCGGCAAAAGCTAAATCAAGTGAATCCATCATATCTCCGTAGATTATCAACGGTGTAAAGTCGACGCGGTGATGCAGCAATACAACGTGGACTTTTTCTCGGCAAAGAAATGCTTATTGTGCTAACTGCGACCTTTCGGCCAAAGGGGCGCCTCAATATTGGATCGGACAACATGGCGTTTTCTACAGTTAAGGTTTTAACCACGCATCAGTGGAACACAGGATTATTTTCCTTTTCCGTTGAACGACCGACATCATTCCGGTTCGTCAGTGGCCAGTTTGTGATGCTTGGTCTCATGGTCAACGAACGCCCCCTGATGCGCGCTTATTCAATCGTATCGCCCTTTTGGGACGAAACACTTGAGTTCTTAAGCATCATCATTCCCGACGGCCCGCTGACAAGCCATTTATACAAAATCAAACCAGGTGACGAAATCCTCCTTGGCGCAAAGCCGACAGGAACATTGACGATGGATGCGCTCATCCCTGGCAAGCGCCTGCATATGATTGGGACGGGCACTGGCCTTGCCCCATGGATGGCGATTATTCGCGATCCAGAAATTTACGAACGTTTTGAGCAGATAACCGTGCAGCACACGGTGCGCGAGATTCAGGATCTGGCCTATCGGGACATGCTCGAAAACAAATTGGCGAACGATCCATTGGTTGCGGCCGAAGCGAAACTGCAGCTCACATATGATCAGTCCGTGACAAAATGTCCGACTTGGACTCACGAAAATCGCCGGATTACTGAACGCATTGCATGCGGTGACTACCCGCTTGATCCGGAAACGGACCGGGTGATGCTTTGTGGTAGCATGGCGATGATTAAGGAAACCGGCGCACAGCTGGAAGCTCTTGGTTTTGTCGAAGGGGCACATTCGCACCCCGGCACTTATGTGCTTGAACGCGCTTTTGTGGGTTGACGCGTTTAAGGCAAAGACTTCAATTGTCCTGGTTGGGACGGTTATCCAATAGGCATTCCGGGCGGAACTTGAGGCAATAGCGATCTGTCTGCAGTTGCTGTCGCCAAAGCAGATTGATCCAGCATCAGGGCACCGAGGCCACGCCGCCAGTCTGATCCCTCGTCCGAACCGCGGCTCGACTTCAGACGTTCCGCCCATGCCAGCAGCTTGCCGTTCAACTGAAGACTGATGGACCGGGCCAGCCCCTTTTCACGTGCGGTGCGCGCCAGATCCAGCGCAATCGTCGTTGCAATTCTGCGACCGACGGCACCTTGTGCTGCTGCTTTATCTGCTTCAGCGATGAGCCGGGCAATCACCGCGGTCGGAGACGGAACAGCAGCATCACTGGCATGCTGCATGTCCAAACGGTTCAGCCGCTGCGGATCAAGCAAGCTATCAAGGACATGAACTGCGCCAATCTCCGTTGCGCGCAACGTATCGAACGCTGGCCCACCAGCAGTGGGCATGATTTCGATCTGCGTGGAGTAATCGCCATCGTCGCCCTGTGCATAAGATAGCATCGGTTGGAGCCTCGCTGGCACCGTCAGGACCTCGACCGACAATGCGTTTATCAGGCCGTCAAGCGCTCCTGTTTGACGGTCTGCTGGCACGTTTTTGACGTCTACCTTGTCTCCAGCGAGCGCACTTGGCGTTATTACCCCACCGAGGGACTTTGCGGTCGCTTCAACCTGGAAACGGTGTAGCAGCCAGATCGGCACAAATGCGCGGCGCAAACTTGCAAGGTCCTGCCCTGCTGGAATCGCATCGATGTTAAACCGCGCGAGCGCCGCTTGCCGAACCTTCATCACGCGCCCGAGTTCAGCCACAGGATCGGCAAAATCATCCCATAATGCGCCTTCCGGATTGCCCGTCGAAATCGGACGTGAATCATTGTCGGATACGAACCGATAGCCTTTTGCTTGCGCCTCCTGCGCCATCTGGCGCGCTTCCTCGTCGGTTGCAGCATATAAATATCGCACCGTAAACTTGTCCCATTCGCCCACCCCGGTGCCGTAGGCGTTGCTTATGTCTATCTTGTCATTTGCCAGAGTCACGCGCGGAGCCGGATAATCCATCACCGAATAGCGCTCCTGCGTGCTCGCCGCAAAATTATGCTGGAAGCCCAAGGTGTGCCCGACCTCATGCGCGCCAAGCTGTCTAATACGCGCCAGAGCGGCCTCAACCGGGTCGTTGGGGTCGCCTGTTCCTGACAGTCCAGCGCCGACCAATGCCTGAAAGATAAGCATGTCCTGCTGCGCACGCAGAGAATCGAGCATGACACTGCCCTTGAGGATCTCGCCAGTGCGCGGATCAACGATGCTTGACCCATAAGCCCATCCACGCGTTGCTCGGTTGACCCAATTGACCACATTATAGCGCATATCGAGCGGGTCGATGTTGGTGGGCAATTCCTCCACGCGGAACGCATCCACATAGCCAGCGGCATCGAACGCCTCTGCCCACCATGCAACGCCTTCTGCCAACGCTTTCCGTATCGCGGGCGGTGAAGCTGGGTCGATATAGTAGACAATGGGTTTTTTGACCCGCGAGCGTGCCGCATCTGGATCAATTTTTTCAAGCCTGTGCCGCGACGCAACCTTCCGCAACATACCGTGCCCAAGCGGAACGGAGAAATCATATTGCGGGACATTGATGATATAATCATATGGATCATGCCGGATTGGCATGGGAGTTTCGGGCAAACGCACCAACGAATGGCGTACCCATAAAGCAATATCAGTACCGGTCGGAGAAACGTTGCGTAATTCGGGTGCCGGCTTGTTAGATCCAAAACTTAAAAGCGCTGAAAATTCGACGTTGTCGGGAAAAATACGCACTTTTGCAGGATCCGCGACCGAGCGGTTTGCCAACAAGGCGTATCCATCTCCTAGCCCTTGCGCAAAGCCGAAATGATCCATTTCCAGAAACGGTGCAAAATCGAATTTGAAACTGCCATCCTTCTCCGTCGAAGCGATATCGCCCACCCATAATGTGGCGTTGGTAAAGCTATTGGCGACTGAAGCCTGTTGTGCACGTGAGCCAGATGGCGCCACAAAGGTCGTATTTTCAAGTTCGGCGATCACTTTCCCGCCTGCCCGCCGGAAACGAATGATGCCGTTACGCAGCGGTGCGCCGCGATCTACGCCCGTGGCAGAAGAGCCAATGCCGGTCTCAATTTGCGCCACATATAAAAAACGCCTCGATATCCCGTCTGCATTTTGTCGCGGCAGCGTCAGGAGAATTTTCCCATCCTGCTGCCCGGCAACAACCGGCATCAACGCATCCTGGCAATAAGCGGGGACGGAAGGCCAAGCGACGGTAAGCAGGCTGGCGATTATGACGCGTTTTATCATGAATTTTACCCCTTTGGCAAAAGGCGTAAGCTATCGTTGACCGCTGTCAATATTCTTTAGTTGAGCGCACGAAAACGCCCCGTAACGAAGGATAAATGGTGCAGGGATCATATCTGCCTCGCGCGCCATATTAATGACGTCGTCAATGCGTTTGGTCTTACGAAACCATGTAAGCTTGTCACTTCTAAGAAGTGGTCGGGGAGACAGGATTCGAACCTGCGACCCTCTGGTCCCAAACCAGATGCGCTACCAGGCTGCGCTACTCCCCGACATGGGATCACTGGTATAACAATGTCCTCGCGGCTGGCTGCCTGCCAACTTCGCAGTAACGAA
>JBBQPQ010000067.1:0-12017 GCA_038217195.1 Sphingomonadales bacterium | reverse complement strand
GCAACGCCGACGGTACCCAAGGTCATCTCACCGGTCGATCCGGCAGCGCGCTGGACGTCGGCACATGGCGACCGTCCGCACTTTGCCTATTGTACCAACTATCTGATCGACCTCGACCATGCAGTGATCGTCGGCGTCGAGGCGACGACCGCGATCCGTCAGGCCGAGGTGACCGCGCAGCGGCGCATGATCGAGCGTGCCCACGACCGCTTCGGCCTTCGACCCGAGCGGCTCGTGGCCGATACCGGTTATGGTGACGCCGCAAACCTTGCCTGGCTGGTTGAGGAGAAAGGCATCCAGCCGCACATCCCTGTGTTCGACCATTCCAAGCGCCGCGACGGCACGTTCGAGCGTGGCGACTTCACGTTCGACCAGGAGACCGATCGGTACACGTGCCCGGGTGGCAAAGTGCTTAAACCTAAGAACCGCAACTTCGCTAACCCGCGCCCCGATGTCGATGCCGACGGCTTCATCCGCTACCGCGCCAGCAAACTGGACTGCGACGTGTGCGCGCTCAAGCCTAAATGCTGCCCGGTCACGCCGATGCGCAAGATCATGCGCTCAAAGCATGAAGGTTGCCGCGACCTTGCTCGCTCCATTGCCATGACCGATGCCTACCTCGTGTCACATCGCCAGCGAAAGAAGGTCGAGATGCTGTTCGCGCATCTTAAACGCATCCTGAAGCTCGATCGATTGCGTCTTCGAGGTCCCTACGGCGCAAAAGACGAGTTCCACCTTGCAGCAGCAGCCCAAAACCTCCGCAAACTTGCCAAGCTGCTCCCAATATCGATGGCAGCGGCGGCTTGAGAAAATCGCCACCGTCGCTCGGCTTCCTCTGGCAACTAACATCGACGCCACCAGCGTCGACTTTTTCAACAGAATTTCCAACAAAGCTGCCACGTGTTCATTCGGGCAGATCAACCAGAGCTCCCTAATGTTTGGTGCCGATCTTTGGCATTTTTGGGGACGGCCTCCCTTTTTGGAGCTAACATTGCGCCAGGCCATTGCTGCCATCACCCACAACACAAAAATACTGTGCATAACGCGGTGGAAAAATGAGCTCGGTGACAACCGCGGCTTGCATTATTGTCCAGTCCTATTCAGGTTGTTTACGGAAGCCACGGCAGGGTACCACGGCAGGGTACCACGGCTTCCAGAATCGCAGAGAAGCATGAAGTAAAACAATGACTTGCGGCTAAAGTAGAAGTTGGCTGGGGCGGCAGGGATCGAACCTGCGAATGGCGGCATCAAAAGCCGCTGCCTTACCGCTTGGCGACGCCCCAGCAAGCCAGTAATCTGACCGTTGCGGGCGGCTTATATCGCGGGAATCGTATAGCGCAACAGCTTAATCGACCCGCTGCACCCAGCCATGGCTGTCCGTGGCAATTCCGCGCTGGATATCCACAAGTTTCGAACGCAATTGCTGAGTCATCTGACCAGCGCCACCTGCGCCGATCGCAAAGCTGCCTTGCGCAGATTGTACATTACCCACTGCCGTAATGACCGCTGCAGTGCCACAGGCAAAGGCTTCCAGCAGTTTTCCCGATTGTGCATCGGCCCGCCATTGGTCGATTGCATATCGCTCTTCACGCACGTTCAGGCCCTGTTCGCGCGCAAGTGTCAGGACGGAATCGCGTGTGATGCCTTCCAATATTGTCCCGTCGGCGGGCGGGGTGATGATAGAGCCGTCTTCAAACAGAAAGAACAGGTTCATCCCGCCGAGTTCTTCAACCCAGCGATGTTCAGCCGCGTCAAGAAACACCACCTGGTCGCAGCCTTGCTTAATGGCTTCGGACTGGGCGACGAGACTGGCGGCATAATTGCCGCCACATTTTGCCGCGCCCGTCCCGCCAGGGGCAGCGCGGGTATAATGTTCGGAAACCCAGATAGAGATCGCTGGTGCGCCGCTCTTGAAGTAATTTCCGGCAGCCGAAGCAATGACCATGAACAGATATTCGGCCGACGGCTTTACTCCCAGAAACACCTCGCTCGCGATCATGAATGGGCGAAGGTAGATCGACCCGCCGTCGACGGGTGGAAACCAGTCCTTGTCGACCTCCACCAACTGTTTACATGCCTGAAGAAACATCTCCTCAGGCAGTTCTGGCATTGCCAGCCGCTTGGCCGAACGCTGGAACCGGCGGGCATTTTGTTCCGGACGGAACAGCGCCATTCCGCCGTCGGCCAGCCGATATGCTTTTAGCCCTTCGAATATTTCCTGCGCATAATGCAGCACAGCTGTTGCTGGATCGAGCGTCAACGGACCGCGCGGTCCAACCTTTGCGTCATGCCAGCCCTTGGCATCCGAATAACGGATGGTCACCATATGGTCCGTAAACACGCGGCCAAATCCGGGATCGACAAGCCTGGCAGCGCGTTCGGCCGGGTCAACCGGGTTCGGGTTTGCCTCAAATGGAAATGCGCCAGCGGTCATCGATGCTCTCGTTCATTAGGGTCTTGCACTGTCCTATGGGCTAGGCCAAGATACGTCAATATGGCTGTCCCATCCCTTGTTGCCGCTTCGCCGACCGCTTCGCCCTTGTTTCTGCGTGAAAACGAAGTGCGGCGCGGGGTCGAGCTTTTATATTTCGGATATACGCGCCTTACTCGCACCATTGATGATGGCTTGTCCGAGCACGGCCTCGGCCGTGCGCATCACCGCGCTTTATACTTTATCGCGCGCCAGCCAGACTTGCCAATCAGCGCATTGCTCAAAATCCTCGCGATTACGAAGCAATCGCTTGGCCGTGTGTTGACCGACCTTGGCGACAAGGGCCTGATCGAAACGCGCACCGGAAATGTCGACCGAAGGCAGAAACTGCTTCGGCTGACCCCCGAGGGCATCGCCTTTGAAGCACAATTGTTCGATTCGCTGCGCAGTGGCCTTGCCTCGGCTTATGCGGCGGCAGGACAGGATTCGGTGACGGGTTTCTGGCGGGTTCTGGAAGGCTTGATACCTCCCGAGGACAAGGCGATGGTCGTCGCCTTGCAAAAGGATATTTGATGGACGACACATTCACACGGCTTGAACACATCATTGCCCAGCGTTCAGGTGCTTCGCCGGACAGCAGCTATGTTGCAGCGCTGTTCGCCAAGGGTCGCAGTAAAATCGCTCAGAAGGTTGGCGAAGAAGCAACCGAGACGATCATCGCGGCGCTGTCCGGCAATGCGCAGGACGTAACAAACGAAGCGGCTGATCTGATTTTCCACCTGATTATATTGTTGCGCGATGTTGGCGTGTCTCTGGGCGATGTGCGCGCCGAATTGGACCGCAGGGAAGGCGTTTCCGGTCTGGTGGAAAAGGCGGCGCGTAACCAGACTGGGGGGTGAAACATGCCGATTGATCTAACTTTGGAATATGACAGCCAGAATATCTTCGCCAAGATCCTGCGCGGCGACATTCCGTGCAGCCACGTGTATGAAGACGAATGGGCACTCGCCTTTCATGACATCAACCCGCAAGCGCCAGTGCATGTGCTTGTCATTCCAAAAGGCGATTATGTCAGCTGGGATGATTTTAGCGCCAAGGGCAGCGACGCCGAAATAACGGGTTTCGTGCGCGCGGTCGGGCATGTTGCTCGCGAATTGGGACTAGTCGAGCCGGGATATCGGCTGCTCGCAAATATCGGAATGGATTCGCATCAGGAAGTTCCGCACCTGCACGTCCACATTTTTGGTGGAAAACCGCTCGGACCCATGCTTATGCGGTGAAATTAAGTTGCGCGGTGGTATTTAGCAGTTAGGTTCCGCGCGATAAGAAATCCATCGGGGAGATTATGATGGCGAGTGAAAAGCAATCCGTGATGCAGCGCATGTTTGCGCGCAAAACGATCGCACAAGTGCAAAGAGAGTCGGCAAACAGCGAACTGAAGCGTTCGTTGGGCAAATGGAACCTTCTGCTTTTGGGCGTTGGATGCATCATCGGTGCAGGTATCTTCGTCCGGACAGGTAGTGCTGCTGCATTACATGCCGGCCCTGCCGTTATGCTCTCATTCGTCGTTGCGGGTATCGTCTGCGCCTTTGCAGGACTGTGCTACGCCGAATTGTCATCGACATTGCCTGTGTCGGGTTCGGCTTACACATATAGTTACACCACCTTGGGTGAATTTGTGGCTTGGATCATGGGCGCACTGCTCCTCCTTGAATATGGATTGGCGGCTTCGGTGGTTGCAGTTGGCTGGGGCGGCTATGTGGTCAGTCTCCTCGCTGATTTTGGCCTTGTTATTCCCCCGCAATTCACCGGACCGACGGGGCATGCAGTGATGCGCGACGGTGTGCCTCTGATCGTCGATGGCACGGCCGTTACCGCCATCTTCAATCTCCCAGCCTTCCTGATCTGCATGGCGCTGGCGCTGTTGCTGATGGTCGGTGTGTCGGAATCCGCCAAGGTGAACAACATCATCGTGGCCATCAAAGTCAGCGTGTTGGCAGCGTTCATTTTGGTTGGCGGATATCTCGTTCTGACCAACTTACCGGAATTAGTTGCTAAGAACTGGACGCCGTTTATTCCTGAAAATACGGGCGATGGGGAATTTGGCGTGAGCGGGATTATGCGCGCTGCGTCAATCGTGTTCTTTGCCTATATCGGGTTCGAAGCGGTATCTACTGCCGGTCAGGAAGCAAAAGATCCGAAGCGCGACATGCCATTTGGCATTATCGGTTCGCTGATTGTCTGCACCGTCATTTACATGCTGGTCGCTGCGATCATGACCTTGCTGGTGCCATATGCATCGCTCAACGTGCCTGATCCCGTTGCCGTTGTGGTCGATAGCTTTGGCCCGCAATGGTCGTGGCTTGCCAAGACCATCAAGATCGGTGCGATCATTGGTCTGACGTCTGTGGTACTGGTTTTGATGTATGCGCAAACGCGTATCTTCTACACCATGGCGCGCGATGGTCTGCTGCCGAAGATCTTCTCGAAGGTGCATCCAAAGTTCCACACGCCATATATTAACACGATTATGGTCGGAACTATTACAGCGGTTGCGGCTGGGTTCTTTGACATCAACGTCTTGGGTGACATGACCTCTGTTGGCACCTTGGCGGCATTTGCCATCGTTTGCCTGTCGGTTATCTACCTGCGTCGTGCAGCACCTGAATTACCACGGGGTTTCTCAGTGCCCTTATATCCTGTCGTTCCGATCCTCGGCATACTGTCCTGCCTTTATCTGATCACGTCGGTTCCCTATAATGTGCTGATGTTCTTCGTATACTTCCTCGTGGGTGCTATCGTTTTATACTTTGTCTATGGCATGCAGAATTCAAATCTGCAGCATGACCAGTCGATGGACGATGCGCCGGATATGGGTGAATTCCCTGGTCCAGTCGTCGACTAATACAGAGGCCTAACGACAAAAGGACAGGGGTGCTTCGGCGCCCCTTTTCTTTGGTTCAGCTGCGCGGATTAACGGGAAGTGGCTGGGTGGTACCTGGCCGCGTGAAAAGCTTACCCTTTTCACACCACAAGACCAAGGCAAGCGCCACCAGTCCGCAGCACAGGAAACCCAATGCGACAGGGAAAACAGTGCCGTTAAACTGCTGCCCGATCAGAGCGCCAAGCGATGCAGCAGTGACCGTGCGGACAAATGTCTGGAACGACGACGCCGCACCTGCAACATGACCAAAAGGCGTCATCGCAATCGACGAAAAGTTGGAGCCGATGAAACCAATCATCGCCATGTTACAAGTCAGAAGCACCAGAAACAGCGGCAAAGATGTCGGCGCGAAGCGCGCGGCGAGGAGCTGCAATGCACCCAGCGCAATGAATGTCAGCAAAGCCGTTTGCGATACGCGGCGCGCGCCGAAGCGCTCGACAATGCGCGAATTGGTAAAGTTGGATGCCGCAATTCCAATAGCGACGATGGCAAAACCGATGGTGAAGAAATCAGCCGCGTTGAACACCTTGTCAAACATCTGCTGCGAGCTGTTGAGATAACCGAACAGGGCCCCCTGAACGATCCCGGCACCAAGCATATAGCCTGCCGCGTTGCGGTTCAGAACAACGATTTTCCATGCTTTGGCCAGAGCGTGTGGCTCGATCGGGATCACGTTCTCCGGTGCCAGCGTCTCGGGCAGGCGCAGATACACCCACAGCGCCGCCGCGACCGCCATCACGGCCATCAGGTCGAAAATCACCCGCCAGCCTGCAAACAGCAACACCAATTGTCCAATTGTCGGCGCGATAATCGGCACAATCATGAATATCAGAAAGATGGTCGACATCCGGCGCGCCATCGCGTCGCCTTCAAACTGGTCACGAATGACAGAGATGACAAGCACGCCCATCGCCGCCGCCAACAGACCATGGGCAAAACGCATCGCCAAAATGACTTCGAAGCTTGGGGACACTGAGCAGGCCAACGAAAACACCGCCGCCCCAATGGTCGCGATCAGCAAAATCGGCTTTCGGCCATAGCGATCGGACAGTGGACCGTAAATCAACGCGCCAATGCCCGTTCCTGCCAAAAAGGTCGAAATGATAAACTGGATTTGATTAGGGTCCACGAGGCCAAGCCCCCGCGCCATGGCAGGAAAGGCGGGCAACATCGAGTCAATCGCAAGGGCGTTAAGTGCCATCAGCGATGACATCATGACGGTCAGTTCGCGTGGACCGATGGATTTTTTGGCGGGAATCTGTGCAGGCATGTTGGGGCTATGCGGGAGCCGCTGTGATTTTGCCACCCGCAAATTGACTAAATCGGGCCAGCGCTGCGCATGCTCGAAAAGCCGATTTTGCCAATGACGATGTGATCATGGATGGTTATGCCGAACTTGCGTCCCGCCTCGTCGATGTCGCGCATCATATGAATATCCTGCCTGCTGGGGGCGCTGTCGCCACTTGGATGGTTGTCGACCAATATGATAGCCGCTGCGCCAAGGTCCATCGCCCGCCTTATGACTTCGCGTGTGTAAATGACCGCCTGGACGACCGAGCCTGCGCTTGCCACCTCATCGCGGATCAGCATATTTTTGCTGTTGAGATATAATATGCGGACACGCTCTATGGTTAAATGCGCTATATCCGTGCGCAGATAATCCAGCAGTGATTGCCATGATGACACAATTGGCTGCTCGCGGACTGGTTCGCTCAAAAGGTGAGGGGCGGCCACGTGCACAATCTTGAGCGCGGAGACGCTTGCTTCGCCCATCCACTTTTGCTGCAGGATGCTGTCAGCATCAGCCGTCAGTAACGCCGAAAGACTGCCACATCGGACAAGCAGGTCCTTCGCGATCTGTTTTGTGTCACGCCGGGGAATGGCGAGCGCACTTAGATATTCGACAAGCTCATGGTCGTGCAGACTTTCGCCGTTTTTTTCAGCAATCGTTTGGGCAATCGGCCGCGATGGCCTGTGCCATGATGTTCTCCCTTGTCGTTGCTATCAGAATCTTTGCTATCCTATTGTGATACGTATCTTTTCCGAGATTGTCGATGACAATGCAAGCCGATTGGCGCGAATGGCGTTGCAACCTGCGTACCTTTCCCGCATTTGAAGCGGATGCAGGATCCTGCCGATGAAACACCGACGGGCGATGTTGAGGTGCAACCTTATAGTGGTGCACGGTGGAAGCGGCGCATTTTTAGCGTCGTTACGCTGCTGCTCATTGGCTTACTGTTATTTGCATGGTTGCAGCGCAACAGCATTGCAGACCGCTTCGTGCAAAATGCGTTCGCTGCACGCGGTATCAAGGCAAGTTATAAGATCGATACGGTTGGTTTCCGGACTCAACGGATACGCGACCTTGTCATCGGCGACCCAACGCGCCCCGATTTGACCGCAAAATTGGTCGAAATCGACGTCGCACTGAATTTCTCGGGCGCAAATTTGCGGGATGTCCGTGCTGATGGCGTAGTGCTGCAGGGGCGATATGCGGATGGCAAGCTGTCATTTGGTGAACTTGATAAATTCCGGGACCCGCAATCCAAAGAGCCGTTTGAATGGCCTGATATCGCGGTGAATATCACGAATGCCCAAGCGCGTATCGATACGCCTTGGGGTGTCGTCGGTGCTGGCCTCAACGGCAGCGGACTGCTGCGTAACCGTTTCACGGCGAACCTTGCCCTGCGTTCGCCGCGTCTGGCGCTGGCCGACTGCATCGCGGCGGATGTGAAATTTGACGGAAAGCTGCTTTTGGAGTGGCGGGCACCGCATCTGATTGGACCAGTAAGTTCCAGTAGTGTCGCATGCTCGGGTTCAAGCTTTGCCCTGATAATGCCACGACTGGATGCGGACTTCAAGATGTCGGAGCGGCTTGGCGCGTGGAAGGGCCAGATGGCTTTTACGGCGAAGGCGCTGAATGTTCCTAAGGTCAGGCTGACTGATTTTGGCGGTACGTTATCAGTCGATGGCAGCGCGAAACGCACCAATTTCATGTTGGCGCTTGCAAAAGGCGCACTGCGTTCGGCCCCTTTGACGATTGGTCGCTTGACTGTGAATGCCAAAGGATATGCAGGACTGGCAAATGGACAAATCGCATTGTCCGCGACCGGGGGCGCAAGGATCATTGGCGGCTCTTTCGATCGCGGAACGATCACCGGCGTGCGTGACATTGCAGCACAGACCAGAGATACACCCATAGGTCCGCTATTCGCGCGGATAGCACCCGTGCTGGACCGTGCTGGCGACCAGTTTACCGCCAGTCTGGATTATGATGCCTTTCAGGATTTCCAAAACCGCCGCGGGGCAAATATCGAAGCCTTTGCCTTCACAAGCGTATCAGGCGTGCAGGTTCGCCAGAACGGCAGACTGGCCTTGATATCCACGCCAGCCGGCTGGCAGCTGAATGCTCCGGCTCGGCTTGCGCTGTCGGGACGCAACTTGCCAATGGCTACACTGATGCTCGCGCAATCGGGACGGAGATGGTCAGGCAATTTGGCAATTGCGCCTTACACGGGTGGGGAGGCAAGCCTTGCACTGTCGAAGCTTGTGTTTGACGGTATGCCAGGCGGGGCATGGCAGTTTAGTGGGCAAGCGCGGATGTCCGGTCCCTTGCCGGGCGGCTTTGTCTCAGGATTGAATGTGCCAATCACGGGGCGTTACAGCGCCGGTACCTTGTCCTTATACGACAATTGCCAAAATGTACGCTTCGATGCGCTTCGTGTCTCGCGTTTTGCCTTGCGTGGCCAGTCGCTCCGCTTGTGCCCCGACGCTGGCCGTTCCATGCTCACCTTGCGCAACAGCAATGCGATTTTTGCCAGCAACGTCGCTGGCTTCAATGCGATTGGCAATCTGGGAAGCACGCCAATTGCGGCGCGCAGTGCACATATTCGCTTCAGCCTATCCGAAGGCTTCGCCGCCAGAGATGTTGCCGTCGAACTTGGGCAAGCCGACGCGCTTACAAAATTCAGCATGGCGACGCTAAACGGCAGATTTGGACAGGGCGGTGCGAAAGGGACACTGGCAAACGGCGCTGGGCAGATTGGTAATGTGCCGCTGTTGATGGATAATGCCGCCGGGAATTGGCAATTTGCCGACCAAATTCTCACGCTTGATGCGCGATTACGCGTTCTTGATGCCGCTCAGGTGGACCGGTTCAAACCGATGTTGGTCCCCGACTTGCTGCTGACGCTGGAAAACAACGTCATCACCGCGATCGGCCATGTGGTTGAACCAACGACCGGAACGCGGATTTCGGATTTGGATATCCGGCATGATTTGGGAACGTCGATTGGACGGGCGTTGCTGGCGGTCGATGGTCTTCGCTTCGACAAACGGCTTCAGCCAGAATTGCTCACCCCGCTTGTGCTGGGTGTCGTCGCCAATGTCGACGGCACCGTTTCGGGCGACGGCCGGATCGATTGGGACGGTGAAAATGTGCGCAGTACGGGCAGGGTGTCCACGCGCGGCATGAACCTGGCTGCAGCCTTTGGTCCAGTCGATGGACTAAGCACGGATATCGCATTTACGGACCTTTTGGGCCTGGAGACCGCGCCCGGAAAAATTGCGACGATTGCCTCGGTGAATCCCGGCATTCCGGCCTTCGATGGAAAGATCAGCTACCGGTTGTTGCCAAATCAGCAGGTGGCCATTGAATCGGGGCGCTGGCCTTTTGCAGGCGGTGAGCTTGTCCTGGATCCTACTGTCCTTGATTTTGGCATTGAGGCCGAACGTCGCCTCACATTCCGTGTGATCGGCGTAGATGCGGAGAAACTACTCGCTGGATATGATTTCCAGAATCTGCGTGTTACCGGTGTCTTTGACGGTGTCTTGCCTATGGTGTTCAATCAAGACGGGGGCAGGATCGTTGGCGGTGCCTTGGTGTCCCGTCCGGGCGGGGGAGAGGTCAGCTATCTCGGCGAGCTTGCCTACAAGGATATGGGCGTGTTTGCCAATTATGCCTTCAACGCGCTGCGCTCCATCCGCTATTCGACGCTCACCATCGGTATCGCCGGCGAGCTTGATGGAGAAATCGTGACGGACATCAGCTTCACGGGATTGCAGCAGGGAACACTAGCCAAACGGAACTTCATTACGCGGCAGCTGGCGCGCATACCTATCAAGTTCAACGTCAGCGTGACTGCAGAATTCCTGAAGCTCATTGGATCTATCCGCGGTCTCTATGATGCTAATTATGCCGCAGACCGCGATTTGCAATATCTGCTGGGGGCACAAAAAACGCCGACGGTACCCAAAAGCGGACAACCCGTTGAAGTTGAAAAAGAACCACCAAATGAATGAACCATTCAGCAAAGGGAAAGCGACTATGGCGCATTACCGTCTTCAATTGACGAACTGCACGGATAATGCGATTCGCCGCCTTATGAGGAAAGTGATACTCTTGTTTACGCCGTTGATGGCGTCGGTTTTAAGTGGATGCGTTCAGGTCACTGCGCCCGATAAACCGATCGTTATCAACCTCAACATCGCGATCCGGCAGGAAATCTTATACAAGCTGGCTGCGGCGTCTGAAAAAGTGATTGAAGAGAATCCGGGAGTTTTTTGATGAAGAATAATGTTGAAATGATGATCGCTGCCGTATTGCTCGTCGGGACGGCAACAGGTGCTTCTGCGTTCCAGACCGGACGTGATCCAGCCTATCAAAGCGCACGCGCGAGCGGCTTGGTTGGTGAGAAGACCGACGGTTATCTCGGCTTTGTGGTGACGCCGTCGGCGTCGGTCCGGGCCTTGGTCGAGGATATCAACATCAAGCGCAAGGCAGCCTATTCGAAAGAAGCGTTGGCCAATGGCGCAACGGTCGACGAGATGGCATTTCGCACAGGTTGCCGCCTGATTTCCGAGCGCACTGTAGCGGGTGAGAAATACCAGACGCCATCGGGTCAATGGAAGACCCGCGATGCCGGAGCGCCGGAACTGGACCCACGCTGCCCCTAACGCCGCTTGCGGGGTCTCACCCGGCATGGGACGTTGGAGAAATCGAGCAGCAAATAACCGGGCCGGGGCAGCAACGCTCCGGCCTTTTCTGTTGCAATGCAATATTCTTGGGGACGGGCTGTTGACTTGGCGCAGGCGCTCTCCTAAAGCGCCGATGCCTAGGCGGGGTTGCCCCGATTTTGTGGCGGTTTCCCCTGATTGAAGGATGGAATCACATGATGTCGGACAATTCCGGGCAGGATGGCAAAAGCAAAAGCGACGCTCGGCTCGATTCGTTAGACATGCAGCTGAAAGCGGCGCGGAAAGCTGAAGCAATCCGCTCAGGTAAGGATCAGGTTCCAGCCAAAGGAATGCGGCAAGGGAACAGGGTTTTGACTGAGCTGATCGCCGGTCCTGCTGGTGGTGCGCTGGTTGGGTGGTTGTTTGACCGCTTTCTGGGCACTTCGCCGGCGCTTCTGTTGGTCTGCATGTTTTTGGGCATCGCAGTTGCCTTCAGGAATATTATAAAGATCTCAGGGGAGCGTCCGGAATAGTCTGGGCGCTTGCGTCGTATATGAAGCCCGCGCGAAATCGCGAGGGCGCAGAGAAAACAGGGTAGTGAACGTGGCAGGCGAAAGCGGCAAAATCGATCCGATGCACCAGTTCCAGATTGAGCAGCTCGCGCCGCTCAAAATCGCTGGTTTCGAC
>JBBQPQ010000066.1:0-13735 GCA_038217195.1 Sphingomonadales bacterium | reverse complement strand
ATTCCGGCGCCCTTCAAGTTGCATTGCGACAATCCACATCTGTGCCGCTCATGACGTATGAATTTTCATCCTACCATATCGTGCTGGCAATCGTTGGGTGCGCGATATTGCTTGCCCATTGGCTACCGCGCTGGATCTCTGGCCGAGAACCTGCTGCGTCGGCGCTGCTCATCGCCGCTGGCTATGTATCGTTTACTTTTGTGCCCGGCGCGCCAAGCGCGTTCAATCCAATCAACGCGCCCAAAATATGGGAGATGACAAGCGAGATCTGCGTCGTCATCGGGCTGTTCGGAGTCGGCATTCGCATCGATCGATTGCGCGATTGGAAAAACTGGCGAGCGACGGTTCGGCTGCTGGCGATTGCCATGCCGCTCACGATACTCGCATTGGCATTGATGGGCATGGCTATTGCGGGAATGACGCTGGCGGCAGGTTTGCTTTTGGGGGCAGTGCTCGCGCCCACAGACCCTGTCCTTGCTTCTGATGTTCAGGTAGGTCCGCCCCTTGAAGGTGGCGAGCATCCCGTCCGCTTTACATTGACGACCGAGGCAGGGCTCAACGACGGGCTCGCATTTCCGTTCTTGTATCTGGCCATGTCGTTAATTGCCGCTGGCGGTTGGTCAACGGAACTGCTTGGCGAGTGGTTGGCTATCGACGTTGCTTACCGCAGCGCTGTAGGCGTTGCCAGTGGTCTTGTCCTTGGCTGGCTGTTGGCGAAGCTGTTATTCGAACTCCCGCGCGAAAATGCCTTGTCCAAAACAAAATCGGGATTGGTGGCGTTTGCTGGCGTGCTCATAATTTACGGTGTAACCGAACTGATCGAAGGCTATGGTTTTATTGCCGTGTTCGTTTCCGGGCTAACCTTGCGCCGGTCCGAAACAGACCACGACTATCATGCCAAGCTGCATGATTTTGTTGAGGCGCTTGAACGCGCGCTCACCGCATTGTTGCTCATCGCTCTTGGCGCTGCGATCCCAACACTTCTTCCCCATCTTACATGGTCAGTGGCCGCAATCGGGCTGGCTTTGGTGTTCATCATCAGGCCAATGACCGCTTGGTTGGCGCTATATCGGGCCCCGCTTCAACCCCGCGTGCGTATCGCCGTTGCGTTTTACGGAATTCGGGGCATCGGTTCGATATATTATCTGGCATATGCTGCCGCACACACCACGCTGCCCAATCCGTCACAATATTGGGCAATCATTGCATTTACGATCATCTTATCGACCGTCGTTCATGGATTTACAGCCGGTTTGGCGATTGACCGCGCGACCGAATAGCCACCCCTTACCGACGTTGTTTGGGCATCGTATTTTAATGTGTGGCTTCATTGTGACAAGGCGGAATGTCGTGTAACAGCCAACGGCCATGGCGGAAAATCCGAACGCACCGTCAATCAACTCGCCCCACCTTGGTCTCCGTCTAACCGTCTTGGTTGCGTTTAACCGCGCACGTTCATCCGCCAGAAAGGATGAACGCACCAGCCGATGTTTGCTGCCTCGCCGGACCCAAAGGGCCGCCGGCCGGAGGCAATTCTATTTTTGATTTAATCAACAGAATTTGGAGTGACTTTAAATGACCATGACATCGAAACTGTACAAGAGCAGTTGTCTACTCGCCATAATTGCGGCCCCAGCGTGGACTGGCGTATCAGCCCAGCAGCAAGAAGCGCAAGCGCCGGAAGCCGAAGTCGGTACAACCGTGATTGGTTCGCCACCCGCTGACCTTACCGGATTACCTCTTGGCCCTGACGTAGAAGGTTTCATCTCAGCCCGCAGTGATGACCGCATTCAGGTTACCGCGGCAGGTGGCACCAACACCGTTGTGTTTGTAACCGAAGGGACGGACATCCGCGCGAGCAAGGGACTTTTTGGAATTAACCGCAACAAGCTTGCAACCGCCGCGCTCCTGAACGGTTTGCCTGTAACCGCCAAGACAGTGCAGTGGGGCGGCGGCCTTATTGCCAGCCAAATCAAGCTTCGCGACAAAGACCTTAAAACAGCGACGATGATCCGCACGGGGACCGCACAAGGCTTTGCAGAACAAACTGCGGCGACAGAAGCCCTGCGTAGCCGTGTAGCAGACATTGACCAGTATAACGTCAAGGGTACGACAAATGTCTATTTCGACACAGGTAAGTTTAACCTGTCGCAACAGGCTCAATCTGAACTATGCTCCGCCGCTACGCAGGCAAATGCAATGGATAACGCCCTTGTCCTAGTGGTCGGATACACAGACTCGACCGGAGATTATGATTATAATCAGCAGTTAAGCGAAAAACGCGCGAGCCGCGTCGTCAATTATCTGCAGCAGGCCTGTGGTTGGAAACCATATCGCATGCTCACACCCACCGGAATGGCAGAAGCCGATCCAGCGGCAGATAACAATACGGAAGAAGGTAAGGCACAGAACCGGCGCGTTGCCGTGAATATTCTGGTCAGCAAAGGCCTCGACGGAATGTAATGTCACCGGGGGTGAGCGGTGCGCTCGCCCCCCTCAACTCCCATTAACTTTTGGTGTTGGCAGACGACCAGTGAATGTGCACGATACGCCTTTGAGTGCCAATCTTGTGCGAGACCATTGTTCCCAGCATGCAGCTGTTGACCAATCGCCCGCGAAAATTACCACGGCCGGTTTAGCTCACCTTAAAGCTGACTTACCCGCCACGCGATGGCCATCCGCACCAGCGGCCTGCCAGCGCGCTTCATAGCTTCCTGCTGTTCGGCATATCGCAAATGGTTGTCGATGACCGTTATTGCATCGACATTCTGAATTAGGTGCAGGCCGTGAAGTCGGCAATGGCCAGTGTTGAAAAGGCGATTCTAGGGGACCACGCCGCCTGCTGTGTCGCCGAAGCCATTCAGCCGGGCGATGTTCTGGAGCAGCGGGCAAAGTTTAACGAGTTGGTTGACCTCTTTTCCGAAGTGAATCGTTGAACCCTGTCTGCAGTGCGCAAGCAAAGGCTTAGATCTGCCGCTTACATAGCCAAAGCTGATACGTTTTCGGTTATCGGCAATTCAATTATGAATCGCGCACCATAAGGGCTGGATCTTGCGCTGATTACACCGCCCAAATCGTGGATGATCCCATAACTGATGGAAAGACCAAGGCCTGTCCCCTCTTTTGGCGGCTTAGTGGTAAAAAACGGGTCGAATATCTTCTGGAGAACGTCAGGCGGAATGCCTGTCCCATTGTCTTCCACGGTGATAGTCGCGAATTTGTCATGACGCTCCAGAAGGATATCTATCCTGCCCTCAGCCGTATCGCCGCTGTCATAACGCATTTGAATCGCATGATTGGCATTCAGGATCAGGTTCAGCAACACTTGCTCTAACAACATTGGGAGCGCCTGAACATGGACCCCTTCGCCCCGATCAAAGATTGTTACTTTTGTGCCATCCAGATCCAACTGCGGTGTTACCATACCCATAACTGCTTCAATGGCGGTTTTTACATTTAGAGGATGTGCTGGTTCGCTCGCAGTACGACCAAAAATCCGCATTTGGAGAAGAATCGCAGACGCGCGCTCGACCTGCTGCAATACATTTTCCAGCTTCGGCAAAAATCGGTCTGCATCCATCTGTCCCCGCGCAGTATTTTCTCGCAGATTTGATGCAGCCATCTTTATAAAGTTGAGCGGTTGGTTCAATTCATGCGCCGTGCCAGAAATCATCCGGCCAAGGCTTGCCATTTTATCCGCCTGCAAAAGCTGCTCGGCTGCGGCCTTGCGTTCCGAAATATCCATAATCACGCCATTGCCCTCCAATTTTCCCGTATGGGAATTGGTTTCGACGAGCAGACTATCCCATACCCATACATAATGGCCGCTTTTGTGCCGAACTCGATATTCGATATTGACCAACTTGTCGGGTGAAAGAAGGCTAAAAGCTTCACTGCGGGTATGGGTATCGTCCGGATGGATGGACCGGATCCACCATCCCGGCGTATGGGTTTCAGCCGGCGTGTATCCCATTATTTTTTCTAACGAATCGCTCACATAGACGAGGTTTCCTTCACCATTTTCCATCACGTCGAGTGCATAAACGATCACCGGCGCTTGTTGCGCGATATTGTTCAAACGCCGGTGAGCACTGGCAAGTGCACCTCGCTCCTGCCCCATTGTTGTACCAGCAGTTGCGATCCCGCCTGAAATCTCATTAACTTCGTCGATAACCACGCTACCTACCGGCTCTCGCGGCGCACCCGAAGCGGCGAGATCTGACGCCGACTTTGACAACCGGCGCAGCGTCTGCGAAAGTCTTAGGCTCAGCGCGGAAGCAATGACCGTAATCAGCAAAACAAAAACGATTAGCGCGGCGAATTGCCGCAGTTGGATCTGGCGTGCTTTGGCCACCGCAGGGGCCAATGGAGCGACGGCGAACGCCTGCCATCCCGGCAGCTCAGTGATGATGCTTGACCGCACGATATGCGCCCTTCCAAGGTCCGACATAGCGGCTTGTGTAGAGCTAACATTGCTTAGAAGAACCGGGGAACGCAAAGACGCCATTCGCTCGGCCGCCGGCAGCCCTTTGATCTGCGCGCGCAACGACGCTTGATCCGGGGATAGCGACAATACTTCCTGCTCAGGGCCGACAAGAAATATGCCATATTCCGGATTTTTTCCGAACCCGCTGATAAGCTTTTTCAGAACATCTTCCCGCAGCTCGGCTACAATGAACCTGGCTTTGCCATCTGCCTTGAACGGCACAACCAAGCCAAATTGAGTCCGCTGATCGATGCGCTGAGGCAAACTAGTTAGATGCGGGCCGGGTGGGACAAGCAATGGATTTTGGTTTGGCGGTTGGGCAACCTGTTGCATAGGTTCGCCCTCGGTCTTTACCGACGAAAGGCTGGTTTGTCCCTGCCCGCTAAGTTCTACATCCGCAAATTCCGACGATAGATCTTTAATTACTTCTTGGTTAGCCTCACCGTTGCCGTCAATTTGCTGTTCTGCGTATATCCGAAGCACAAGGCTTCGGGATTGAACCCAGCTATTTAATGCGACACCGCTTACCCGCAGCTGATATTCAAGGCTTCTGCCGACATCTTGCCGCGCCGCCTTTTCCCGGACTGGAGCGTCGAGCGCGAGATAAACGGTGATCGGAACCAAGATAACCGCCATCAAAAACGTTATAATAACGCTTTCCAACTTTAACTTGGGCCAATGCGAACATTTTTGCATTGGATTTATCGCGATGAGTGCCAGATATATTAGCTCACCAAGGACAACATTAAATATGCCATTTGCCGCAAGTTTGAAGATTAGCAACGCAAGCGGGAGCAATTCCATCTTCAACACTGCACCGAAAATGAAAAGAATCAATGGGCCGCCAAACCCGAGCCAGAAGATCACAGAGATGCGGACAGGTGACGTTATTCGTGCATACACTGCAACGAAAATAGCCTCGCAAACACACAGCAGCCATGCCCATGGATGGCCAAAAAGAAATATGGTCCAAAGGCTTGAGATCGATATGGCAAGCAGCAAAGCCCTACGAGTGAGTAACCGAACACAAGCATAGATCAGCGCATTTCCAAAAAGGAAGTACACGCCCCAACCAAGTGGCAGTCCAAATGTGTTGATAATCAAGCCGGCAGTTCCGAGAAGCATTACCACCACGATTTCTTGCGGCGGTGTTTTGACTTTTGGCAACACGGCGGATCGAAAACTCACGGACGTGCCAGCGCTGACCGAATAGCGGCAACAAGGGCGTCTGTGTCGGCTGGCTTTAGAAACACCGGAACATCGGCTATAAAATCTTCGGCTGACGTGCCGGCGTCACCGGTAAGGATAATAAACTCGACGCGCCTTTCGGGTGGAAGCGCAGCGCGCAAGTCACGGATCAAACTACTACCATCAAGCATGGCCATGCGCATATCGGTTATCACGACACCAATTTCAGGCGTGTTCAAGACAAGCGCAAATGCTTCATACGGGTCCGAGCAGGTAACAGTTGTGAAACCGGCAAATCCGAAGAATTCTTGATATTCTGGTAAGATATCCTGCTCATCATCCACAAAAAGGACGTGATGGGTATTAGGCTGAGAAATGGTAAGGCCGTCTTCGGTTGGAAAATTCATACCCCTGCCTGTATTGATTTTCTTTCACAGAAGGGTTCAGTAGCCCTATTCATTTGTTTTGACTACAAACGTTTATCACGGGCGTGCCGCGGCCGGGCAGGCAATGCCAAACTCCCACACAAAAGGGTGACGCCGCGCACGAGCACGGAGTTGAGCGAAGTCACCCCTTGCGCGCAAGCCGAGCATTACACCCGTCAGAGCCGTGAGCAGTATCGACTTCATCACACTTCTCCATCACGCGTGCCGAATTGCCAGATAATGATATTGTCATAGGTCTGGCCGGGCCGCAACGTGATGGGCGCGAAGGACATCTGATTGGGTGCGTCAGGAAACATTTGTGGCTCTAGCGCAATGGCATCGCCCATGCGATAGCTTTTGCCCGCCTTGCCTGCAGTCGAACCATCGAAAAAATTGCCGGAGTAGAATTGCAGACCGGGCTGGTTCGATAATAATGTCATCGTCCGACCCGAATGTGGGTCTTCTAGTATTGCAAGCAGCCGAGGCTCAACGGCCACTTTTTCATCGATCACCCAATTATGGTCATAACCACGTCCGTGACCCAATTGCTCGTCATCGCCGTCGCGGACATATTCGCCGATGGGCTTTGGCGTCCGAAAATCAAATGCGCTGCCGGCGACGCTGCGGCGCTCGCCAGTCGGAATGAGTCCTTTGTCGACCGGCAGAAAATGGTCGGCATTGATCATCAGCAGATGGTCCATTGCGTCCTGCGACGCTCCCTCCCCACCGAGGTTCCAATAGGCGTGGTTCGACAGGTTCACGTAGGTCGGTGCATCGGTGGTCGCACGATAGTGCACCGACAATGCATTGTCCGGGTGCAACTGGTATGTCGCCATAACAGTCAAATTGCCTGGATAGCCCTGATCACCATCGCGGCTGATGTGCGACAATGTCACAGATAACGCCGCCTCGTCGCAGGCTGTCACGGTCCAGTTGACCTTGTCAAAGCCGACATCGCCGCCATGCAACGAATTGACGCCATCATTGGCAGGAACGGCATATTCCTTACCATCAAGAGAAAAGCGCGCCCCCGCGATTCGGTTAGCAACGCGCCCCACCGTCGATCCAAAGAATTGCGGTACGACAACATATTCGTCCAGCGAGGCATATCCAGTCGTCACGTCGGCAAAATGACCGCACGCGTCGGGCACGTGCAATGCCTGGATCGAGGCCCCGTAAGTGATAATAGTGGCAGACATGCCGAGTGCGTTGGTCATCGTGACCGCCTCGATGGCCTCGCCACTGGCCAGCGAACCAAAATCCCTTCTATGCAATTTTGACTGCACCAATCACTGTCCCCTTGTCATTTGAGATGATCGGCGGGAAATACCAATTGTTTCTCCATTCGTTTCATCCGAATACCGAGGGATACAACACGTTTCGGGCACTGTTGACGACTGAATTGCACTTCACCAAATACTTTGTACCGACTTGACGAACCAAACCCAAGGAGCACGTTCCTCGTGTTGAAAGCTTATCGGCGGCGTTCCGCCACGCATCTTTCCACGTCGCGCAAGTCATAAGGTTTGCCAAGAATCCCGACTTTCCCGGCCGCAATCTGTCGCGCCAATTCGCCTTCCGTAGGGTATCCAGATGATATAATGACTCCCGCATGACCATCAGCCAAAAGGTCGATCACCCAATTTTGCGCATGGCCATCAGGCAAGTTGATATCGGTAATCACGATGTCATATTTTCCGCTGCCAAAAGCGGCTTGGGCCTCGGAAAGAGACCCTGCCTCATCAACCTGAGCGCCCAATTCATTCAACATTTCGGCAAGGTTCATACGGATAAGGATTTCATCCTCGACAATAAGTACATGTAGGCCATCGCGGTTAGGCTGGGCCATTTCCATCTGCGTTGGCGCCGTTGGCTCAACTGGCGAACTGGCGTTCCGCAATTTTGCCATCACCCGGTCAATTTTTTGAAACAGTTGGTCACTGGAATAGGGCTTTGAAAGCAATTCGACATCCTTATCCAGCCGTCCCGAATGCACGATCGAGTGCTCTGTATATCCAGATGTAAACAAGACACCCAAATGCGGAAATATCTCCTTGGCTTGGCGGGCAAGATCAGGACTTCTCAACTTCCCGGGCATCACCACATCGGTGAAAAGCAGGTCAACCTTGACGCCACTTTGAATGACAACCAATGCTTTTTCCGCATTCTCAGCTTCTAAAACTGTGAAGCCAGCCTCACGCAATGTTTCGACAGCGGTGGACCGGACGCTGACATCATCTTCAACGACCAATACTGTCTCTGCAGACGCTGCCTTATAGGGAGCGTGAACAAGCGGCGGTTCGACGTCCCGATCTTCGACAATTCGGGTGCGTGGCAGATATATGCGAACAGTTGTTCCAAGGCCTACTTCGCTGTAGATATTGACGTGGCCCCCTGACTGTTTCACCAGCCCGTAAACCATGCTGAGACCTAGGCCGGTCCCACTCCCGGGTTCTTTCGTCGTAAAGAACGGATTGAAAGCCTTTTCCACAATTTCCGGCGGCATGCCTGCCCCAGTATCGGATACCGCGAGCATGACATATTGGCCGGGGGTAAGATCAGCGTGGGAAGACGCATAGCGCTCATCCAGCACGGCGTTGCTTGCCTCGATGGTAAGCTTGCCGCGCCCATCCATGGCGTCGCGGGCGTTGATCGCCAAATTGAGCACCGCGTTTTCAACCTGAGCTGAATCTATCAGGCACTTCCAGATTCCGTCTTCGACAATGGTCTCCACTTCAACCATTTCCCCAAGTGACCGAGTCAACATTTCAGTCATACCACTGATAAGATTTCCTAAATTGCTCGATTTTGGCTGCAAAGGTTGCTGACGGCCGAAAGACAAAAGATGCGACGCAAGTTTTGCCCCACGGGCAACTCCGCCCATTGCATTTTCCAATCGCTGGAGCGCACGGGGATTTTCACGGACATCGCGGGCCAACAAGTCCAGACTGCCGCCTATGACCTGAAGCAGATTGTTAAAATCGTGCGCAATTCCACCAGTGAGCTGACCAATTGCCTCCATTTTTTGTGCCTGAAGTAATTGCTCTTCTGCTCGTTTGCGCTCGTCAATAGCCTCGGCAACTTTTATCTGCAGTGAATCATTAAACCGGTCCATTGCGTCACGGGCGGCGAGCTCCTCCTTGATATCGCGCACTTCAACGATCGTCCCGATCGCAACGCCCTCGTCATTCCGGATTGGCGATGCGGTAAAGCCTACGGGATAAAAGCTGCCGTCTTTATGGATGAAAGTTTCTTCACCCGTCATCTGGTTTTCTTCCGGAAGAGCGCGGTCAATTGCGCATTCGCTTAACGGGAAATGCCGGCCATCTGGGTAGCTGTGATGTATCACATCGTGCAGCGGCCGACCTTGTGTCTCCTCGAAGCGATACCCGATCAAATTCTCGGCTGCGCTGTTCATAAATACGCATTGCTGGGCATCATCCATCACAAACACCGACATGGTTGTGTTGTGCAGGATTGCATTGAGCCGCCCGGACACATTCCTTAGTTCGCGTTCAATCTTGTTCCGGTTGGTCACATCCTGAATTGCGGCGAAAAACACCGGCGGCGCATCATCGGTCTGTATCAACTGAAGTTGAACCGACACGTCATAATCCGTGCCATCTTTGCGCCGATGATATGTGTTGAAATTCAGAACCGGGATATGTCCCTCAATCAAAGGCTGAATCATTTCCAAAAACTGTTGCTGACTGATCTCAGGCTTGACGTCCCATGGCGTCAGATTGCGCAGCTCTTCCATCGAGTAACGCAAATTCTCACGCGCACCTCGGTTTACAGCGATGAATTGGCAATCTTCGACTGAAAAGATGTAAACTTCGCTAGCCGATCCTTCGACAATCTGACCGAGCCGTTCGTTGGACAGGGGCGATGCAAACTGTTGGAAAATTGGCAATCCGGAACCCTTATTCAGTAATATGGATTTTAAACCGCAATATTGCGGATTCGCAACAAGTCTCTCGTCTATATGAATACCAAATATACGCCACCAGATCAAACGCATTGCTTTAGCTTTTGTTAAAATCTGTGAGATTTCTGCAGACATATCCAGCCTATCAAAGGCTCATTTTCGTTCAGGCAGCCTTCTTGCCCTGCGCCGCAAAAACGGCTTTTAAGCCGGCGGACGCATCATCAGCCTGAAGAATTTTAATGGCTTCCCGTACATCGAGCCAATAATGGCTGACACTGTCGAGCGCTGCGCTGCGTTTTGCGCCCAAATAGTTGACGAGATTTTGCGCTGCACGATTTTCAGCAAGCATCTGCATTTCGAGGACGGGCAAGTCTTCTTCAAGGCAATCCAGCAAAACTGCAGCTATCAGCATACGGGCAAGCCCTAACCCGTGAAATTCGTCCAACACCGCTATCGCCAGTTCGCCATGCCAAGGCAGTTCTTCGGAACGTATGGCATGCGCCGCGGCAATTGGTGGGTAATCCTCCCCATCAAGCAGAATGGCCCCCCAACCGATGTGATCATGGCCATCTACCGCGCTCAGACGCTTCACTATTGATTCCGGCGGTGCCCGAAATGCCGAAAAAAAGCGCAAATAGCGTGAGCGATCGGACATTTCCGTAATACCCGAACGGATCCGAGCTTCGTCGCTTGGCCGGATAGTGCGCAGGCACACGGGTCGTCCGTCGGATAGTACCGTCTCAATTTCGCAAATGTCGGGCGGGGCGCGATTACCGTCTTGAACCATCTGTGCGCTATAGCGCAAAATTTGGCGCAATGCAGCTTCACAAATCGCCGGTGCATTAGTGCTTTGGATGACCAACAGGGCTGTGCGGACAGCCCCCTATTCGCTGGAATCCGCATTATCATAACGCATCTCAAGATACCGTCCACGCACCGCAAGCTTGTCGAGTTCCCCGCGCGAAATCTGTCCGGTCATGGTTTCAATTTCCCGATCAATCGTCTTCAGCCCGTCAACAAGCTGCTGTGCAGGTGTCTTGCCTGCATGTTCCTTATGCTTCAGGCTATCGGGAATTTTCTTATAGCCGTTGATAAGCTCAGGCAGATGTTCGCCCACCAGCTTTCGCACTTCGCGTGCAGCCGGGTCATTTTCGTCCAGCGTTTGAAGTTGGGGTGCTAGTTGGTCCAGCCTGAGACCGATATCCTGCATGAGCGTCACCGCTGGTGCCGGCAAAGCAGGTCGCTGCGCTTCAAGCCATATTTCGGTCTTGCCTGCCAAGGTTGCCAGATCGGTTTGGCGCAGACTTTCGGTCGTGGGCATGGGCATTTCGGGGTAGCGCATCATGACATAGGCTGCGGCTGCGCCGCCAAGTGCCGTGATCATCACTCCCCAGAAACCAATGCCATCGATGATTGCGCCGACTATTCCAGCCGAGATCAACACGAACCCGACGGCAACCACCGCCTTGCTGAGCTTGCCCCAAAAATGTGCACGGCGCAGTGCCTGGCTCTTCGAGCCAATTGGCTTCATTCGTACATTGCGCAGCGATCGGGCTGCAGCGGTCAGGGTGTCGTCGGATTGGGATGCAGGGCCGTTCATGATTTACCTAAGCTGGTCGTTCCCGCAATTGTGGGGGTGACAGGAATTTTGTGATACCACTTACCCTTCCAAGGCCGCGAGCAAGCCGCTGTCCTGTGTGGCCTTGACAGCCTGTGCCTGACCTTCGGCGCGCGCGATATAGCCTTTGGACTTCTCCACTTCCTTTTCGAGCGCGTCTGACGTCTGCTTCATGCTGTCGAGCGCCTTCAATTTGAAAGTGTCGATGGCGTCCATGGTGTCGTAAATATTCTGGAACGCCCGGCTCAAGGTCTCGAGCGGGATGGTCGATGCCGCCGCCTGCTCATGGATGCGGCCCGTATTGTCGCGCAGTAACTTTCCAGTGCTGTCGATGATATTGGCCGTAGTCGTATTGAGGGCCGTAATCTGGTCCAACACCAGCTTCTGGTTGGTCATCGCTTGTGCGACGGTCACAGCCGTACGCAATGCACCCACCGTCGTTGTCGACGCGCGGTCAACACCTTTAACCAACTCGACATTATTCTTTTTAACGAGATCGAGCGCGAGATAGCCCTGTACTGTGACGGCCATCTGCGTAAGCAAATCCTGCGTGCGTTGCCGCACATAAAACAGCGCGCTTTCCTTTATCGCACGCGATTTTGCAGGGTCGGACAACTCAAGTTCGGCCGCCTTTTCTTCCAATTTGGCATCGAGCTGCTTGGACATGACAATCATCTGTTCCAGCTTGCCCATAGCCACCCACAGATTTTGCCGCTCCACGTCAATGGCGGCATTGTCCATCAGCAGCTCGTCCTTGCCATTGCCAAGCCGGCCGAGGATTGAGCTGATATGCGTCTGCGAGCTTTGGTAGCTGTCGAAATAATTGCGCAATTTATTGCCAAAGGGGATAATGCCAAACAGCTTTTGCTTGGTCATCAGATTGCCCTTTTTCGAAGGGTCCAGATCTTCCACAACCCGCCGCAATTCGGCCAAATCCGCACCTACGCCCGAACCTTCGTCCATGCGGCGAATGGGCTTGTCGAGAAATCGGTTGGATTGCGCTGACGCCTCCATGATTTCCTTGCGACCCATATTGGTCAGCTGGTCTACGCGCTTGCCAAATTCCGGGCTATTGACATCCTGCGCGATCAAATCCGTGACATAGGCCTCAACCCGCTGCGCAAGCTTGCTTTGCTGCTCATCGGTGACTGGCACCAGACCCATCGCCTGTTGTGGTGCAACCGTAGCCACCGGATCCGGCGGTGTAAGCTTCAGCTCTTGAACGGTCTGGGTTACTGTTTCAGTCGACATCGCCAAATCCCTCTGTCCATTTAACTCACAACAGATGGAACGAGTGCCTGTGCATTTCAAGCACTTCCGTCCCCAGCTGTATTATTTTTCTAATACAGCTTTATCCTGTGCCTTCAAAGCAGCTTCGACCAGCGGCGATAATCCTTCGACGACCCGCGTAACGCCTTTTGCATTGGGATGGATGTTGTCGGGCAACATCAATGCCGCATCCGTCAGCACTCCATCGAGCAAAAACGGGTAAAGTGCTGCATTATATTGCTTCGCCAGTTGCGGAAAAATTCCGTTAAAAGCCATTCCATAGTCCTGCCCCATATTGGGCGCCGCCAGCATGCCCGTCAGCACAACCTGAATTTTCCGCTGTTTCAACTCGTCCATCATGAAAATCATATTTGCTCTGGTTTCCTCAGGCTTGATCCCGCGCAACATATCGTTGCCGCCCAGACCAAGTACGACCAAGTCCGGTTTTCTATCGAGATTATCGAGCACGTAAGTGAGGCGGTCCTTTCCTGCTGCTGAGGTATCACCTGACACGCCAGCGTTATGGACACGGGCGTTGATGCCATCGGCCTGCAATGCCGCCTGCAATTGAGGGGCAAGCCCCTCGCCGGGTGCCAAACGATATCCGGCATAGAGGCTGTCGCCGAACGCAACCACTAACCGGTCATAATGTTCGGACTTGGCCGTCTTCTGCGTTTCGACCTTGTTTTCGGGTACAGGATTAGACCCGCATGCCGACAGCCCTTGGATTGCGACACATAACGCACCATATAGCCAAAAACTTCTCATAAGGATTTTTCCTTGCACGCTCCGGTCAATCACAAAGCGGATATGGCAATCCG
>JBBQPQ010000065.1:0-13892 GCA_038217195.1 Sphingomonadales bacterium | reverse complement strand
GCCGTTGCGAGCATGGCTATGGTCATCAAAGCCATCGACCCCAGCATCGTTAACCGCCGGCCAAACCGGTCACCCAAATGGCCAAAAACGAGCGCGCCGACTGGCCGCATCAAATAAGCGATAGCAAAGCCGCCGAGGATTTCCGTCATCGACTGTGGGCCAGTCCCAAAGAACACCCTTGCCAAAACGGTCGAAAAATAGAGATAAAGTGTGAAGTCATACCATTCAACGACGGTTGAAAGGCCAGCGACTACCATCGATCGACGCGACATCGGCACGCGCAAACCGGGGGAAGCGCTCTGCGCAGCTTGGGGGGCGGTTTCGATCACAGCACAAATTGGCGAATTTCGCATCATGTGACAAGGCTTCTTGGCCCGTTGCCGGAGCCTTTAACAGACACTTCAGATTACCGACCGTGCCCAATCGTTTGCATCTTCGCAGATCCTATTCTCAATGGACGATTTCTATTGTCATTTGTAAAAAATTCCTCAATCCATCGGACATATTGGGGGAATGTATGAAGCTTTTAGGTATGGTCGCGGCTGCCACGATTGGATTGCTCTCAAGTACAGCAATCGCTGGCGATATCCCTCTTTATCTCCCTTCTCCGGACTGGGTTACAAAGCCGAAGCTAGCTATCGACGTAAATCAGCCGCTCGCCGGCGGTCCTGTTCTGTTAGACGTGCAGCAGCGCATTGAAGGCGCTACAGTCTGGACATATTCTGACACCGCCATTCGGCTTGATTCACCCGAAGCGCTCTCGCAAAGCAGCAACGTGACGTTGGCTTGGAATCCCGGCAAGGGAGACCTGATCATCCATCATCTCACCATCCTTCGTGACGGCAAGGAGATTGATGCACTTTCCAGCGGACAAAAATTCACAGTGTTGCGCCGCGAGCAACAATTGGAACAGCGTGAACTTACAGGAATTCTATCCGCAACGTTGGCAGTCGAGGGAATCCGCGTGGGTGATGTGCTCCGCCTTGGGATATCTACAACTGTAAAAGATAGTGCGCTTGGTGGACGCGCGCAGGTTCTTCAACCATTGGTCACAGAGCCAATGCAAATTGCGCAGGCAGGGTACAAGCATGCCTATCCGGTTAACGCACACACCCACTAGATGTAGGGTGCACCCATTCGCCAGAATATAACTCGCCATATGTTGGCGCCCGTGCATCGCAAGCGATTCCCAGCAAGGATCGGAAGGTGTTGAACGGGTAGAACCGGCGATTGAATCGGAAGGTGAACTCGTTGAGATAGGCCTGCAGGTGCTGAGGGCTGACGCCGTGATGAGTGCCGTTCAGCCAGGTCTTGAGATTCGAGAATACGATGTGAACCAGCGGAAGAAAGTCGTCGGCGACCTGTGGGTCGCCGCATTCGGCGATCGGATGATGATTATAGCCGTAAAGCCGCAGGTCGCGGTATCCGCTCCAATCGTCGGTGATGAGGAATGTGCCGGGTTCAACGGCAGCTTCGACGAAGCCGCACAGGGACTTGGCGCTGCGATCGCTGACGACTTCAAGGCGGATGCGACCTGCGTAGCGGCCATCCCGTCTATCATCCTGTGCTGTGCCGGGCTTGCGGTTTCGCACCTCAACTGCGCAGGCAACAAGAACCTTGTGGTGTACGCCGCGGCCTTCACCGCGGGTTCGTCCACCAATCCAGGTTTCGTCGACTTCGACATGCTTGGTCGGCATACCGCCAATTCGATCTTGGTTAGGTCGCACCATGCCGGCGCGTAATTTGTGCAAGATTTGAAAGGCAGTCTCATATCGTGACAGCCCCAATTGGCGTTGGAACTGAACTGCCGACATGCCAGGTGTCTGGCTTGCGACCAGGTATGCGGCCCAGAACCAAGTCGAGAGCGGTGTGTGGCTGCGCTCAATGACTGTGCCGACAGTCAGACTCGTTTGGTGCCGGCATTTTCGGCATACTAGGATAGTGGGGCGGGTTGCGATCCGAAACGGCGCCGCTGATTCTTCGCATCGAGGACAGACAAATTCGTCTTGCCATCGCGCCTTATGAAGATAGGCTGCGCAGGCTGCATCATCGGGAAATTGGTGTTGGAACTCGGGGAGCGACTTCGGGAATGACAACTCCCCACGCTGGTGGACATCCATCAAGAGAGATATAGACGCATTCAATTAACTCTCCTTTGGTTTTTGGCGGCATCTATCGTCCGCGATCACCGCGCAATTGAGCAAGGACGTGGGGCGGCAAGTTTGGGGTTCTTTTTCTGACGTGCTCTGTACGTCCCGCCGCTACTGCCAGGTCTAAAACGTGGTCCGCAGACTGGATTAATCGCGCATCTTCAAGCACATGCAGAAAATCCGCCGTTGTCAGCGTATCAACGTCCCCAGGTTGCAGGAGTCGAAGTCCAACGACGTCTGAATCTTCGTAAAGCAGGATCGATTTTGAACCAGGTTCGTCTTTGCTTTGAAGATTAACCAATTCAAGGGCGCATCGTTCGCCCATGCCTCGAACACGCTTTCCCGATTCACGTAGGATCTCAGAATTCGCAAATTCCTGAGTTGCCTCGATGTGAACCATCTTTCTTGATTTCTGAAGCCAATCTACGATGTCAGCGGCGCCGGGCTTGTTTGGGAAACGGACCGCTTCCCAATGCACCCCGTCAGGGATGAATACTGGGACGCCAGGCTTCAACAGAAGGTCGAGAGAATCGGCCGCCGCAAGCGTGATCAATGGTGTCGCATCAGGGACAATCAGCGAATATCGCTGGGTCATGCGGTAATTCCATTTTGTGAAATAGCATCTCTCAGCCAGCCTCGAGCCCGTGTAGGTCTCTCAATCGACGCCTGTGGCAGCTTCAATCCAAGGTCTGCCAGCCCATCGAGCATGACGTTAAAATTCTCAATTTGAGTTGCTTCTTGGACATCTCGCCAAGCAATAGCGCCCTGCGCATAGGCTCGTATCAATTGGTCAGGAATCGATGCACCAGCGCTTGTCTCATTGTTGTCCATATCTACACACCCTTTTCGAACGGACTAGTATATCCCAGGACGTTACAATAATCTTTAACCTCCTGCATTTGAACCTTTCAATCGGAACATCGGACCGTTCCATGAGCATTTACATACACTATATTTAGTATGCGTGTGAGTCAACCGGATAGGCATGGGTACAAGCTTTCATGGGGAAGCAATGAACCTGTCGGAGTAAAGATATTTGCAGAAAAAGCTGATGCCAAACGATCGAATGCGAGCGGATACTCCGAACTTTCCATCAAAATGCCCATCGCGAAACAGTCAGATTTCCCTGAAGATGCGCCTGGTCGATTTTATCGCCCTCCGATTATTGAAGCCTCGACTTTTGCCGACTGGGCGGATGTCTCCAAGGCCATGGCGCCCCATTATGCAGCGGATGGATTGATACCCGCAGGCAGCATGATCGCAAATGAGATAGCAGCAATTAAGGCTGCAACGCAGGACCCCCTCCGTCGGACCGCGATGGCACTGCAACTTGTCCAGGATAAGATCAGATATCTCGCTGTCGGGATGGATGGCGGCAACTATATTCCCCAGTCGCCGGTAAAGACTTGGGAGGTTCGCTACGGGGATTGTAAAGCGAAAACACTGTTGCTGCTTGCCATCCTTAAAGATTTGGAAATTGAGGCGGAACCCGTCTTGGCACATTCCGCATTGGGAGATGTGGTTCCGCTCCGCGTGCCCAGCGCCCTGGCGTTCAACCACATTCTGGTCCGCGCAACGGTAAACGGGGAAACGCTATGGCTGGACGGGACAGGTCTTGGTACCCGATTGGCTGATATTCGGGACACGCCGCCATTGGGCCATTTGCTTCCAGTGCGTGCCCAAGGAGCGCAGCTTTTGAAAATTGAGCTTCGGCAACCCGCAAGGCCAACAATTGATCTGACCGTCGATGCTGACGAGAGTACCAGCCTGGATTTGCCGTCGGTAGCAAGTCTTACAATGATTGTTCGCGGCGAGCTTGCGAACACGTTAATTTTGGCAAAATCACGTTTGCCAGAAAAGGACCAACGCAATCTCATCAACGGTATACTTCAGAATTTTGTTGGGGAAGCACAATATGAAACATTGGAATCTATAAGCGACCCCGATAGTGGATCGGTTAGCATCAAAGGTCGCGGGGTATTTAACAGTGGCTGGCGGACTCAGGATCGTCGCTCGGAACGCTGGCTATCGCGCGCACCTGATGTGATCTCGTTTGATCCCGACCGTGCGCGATCATCTTGGTCCGACATTCCTGTTTTGACACGCCCCCCCGAATTATATCGATATAAGTTGCGGATCAGGTTGCCAGATGGCGGCACAGGCTATGCAATCGAGGGTGATAAAAGTCTGGAGACTGTCATCGCGGGAACCGCGTTCAAAACATCTGCTGTAATCACAGACGGCGTCCTGACCGTAGATGAAACTTTCGGCACATCGGGAGCCGAAATACCCGCCGCGCAGATCCCGTCTGAACGGGAGAAAGTGGCAACCACCTTGTCCCGCGTTCCTCGCTTAATTGCGCCTGCCGACGCACGGCGCCGGTGGAACCTGACTGGCGCTGCTGCAACGTCTCAGCTCACGGCCATAAAGGCTATCTATGCAAAGGCTCGCAATAGTGCGGATGAAGAAGATATTACACCTTTAACCAGTAGCTCCTCGTTCCTGCGTGGCGTCGGGGATCACATGGGGGTGATCGACGTGTTGACTCAGCAGATAGCGCTTGTGCCGTCGGGTGACGCCTATCTGGAACGTGCCGTGGCGCGTCGCGAACAGGGGGACTTAACTGGCGCGCTTCGCGATGCACAGGAAGCACGGAAATTGGACACTGCGTCACCTTCAGCGATCGAAGCAATCGCCAGCTATACAGCAGAGCTGGGTGACGTTCCGAAGGCAGTTGCGCTGCTGGATGAGAGAATTGCGCTTGGTGGTAAAACACGCGACGATTACCGAAGAACAAAGGCAGCGCTTGTGGGCGAATTTGGAGATCCCGAAGCTGCTCTTGCCGAATTAGATTTACTGAATACCGAAAAACCGGGTTCTCCGACGATCCTGAACGAGCGCTGCTGGATAAAAGCAACGCGGAAAGTTCAAATTGAGTCCGCGCTAAAAGACTGCACATCAGCCATCGAACTCAGTGAAAGCTCGGCAACAATATTGGATAGCCGGGCACTGGTCTGGTTTCAGCTCGGTCGTTACGAGGACGCCCTTCGAGACCTTGATGCGGCACTTCTTCAATCACCGGGATTGGCGAGCAGTCGGTTTCTTCGTGCAATGGTGTATAAACAAATGGGCCGCACAAAAGAGGCCGCGAGTGACTTGGCTATAGCGCGCCAAATGTCGCCTTCCGTGGAACGCACCTACATGCGATTTGGGATTAAAGCATAATGTCCAAGGCATCATTTAGACAGGCTTGCCCAAATCGCCAATTTCTAATGCAGACCCCGAAAAATGCGGGTCAGCCTCATGCCGGGTGTTTGTGGTCGCTGATTGTGACAGTTGGATCCAGTTAGCCGGTTGGCACCTCCAGTATCCAGTTCCGCGATCACAACTCAGGGCGTATGGAGCTTCCTTGCCGCCAAAATTGGCCCCGTTTGCTTTGTTTGCACCAAGATCACGGACTGCCATGCAACATCGGGGTTGGCCGGGAGCTTGAAGTTGACGCGCGCGCCATCCCATTGACCCAGCGTCACCAATTGGCGCACAATATTGCGATGCGGAAGTTTGCGGCCGCCATTTTCGCCTGTGCGGACGGCCACCTGCTGATTTCGGGGATCATACCGGACAAGCAATACGTCGCCGTTGCCCTTCCCCGCGCCGATTGACACCGATCCTGGTTTATCATCGATTGATGGCCCTCCGCTTAACTTACGCGTAGCTGCAACTGCGCGTTCCAGCTCACCCGGGCGGTTGCCCACGATTGCACGCCTACCATTTAGGACCACTTGCGGCGTATAGACCCCGTCATCACCTAACGCGCTAGCATACGCATATTGGCGTTTTGTATATGCCGGATCGCCGAAGATATCCTTCCAGCCTAAACGGTCCCAATAAGTGACGGCAAAGCTCAGTGCTATTACGTCGCTTCTACCTGCTATGGCGTTTAGTGCCGCGTTGGCTGGCGGGCAGGAGGAGCATCCTTGACTTTGATAGAGCTCTACGACGACAGGTCCACTAAAGACGACCGGTGGATTGGTCCGAGTTTCTGCCTGCGCTGATGAACCCAACAGGTTTCCGCTGTTGATTATTACCGCAGCGGCGACCACGCAGATTAATACAAAAACTCTCACCCACAGTATTTTCATCAAAATAGATTTCCCTTAACACCCTGATTATTTAGTTCAAAATATGTTTCAACCGTGAATGGCGCCCGCAGTTGATCGGGCAGAAGCGTGAGCGGATCGGGTTTTTCCTATAGTAAGCCTCATGCTAATCGACAGCAGCCGGATCGTTGGGGTGCAATCCTTACTAGAACCGCAACCGATGACCCAGATTTTCTTTCGACAGGTGAGCCTTGGAAGTTACATGATGCACAGAAGAAAAGCATTTGGGTGTTAGTCGAGACAGGCCGAGCAAAATTTTAAACACGACCAACTCGGCATAGTTGCGTGAATTTTCGACGTTTTTGGGCTGCGGTTTCACATTATCTAACCACAACGCTAATTTCTTGCGCCGATCAAGCACCTCCTCCGCCCCCGCCACCACAGGTCGACATTGCCGTTGTGAAGCCGGAGCCGGTTATTAACACTTTCGAATTGCCTGGGCGGGTCGCAGCAATTCGAACAGCTGAACTAAGAACGCGGGTAGACTGTATCGTCGAGCGATGCCTGTTCGAAGAAGGTTCAGATGTGCGCGCTGGGCAAGCATTGTTCCGAATAGATCCGCGCAAACTTCGCGCTGATTATGAGGCGGCATTTGCTGACAAAGCTTCGATCGCCGAGGGTCGGACTTTTACAAATCCAAGAGGAGTTTAAATGGTTAATTTTTGAATCGACGGAACGTATATCGACGTCAGGTATTTTGCATGTGTAAGATTAGATTTTGTACGAGAAAAACTATCGAACATCTGGCAGAGAACTTCTGGAACATTCGCGGCGATTTTAAAATCGCGCATATGATAAATATTGGCACTCAAATGTCCTTGGTTCGTAAGTCAGACGGCAGGTTCATTTTGATCGACGCCTATGAACCCAGTGAGCACGATCGTGCTGAGCTGATGGTTTTGACGGACAATGGCACACTAATAGATGTCGTGCTTAACGTTCACCCTTTTCATACCCTCCATTGTAAATTTGTACATGAAACGCTCCCGCATGCGCGCTTAGTGGGTACGCGCCGTCATCATGAAAAAATGCCGCAACTTAATTGGGACCCGGCGCTTATAGAGGATGCCGCGACGCAACAACAATTTGCCGAACTCTTCGATTTCTCGATCCCGGCAGGCGTTGAATTCATCCCAGAGGATGAGTCTGTTCACGTAAGTTCAGTTCTCGTTCGCCACCGTGAAAGCGGCATTGTCCATGTTGACGATACGCTCATGTATCTCAATCCACCATCGTTAGCGAAACTAGTCCTGCCGGGTCCGAAGTTACGATTCCATCCCAAATTGGCCGACGCCTTGCAAAAACGGGCCAGCGCTGCCGATGAATATGTCGGTTGGGCAAAGGATCTTGCCAACAATTGGGCTGACACACGCATCGTCTGCGCCGCGCACAACGGTATTGCGCGCTTGACCGAACAGACATTCGGTCAAGCAATCGAAGACGCGCTCGAGCAGGTGTCCGATATTCTGGAAAATCATCGTAAAGCTTTATCCTGAGTGCGGTGAACACCGCGCAACGCCTGTTAAAAAGAAGACCCTGTAATGACCGATAATGCGATCCAGACCGTAAATCCTTTGACCGAAAAGGTACTAGAAACCTATCCATTGATGACTGATGCAGAAGCGCTGGAAGTGGTTGAGAAAAGCCAAAAAGCATTTCTGGAATGGCGGTTGAAAAGCTTGGATGAACGGGCAAGCGTAATTTCGTCCATTGCCACAGAATTGCGAAAATCACGCGACGAGTTTGCACAGTTGATGACGGATGAGGTTGGCAAACTACTTCGAGATTCTCTATCAGAAATTGAATTATCTGCCAAAATCTGCGATTTTACTGCTAGAAATGGCCCAACATTTCTTGCTGACGAGAAGCGCGAAATGCCTAGTGGAAGAGGGTTGGTAACATACGCCCCGCTAGGCGTTATTTATGGCATTCAGCCCTGGAATTTCCCCTGCTATCAGGCAGTGCGATATTCTATTTCAAGCCTGATGTGCGGAAATGGAGTGCTGTTGAAACATTCGGAAAATTGCACCGGCAGCGGACTGATGCTCCGCGCGATTTACGAACGTGCAGGCTTGCCGAAGGATTTATTCGGAGTCCTGTTGATTTCGCACGATCAATCAGATTCCATAATCGAACATAGGCTGGTGCGCGGCGTCACACTGACAGGCAGCGACAAGGCCGGGCGCGCCGTGGCACAGAAAGCCGCGGCGGTTTCCAAGAAAACGGTCCTCGAGCTTGGGTCAAACGATGCTTATATGGTGTTTGACGACGCTGACGTCGAGCTTGCGATAAAGGCTTGTGTGCAAGGTAGACTATTCAACAATGGCCAAACCTGTGTCGGTGCAAAGCGGTTTATCGTTACAGAAAAGAATTATGACCAATTCGTCCAGGGATATGTCGACGCATTTGGTGCAATCTCCATCGGCAATCCGAATGATGCCGACACGCAATTGGGACCACTGGTTTCCCGCCGTCAGCGGGATCAGGTGCACGCGCAAGTAAAGGACAGTGTTACCAAGGGCGCCAAATTGTTGGCTGGTGGAACTGTTCCAGACCGGACGGGGTGGTTCTACCCGGCGACCGCATTGGTAGATGTAGCGCCCGGGCAGCCTGCCTATGATGACGAAATTTTCGGTCCTGTGGCAGCCATTATCAAGGCCAAGGACGATGAAGATGCGATGCGAATTGCCAATGACAGCCGCTATGGCCTCGGCGGAGGGATATTCAGCAAGGATGTAGACCGCGCCATAAAAATGGCCACACACTATTTCGATACAGGTATGGTGAATATCAATACCTATTCGGTCGCATCTCCCGATATGCCTTTTGGTGGCGTGAAAGACTCAGGCTACGGTCGCGAGCATGGTGAGGTTGGGATCAAGGAGTTCGCGAACGTCAAATCCATCACGATCGCAGACTGAAGTGAACGAAACAATTCGATGTGACGTGGCAGTAATCGGCGCAGGAACTGCAGGATTAGCAGCTGAGCGCGCCGCGCGGTCAAACGGTGCGAGCACTTTGCTGATCGACCCACATTTCAACGGGACAACCTGTGCAACTGTAGGCTGTATGCCTTCAAAATTATTGATTGCGGCTTCGCACGCGGCGCACGCAGCGCGGTCGGCACGTCAATTCGGAATTGAGGCGCATGACATTCGGATCAACGGCAAGGCAGTCATGCAGCGCGTGCGCAGCGAGCGCGATCGATTTGTGCGACTGACCAAAGAAAATATAGATGAAATCCCCGCCGGCATTTGCGTCAGTGGCAGGGCCAGGTTCGTGGATCCCGGAACCCTAAGCCTTGATGATGGTCGCATCATCAAGGCTGGCAGTATCGTGCTTGCGACGGGCTCGTCACCCTTCGTCCCTGACACTTTCGCCAAGCTGGGCAATCGCATTCTGACGAATGAGACTATCTTCGAGCTTGAAGACCTGCCTAATAGCCTTGCGGTGATTGGCTCAGGTCCTATCGGATTAGAATTGGCGCAAGCGATGGCGAGACTTGGCGTTGAAGTTACGTTATTCGATCGCGGCGACCGACTGGCTGGAGTCCGATGTGACAAGGTCCACGCGGCACTCAAAATGACCATTGAAAGTGATTTGCGGCTCGTCTTGAACGTCGAGGCCGTGCCAAGCGCGGTTGATGGTGGCATCCGCATTGCGTGGAGCGGTGATTCCCCAGGTGATGCAACTTTCGATTATGCGCTGGTTGCGACGGGTCGCCCGCCTAATCTCGGTAGCCTGAATTTGGATGCAGCCGGGCTTGCGCTGGATGATCACGGTGTTCCAAAACATGATCGTGAGACGATGCGATGCGGAGATAGCCCAATCTTCCTTGCAGGAGATGTTGGACATGACATGCCTGTCCTTCACGAAGCGTCGCATGATGGTGCCATAGCTGGTCGCAATGCCGTGGCCTTCCCCGCATCGATCAAAGCTGATCGTTTCACCCCGTTCAGCATTACTTTCACGAGCCCTCCGGTGGCACGGATCGGAAAGTCGGAAGATGACGGGGTGATAACCGGCACTGCAGAATTCAACGATCAGGGACGCGCCCGCGTGGAGGGGGTAAACCAAGGCGTCCTCACGCTTTATGCCGATGCGCCTGATGGCCGGCTGATCGGAGCCGACCTGTTCACACCAGCAAGCGAGCATCTGGCACATCTCATTGCATGGGCGGTCCAACATGGCCACACGGCAACGCAACTTCTAGAGATGCCCTTCTATCACCCCACGATTGAAGAAGGACTAAAGACCGCCTTACGAACAATCTGCGGGTCAACGCCACTGGCATTGCCGAAAGATCAAGACAACGGGGCGCCCTCGGGCGCATAATTAAACGCATTGACTGCGGCTTACGGGGCAATTCCTGCTGGCGGTCTCCTTGCCTTATAAACCCCTCGGAATAATGACCGATATCGCTGACATTTTTGATGTTCAGGCGATTGCACAAGGTTCACAAAAGTTGCTGTTTGCTAACAGTCCTAGTTTAGATGCTTCTTGTTCCTCATCCCCCACTTTTTGACGGCTTAGATGCTGCTGTCCAGCCGCCAAACGTGAAAATCAGATGCTTAAGTTGGTCAAATGTCTGCCGAAGACCAGTGGATGTGGACAATGCGCCATTGCTTGTCGATTTGACGCAAAAGCATTGTTTCGACTGACCGGCTGTTTATGGGACGATTGCGGTAGTTCCCCTTTACAGTTTCAACACTTGTCACCCATGCCGTGTTACCATCCTCGCTGCTTGACCGTTCGACGAGGGTGCGGGGTATCGCTGCACTGAATTCTGCATCGGCTGCCAAATGGTGTCCGGCGTATTCGTCGCGGCTGCGCTCAACACCGCCTGATTCAAATATCAACGCATTCTCTGCCAGAAGTGCAAGCGCAGCTTCGGTGTTTCCCTTTGCCAAAGCGGCGTGGAAGGCCAAGACTGTGTCGACCGCGGTTGATGTTGCTGGGACTGACGGCGAAGCTGTTGCGGGAGCAGCCGAGGTTTTGTGTGCACCTGGATGCCCTGAAGTCGGGGTCACAATCAAGGTCGCCAAGGCCAATAATGTCCCCGCACATGCGATCCTGCGCGCAATGTCTCTCGTCTTTTTCATCATCGATATTCCCCTTAAAAAATCTAAACGCATGGCTGCACGTAACCATCAGCCCATCGGCGATGCCAGTCCGACAAACGCTACGATAGCCAGCACGCTTGACGCCAGCAACAGCTCGGCAGCCAGACTGGCCCGCAAAGCAGCCAGAGTTGTCGCAGCAGGGTTGATGCCGGCTCGGGCGCTCCGCCGCCCAATCGATGCGTTGCGCGCGGCGAACAGGAGCATCAAGACAACCAAGATGGTTTTGGCGGCCAGCAAAAGGCCGTATTCTGTCTTTATCACCTCGGCTACGTTGCCAAGTCCGAAAATAAGATGCGAATTTATCAGCCCGGTTGCGGCGACCACCGCGACCAAAGCTATACCAAGAGACGCGAAGCGATGGATTGCGTCTAAGATCGGCTCGGGCGCAATCTCGTCGGGTTTGCGGTGCGCAGCAAAGACTAAGTGTAGGAACCAGCCAATCGCACCAATCCAAAGCCCTGCCGCCAGTAGATGCAGCCCATCATTCGTGCGATGTAGCAGGCCTAGCGTGCCCTCGGTCGCAGCGGCATGTCCGCTCCAGGCAAGTGTCAGCAGCGTAATGCCATAGAACACAGCAGCAGTGGTCATGCCGCGTAGTGCTTTCGTCACAATGACCACAACTGCAATCGACAGCATCGCGATGCGCGCAACGAAGGCCCAGCCCATGTCGGTCGAAAGCACCATCGCCTCGACACTGGCCCAATCGAGCATTGATAACGGCTGGCCCATCATTTCGGCGATGCTCACCAGCATCAATGCAGCCGAAACAAACGGAGCAAGAAACGCGCAGGCAATTAACACCACTCCTCGACCCGCATCAGGCGCGAGCGCCAACTTCTGCAGGCCAAACGCGGCAAACGCAGTCCATCCGAACAGCCCAAGCAACAAAGCATAATGCAAGAACCGCAAGCTGGGGTGGAGCCAGTCAGCCATCACGGATTAGCCAACTCTAAAGCTGATTTTTCCTTTCATGCGGTGGCCGTCTGCCCCTGCAGCCTGCCAGCGCACGTCATAGCTGCCCGCTTGAAGTGGTTTGCGTAAGCTCAGTTTCAGCGTCCGATTGCCGTTTGACCAACTCGGGGTGAAATTGCGGATTACCATTTCGCCATGGTCCGCGATGCCTGGCATTGCGGTCATGACGATCGATGTTGCGACCGTGGGTGGGAGCAGCGCCTCGCTGAATGTTAAGGTCACGACGCGAGGGCTCTTTACCTTCGCACCCTCTACAGGAGTAGAGGCAGTAACACGAGTATGGGCCGATACCGTGGTCGGCAATGCTAGGGTTGCGATGCCCATGGTGACAGCGGTCATTATTGAACGGATGTGCATGATCTTTTCCTTACCTTCAAAACCAGAAACGCACACCAACGACGAAATTGGTGACGCTGGGGTCTTCACCAGCCGCGCGCGTAAAATCAGCGCTGCGACCGATACGCCAGCTTTGCTCAACGCCGATATAGGGGGCGAATTCGCGAGTAAATTCATAGCGGAGCCGCACGCCCAGTTCGACGATATCGATCCCCGCGCCGACGCCAAGTTGCCGCACGTCCTGCGCTGCAAGGTTAATCTCGGCGCGCGGTTGCAGGATTAGGCTTTGGGTGATCCGCTGATCGAGTTCAGCCTCGATCCTTGCCGTAAGATCGCCGCGATGCGACAGAAATAGCGCGCCATCCACCTCGAACATGTAGGGCGCTAGACCCTGAATGCCTATTACCGCATAGGTCGTGTCCGGTCCGGCGAGGTCCTGTCGTACGCCCGCCTGCACATCGAAGAAAGGCGCAATCGCCTTGGCATAAAGCGCCTGAAACTCGGCGTCATCGATGCGTTCGCCAAAGCTGCCTTCGCCCTCGCTTTTGAACCAGAAGCGGCTGGTGGTGCCGCCATAATAGCCCTGTACGTCCCACAGGTAGCCGTCCGCACCGTCGCGCACCTGCATTTCGGCGCGGTCGGCCTGAAACCAGAATAACGGGTAATCGCCGTGCATCTGCTGCAACTCGGCGCGTGACGCGGCCATCGCATCGGCACTCCAAATTGCATCGGCAGCTCGCGGCGGGCCACTGCCCGCCTCGGGTGGTGGTGGGGTTTCCATATCCGGTCCCGTTGATGCGGGTTCGCTACTATCTACCTCCGCCATCGTGTGCCCTGCATGGGGGTCTTGCGCCGACGTCAGCTCGGGCGCAGGCATCTGATGCCCCGCATGCGGATCGCCCGGCGGCCCGGACGCTGAGTTGCCGACTGGCGAAGTCGGCGGGTGGCTTTCATGCCCGTCATGGTCCTGGGCAAGCACTGGTGTTGCAACCAACGCCGTCGACAGCAATAGCGCGCGGATCATTTCGCCGCTCCTGGGCCCATCACGGTCACGGTCTGCATCATGCCGCCGTGCATATGATAGAGCAGGTGGCAGTGGAAAGCCCAGTCACCCGGCTCGTTCGCGGTCAGATCGAACTGCGCGCTCGCGC
>JBBQPQ010000064.1:0-14497 GCA_038217195.1 Sphingomonadales bacterium | reverse complement strand
GAACTGGTGTGCTCGAACAGCTTTCGCTCGGATGATGCAGAGAACAATGCGGTAGGCCTGTTGCATCAGGAAATGCGCGATCTTGGCTCGCTCATCATGCAAGCCGCTGAAGTCGCAAAGGTGCCGGCGGGTTCAGCGCTCGCGGTAGATCGGGATGTTTTCTCAGAAACTGTCACAAAGCTTCTTAAAAATAACAGTAATATTGAAATTGTAAGAGAGCGGGTGGATGCCATTCCTGCAGACCGACCAGTCATTATCGCCACTGGTCCGCTGACGGCAACCAATCTGGCCGAAAGCATCATGGCCAAAACCGGACAGGACCGCCTCGCCTTTTTCGACGCAATTGCCCCCATCGTCTATCATGACAGCATCGATATGGATATCGCCTGGTATGCGTCGCGCTGGGACAAGGGCGAAGGCAAAGACTATATCAATTGCCCGATGGACGAGGCGCAATATCGCGCCTTTCACCAAGGTCTGCTTGATTCCGAGAAATCGGAATTCAAGGAATGGGAAACCAGCACTCCGTATTTCGAAGGGTGCATGCCCATCGAAGTAATGGCGTCACGCGGGCTTGATACGCTGCGTTTTGGACCGATGAAGCCTGTCGGCCTTGATAACCCCCGCACGGGCCGCTGGGCCCATGCTGTGGTGCAATTGCGGCAGGACAACAAGCAGGGCACGCTCTGGAACATGGTCGGATTTCAGACCAAGATGAAACACGGTGCGCAAGTCGAGCTGCTGCGTACGATACCCGGGCTACAAAAGGCCGAGTTTGCGCGGCTGGGCGGCTTGCACCGTAATACGTTCATTCGTTCGCCCATATTGCTTGACCGGCAGTTGCGCCTGAAGTCAGCGCCGCACATCCGCTTTGCCGGGCAGATCACTGGCTGCGAAGGCTACGTGGAAAGCAGTGCGGTTGGCCTGATGGCTGGCATCATGACCGCAGCGGAGCTTGCGGGTCGCGATGTCACACCACCACCGTCGACAACCGCGCTGGGGGCCCTGCTTGGACATATCACCGGCGATGCCCTTGCCGACGATTATCAGCCAATGAACATCAACTTCGGCCTTTTCTCGCCGCTGGATGAAAAGGTGCACAAGAAGTCACGCAAAGCCGCAATGACAGGGCGGGCGCGAACCGACCTCAATGCATGGATCGCGCAGCAAGCCATCGCGGTCTAACATCGGCAGCAGGGCTTTGCTGCGAGCTTGGGGCGCGTCTGCGCAAATTCCTTGCGGGTGAGCAGCTGGTCCCTGTTACTATCCGCAGCGGCAAAACGTTCTGCGGTTGCGACAGCCCATTCTTCAAATGTCAGCAGATTGTTGCCGTCCAGATCCACCGCTTTGAACGCATTGGTTTGACTGCCCATCATTTCCAGGCGGGGGGAAAAGCTCATCCCTGTTGCGGTCATAGCGGTTGAATCGCACTTCCTCTCGGCTTGCTTTTGGCGCCTCGGGCGGTGTGGGCGGCGCCGGGCCAAAGGCCGGTGCCCCTGCCCCCGCCTCGGGAAGTGTATCGGACAATGGCTCAGGTGGCGGCGGCGCGGGAATAGCCGCGTCTTGATTTGCAGCCGTTTGCCAATACAGCAAACCGGCCCCTGCCATCAACGATGCGGCTACCACGCCTAACACCATAACGCTGCCTCACAACTGCTCTCCAATCGACGCCATCGCAATCTAAAGACCGGTCAAAGCATGCCATACAAGCCGCGGCCCCGACGATGTCCGCACCGACATGTTCAATATCGATAGAGGGCGAAGCTTGCGGCTCCTGAGCGAGGTGGCATTGCCGCGCTGCAAATCCTTGGGAAACCGGTCGGGAAATTCCTGCCGCAAAGCGTCAGTGGCCCAACCCTGCCCGGCAGCTTGGACATCTTTGGTGGCACCAACCCAGTGCGCATAAGTTTGGAATATGGCATCTGATCGTAATGCCGCATGGGCAGCAACCGCATCCTGTGCCCAATGTTCGCTGCCCAGCAATATTTCCCAGGCTGAGACCAGAGACTCAAGCGCTGCCGATGGAACGACGTCGCCGACGTCGTTAAGTGCTTGCAATAATGGCTCCCCTTTTGGACGCGCGTTTGGCGAATTTTCAAATGCCTCGCGCCACCACGCCATTTTGATCTGCGCAATCATGGGTTCCCGTGCATTTTCCAGGATACCCTGCAATCGATTATCAATTTCCAGAAGTAGCGCGAATGACGGTCGAACAGTGTGGTGTGCATATGTAACTGCAAGCTCAGCGGGAGGTGCCAAGGTGGACATTCCGTTAACCATAAAGCGTGCACCACGTCTGCGCCATGTTGTTGTTAATACGAAAAAAAGCTTGAATATTCAACAGCCGATTACACGTGCGCAGGCATAATGGGTGAATAATTTGCTGTGGACCACTGGAGACAAGCCTGGGACTCAAAATGCCGATTCCTTCGGTCCGACTGGCGTTTTGTCGCGCCTGGCGGGAAATGAGGAAGGCAACATCATTGCTTTGCTGGCAATGGCGGTAATCCTTCTCATTGGATTGGTAGGCGGAGGGGTCGACATGGGCCGGATCTATCTGACTCCGTAACGGTTACAAGGCGCATGTGACGCCGGTGCACTGCTTGGCAGAAAAATAATGGGAACCAATAAATGGGATGCCGACAGGCGACGGTCATCAACCCGGCGCTGCAGATACGGTAACAGCAAATCGCCGTTACTACCCGAACTTCTCAATAGCCGCCCAGCGCATCCAGAAGTCATCAATGAAACTGGCGCCTCCAAAAACGAAGTTTGCGACGCGGACGAAACTTTTCTGGATGCCAACAGAAATGGCGTGTGGGGTGCCGATAGTGGTGCCGATGGTCAGAGGGGTGCCAGAAATGTCGTGTTGATCAAATACACTGTCGCCTACCCAAGGCTTTTCCCAATGGCCCGTTTGCTTGGCTGGTCGAAAATGTCGAAATGCAAACCAAACCTATTCTTGCTAACCAACCCTATGACAAGCAGACAGAAGCCCTGCTTGCAAACGTTGTCCCCTGTTGGACCAAATATGTGATATTTGCAGCCCAAAATACGTTGAACCGACCATGAGTAGATGTCGAAATACGAAATTTCAGATCAAGTAAATTGGCTATTAACCATCAACATCGGCTTCACAGGCTGCAAAGCATAGTTAACAACTTCGCAACCCTATTTCTTCAGAAATCGATTACCAGTTAGGGTGCAAAACGCGGCGTGTATCCCACCTGTCCAACTGGAGACGACAGCTGTGCCAAAGTATATAAAACCCGACGATGTGTCTGGCGTTCTATCAAGGTTATTGAAGAACGAAGAAGGCAATATCATTGCCATTCTGGCGGCTGCTGTAATTCCAGCCATTGGGCTCGTTGGCGGCGGTGTTGACATGAGCCGGATTTATCTTACGCAATCGCGATTGCAGGGTGCCTGCGACGCTGGCGCGCTGATCGGCCGGAAAACAATGGGCGTTGGTACCTGGGCCGCAAATAGCGGGGCAGCCAATACGCAGGCACTTCGGATGTTCGATCAAAATTTTGCAAACGGCGCTTATGGCACCCAGAATTTGAGTCGCAGGTTCACAGAATCCGGTGGCAATGTGGTTGGCGTGGCTTCTGCCACTGTGCCCATGGCTTTGATGCAAGTCCTCGGTCTCGGATCCAAAACTGTGGCGGTCAGCTGTCAGGCAGAACTGCGCATCCCTAACAGCGACGTTATGTTTGTGCTCGACACCACTGGGTCAATGAGTAGTCCAGCGTCGGGATCGTCCGAGCCCAAGATAGTTGGTTTGCGTAAGGCCGTGAAGTGCTTTTATGAGGCGCTTGCAAAACAGAACATCACTGACGTATCGCCGGCCGATTGCGGTGAAACCTCGGATCCAACCAACACCAACTTGGGTTCGGTGCAGTTGCGCTTTGGCTTTGTCCCTTATGCCATCAACGTAAACGTCGGACGTCTCTTGCCCCTAAATTATATGGCGGACCAGTGGACGTACCAGTCACGGGAAGCGAATATTGTTACAGATCCCGTTGCCTCGCCGACCTACGGGACGGCGAGCGCACCTTCGACAGTGAGCACGGTCGACAACGCAGTCGCTGATTCCGCTTGGGCCGATACCGAGCAGAACATCATACAAGGCAATGCGACATACGTCTGGAATTCCTCAACAACGGCAACCCAATGTTCGCGTTTGACGCCTCCGGGTTCACGAACAACGACAGTGACAGGGGCAAATGAATCGATCTCGCAATCACCTGAGACGCCTGTTGAGCCCGACGCGACCGTTATCAAAACTTATGCGCGTGATACAACAACATCTACCCGCTCTTACAAATATGTGTTCACCGCTAACAGCAACCCCACCAAAAAGGGAACGTGCACACTGCAGTATCGGGATACCGCGCAAAACGTAAGCACATTAACCACCCGGACGACTACGCCGATCACATGGACGAAAAACACCTATTTCTCGGGCTGGACTTATAAACCCGTAACTTTCAATGTCAGCGCACTGAAAGATTCGGCTGGCAACACGTATCGATCGTCGCTCCAGCTTCCGTTAGGAACCAATGGAGCGAATACCTCCGTTTCATGGAATGGTTGCATTGAGGAGCGGCAGACGTTCCGCGGCCCCGACAGCAATCCATCGGATGACTGGGATCCGATTCCTGCATCCGCATATGACATGAATATCGATATGGAACCGACGGCGGATACAGCCACAAAGTGGGGGCCCATGCTCCCCAGTGCTGTTTGGGAGCGGTATCTTGTCACTACAGCCTCAGGCGTAAAGACACGTTCATCTACACGCACATTGGACGATGTTTTTGTTGGCCGGGATGACGGCGTAACCATGCCAGGTTCAAGTTCAAACTGCCCTACCGCAGCACGAAAGTTCGAGATATGGACTCCGACTAATTTCCGTAACTATGTCAACAGCATGGCGGTGGGCGGCAACACCTATCACGACATTGGCCTATTGTGGGGCGCGCGTATTATGTCACCCACGGGTATTTTCGCCGCGTTAAATGCCCCTGCTAATACGCTTATCCAACGGCATATGGTGTTTATGACTGACGGCGAAACGAACGTCATCGACGACGACTATTCCGCTTATGGTGTGCACTGGTACGATCGGCGTCAAACGCCGACTGGAACAGCGCCGACAAATACCCAGCTCAACAATATGACCGACGCACGTACTGCCGCGCTCTGCACGGCCATAAAGAACAAGAATATTAACCTGTGGGTCGTATCCTACGGAAACGTTGGATCTGCGACAAATAACCGGCTGCGGGCATGCGCGTCCCCAGGAAAGTTCTTTGAAGCTACCAGTGTGTCGCTGTTGGTGAGCAACTTTAAACAAATCGCCGCTGAAATATCAGCGCTCCGACTGACGGAATAGGGGGGTTTATGATGAAAAATGCCATAACCTACCTTCTTCGTCGCGATGACGGCGCGTCGGTGATGGAATTCGGTCTGATTGCACCAGTAGCAATGATGATGGTTCTGGGAACGATGGACATCGGTCATAGCTATTATGTCCGCGCCACACTTGATGGTGCAATGCAGGACGCGGCACGCAGTTCCTCTCTTGAAGGTGCAACGACAGTCACAGCTCAAGAGCTCGTTGATCTTCGCGTCGAGGAGGCAGTGCTGACCTTGGCACCCAACGCAAATATCACCTCTATTCGGCGCTACTATAAAAGCTTTTCAGAAGCTGCAGCCGCGCAGGCGGAGACAGTGATTGAACCTATTATTGGCGCCAATTTCCGATGCGATCCTGGCGAGAGCTTTATGGACAAAAATCGCAACGGTGTATGGGACGCTGATGGCGGCACCGACGGCCAAGGCGGTGCACAGGATATAGTTATCATCAAATTTAAAGTTAGCTACCCGCGCCTGTTCCCAATGGCAAAATTGCTTGGCCTCCCGGAGAATGTCGAGATGGAGTCCAACTCAATCCTCGCGAACCAGCCTTATGGCGAGCAGACGAGCTTCGGCCCGCCTGTCCAAACAAATTGTCCATCGGTGTAATGTCATGAACAGAAAAATTTCGACAACATTGCATCGTCTAAAGCGGAACCAGAGCGGGCTTGCGATGGTAGAATTCGCAGTGTCATTGCCGTTTTTCATTGGCCTGACGGTCGGTGGAGTCGAAACCGCCAACTACGCGTCAGTAGTCATGCAGTTGAACCAGATCACGCTGCACACTGCGGACAGTGCCGCCCGTATCGGCGCCAACACCGTCACGGGCGCAAAAACGATTTCTGAAGCGCAGATTAAAGATGTTTTCGAAGGCGCGTTGCGGGAAGGCGACCGCATAGCCTTGGGCGGGAACTATACTTATATCGATCCTGTCACTAACATTCCTTCTATCCGTGGCAATACGCTCATCATTTTGTCCAGTTTGGAGGAGGTGAGCCCTTTTAACGCTTCGACGCCAAAATACCGGGTCAGATGGCAACGGTGCGCCGGGACGTCGGGATTATACAACTCAAACTATGGCACCAGAACGACCGCAACTAGTGTTGACGGCATCGGTCCGACTGCACGGCAAGTTACGCCACCTCTGGGCGGGGCCATCATGTTTGTTGAGCTGCAATATTTTTTCAGGCCATTGATTGTCAACGGGTTCACAAGGCTTACCGATCACACGATCAGCCAGGTTGCTTCGATGGTTGTCCGCGAGCAACGCGATCTGGTAGGACCAGTCGGTGGTGTAGGCATATACAACCCGGAAAACATTGCGCAGAGCCAGAAAGCTACGTGTCGATGGGATCCTAACGCTTAAAGTTTATGGTCTAGCTAAGTTAGTTACTGCCCTAGAATTTTGCGTACGCCAGCAACTATTTTGTCGGCATTCACCAGCGCCTCTTTTTCAAGATTTGCAGCATAAGGCATCGGGACGTCCTCATTGGTGATGCGCAATACCGGCGCATCCAGATCGTCAAAGCCCTCTTCCATGCAGATTGCCAGAATTTCGCTGCCCACTGAACACACGGGCCATCCCTCTTCAGCCACAACGAGGCGGTTTGTTTTGGCAAGGCTTGCCAGAACAGTTGCCTTATCGAGCGGCCTTATTGTGCGCAGGTCGATGACCTCAGAGCTTATGCCATCTGCTTCCAGCTTTTCCGCCGCCTCCAGTGCCAGACCGACGCCAATCGAATAGCTCACGATCGTCACATCGGTTCCGTCCCGAACAATCCGGGCTTTTCCGATGGGCACAATATGATCGTCGCCTTCGGGAACCTCATAAGTCCGTCCGTAAAGCAGTTCATTTTCGAGGAACACAACCGGGTCCTCGCAACGGATGGCAGCCTTAAGCAGGCCCTTGGCATCTGCAGCGTCGTAAGGGGCTATCACAATGAGTCCGGGCACACTGGCATACCAGGGCGCGTAATTCTGGCTGTGCTGAGCGCCCACGCGTGCTGCGGCGCCATTTGGGCCGCGGAACACGATTGGACAGCGCATTTGCCCACCTGACATATAATTCGTCTTAGCAGCCGAATTTATGATGTGGTCAATGGCCTGCATGGCGAAATTGAACGTCATAAATTCAATGATTGGTCGCAAACCACCCATTGCAGCGCCTGTACCGACGCCTGCAAAGCCATATTCAGTGATTGGAGTGTCGATTACCCGGCGCGCGCCGAATTCTTCCAGCAGGCCTTGCGTGACCTTATAGGCCCCCTGATATTCGGCCACTTCCTCACCCATGACAAAGACACGGTCGTCGCGGCGCATTTCTTCTGCCATGGCGTCGCGTAAGGCTTCGCGCAGGGTAACTGACTGCGCTGCGCCGCGTTCTGCACCAACAGGGTTCCCCTTCGCTGGAGCTGGTTCTGGAGCTGGTTTCACGGCAGGCTTAGCCACAGGTGCCGGGTCAGCTTGGGCTGCGACTTTTGGTGATGCCGCAGGCGACTGCACTTCGTCTTCCCCCGAAATTAACGCAATGACCGTGCCCACCTTCACACCGTCAGTGCCTTCAGCTACGGTGATCGACGAAATCACACCGTCGTCAATCGCTTCAAATTCCATCGTGGCTTTGTCGGTTTCAATCTCCGCCAGAATGTCACCCGATTTGACGCTGTCGCCTTCTTTGACAAGCCATTTGGCCAACGTGCCTTCTTCCATTGTAGGCGAAAGCGCAGGCATCTTAAGTTCAATGGCCATCAATATTGCTCCACCAGCACGTCGGTATACAGTTCGGAAAGGTCCGGTTCCGGCGACGTTTCAGCAAAATCGGCAGATTCGTTCACGATTGTGCGAATTTCTTTTTCAATCGCTTTCAACGCATCTTCTCCAACGCCCATCTCCGCCAGATAGGCCTTGCAGCCTTCAATCGGGTCGCTGTTGTCTCTTACCGATTGCACCTCGTCACGGCTGCGATATTTTGCGGGATCGGACATTGAGTGCCCGCGATATCGATAGGTCTTCATCTCAAGCAGAACTGGCCCCTTCCCGCTGCGTACCCAATCCAGGGCAACCTCTGCAGCACCGCGTACCGCTAGCACGTCCATCCCATCGACCTGAATACCAGGAATGCGAAAGCTTTCGCCGCGACGGTAAAGCTGGTCTTCGGACGACGCGCGGTTCACGCTTGTGCCCATCGCATATTGGTTGTTTTCAATAACAAAAATGATCGGCAGTTTCCAAAGCTCCGCCATGTTGAAGCTTTCATATACCTGGCCTTGGTTCGACGCACCGTCGCCGAAATAAGCAAGGCAGACGCCGCCATCATTCGCATATTTATGCCCGAAAGCGAGGCCAGCGCCCAAAGAGACCTGCGCGCCCACAATACCGTGGCCGCCATAAAATTTATGCTCGGTCGAAAACATGTGCATCGACCCGCCTTTGCCCTTTGAAATGCCGGCGGCGCGGCCAGTAAGCTCGGCCATGATAACATTAGGATCGATTCCATATGCCAGCATATGCCCATGGTCACGATAACCAGTGATCACACTGTCTTTGCCCGGCGTGAGGGCAGACTGCAGGCCGATCGCCACAGCCTCCTGTCCGATATACAAATGGCAAAAGCCGCCAATTAGGCCAAGGCCGTAAAGTTGGCCTGCCTTCTCCTCAAACCGCCGAATGAGCAACATGTCGCGGTAGAACTTCAGCAGTTCTTCCTTGGTTGCCTTATACGGCGTTGGTTCTGTCGGGCGCTCGCGGTTTGCGCGGGCAGCGTCTTCGCTTACGCTTGCCTTTTTCGACGGTGATTTTTTCGCTGGGGTGTTAGCCAAATCAGGTTCCTTGGATGGAAGTTTATGCGCGAATGCTATGTCGCCTAGTCAAATTCAGCCACCGTGAAAAGCGCTTTTCCGCAACGGAAAGCACTGCATAGCTATTCATTTTACGATCAGCACACTACTTTAATGGCACAACCACTTCGTCAGGGGCGACAACGTTCAACTCCTTGCGCATTAATTCGCCCGCGAGGTCAGGATCGACATTATCACGATCAAGCAGCAACTGACGGTTACGCAGCGCGTCCCGCTCCTTTTGCAGTTTGGCGAGTTCAATTTTGCGATCACTCAACGCCGCGCGATAGTCTGTCCATGCGATGATCCCAGTTGGTCCCAACAAGGCGTATGATGCAATGCCAAGCAAGGCAACCAATGCCAATGCGGGGCCAACCACAGATTTCAGATATTCGGGTTTTTTGTTGCCGCGTAACATCGCTAGACTGAATCACAAATTGCGAAAAATGGCAAGAAAATCGGGCTCAGCGAAAAATGCCTCTACCGGCATATATAGCGGATGCGCCTAGCTCCTCTTCAATGCGGATTAACTGGTTGTACTTGGCCAACCGGTCCGACCTTGCGAGACTGCCGGTTTTGATTTGGCCGCAATTGGTCGCAACGGCAAGGTCGGCGATGGTAGCATCTTCGGTCTCACCCGAACGATGCGACATCACTGCGGTGTAGGACGCACGATGCGCCATCGATACGGCCGCCAACGTTTCGGTCAGTGTTCCGATCTGATTGACCTTGACCAAAAGCGAGTTGGCGAGACCCTTGCCAATACCCATCGACAAACGCTCCGAATTGGTAACGAAAAGATCGTCCCCGACCAACTGCACTTCATGGCCGATCTTTTCGGTAATGGCCTTCCAGCCTTCAAAGTCATCTTCGCTCATGCCGTCTTCAATCGACAAAATCGGGTAATCCTTGCACAAAGCCGCAAGATAATCCGCCATTTCATGTGGCGACAGCGAAAGCCCCTCACCCGAAATTTCATATTTGCCGTTGCGGAAAAATTCGGTTGCCGCGCAATCGAGCGCTAGCACAACATCATCCCCAGCCTTGAAACCGGCCTTTTCAACAGAAGCCATGATGAAATCGAGCGCATCGCGGGTCGACGCAAGATTCGGCGCAAAGCCGCCTTCATCGCCCACAGAGGTGGCAAGACCTTTTTCGTGCAATCCCTTTTTCAAGGTATGGAAAATTTCGGAACCCCAGCGCACGGCCTCTGCGATAGATCCTGCTCCAACTGGCATGACCATGAATTCCTGAAAATCAATCGGGTTGTCGGCATGTTCACCGCCATTGATGATATTCATCATAGGCACCGGCAGAACATGTGCGTTTACGCCACCAACATAACGGTAAAGTGGTAATCCACGGGCATCTGCGGCGGCTTTTGCTACGGCAAGACTGACACCAAGGATCGCGTTAGCACCAAGGTTGGACTTGTTATCGGTGCCGTCCAAGTCGATCATGACAGAATCGATATTTTCTTGGTCTTCTGCGTCAAGCTCCACCAACGCCTCGAAGATCGATCCATTCACGGCTTCCACCGCCTGAAGCACACCCTTGCCCATATATCTGGAAGCGTCGCCGTCGCGCTTTTCTACTGCTTCATACGCGCCTGTGGAGGCGCCCGACGGAACTGCGGCGCGGCCACAGCTGCCGTCTTCCAAAAGAACATCCACTTCAACTGTTGGATTACCACGGCTGTCGAGGATTTGCCGGGCGTGAATGTCGAGGATCGCTGTCATAGAATAGTCCGATAATGCGTGTGAGGAACAATGGCAGCGCCTCTATCGTTCTGTTCAGGATTTGGCAACGATGCACCGACATATCAATTTTAATTGAAAATTGTCGGTGCTATAGTTGACTAAGGCACCCGCAATACAAATATCACTCAGTAGAACGACAAAATTATTAGCCACAACGTTTTGAAAAGGAGTCATTTCATGGCCGAGACTGAAAAGCCCACCGCAGCAGCAAAACCTGCTCCTGCCAAAAAGGCACCGAGCAAACGTCCTGCAACAAAACCAGCAGCGCCAAAGGCAAAAGCCACCGCTCCTGCCGCTGCCCCGAAAGCCGTTGCAAAGGCGCAACCAGCCAAGGGCAAGACCGAAAATGTCAAAGCTAAGGTCAAAACAGATATGAACAATTTTAAAGCTCAAGCCACCGACAGTGCACGCGCTGCCGCCAAAAAAGGTAAGGATCGGGCAACAGAAGCAGTCGACAGCATTGGCAAGCTTATTCGTGACAGTGCCGCGACGATTGATGAGAATGTCGGCAAGCAATATGGCGACTATGCGCGCAGCGCCGCCGAGATGGTCGAAGGCTTCGCTGGCAAGATGAATGCAAAAGATGTCGATGCGCTTGCTGACGACGCTCGCCAGTTTGTCCGCAAAAGCCCGGCTGTCGCAATTGGTGCCGCTGCCGCCATCGGTTTCGTTCTAGCCCGGCTGGTGCGTTCTGGCGGGAACGACACTTGAATTCGACTCAAGGCGGCATTGCAAAATGCCGCCAATGGCCGATAAGCGGATGCAATGAAAATTGATGACCCACATTATGAATCGGTGGAAGATTTGGAGCCACCGGTCGAGCCTTCGGCAAGCGAGCAAGTTGCGCTAGCTATCGAGGATTTGCGTGCAATGATTAAGGCGGAAATGCGCTATCATCGTTCACGCCTCGATTATACGCGCTACGTCTTTCGATGGACATTTCGCTACGGCGCGGCTGCAGCGTTTGCTTTTGGCGCTGCGTCCATCGCCTTGGTTCTTGGGCTGGTATTGACCTTTTCGCCGATCATCGGACCGCTAGCTGCGACGATATTGGTGACGGTGAGCTTCGTTGTTATCGGTATTATTTTTGGCGCACTGGCTCGAAAATGGATGCGGAAGGTTTATTTTCCGGAAGTGCAGAAAAATGTCGACGATCTTACCTGAAAAGCCGGTAATCACTGACCGCCAGAGCGTCATTCTATCTGATGCCGAACGGCGTCACCTGCGTCGTAAGTTCAAGGGCAGCGTCGATTTGGCCAAGCAGGCACTTAGTCCACGCCGCCAGATCAAAAGACTGGTGGAACGCAAAAGTGATGAGGCAAAACATCTGGTCGGTGAAGCGACGCAGATCGTTAGGAAAAACGCCCCTATCCTTGGCGTGATAGGGGTAAGCGCATTGTTGTTTGCGGCGCGCCGTCCGATTTCACGTTGGATTTCGCGCCTTCGAAGAAGTAAAACTACGCCAGACGGCGTCTGATACAGGAGCATTTTATGAGCAAGATTGGCGAAAGCATCAAGACCGCAGCTAATAGCGCGAAAGCAAAAACATCTCGGTCGAGTGCAGCCGCACGGGAAAAGGCCTCTGTCGCTTTTGACAAGAGCAAAGGTGCAGCAGCGGCAGGTGTGGAGCAGTCCCGCGTCATCGCGCGCCAGGCAAAAACAAAAACCAGCGACAGCATCGATAAAAACCCGCTCGCTATTGTGCTTGGCGGAATCGCCATTGGAGCAATCGTTGGAGCTTTGTTGCCGCGTACCGAGCGCGAAGCAAAAGTTTTGGGCAAGGCAGGGAAAAAGCTAAACAAAAAAGCTCGAAAAATGGCGGAAGCCGCAAAGGCCGCTGGCGTCGGACAGGCTGATATGCTTGGTTTGAATGGTGAAGCCGTGCGCGTGCAGTTTAGAGATCTTGTCAGCAAGGCTGCAGTCGCTGTAAGGGCCGCCGGACAGGCCGCTACAGAAGCGGCCAAGGACAAAAATTAAGGACAGATTCTTGAGCGACACAAAATTGCATCTGGTTTTCGGTGGCCGGGTCGAAAATCCGCAGACGTTGAAATTTACGGATCTCGAGAAATTGGACATCGTCGGCATGTTTCCGGACTACGCAAGTGCAGAGGAAGCTTGGCGGTCGGCGGCTCAGCGGACCGTCGATGATGCCGAAATGAAATATGTTGTGGTGCATTTGCACAGGCTTTTACAACCCGACAGTTGAACGGTATCCAAATCATCCTGACGGCCTTGCGTCAGGATGATTGCGCACCCTGCACCGCTTCAGGCGTTTCGATAGCGCCACAAAAGCAATGGACGCGCAAGCAGCAAGCCAGCAACAAAGCCCCCGATATGCGACCATATCGCTATTCTGATGCCCAAGCCGGGCCCAACGAAGCCAAGCGCAAGGTTTAACGCAGCCCAAGCTAGCGTCAGGTGAAGCGGCCGGGCATATGCAGCTGGGATGGGGCCCCATGGCTTGGGCTTTTTGTTAGGAAACAGCAAAACATAAGCGCCAATGATTCCCGAAATCGCGCCGCTTGCCCCAATGGCTGGCGCCATCATGTCGACAGACATTGGCCACGCCATGAATGACGCAAGCCACTCTGTAGCAGCTGCAGCGTAGGCCGAGATGAGATACAGCGCCAGATACGGGGCGCCGCCCAGTACGCGCTCAACCATTTTGCCGATCAGCAACAGCATCAACATGTTCATGACAACATGCGCGACGCCGCCGTGCAAGAATGCGGCCGTCAGCGGCGTCAAAAATGCCGGAACCAGATAACCGACCCCTGGAAAGGATACGGCGACATTACTAAAGCGTATCGGGAAAAGTCCCCCCGACATGACCGCAAAATCCCACCACGAAGGCACAAGCAAAATCGTGGCAATCACCAGATTGATGATCACCAGGGCATTGGTAACTGGGCCACGGGGAAACCGCATTTCAGGCCAATCGACGCTTCGCAGGGAAGCGCATCGTCAGATGAACTCGATCTTGGAAACGAGATAATATTTGTCGCCGGACGGGACTGTCACTTCGATTTCGTCCTCGACAATGCGTCCGATAAGAGCACGGCCCAACGGCGAGTTATAGGAAATCCGGCCTGCCTTTGCATCAGCCTCGGTTTCACCCACCAGCTGATAGCGCACAGGCTTATCATTCTCGTCCATCAACGTGACGGTTGCGCCAAACACGATCTTGTCACCAGACAAGGTCGTGGGATCGATGATTTGCGCACGGCCGATTTTGTCCTCGATTTCGGAAATCGAAGCCTCGACCTGGCCCTGGCGCTCCTTGGCGGCATGATATTCGGCATTTTCCGATAAATCGCCATGTGCACGTGCTTCCTCGATTGCTTCCACAATCATCGGGCGCTCGTCACGAAGCCGCTTCAGGTCAGTCGTCAGCTTTTCATAGCCTTCGGCCAACATCGGATATTTCTCAAAACTCGCCATCAGGCCAAAATCCTTCGTCACAAAAACTTCCCGACC
>JBBQPQ010000063.1:0-14654 GCA_038217195.1 Sphingomonadales bacterium | reverse complement strand
AGCGGTCGATGGAGCGCAGCAGGTGATCGGATGGAACATGCCGTTCGAGGCTGAAGCCGTAGAATAATGCCTCCTGTGCCCCCGTCTGCTCACCCATCATGGCCTCGAACCTCCGCTACCTGCTAAGCGAATGAATCAGACGAACACCATTGGTGCAAGCGACTTTTTCAACAGAATTTCCAACGAAGCCGCCACTGCGGCACCGGATGAATGAACGACCGCTAACCGTCATTCCACAATAAAAGGCGACTGTCGGCAGCGTCCAACTAAGCTGCCAAGTTGCCAAGTCACTAGCTATCGACCATGTAATTGCGTGATGTCATGGAAATGCCCACATCGCTGAACACAATGAAGTAGTGCCAACCGGCTGCTGAGCCAAAATATATCTCAATTTACCAATAATTTATGGCGTGAATTGTGAAGGCCAACGTGCAAGAAAATACGCACATTTTAATTGTCTAGTTTTACAGCCTCAAAGCCGCGATTTTGCTGCCAGGCATCTCTAGTTAGATGAGACGCTCAAAATCCGAAGCGGCTAATTGTCAATTTATGTGCCAAAACGGCCGGTAATGCGAAGATTTTATATGTCGCTAAACAGTTTTGTAGTGCGACAATTAAAATATGCGTTTGCTAATTAAGTGGTGCGGATTTTTGCAGCATTACAATTAAGTACTTCCGATTTTATTTCTATTTTTCTATCATATAACAATAGTTTAAACGAAAAAAGCAACCATATCGTGGGCTTTAACAAAAGTTATCGATTGGTAAAACCATGTTGAAAGCATTCGGATTGAAATGCATTGTAGATGAGTGACGCTCGCCCGTGGCAACGTCACTCATGCGAAAATGATCATTACCTAAGGCGTCGTATGGACGATCCACGTGGATTTCGCACAAACCGACCTAGATGACACCGTGTGTGTCACCGCTTGGATGAGCACCCAAGCTGGCTACAACGATCGGGAACTAGCTCGTGCTATGGGTTCCACAAAAGCTGCACGATTTGAAGTTCTGGTGGTTAACAATAGCGGCAGCTAACCTCAACAATGTCGCCATTTCAGACAGTCAAAACACGACAACTTTGCAGACATAGCTGATCAATATAACTTTTAACCAGTAGTTATGCTTGATGATCAAACATGGGCAGCGTGAACGCACGCATATGAGAGTGAGAGTGTCGTTTGCGGCAGCGGTGGTGCGTGGTTAGCCTGCAGATTTGGAAATCAACCATACTTTATCCGTTTCATTTTGAGACGCTGCTTCGAGAAGACTCTTAATATGGGGTTAATTATGCTAGTTCCCTAAGAATCAAGAAGTGGGTCGCATCAATTAAATCCACTCTAGGGGTAAATCTAATGCGTAAATCACTCTTTTTATTGGCCGCCATGGCCATTGCTACTCCATCGTTCGCAGCCACCAACCTTGTAAACAATGGCGGATTTGAATCCGGCAACACTGGTTTTACCAGCACCTATAATGCCGTGGCACCCGATACCGGTGCAATGGTACCGGAAAATACTTACACAGTTGCCTCGAACGCGGCTAATCAGCATCCGTCGTGGGCAAATGTCGCTGCTTATGCCGGCAAAAATTTTCTCATCGCAAATGGCAGTTCGGCAAATGACGCTGCTGTCTGGGCGCAAACCCTGATCGGGCTTACAATCGGGCAAACTTATAATTTCTCTGCATGGGCAACAAATGTTTGCTGTAACTCCTCCTATAGTGGCGCAAATGTCTCGCCGCTTATCATTTCAGTTGGAAGCGGCGGCACGCCAACCCAGATTGCGGCTTCTGGTGCTTTAGGTTCGACTGGCACATGGACTCAGTTCACGGGAAGTTTCGTAGCTACCAGCACGTCAACTAACCTTGCCATTTTTACGGATGTAAATGCTGCTTCTGGTAACGATTTCGGTCTCGACGAAATTTCGGTAACGGCAGCTGTGCCTGAGCCCGCTACTTGGATGATGATGATGCTTGGCATGGGCGCAGTTGGATTTTCATTGCGTCGTAAGAAAGACACAAGACTGCGCGTTCGTTTCGCATAACAGACACAACACCGCGTTTGTGAAAGCCCTGCCGGAAACGGCGGGGCTTTTGTTATATAGGAAGTATGTCTTTGTTGCGTTTAACTCAGCAAGGTCCGGCTGATTACGGGAACATTTGACGGACTGAATTTGAAGAGAAAGTAACTTTGGCGTAAATCCAATTAGCGGCAGCTTTCCACAACAAAGCTGCCATTCACACCCAAATATTTGGCCCACAAACGCAGACTTAAACAGCCCAAAAATGTGAAATGAACGGACGGCAGGTTTTGTAGTCGGCTAAATGCTTACCGAACGACTGCTAAGTTAGCGGAATTTGCCATCAGGGGTTGGTTCGTTTTGAATGTGTGGCTTCTGCCCGTTTGCACCAAAAGCTGCTTGCCCGTACACGCGAACCAAAGAGGACGTACACACCGCACTACGGGCGTCAAACCGTCAGCACGCGCTCAGCCGAAGGTCCTCGCAACGATTGCCAAACGTTCGCCAATAATCTTGAGCGACGGGCCGACGCTGACCGCTTTCGCAATCTGTGCCCAGTCATTTGTGGCGGTCTGAACCTGATCTATGATCGCTGTCATTACCCGAGGCGACAGGCCGTGGATTTGGCCAAGGCCCAGCACATTATCGCGGGTGATGTTCCGACCTTCGCCTTGAACGGCAAGATAATGTTCTCCGCCCGGGCCCGACGAGTAGGTCAGGTCATAAGCCGGAGCCAGTCGCCATTCCCCGGCCTGATCCATCAGATAACTGTGCTGCCGACCGTGATCGTCGCGATTATGCGTGAGGACGTTGAAGACCATCCGACGGAAGGCTTCTTCCACGTCAACTGCATGCCGCGTGAATCGTGCTGTGGCGCGCAGGAATATGTCATAGTCAATATTTCCTGCGTCCTGCCAAGGCGCTTCGAGCGCGCCTGAGAGAGATACCATGTGGATGCGCTTGCCGGGCGCAGGTCGGTCAAAGCGTTTTGTCGCGAAGTAACCGGGCCCGGTGCTGGCGGGAAGCAACTTGGTTTCCGGCACACAGATCCGTGCTACGCGAGCCATCCGGGCGTAGGCCTCTTCCACCGGTCCGATGTCGATCGGATCAGTTGTCGCCCGGAATTTTACGATCCAAGCTTCATGCTCATCCGAGGGACTTGCGTCTGTGGCGACAAACGATCCATCCTTTGCAATCCCAAGGTGAACTTTCGGGCGGGCACCGCCAGAGCCGCCGCCAAGCGTTGCAAGCGCATCGATCTGCTCGATTTCGTGGCCGAGAAGGATGGACTGAGATTGTGCGGCCAGCTCATCCAAGTCGATTGAACCGATGCCTGTTGCCGGTGTCGTCGCAGGTTCGAAAATCAATGCTCCACGCCCATTGGTGCCAAGGAGGGCGAGCCTGTCGACGCCACTGAGGTCTTCAAGACGAAAGCCGAGCTTGCGGAGACGAAGCCGCATAACAAGCTGGCCCCAAGCATCGGGCAGGCTGTCTGCAAGAAAGCCATGCAGACCATCGAACATGCGGCTTTGAGCGGGCAATAGGCCCGGTTCCGGCCGATAAATCCCTGGATCGATTCTGATCGCCCGTTGGATGACATCTGGACTCCATTCGAGCTGTGCAACGCCGTTCGCTGCCGCCAACAGGCCGACGAGCATCAGCGGAGCACTTGTGTCGTTTAGCATAGATATGCGCAGCGGCGTGCCAGGGCTGAGTTTCATGCAAGGGCCCTGCGCGATGGCGCGCGCAGTCGGCGTTTAGGCAGCACCGCCTTTTGTTGGGCCCGCATCAGGTCTTCCATCGACGCCGCAACGGGCATCGGGAACAAGCCTACCAAGCCGTCCTCGCAGCGAAGCGCGATAGCCGCACGAGCCAAATCTTCGATGGAAGCCTTGCCCTCCTGTTCCATTCGCCGCCAGGTCCGGTAGGCTACTCCTGACCGCTCTGCAGCATCCGCTTGCGTAAAGCCTATTGCGACCCGGCGGGCCTTGATCGCGCTGCCAAGGTCGCAGATCAGTTCTGAAGCAGATTGATACATCGTCCGTAGGTGGACGATAAATGATTCATTGTCAAATAAAAGTCCATATAAGGACAATGTGTTATCCATCAATATTGCATCAAGACTGGGTTTCGAAGGACTCCCGCGTCCGTGGCTTCTGGAAATGACCAATTCCATATGCTAGCTGCCGCTAACTTTCCGGTCATTAGGTTCGATTAAGCTGGTTAGCAAAATCAGTCGTAGGCAGTGGAAAAATGCATGGTGAACGATTGGCAGGTTTTGCAAAACGCAAAAGGCTTAACCAACGTCTGGAAAGTTAGCGAAAGCCGCCTTGACCGGTGCGGGCGCGTTGAACGTCAGCGTTCAGACAATTTGCAATAGAAGCGGACTGTCGGACGCGATGACAAACGGGTTGTTGAAACGGCATCTGGAAAGGCCCGTGAACGAACCGATATTTGAGACCGTCCCAACTGTGAGGCCCCAGACGTGTGGAAAGTCCAAGTAGCATTTAAATTTGGAGTTATTGCGCGTGTCACCGTAAATCAATTGTTGCAATTTTTGATCTGGCGCAAAGTTTTCCTTGCTGTTCTGCTACATATTCAAAAAACTGGATATGATATGTAATACAGGTGAGATGGCGGGCCATGAACAAGCGGGAAGCATCAACAATTGCGCCAACGGTTGTGGCGAATGATCTGACCCTAAGTGACCTGTTCGCAGTGTTGCGGTCCGGGGCTCGAGATTTCGCGATATACCCGCTTTATGGGCTGTTTTTTTCGGCCTTTTATGCAGTGGGCGGGGCGTTGCTGTTCTTTGGCCTTGTCCGGTTGGGACTCGGATTGTGGATGATACCCGCAATGGTGGGCTTTCCTATAATTGCCCCCTTTATTGCCGTGGGCATGTATGAAGTCAGCCGCAGAAGGGAAGTAGGTTTGCCGCTTAATTGGAGTGCGGTGCTAGGCGCATTGCGCGGAAAGGGCGATGACCAGCTGATCCTTATGGGCGGGATCGTTTTTGTCGCATTTTCTTTTTGGATGATCTTGGCCCACGGTATTTTTGCGATATTCATGGGCGAGACTGAGATCAGTCAGACCGGCTCTGCGCTAATCCAGTCTTCGGAGGCGATATCGATGCTGCTCGTCGGCAGCGTGATTGGCGGATTTTTTGCGCTGGCGCTATTCGCGATCACTGTGATGACCCTGCCGATGCTTGTCGACAAGGAAGTGGATTTCATCTCCGCCATAATTGTCAGCCTTGCAACGATGCGTGCCAATCGCGGTGTCATGCTGGCTTGGGCGCTGCTGATTGCACTGATACTCTTTGTAGCGATGCTGCCGCTCTTTCTGGGCCTGTTAATAGCTCTTCCCGTGCTGGGTCATGCAAGCTGGCATCTTTATCGCCGCGTAGTGGGCAGCTAAGCATCAGCTACCCACAGCCTTGTTGATGTACTCAGACCTATTGGCCTCGGGGACTTCTCGACGCCGGAGTAAATGAAAGAATGGCAGGTTCGAATGAATTGCGAGAGCCCCCGGAACGATAAGTTAGCGCAAGCTGACTATCATTTGGTTGGATCAGTTTTAACCATATTGTAGGCTATTGCAGCAAAGAAAGTGAGAGGTTCTCCGGCTGAAAACTGCTTGCATCAGCTTTATAAGATACATTTTTTTGCAAAAGTTAATCGTCATATACGAAGCTTAGAAATGGAATTGATAACCGCACGACCGTCGCCACAGTACTTTTTTGACAAGCCAGCTATGTTCAAGCTCAATGATCGTTACGGGATAAATTGCAAAACTAAATCGTCTTGAAACATGTTCCTGAAATCCGTCATTCGTTCAGACCGGTCCAACTACGCATATTGGCCGATGTCGGACGCTCGCCTTATCGAGAATGATCGTTCAAAGTTGCGAAAGCGGTTATTCCCGCGCGCTTGCTGAACTTGATGATCGCTTCGGAAATGTTACTCTGGCTTATCCTTAAGAATGAAAGCGCAACAATATGGCCGAACAATTGCTTGCCTTTGCGGTTCTGATCGCCTTGATCTTTGTGCTCAATCTGATTCCGGTATTTGCGCCGCCGACTTGGATGGCGTTAGCATTTGTAGGGTTCCAGTTTCCTGAAACTGACCCTTGGGTTTTGGCATTAATCGGTGCGGGGGCCGCAACATCAGGGCGGCTGACACTAGCGCTGTTTTCACACCGAGTTGTCGGAAAAAAGATGTTGAACGAGGCTCAACTGGCGAATGTTGAAGTGATAAAAAAGCGCCTCGCAAAACGAACGAAGCTGACATTCGGTATTTTTTTATCTTATGCATTCAGTCCGCTGCCATCAAACTTTCTGTTCATTGCTTATGGTTTAACGGGTCTGCCGCTTCTTAAAGTCGCACTTCCGTTTTTCCTTGGGCGTTGTGTGAGCTATGCCTTTTTCATTGTTAGCGGCCAGACCACGGGGCGGAGTTTTCAGATCGATTCACTCGAGTCAGCAATTTACGCCAGCGGGTATTTCATAGTTACCCAGCTTGTCGTGATCGCCGCGCTATATGCCCTCACACGTATCGACTGGGCCGTTTTAATTGATCAGCATCGTTTTGTATGGCGACGTTAATCTGCATTATGAGGATCCTCCTGCCACCTCACTGATCAGGCTGGATCAGACGCCGGGGGATCCCCAAGCGTTGGTAACGAAGCGAAGAGGCATTAAAAAGACGGAATGAAATCGTAATCATCGCAACAGCGGGCAAGCCTAGTTCTTCTCTCGCCCAAGACCTGTGAGCTTTCCGTCTTTCCAGCCGATTGTGATGTAGCCGGTGATGCCTTCACTTCGCGTGCGATACAAGAGAGCTGCAAGCGCGCCGTCTGGATGCGGCGACTCACGCAAGAATTCGAATGCTTCGGCTTTCACCAGGTCTCGATTCTGGACACGGAGCGCGTCGAATTCCGGCAAAGTGGCAAAGTCACGCATGTCGTCAGTCAGCAAATCATAAGGCGCTTCGTTGAGTAGCGCTTGATTCAGAGCCCGGCGAATGGCGAGGGTCCGCTGCTGGTCAGGGTCGGCGGGTGTCTTTATGCTATTGTAGCTCAGATCCGGCATTGCCCGCAGCCGTAATCCGCGCATAATTTGTCCAAGATCGGAATCGTGCTGGTTCGCCAAAACGACAATTGCCGTGTTGCGGTCGGGATAACTCTCAAAGTCGGCGGCAAAGCCTTGCGTCTGACCGTCGTGGCCGAACCACCCAGCGCCCCGAAAATCCCCCATCATCATGCCCATGCCGAACTGGACAGAACCGCTACGTCCGTGCGGCACAGGACTCCGCATCAGGGCGAGCGACTGCTGTGATACCACCCGATCGGTCCGAAGTGCGAACTCCCACTTCGCCATATCCGCAAGCGTGGAATAAACGCCTCCAGCGCCCATCGTGCTCTCCTCCGAGATCGGCCGGACGGTGGCGCGAGCGCCGCTCTCCCCAACCGGCTTACAACCCTGGGCGCGCATTACGCCCTTTGGCGCGCGCTGGCCCAGAAACGTCTGCCGCATACGCAAGCGAGCAAAAAGGTGCGTGCGCATGTGGGCGCTGAAAGTTTCACCAGAAACGACCTCGATAACACGGCTCAGCAGGAAATATCCCGTATTTGAGTATCGCCAATTCGTTCCAGGTTCAAAATCAAGAGGCCGGGTCGCGACAATTGCGTATACTTGCTGCGGTGTGGGCGTCGTCTCATAAATGCCATAGCCTCCGATGTCCTCATAGTCAGGAACACCGCTGGTGTGTGTCAGTAGCTGTCGGATCGTGACAGCTTGCCATAGCTTGGGAATATCGCTCAGATAGCTCCCCACAGGCGCATCGATGTTCAGCTGACCGCGTTCCCACAACTGCAGCGCCGCCGCTGCCGTCATTTGCTTTGAAATCGAACCTATTTCAAAGGCAGCGCGGGGGTCTGCTCGTCCCGTTCCATCGCATTGGGCGCCGCCCCAGGTAAATACTTCGGTCAGCTTCCCGTCACGAATGATCGCTGCCACCAGCCCGGGCGCTTGTGAACTTCTGGCCGCTTCGCGGAGGTCACTTGGTAACGGTTGGTCCGCCACGCCAGTTTGTGCGATCGCCTTGCTCGCTGCCATACTTATAGCAAACGCCAACACAGCAATTCGCACGCTGTTATATACCATCGAATTTTTCTCCCATTGAAACAATGCGCCAAGAGCGCTCGTTGAGATTCCGCCATTTGCTGCAGATCACGCCGTTCGCTCGCTACTCCTTTAATAGCCTGCCAACTTCGATAGCAAAATGTCGGTTTTCAGTGCAGGTCATTTTGAATTGGAAAGCCCATAACCATGCATCGCGATCAGCTAGCGATCTTTCGACTAAGAGTGCAATCCGTTCTCCCAATCGATTGCTCAATATTCGTGAACATGATAAAAAAGTAAAAAATTGGGAGCGCTACACCTAAGAGGATAGAGGAGAACCCGATGAATATCGTTTCGCGCACACTCTTGCTTACCGGAATTTCAACCGCTTTTTTGGGTTTGTCGCATTCGACCGATCGCGTGAAAGAGCCCGTTTTCGGTCAAGCCACATCACCCAGCATCCTCTGCGGACAGGCTCAACCGCGCATGATGGCCCTTCCCCGCAATTTCCAAGTAGCTCTGGCGAGCATGAAAATGTTGTCCGTTCCATCAGCGGATGTCCCGATTCCGCTGATCCCGGGATTGGATAAAGTCGGTTTGCGGATCACCACGTCGAGCAGCAAAGCGCAGCAATATTTCAACCAGGGCCTAGCCCTGACCTATGGCTTTAACCATGAAGGTGCAATTCGATCATTCCGCGCCGCGCAGGCCTTGGACCCCATGGCCAATGCAAAAGCGATATCGGCAGCAGAAGAGGCAATAAAGCTAAGTGATCGCGCCAGCGCTTGGGAACGTGATCTGATTGGCCCTATCGCCACACGCTACACACAGGCGGACGCAGACCGGCCTGCACTTGATCTGGCTTATGCAAAGGCCATGCAGCAGGCTGCAGCGGCTAATCCTGAAAATGATGACGTAGCGGTCCTCGCCGCTGAAGCCATAATGGATACGCGCCCTTGGGACTATTGGGAGGCCGATCGAAAGACACCCAAAGGTGATATCGGTACTGCAATCCAAATGATCGAGTCCGTCATGTCGCGAAGCCCGTACCACCCGCAAGCGATCCACCTGTACATCCATTTGATGGAAGCATCGGCCACACCGGAAAAGGCCGAAGCGGCAGCTGACCGGCTGGCAAAGCCCTTGATGCCGGGGGCAGGACACTTCGTACATATGCCGGCGCATCTCTACCATGTGCTGGGGCGATACAGGGATTCGATCAACGCTAACGTCGCGGCTGCCAAGGCTGACGAAGACTGGCTGACACAAACCGATGATGCCGGCATTTATCGATACGGCTATTATCCGCACAATGTTCATTTCATTATCACTGCGGCGCAGTTGGGCGGTGACAAGGCGACTGCCCTCAACCAGTCTGCCAAACTGCGGGGAATACTTGGCGTCGATGTCGCAATTGCCTTGCCTTGCCTTGGGTGCAGGTAATCTATGCCGCGCCATATTTTGCTCATGCACAATTCAGTGCGCCTGCGGAGATATTCGCTCAGCCTGCACCTGACAGACGCCTACCTTATGCGACAGCAATGTGGCATTATTCACGCGCGGTTGCTGCTGCACTGAAGGACGATGCCGCCGCAACAGAAACTGAAATCTCGGCAATGCGTAAGCTGCGCACAGAGTCAGATTTCAAGTCGATGACCGATGCCGGAGTCCCTGCACCTGACCTGATCGAACTTGCCGAGGAGGTTGCATTTGGACGAATTTCCTTTGTTCAAAAGCGGTATAGCGATGCTGCCGAACACTTTACGCGGGCTGCAGCGATTGAGGATCGTATCCCATATACAGAGCCGCCATATTGGTATTATCCGGTGCGGCAGTCCCTCGGAGCGGCACAATTGGCGATGGGCCAGCCGGATGCAGCGCGGCAGAGTTTTATGGCCGCTCTTGTGCGCGCTCCGAACAATGGTTGGTCGCTTTACGGCCTTGCGGAAGCTCAGCGGCAGATGAGAGACCGTCCGGCAATGCGTGGTACAATGGCGGCCCTTGAGCGGGCGTGGCTTGGTACTGATCGGAGTGCTCTTCAGCTTATCCGCCTTTGATAGACGAGGCTCCCAGATATTAGCAACTGGGCGCCTAGCAGAGGTAAAACTTTGGGCGCATGCTACGGCGACTCCCGCTAACAAAGCCGCCATTCGAGCAACCAGCAAATGGCGGCGTCGCTGACGATCCGGACAATCTGCTTTTGTATCCAAGCTTTTCACAAATTTCGTTCAGCCGCATTCTCCCAAAAAGCCTGCATCCGCGTACTGCATTGGCTCGAGCCAATTGAACCGTGGTGATTAAATATGCTTCGATTACCGAACCTAAGGCACATTAAACGATACGCGCAAATCCTGCATCACCTTCGATCGGCGTCGCAGGCTTGGTTGCGGTGCCGCGATGCAAGGCGCTGGTCAACAATTGCTGGACGTCACTTTCATCTCCCAGGATCGCTTCCATCGCCCGAACGCATGCGCCAACTTTTTCATCGGCCAAATCATACCAGATTTGTTTCGCTGCGCGCCAGGTTTTTACGAGCTCATTCCGGCGCAATTCCGCGAGCTGCTGGCTAAGCGCAGGTTGGCAAATTAGTGTTGCTGTATCAATCTCGCCAACGGTTTCATCCGGCAAACCCAAGTAAATATGATCGCCTTGTACTTTGGCGATGTTATCCCCTATTTTCAGGCTGAAATTCAAGTTGGCCCAATCAGATTTAACAAATGATCGAGCAACATCTGGGTATTCTAATCTGATGTTTAAGCTGGGAAATAAAGGATTATGGAATGATAAAATTTATTATGGTCTCATCGATTGCACTCGGGGCTCTATCCAATGCTGCCTTTGCGACGCCCGCGGAAGTTGTGGTGCGCGTTATTAGCCAGGATGCCAAATTCGTCGGCGACTCGATGGGGGGAGCAGAAGTCATTTTGCGCGACGCTAAAACCGGAAACATACTTGCAATCGGTATTACGAGCGGCGGTACTGGCGATACCGAAAAGATAATGGCAGCAAAGGGCCGTTCGCCAGTCCGTTCATCCGATACTGCAGCTGCGTTTCGGACGACGATTAACATAAAACGTCCATTATTGGTTCGTGTGGAAATTAAGGGGCCACTCAGTTTTCAAAAAACAATGCAGCGAGCGACAACCGAGCGCTGGCTTGTACCGGGACCAGCGAGCGGCGACGGGTGGGTCGTCGAATTACCGGGGTTAGCTATAAGGATGATTTCGCCAACGCCTATGTCGTTCAAGCGTAGACAGCCGCGTGCATTGACCGCTGAAGTTCAGTTGATGTGCGGATGCCCCATAACGGCGGGTGGCCTTTGGAACGCGGCAAACTATGATGTGAGTGCAGAAGTTCACCAAAGGGGAAAACTTCGCGAAATCGTTGCGCTTCCTTTCGCTGCCGGTCCGGGTCGATTTGCAGCCGATTGGACACCGAAAATATCTGGCAAAACCGACCTAATAATAATTGCGCGCAACCGCATCACTGGCAACACTGGCGTGCTCACTGAAAAAATACAGGTGAAGTGATGCGTATCAATTGAGCCACTCAAACGCGGTCGGCTTGCTAAATCCGAAAACCGTCCAACTCAGAATATCCAATGATATTGAAGTTAAAGAACAAAGAGAACGGCCATGATTGAACAGGAACGGGCGCTAATTCTCGCCCCCATATAGTTTGCGTTTGCCGTCAGCTTCCACTTTCTGTTCCCGCTTTTTCAATCGGACCGAGCGCCAAACAACTGGGCTTGTTCTTCGGCATCTGGATTCTGAGCGTCGAAGCATAGGCGATCGTGGGCGGTGTCATTCGCTGGGTATTACTCTAAGAGGCTGCAAAGGGAGAGATACAAGATGACTGGACAGAATGATAGCAACCCCGAATCGTTGAAGGGCGAAGATTGGGCAGGCGAGATGGGCGCTAAATGGCTCGCCAATCTCGAGAGATTCGAAGGCATGATTGCCCCGATAGGTGAAGCGCTGCTCAAACAGGCAGATTTCAAACCCGGCGAGCGTGTGCTGGATATCGGATGTGGCGGCGGCGGCACGACCATTGCCATTGCGAAGGCCGTAGCACCTTCGGGCGAGGTTGTTGGTATCGACATTTCACCCGATTTGACGACCGCCTCTACGCAACGCGCCAAAGAAGCAGGCGTCAGCAATATCCGTTTCATCTGCGCTGATGGAGCGACCATCCAGATTGCCGATGGGCCGTTCGACCGGCTTTTTTCGCGCTTTGGCAGCATGTTTTTTCCTGAACCGCATAACGCCTTTGCAAATTTGCACAGCCTGCTGCGTCCCGGTGCGCGGATTGATCTAGCTGTTTGGGGTCCACCTCGTGACAATTTGTGGATGATGGAAATGATGGGCGTCGTCCGCCGATATGTTGACATTCCTCCGTCCATTCCTCGCATGCCCGGCCCATTTGCCTTCGAAGATCTCGGCTACTTAAACGAGATACTTGCAAGCGGTGGTTTTTCAAATGTGAACGTCTCGGCCTATCAGGGACTTCAACCGATTGGTGGCGTTAATGCCGTACCGCACGATGCGGTGTCATTTGTACTATCTTCAATGGCGGTTGGACGCGCACTTGACGAACAGGGGGATGACATTCGCGCGGCAGCGGAGATAGATTTGGTCAATTTGTTCGAACAACATTATGCGGCCGGGCAAGGCGTCATGATGATGGGTAAGGCTTGGCTTGTGTCGGCGACGGCTTAAAGATGAACCCATTTATGTGAAGCGACGTTGTGACTAAACTGAATAAATGGCTTGTTTTGAACATGAAGTTTGGTCGTTTAAACGGAGTTATATCAGCGGAAACGGACCGCCGCCTAATTGGTATATATGAGCGCAAAACTGCCTTTCAACGGGCATCTGTCCCAAGGTATCCTGAATGGTGGATCAGCCTCCGACACTTGCGCGCACAAACCTGAAATTTGACAACCCAGAATAATGGATTTTGCACCATTGATCCACATCGTCAGCTTTTGGTCAGCATGCGGGTTGATAGCGCTTGAGCGGGAGCAACTTGCGCCGCTCAATTATTAAGGATTACCATAATGTTCCTGCCCAAATCGCTCAAGATAGCTCTGACCGCGGCCGCCTTGTCAATTTCGACAATTGCAACAGCCGCCCCTGTCTGCACCAAATTGCCTGCCTCTAAATGGCTAACCCCCACGCTAAATGCCGCGCCTAGGCCGAGCGATACGCAATAGTCCCTACTAGCTGCATAAGGGGGACTACTTATGGCGCTGAGCGCGATTAACCGCGAGACAGCAACCTGTATTGACACAGGAGCATATCATGGCCGCCAAAGACGTAAGCTTACCGCGCATTGTCATTCTCGGCGCCGGTCTTGGCGGGACCATAGCCGCGTTTGAAATCCAGGATGCCGTCGAGCAAAGGGCCGACGTTAGCGTGATCTCTGACAGCGAGCATTTCTCTTTCACGCCGTCCAACCCGTGGGTGGCGCTGCGCTGGCGCAAGCCCGAGGCAATTCAAGTCGCGTTGCGCCCGGTCTTTGACCGCAAACATATCGGCTTTATTTCAGCTGGTGCCAAACGCGTGTTGCCAGAACAAAACCGCATTGAGCTGAATGACGGCAGTATGGTCGATTATGAGTATCTGGTTATTGCAACTGGGCCGGATCTGGCTTTCGACGAAATCAAGGGCCTAGGGCCACATGGCGGCTACAGCACGTCGGTGTGCCAAACCGCGCATGCGGTTGAGGCCGCAAAAGCCTTTGATGCCTTTGTCACTGACCCTGGCCCGATTATCGTCGGTGCGGCGCAAGGCGCGTCCTGCTTTGGCCCGGCCTATGAATTTGCAATGATGATCGATACCGAACTGCGCCGCCGCAAAATCCGCGACCGTGTGCCGATGACTTTTCTCACCCCCGAACCCTATATCGGCCATCTCGGGCTCGACGGCGTGGGCGACACCAAATCGATGATGGAAAGCGAGATGCGCGATCGCCATATCAAATGGATCGTTAATGCGCGCACGACATCGCTCGAACCCGGCATCATGCATGTTGAAGAGGTCGCTGCCGACGGATCGGTAGCCGCAACCCACTCGTTACCGTTCAAATTCTCGATGATGCTCCCGGCGTTTCGCGGTGTGCCTGCGATTTTTGGCATCGCTGGCCTGACTAACCCGCGCGGCTTCGTGCTGGTCGATAAGCATCAACGCAATCCAGCCTTTCCCAATATACTTGCTCTTGGCGTGTGCGTCGCCATCCCGCCAATAGGGCCGACCCCAGTTCCGGTCGGCGTGCCGAAAACCGGCTTCATGATCGAAAGCATGGTAACCGCAGTCGCGCAAAATCTGTCGGCGCTGCTTGAAGCGCGCGAACCGACGAGCGAGGCGTCCTTGAACGCAATGTGCCTCGCCGATTTTGGTGATAACGGCGTTGCCTTTGTCGCCCAGCCGCAGATTCCGCCGCGCAATGTCAACTGGTCGGCACAAGGCAAATGGGTGCATCTCGCCAAGGTCGCGTTCGAGAAATATTTT
>JBBQPQ010000062.1:0-14921 GCA_038217195.1 Sphingomonadales bacterium | reverse complement strand
AATGATGTTCCTTTCACGAAACAGGTGACCACCTGACAACAGCGCCAAGTGGGTAGCCAAGTCGTGGTAGGAAAGACGTTGCACGTTCCGATCGTTTGACCCGAGACGTGCCTCAAATTCCGTCGCGGTCGACGATAGCGTTCGTCCTGTATACGCCCGAAAAGGTTAATGTGCAAACACCAACCGTTTTTTGCGTGTTATTCTTTGTCCGCCCCATTTTCGACAGTTTCCGCTTGTTCAAGTTCAACAGGCTTCCGGCGGTCGAAAATCGACCCAAGCTCTTTGGCTTTTGCAGTACTGAATTCCTTCTCAGCCTCAGGAAACATGTCTTCCTCTTCTTCGTCGATATGATGTTCATAGCGGTGCCGGAGTTCGCTGAACTGTGTATTCCAGGCTGCTTCGCCGAGGTCAGCATTCTGCAGCTCGCCAAGCAAATCATCAATTTCTTTGTGCTCTGCGACTGAGTGGCGTCCGTCGTCCTGCAAGTCGGGGTTGGCCAACATTGTGGCATAAAGGGACTGCTCCTCCGCAGCCGCATGGGCGGTCACTTCGATACGGAAAGCCTCAAATAAATCGCGACGTTGGGGCGAATCGCTTTTGATCGCGGCAATCTTTGACAGCATCTCGCGATGCAGGTCGTGGTCGGATTTTAAGATCGAGAATATGTCAGTCATTGAGGGCTCCTTCATTATCTGCGAGCACTAACACCGCACTGCCCGCTTCGTTCCAGACGCACTGTCCATAACGCTCCCTGCTCCAACTTTGCGATCGACCGAGGCGAATATATGCCGTTATCTGTAAACAATACTGTATGCGGCGTCCGTCGCACCGAAAGCCATTCGGATAACTGCCGCAAATCGGAGCCGAAATGGAAACGAGACTTATCATCGCTTACACGCTGATCGCCCTCATGGTGGCACTTGCCATATTCGGCGTGATCAAGCTTTGGCAGAAAAAGAGCCGGGCGCAGCGGCGCGATAGCGGGAATGGTGTGCATATGCGTTACGGAACAGATTCAGACACCGACTCCAGTTCGAACCCTTAAACGCCAGCCCACACGCTGCCTTATTTCGCCAATCACTCACGGTTGGTCACCACGCTTTTGAAAGGCTCATAGGCGGACACCGCTCCCATAAGCGCGAGCAAACTGCGTGGCTACATCGCCTTTGGCTGCCAAAGTTCGATTTTGCGGCCTTCGTGATCAAGAATATGGGCAAAGCGGCCGTTCGCTTCGTCCGGGAAAGTGCGGACTGGGTACACATCATGTTCCGCACATCTTTCAAGCATCGCATCCAGGTCGTCTACCATCAGGTTAAACATAAACTCCTTGTCCGACGGCGCGAAATAATCCGTATCGGCTTTAAAGGGCGAAAAAACCGTAGCAGCACCGGCTTGTGCGGCAGCTGCCTCAGGTGTGAAGATAATTCCCCACGGCTCCGCTTTAATACCCAAGACTTTGGCATACCATGCATTGGTCGCCTCGGGATCTGCCGATTTGAAGAACAAGCCTCCAATACCTAGTACTTGCGCCATGGTTGTCCTCCCCGTGGCAATGGCGTCAGCTTCAACGCCTAAAGCAGCGGGCGCCTCCCGCTATTTCCCCAGTCGTTCGCGGTTGGCGACCACGCTTTTGGAATAATGCGCGATGCTTCGGCTCAGAATCGCTTCGGGACTGGTGCCCAGCTTTCCACTGATCAGGTCAAAACCAAGCGCGATGTTGGCCGCAACCTTCTCCGACAGCATCCGCTCCGCTTCGCGCGCCGCAGCTGGTCCGCCTAGCGCGAGGCTGCCCATCCGCATCCCAATGACGATGCTGGATTCGGCGGCCAGCACCCAGGCATCCATGCCAATATCGAACCAGTTCGGGTTTTTTATTTTCGCAGTCATGCCTTGTTCCTAACCCAACCTGCCTAAATGTCACGCAGTGAATACAAAGTGCTCACTCCATTGTAAAAGCGTTTACACCTCGGCCGCAAGGCGCTCGAAAATGCCGACGATTTCCGACATCGTCGCTGCCCGGATTGCACCAGCGGCGACCTCGTCCTGAGTCCACATCCAACTGCGCACCGGATCATCACGCATCGCCCATTTGGGAAACATCCGCTGAGTAACCGAGCGCGAGACCAAAAGATCCATTTCGACATGCCGGTCATCCACGGAAATGCGGTTATACGCCGCCTCAATCTGCGCGTCAGGCCCCTCGATCAATTGCAGATACATATCGCCGCGACAGATCAGCGTGCCAGTAATGGCATCTTGGGCATTTCGGATCCGCGAAATTGTCAATATGTCGTCCAGCACCCCGGCGGTGAACCCGAACGGCTTCGACGCGTAAATAATTTGCGTAAACGACATAGCTTCTGCTTTCCCAAGGACAGGGCGAAGCTAACCTCCAACCCCGCGTACGTCTATCAGCGATTTAGCTTAGGGCGCTGGATACGCAAAGTTGTCAATTGCGTGCAATGAAAAAGCTGTGCCGAACCTGTCCCAAATGCTATATTCATAGCCTAAGCAATCTTGGGGGAGAATGCGTCATGAACAGCAAAACAGTTCGGATTATCGGGATCATTGGCATTTTGTGGAACCTGATCGGCGTCGCCAGCTATTTGGCGCATGTCGGCCTGTTCGGACCTGAGGCTGCTGCGACCCCACCGGGCGCGCCAACGATGCCCGTTGCCATCACCGCCGCGTTTGCGATCGCTGTGTTCGGGGGCATACTGGGCAGCGTTGGGTTGGCGATGCTCAAATCATGGGCAAAGCCCATATTGTGGCTATCGTTCGTCACGTCGGTAATCGATTGGGCGTGGGTGCTCGGTTTCAGCGTCGGCGGTCAAATACCGCTTGGTATTGCGGTCATCGTGATTTCGCTTGGGCTTGCGTTGGTGAGTGGTCGCGCCTCACTGGCCAAGGGCTGACTGGCACAGGCGTTCAACACATCCGCGTGAACGCCTGCACCCAAATAGTTTAACGGCATCGGACGTTGTTGCGGTCAATCGACCGACCGGCAGCGCCACCAGCAACAGCGCCCAATATCGTCCCGAGGGTATCGGAATTGCCCGGTGCGATGATGTTTCCTAGTACCCCGCCAGCGACTGCGCCGACAATCAGGCCAGTCGTACCATCCGAGCGCCGGCAGTAATACTGGCCGTTCTGACCGCGGTAAATCCGCTCGCTATCGGTAAGACGGCGCTCGCGATAGCGGCGGTCATTGCGATAATATTTGTCAGCATAATAGCCATTATAGGAGGGGTCTGGTCTATTGTAATCGTAGTTGCCGTAGCGTTGATATGATGTACGGTCATAATAGCCAAAACCACCGTCATCATATGCCGATCCATTGCCATAAGAGGCGCATCCGCCAATCATGGCGGTGGAGGCGATTAACGTTGAAAGCAGTGTCTTGTTCATGTGGGCTTCCTTCGGATTATCCGAACAGCCAAAGCTCATCAGCGTCAGCTTAACGGACGGTTGCGATGGAAGGGTAACTTGTATGGACGCAGCGTGTTCCATGCTGTTGGGAGGGCGCTCTACGACTGGCCCCGGAAATGGCGCCGTCTGCAAAGCCATCCAACAACTAGTCCCCTGTGTCCGGACTACTCCGTTAGGAACTCGTTTAATTCTTTTTCTTATAATGTCAGGTATATGAAACCTGAGCAACGACACCTTGACGAACTGGCGTTCACAAGCAGCGCGCGTCGAGATTTGCGGATATGGGGAATGTTTGTCATTGGCGCCATATTCGTGTTTGCTGCCTTAAATGTTTATCCGCAAGAAAACTGCGGTGCGAATGGTGAATGTGCGCCATGGTTGCTGCCAATTGCCTTCGTCATGGGCGCCGTGCTGAGCCTCTCGGGACTGGGCGCGTTGATGGCAAACCCTAGTCGCGGCAGCCGGATTGATCCTGACTCCGGCGAACTGGTCTGGTGGCAGAACCGCTATGGCGCAAGAGGCGGAGATGAAGGACGGATCGCGCCCGAACAGATCAGCCTGATCCGCATTGATCGCGGCGGCGAGGGCAAAAATCAGGTTCATCTGTACAATCGCGAAGGCGCGCGGCAATTCTACTTCGATGAGGAAGTCATTGGCTGGGACACTGAACGCTGGAGCGAGGTCATGAGCGACCGCTGGCCGCACATCGCAGTGGATTTAAGAGACTAGCAGCGCAGATCGCGACCAATTCAATAATGCAGGAAATGCTTGGTAAACAAAAGCGCCAATCGAACTAAATATATGTTTATATTATATTTATTCTTTAGATGTACAAAAATTACCGTCAACTTGAATCATAACACACCCCACACTTTCCATTTCCCAAAAGGTTTGCACTCTCCTAAGGGCCGCTATTACATTTTTGTGACGAGTGTTATGTTTGAAGTTGATGCAGTCATTACTTGGGTCGACGGGGCGGACCCCGCGCATCGGGCGAAGCGTGAGCGGCATCTGGCGCAGGCGCAGGCCGAAGCATTGGCGCAGGCGCAGGCCCCTTTGCATGACAATGGCACCAATCCCCATCGCTGGGTCTGCAGTGACGAGCTGAATTATTGCGTGCGCTCCATAGCCAATCATGCGCAGTGGGTGCGGCGGATATGGATCGTCACCGACGATCAAACTCCAGTCATCGAACGCATCTCGCCCGAATTTTCCGCGAAGATCGCTATCGTTGACCACCGCGAGATTTTTGCCGGACTTGAGAACGCCTTGCCCACGTTCAATTCGCTGTCGATTGAAACGATGCTATGGCGCATTCCGGGCCTCGCCGAACATTTCCTCTATTTCAACGATGATGTGTTCCTGACCGCGCCGGTGACGCCTTCGGATTTCTTTGCCGCGGATGGCCCCGTTTTGCGCGGCAAATGGACCGACCACAGCGACCTTGCGGCGTGCGGCGCGCGGCGCGACGAGGCAAGTCTGCTCAACCATTATAACCAGATCAATGCCGCGCAAATGATTGGTTATACCGCCGATCATGTCTTCGAAAGTGCGCATGTCGTCCACCCGATGCAGCGAACGGTGATGGCGGATTTGTTCGAAAGCTACGCCCCCGAATTTGCGCGCAATGCCAGCTATCGCTTTCGAGATGGGGGGCAGTTTCTACCGCAAAGCCTGCACAACCATGCCTGCCTTGCCGATGGCAGTGCCGCGATCCTCGACACGCGCGATTATCTGCATGTCGCGGTGGGCGCGACGGACCAATATTCGGCTGAGGATGTAAGCGGCTATTTAAGCAGCAGCGAACGCGACGCGATAAAGTTTCTGTGCGTCAATGACCTGCCTTCGGTCGAGCGCAGCTTCCCCGATGCCCGTTTGTGGATCGAGGAAGCGATTGCGCGCTAGGTCGCCGAGCGGCGGTTAGTCATGTTCGCGGTCGCCAGCGCCCATATATAATTCCCGCCCCTTTTCATCGTAGACCTTGCTCATTTCGGCCATACCCGCTTCGGCCTCTTCGGCGGCAATGAACGCTTCGGCTGGCTGGTTTTGCAGTCGCGCAAATTCCCGGACTTCCTGGCTAATTTTCATCGAGCAGAATTTGGGGCCGCACATCGAACAGAAATGCGCGGATTTTGCGCCTTCGGCCGGGAGCGTCTGGTCGTGATATTGCTCGGCAGTGTCGGGGTCGAGGCTGAGGTTGAACTGGTCGCGCCAGCGGAATTCGAAACGCGCCTTGCTTAAGGCATCGTCGCGGACCTGCGCTGCCGGATGGCCCTTGGCCAAGTCAGCGGCGTGCGCGGCGAGCTTGTAGGTGATGACGCCGACCTTCACATCGTCGCGGTCAGGCAGGCCCAGATGCTCCTTTGGCGTGACGTAGCAAAGCATGGCAGTGCCGTACCAGCCGATTTGCGCCGCGCCGATGCCACTGGTGATATGGTCATATCCCGGCGCGATGTCGGTGGTGAGCGGTCCAAGCGTATAGAAGGGCGCCTCGCCGCACGCTTCCAACTGCTTTTCCATATTCTCCTTGATCTTGTGCATCGGCACGTGGCCTGGCCCTTCGATCATCACCTGAACATCCTGTGCCCAAGCGCGCTTCGTCAGTTCGCCCAGCGTGTAAAGTTCAGCGAACTGCGCCTCATCATTGGCGTCGTAAATGCTTCCGGGGCGAAGGCCGTCACCAAGGCTGTAGGCGACGTCATATGCCTTCATGATCTCGGTGATCTCGTCAAAGCGTTCGTAGAGGAAGCTTTCCTTATGATGCGCAAGGCACCATTTCGCCATGATGCTGCCGCCGCGTGACACGATGCCGGTCATGCGCTTTGCCGCCAGCGGGACGTAAGGTAGCCGGACGCCAGCGTGAATGGTGAAGTAATCGACGCCCTGGTCGGCTTGCTCGATGAGCGTATCGGCAAAGATTTCCCAAGTCAGGTCCTCGGCCACGCCGCCGACTTTCTCCAGCGCCTGGTAGATCGGCACGGTGCCAATGGGGACGGGCGCATTGCGGATGATCCATTCGCGCGTGTCGTGGATGTTGCGGCCAGTCGACAGGTCCATGACAGTGTCCGCGCCCCAGCGGATCGACCAGACCATCTTGTCGACTTCAGACGCGACATCAGACGCCACCGCGCTGTTGCCGATATTGGCGTTGATCTTGACCAGGAAATTCCGACCAATCGCCATCGGTTCGGATTCGGGGTGATTGATGTTGTTGGGGATGATCGCGCGGCCACGGGCGATTTCGTCTCGGACGAACTCTGGCGTGACATAATCGGGAATCGACGCGCCAAAACTCTCGCCGTCGCGTCTATATTCGGCAAGGCGCGCACGGCCGAGATTCTCGCGTTCGGCGACATATTCCATTTCGGGCGTGATGATGCCTTTGCGGGCATAATGCATTTGGCTGACATTCATGCCGGGCTTTGCACGGAGCACTTGTTTGCGAACGTTGGGGAATGGCGCAACGCCGCCGCTGCGGTCGGGGCCAAGCTGGCCGTTGTCCTCGGGCTTTACCTCCCGCTGCGTGACATCGGTCACATCGCCGCGCGCCATGATCCAGGGGCGGCGGATTTCCGGCAGGCCAGCGCTGATATCAATGTGCGCGGTCGCGTCGGTATAAGGGCCACTGGTGTCGTATACGCGCACTGGCGGCTCGCCCGACGACGGCTCGAGATAGATTTCGCGCATGGCGACGTTGAACGGACCGACATGGATTTTCTTGCTGCCGCGAATGGGGCCAGTGGTTACGCCAATTTCAGTGCCCGTTGTTTCGGTGCGTGCGGGGATATCTGCCATCTTGTCTCTCCAAAGTTACACAAGGAGAGCGATAGGCGTGAAGACCGGGCTCGGTCCTCGCCAGTCCCACGGACTGGCTGCGGTCTCACCTCCCTACGCCCGTGCAAACGGGATCAGGTTCAGCGGGTCGCGGGCATTGCAGCACCGCCTCTCAGTCATGCGACTCCCCGGGGATAACCAGCTACTAGGCGTTCGCGTTAAAGCTGTCGAGAGCCGCTGTTGACTCCACTTGGCCATAACGGCCATGAGTCTGCTTTATGGTCCACCCCAACCCGTTAGTGCCAGACCCGATCGTTAACGTCCGCCGGATGGGGCGCGAGGGCGAACCGCTTGTGATTATAGACGGATTTAGCGGACAGACGGGTGCGTTGTTGGAGGCTGCCTTCGCCGCAAAATATCAACATGCAGGTGCCTCTTATCCCGGCCTCCGCGCTTGGGCCGACCCAAGCTATCTCGATCAGCGCCGCGACCTGATGATGCAGATCATGCAGCGCGTGTTTGGCTTTACGAAAGGCGTAAGGCTCGATGCCTCGACCTTTTCGCTCGTCACGCTTGGCACGCAGGAGTTGAACCCACTTCAGCGCATTCCGCATTACGACCATGCCAGCGGCGAGGTGATTGCAGTGATGCATTATTTGCTTGGCCCTGAAAGCGGCGGCACGGCGTTCTACCGCCACCGGCGGACGGGGTTTGAGACGGTGACACCTGACAGGGAAAACACCTATAACGCATCACTGGCGATGGATGAGCGAGATTATGGAATGCCGCCACCGCAATTTTGTTACGGCGATACCGACTGGTACGAAATGATCGACGAGGTGGAAGCAGCTCCCGACCGTCTGGTGCTGTATCGCGGGCGACAATTGCATTCGGGCGTCATCCCCGACCCGGCTGTACTGTCATCCGACCCGCGTCAGGGAAGGCTCACGATCAACATGTTCCTGATAGGCGCGTGAAGTTCCTGATTTCAGCAGGTCAGTTCAGCAGGATGAATATTGCAACGGCGATCACCATAAGCGCGAAAATCGTGCGCGCCATGGCAGTGCGGCTTTCAAGCAGTTTTGCCAGCGGTAATGCAGCAAGCGTCCCGCCTGCGCCGCCCACGACAAGCGCGCCAAACAAGGGCCAGATGAGTTGCCCCGACGCGGCGTAAGACAGGCTGGTCGCGCCCCCGAACAGGCTGACCGATACCAAGGAAGATGCGCTCGCGTTCGCAAGCGTCATACCGGTTGATGCCATCAGACCCGGCGCAATCAAAAAGCCGCCTCCAATGCCGAAAAATCCTGCGGCAAGCCCTGCAAACAGGCCAACCGGCGCAAGTTTCAGCACCATCGGGCCCGTCAAACGCACCGCAGGGTCGCCGTCTTTTTTCTTCGGAATTAACATCGACACGGCAATGGCGATCATGGCGAATGCAAACCACATCAGCAGCGCATCACCATTAACCTGCTTGGCCAGTTGCGCGCCGAGCAGCGCGCCTGCGAGACCAGCGATCCCAAATGTAATGGCACAGGGCCATTTGACTCGCCCTGCCCTAGCCTGCGCGGCAAGACCGATCGAGGCGTTGACCGCAACCGCCGCTGCCGATGTGCCAATCGCCGCATGGGTGTCGGTTAGCCCGACCACATAAATCAGCCACGGTGTTGCCAGCACCGACCCGCCGCCACCGAACAAGGTCAGCAACAACCCGATCAAGGCGCCGCCAAGTCCGGCCAGCAAAAGGGTTTCGTACGCCATTTCAGGCGGCGCTCGCCCGATTCCATGGCGCAAGCATTAACAGCCGCGCCATGCCGCAATATCCGGTCAGACCGGCAAATGTCAGCCCCGCCCCCACAAAACCCGCAAGTCCGAACCACGCTGGCGCAACTATGAAACCAAGCAGCACACCGAGCAGAACGAGCGAACCCGCGGCGATTTGTACTTGTCGCATAATCTCCATCGGTGCGTCGGCATCGGTCGCAACGGGCAAACCGGCCTTTGCCCAAGCATCAAGCCCACCGTCCAGCACGAATGCCTCGCCGTTGACCCGCGCCGCAAGACGATCACATGCGCCTGCGGTGCGCATACCCGACCTGCAGGTGAAAATGACATCGGCATCAGGGTTGATGGAAAGATGCGCTTTCTCCCACGTCGATAACGGATGCGACTGCGCACCTGTAATATGGCTTCGTGCAAATTCGTCAGGCTCACGAATATCAACGAGCACAGCACGTCCGGCTTCAATCCGTTCGCGCACCTGTTGCGGTTTGAGTTTGTGTAAGATTGCCGTCATGGCTGTTTCCTCATTTCAGGTGGGCAGAATAACTCCGCGAGCGTTTCGATGACGCGCATTGCGGCAGGATCGGCAAGGCGGTAAAATATCGTCTGGCTTTCGCGTCGAGTGGCGACCACACCATCATCACGCAGCAACGCCAGATGCTGGGACAAGGCCGATTGCGACAGGCTGACGCGCGACTGGATTTCGCCCACGGACATTTCGCCGTCTGCGAGTTGGCACAATACCATCAGCCTTTTTTCATTACTGAGCAGTCGAAGCAATGCCGCGGCGCGGCCGGCACTTGCCTCAAACACGGCGAGGTCAAAACGGGATAAATCAAACATCATGTGTTTATATGCTATCATTCTAAATTAGCAAGTGCTAATGTCTGTTTATAAGGAGACGACTCATGCACCCGTCAGTTCAGGCTTTTTTCGATGATGCGACCAACACGGTCAGTTACATTGTCCATGACCCGGCCACAAAAAAGGCAGCAATCATTGACCCTGTTCTTGATTTCAGCCCGCGCAACGGACGGATCGCCACGACGTCCGCCGACGCCTTGCTTGCTGCAGCAACGGATCAGGGTCTTGATATAGTTTATCTGCTTGAGACACACGCCCATGCCGATCATCTTTCGGCGGCACATCATTTGCGCGAAGTGACTGGCGCGCCTGTCGTCATAGGCGCGCAAATTACGCAGGTTCAGACGATATTTGGCAAAATGTTTGAAGCAGATGACGTTACGCATGATGGAGCCGCTTTCGACCAGCTAGTGGAAGAAGGCGATACGCTGGCGCTTGGCAATCTTTCGATCAACGTGCTGCACACTCCGGGGCATACGCCAGCGTGCGTTACATATCTCATCGGCGATGCAGCGTTCGTCGGCGACACCATGTTCATGCCCGATTACGGCACCGCGCGGGCGGATTTCCCTGGCGGAAGCGCGCATGCACTGTACGGGTCAATGCGCAAGATACTCGCGTTGCCGCCTGACACCCGAATCTTCGTTGGCCATGATTATCTGCCAGAGGGCCGAAGTACTTTTGCGTGGGAAACCACTGTTGCCGAACAGCGCGCGCATAACATCCATGTGCATGATGGCATCAGCGAGGCTGAATTTGTCGCCATGCGTACCGCGCGCGACAAAACACTCGAGGCTCCAAAGCTCATTTTGCCATCGCTTCAGGTGAACATCAGAGCAGGCGCGCTGCCGCCTGCATCACCTGGTGGTCATGTCTATTTGCGGTTGCCGGTCAATGCGATCTAGCGCGACCTAAACGGTAGCACTTCGGTCCGAATCGAGCGTGGCCCAAAAAACTAGTGCGCTACCAAGGCGAAGGAACCGTTCGGCTACTGCAGGGGAAAGTCCCTGCCCGCTGGCGAGCTTTACTGCGGCAATTGCGGCCTCTGCACCATCATTGGCCGCAACCTGTTCGACCAGCAGCGCAACCGCGAGAATGTCGACCGCAAGCTGGTCGGTTTCGTCGCGCGCAGGCACAGGTTCAAGGCCATCCTGCAATATCCGCATCCACAGCCTATGATGCAATTCACTAAGCCTGTCAGGGTCAGTGCAAAGAGATTGGGCCAGCTTGGAACTGATCCAGCTGAGGCGGGCTTCGCGGGTTAGCGATGCCTGTTTGCCATCGGATGAGAACTGATTTTGCGATGCATACATGACAGGCGCCCTTTCATTGAACAGGGCGCCTGTATGTCGCGATCATGATTTCAGAGTCGTTAAAGACGCTTAAAAAGTATAGCTGATCCCGCCAGCAAAAAACCACTGGTTGGCATCGCCGCGCAGCGAAGTAACCGGAGATCTTTTGGCATCGCCGGTCAACCGAGAATAATTGACAAAGCCATATATACCCCATCCGCCATCACGGGCGTCGCCCGACAAATCCACTCCGCCAAGAAGACTCGCGCCATAATTTTTCCAGCCACCCTTGGCCTCGAATAGCGGTAAGCCGCTTGCTGTACTTCCAGCCTGGTCAATGCTGAAATACGTATCGGCATAATTGCCGTCGACATGGGTCGCGTTCAAGCTGATGCTGGTAAATATCGCAGTGGACAACGGCGTGGAGTAACTGACACTTGGGCTGATCAGCCGCCCCTTGTGTGCGCCTGCGACGTCCCATTGGATGTCGGTGGAAAGCGAAAGCGTATCGTATGGATTGATGACCTTGGAAAACGCGACACCAGCAGTTGCACCAACTTCCACGGCAACTTTTTCCTTACCCAGCAATTGGACAACAGGATCCTTGATGTTGCTGTTACGCTCCAAGCGCACGCGGACAAGCGGGCCAGCGAGGAATTTGACATTGCTGTCGCTATTGCCGTCGGCGATCAGGTCAACATAAAGGCCGGGGCCTTGTGCGCCAAAATCAAATCCGCCCACGCTACCCTGCGCCAGCGGCGCAGGAAAGAGGACATAGTCGTCCGAGCCATCATAGCTCGGACCATAGCCTGCACCAATGCCAACGGTCACCCAGTCGCCCGCAAAAACACCGCGATCCGGCACGTCAACCTTGGATACTTCGGCTTCCTGCGCAAAGGCAGGAACGCAAAAAATGGCACTTATGCACAACGCAGCGCCGAAGCTGTTAAGAATTTTCATGAATTGCTCCCGTAAAACGAAATGAGGGAACCGTCCAAGTTATCAGTTAGTTCCCTAATTATCTAAGGAATGCCAACTAAAGCATATACTTCATTTTGACGCGCTGGCTGATGTCAGCCCCTTCGACTGCGAAAGCGGCCGAACTAAACTTGGGGGGACCGGCCATTACGACAGGATTTCGCGAAAAACCGAATCCTTCCTTTGGCAAAAAAATGGCCATATCCATTTTGCTATTGGCATTTTCGTCGTGCACCAGCGCAATTGCATAGGTGCCAGAACTCATGCCAGAAAAAGAGACCAGTGCCGCGTTATTGGCAGGAACAGTAGCACGCCGACTTTTGGGGTCTTTGCTACAGTCCGGGAAAAACCGGGGATTGGCCGTCACACAAACAAGGACATTGCCTTTCACGCTGCGCAGACCATAAATATCAACCTCAAGCGTTGCTGAAGCCGGTGCTGCCTTAGCCGTGCCTGCCTGCGCGACGATTCCAATCGCCAAGCCCAAGGTCAGTACCGCACATTTTGTCCCAAAACCTGAAATATAACCCATAATTCCCCCTATAGGCTTCGTGATGCTTCTGGTGATGGGTAGCTGTTATCACCAATTGCCCTAATTTGCCGTTAACTATGAATTTCGGAAAGCATTCCCATCCCATATGGTTGGTCACACCCATGATAGTCATGATAGCTAACACAACGCCCAAAGACGCAACATGAACCGGAATGATAAAAACGAGCAAGGGAATCACAAATGCACCCGACAGCGCTTCCCATGGGTGAAAAGCCATTGCCGCCCAGGCCGTTGGCGGGCGGCTTTCATGGTGTACTGCATGCGCCGCCTTGAACCAGAAAGGCCGATGCATCAGCCGGTGGGTCCAGTAAAACCAGGTGTCGTGCGCGAATAGATACAGCAAAACTGAAACCGGCAGATACCAGAGGGGGTAATCCCCGATGTCGCGGTAAATTTGAGTCCAGCCAAAGCTGTCCCATCCCCAAGCGACAATTCCACCTGGAATGCCATAAATCGCGGCGCTCGCCAGGCTCCACCCGATCTCACGCCTGATTTGCTTGTCGAGGCCGACGTACAGCCCGGGCTCGCGTATTTTTGTCGCCAAGGCAAAAGCTCCGCTCACCGCCAGATAACGTGCACCGACAATGGCGGTCATCGCCGCTGCAGACATGATCAAGACTAGCAAGCTATCCATATGAGGCCGCCCATACGCGCTTTGCTATCAATTTAGCAAATTGCGTGTTTTGAACTGATGCTGCGTCGATATACTGATTATGTCGCCATCATGCATTACAGATATTGGCCCGTCATATGCTGCTGCCGCGCCACCAATAAGCGCAAACTCCAGAGGCTTTGGCACCGCCGGTACAATATGAGTAAATGCAAGCATTCCGACATCCGCAGATTTGGCGACGCCAGCGGCTTGCTCAGGGCTGATATGATAGTTTTTGATGTCGTTGAATATCTTCGCCCGGTTGACCATGCCAGCCTTCCTTGCGCTAACGACGAGAATATCCACCATGCGCGGCGATAGCAGCTCACTGACAAGAAGGTCCGAGCCCTTGGCCGCAGCCGCCAGTTTCGGCGTAAATGCAGTGTCACCCGTGATTGTCACACTCCTGCCATTAAAATCCACCCGATAGCCAAAGGCTGGCTTTATTGGACCATGGTCGACGGCAAAGGCCGTAATGCGCACGCCGTTCGCATCGTAGACTATGCCCGGCTGAATAGCGGTTCCGACCATGCCAACGCCCGACAATGGCACCACCGCCGCACCGTGATGCGCAATACGATAAGTTGAATCGATTCGGTACGCCGCAGTAAGTCCAGAGGTGATTTCGGTCACACCCTCAGGGCCTGCCAAGGCCAGCGGCGTCGTTGCACTCGTTCCGGCCCAACGTTGTAGCATGAACGGGCCAAGGCCTTCAAAATGGTCGCTGTGCAAATGCGTCAGCCAGACGCCTTCTATCTTGTGCAACGGCATCCCCATCAACGACAAGGTTTTGCCCGACCCCTCACCCATATCGAATATGAACAGCTTACCCCCGGCGATCACAACCGTACAAGCCGCCGCACGCTGGCGGTTGGGCAAGGGTGATCCGGTTCCGCAAAAGCCGACATGCAGTTGATCAGCGGGCAAATCAGCCATGACATCGCGCGTCATTGCCGCGTCCGCCGCGCGCGTTATCAGCGCCATCGCGATGGCATCGCGCTTTATATATGCAAGGCTGCCGACAACAACCAAGAGTCCAAGCACGGCCAATAGCCATTTTTTCCGCATGATTTCCCCCCATTTGCCACCGCCAGGGGCGGTAAGCCCCCTCGTTACTAGCCCTCATTGCCGCCAATAGCATGTTTAAAGATACGCCTGCATCCTGCGCGCCAAAATTTCTTGCGATATAAAGCTGTGCATTTTCCTGGCAGGGGCCTTCCCCTCGGAAAAGGGCTGCGCTAGGGCAGGAAAGTGAATCTCGAAAATATCAAATGCGATTTGGCCATAGTTGGTGGCGGGCTTGCGGGCGGGCTTATTGCGCTCGCTCTTGCCAAGATGCGTCCGGAGCTCAAGGTTGTCCTTATCGAACAAGGCCAGAGTTTTGGCGGCAACCATATCTGGAGCTATTTTGCCAGCGATATCTTGCCCGAGCATCGCTGGCTTACGGCGCCTTTGGTGACATATGGCTGGTCGGGTTATGAGGTCCGCTTTCCTGCGCACAGCAGATCGCTGGACAATATTTATTACACAATTGAATCCGAACGGCTGGACTGGGTTATTCGCAAGAATCTTCCCGCATCATCCTTGATGCTTGGACGTG
>JBBQPQ010000061.1:0-15184 GCA_038217195.1 Sphingomonadales bacterium | reverse complement strand
TGCACACGCATCTTGCCGACGCCGGGCAAAGTGCTGACCTTGCCTTGCCGCTGAAGACATCGCCTGCCGCCACGGCTTTGATCGGCGCCCAGAATGCGCGATTAACCTTGGCAGCTGGCTTTACCACAGTCCGCGACGTCGGGACCTATCGCGGATTGACCGACATCGCATTGCGTGATTCCATTAATGCTGGATATGTGCCCGGCCCACGGATGTTCGTGGCAGGCGCCTATATCACCATTCCCAAAGGCGGCGGCGAATTGAACGGCGTTGTGCCAAATGAACAGCTCCCGCCCGACATGCGGCTTGGCGTCGCCAGCACGGCCGAAGAAGCCGCAGCGAAGACGGCGTTTCTGATAGACCAGGGCGCTGATTTCATCAAAACCATCGCGACTGGCGCAGTGCTTGCCATCGGCACAGAACCGGGCGAACCGGAACTTACGGAAGATCAGTTGCGCGCCGTTGTCGACACCGCGAAAGCCAAAGGCATTTTCGTCACTGCCCACGCTCATGGCGCGGTGGGGATCAAGAATGCCATTCGCGCCGGCGTGCGCTCGATCGAACATGCCAGTCTGATCGACGACGAAGCTCTGGCAATGGCCAAGGCCAACGGGACGTGGCTGGTCATGGATATTTATAATGGCGATTATATCGATGACATCGGCACTAAAGAAAAATGGCCCGACGAGTATCTCCGCAAGAATCGCGAGACAACTGACGTGCAGCGCGCGGGATTCACCAAGGCAGTAAAGATGGGTGTGAAGCTGGCTTATGGCACCGACAGCGGGGTTTATCCGCATGGCCAGAATGCCAGGCAGTTTGCCTATATGGTGCGCTACGGCATGACACCGATGCAAGCGATCCAAAGCGCCACAATCCGTGCGGCGGAACTGCTGGGCAAGGAAAGTATATTGGGAAGCATCGCGCCGGGGCGCTTTGCCGATCTGGTGGCGGTCAAAGGCGATCCTCTGTCTGACATCCGGCTGTTGGAGAATATCTCCATCGTCATGAAAGACGGTAAAATCGTACGCTAGATTCTTGAAATTGGCGTGCGAAAAATCTTTCAATCAGCAATTTTCTTGCGTGCCTGCCTTGCGCTGACTAGCGTGTCACACATGAAAAAAACCTTTCTGCTTGCTGCCCTCATGGGCACATCCGTCGCCGCTTTTAGCTCCATTTCAACACCCGCCCTCGCCCGGCCCATGACCGAGACTGATCTTGTCATGATGAAACGGCTTTCGGCCGTGGCGGCGTCACCTGACGGCACGTTGATCGCCTATCAGTTGCGCGAGACGGACCTCGAGGCGAACAAGGGCAAGACCGATCTGTATTTGCTCAAACTGGGGGTCCCGAATGCCCAGCCGGTCATGTTTGCGTCCAAGGCCGACAAGAACGAACATGACCCCGCCTTTGCGCCAGACGGCAAAAGCATTTTCTACATCAGCAACGAAGGCGGCTCGGACCAGATCTGGCGTTACGACATAGCATCGGGGACGGCTGCACAGGCTAGCAATTTCAAAACCGACGTCAGCGGCTTTAAAATATCACCTGATGGCCAGAAATTTGCTGTCTGGGGTGACATTGCCCGCGATTGTATGGAATTTGGTTGCGCCAAGGGCGGCGACACGTCGAAGCCAGGCCCAGGCAATGGCCGCGAATATGACCAGCTCATGACCCGCCATTGGGACCAATGGGAAACACCCGGCAATTACAGCCGTGTCTTCACCGTTGTGCTTGGTGCCGATGGCAAGCTTGGCACATTGGGCACCGCCATGGACGGAAATCTGGTCGGCGACGCGCCATCCAAGCCCTTTGGCGGTGGCGAAGAGATCAGTTGGAGCGGCGACAGCAGCGGCATAGTCTACACCTTACGGGTCGCGGACAAACACGAGGCAAAGTCCACAAATCTTGATATCTATGGCGCATCCCTGAAGTCAAAGGAGATCGTCAACTTCACCAAAGACAATTCCGGTATGGACACAACGCCTGCCGTTTCGCCCGATGGCAAATGGCTGGCATGGACCTCCATGGCGCGCGCGACCTATGAAGCCGACCGGTTGGTTGTGAAGCTCATGGATTTGAAAAGCGGCAAGGTTACGGCACTTACAGATGCATGGGACCGTTCGGTCGCATCGCTCGCCTGGGCAACGGACAGCAAAAGCCTGCTGGTGACCGCGCAGGATGTTTTGGAGACACCGCTGTACCGCGTTGACCTGAAGGGCAAGGTCACACGCCTCACCGAACGTGGCAGCATTGCTGAAGCCGTGCCGCTGAAAAATGGCGGTATCGTCTATGCCATCAACAGCATCTCCGGGCCTTCCGACCTGGTTTATATGGACGCCAAGGGTGCGACAACGCGGCTGACCAACGTCAATGCGGAGATGCTTGGCGCGCTTGACCCGGTCAATTACCAGAAATTCGATTTTGTTGGCGCCAATGGCGACCGGGTGTATGGCCAGATCGTCAAGCCAGAGGGCGTGAAAGGCAAGCTTCCTGTCTTGCTACTCGTCCATGGCGGGCCGCAAGGAACGTTCAACAACAGCTGGTCCTATCGCTGGAACCCAGCGGTCATGGCATCGCAAGGCTATGCGGTGGTGACGATCGATTTCCATGGCAGTACGGGTTACGGTCAGAAATTTACCGACAGCATCAACAAAAACTGGGGCGGATGGCCGCTTGAGGATTTGCAGAAGGGCATGGTTGCCGTTGGCAAAGCAGACACGCAGCTAGACACTACCAACGCCTGCGCACTGGGTGGCTCTTATGGTGGTTATATGATGAACTGGATTTCGGGCAACTGGCCCGACCGCTTCAAGTGCCTCGTGAATCATGCCGGCATTTTCGACCTTCGCGCTATGGCCTATGAAACAGAGGAATTGTGGTTCGACCAATGGGACAATGGCGGGCCATGGACCACGCGCACGGACGCCGAAAAGTGGAATCCGGTAAACCATGTCTCCAAATGGAAGACCCCGACTTTGGTCATTCATGGCGAGAAGGATTACCGCATTCCCTATTCGCAGTCGCTTGCAGCCTTTACCGCGTTACAGCAGCAGGGTGTAGAATCCAAACTACTGGTGTTCCCCGATGAAAACCATTGGGTGCTGAAGCCGAAAAATTCGATCCAGTGGCATCAGACGGTGTTCGCATGGCTGGGCAAGCATTTGAAGGGCAAGTGAGGCTTCGCAAGCGCGGGAAATCAGAACCCGGTTGATCGGCGATCTATCACCTTGGCGTCGGGTTTTGAATCCTGTTCTTTGCGAAATGGACAGAGACGTTTGCGTTATTCGGGGGGAATAGATGACCGACATTGCAACCAGCGTTGCTACCGACATCAGCGGCGGGGCAGAGCTTAGCCGCAGCCTGAAGTCCCGCCATGTATCCATGATCGCGATTGGCGGCATCATTGGAGCCGGGCTTTTTGTCGGATCTTCCACCACGATAAGTCAGGCCGGCCCGGCCGCGGTGGTTTCCTTTGCCATTGCCGGTTTCATCATCCTGTTGGTGATGCGCATGATTTCCGAAATGGCGTTGGCGATTGAAGGCGTGCAGACTTTCCCGGACTTTGCCCGCGCTGGTCTTGGCCATCTCGCCGGGTTCCTGTCCGGCTGGCTGTACTGGTACTTCTGGGTTGTCGTCGTCGCGATCGAGGCGATTGCCGGCGCACAGATTCTGCACAGCTGGTTTCCCGCTGTCCCCGAACTTGCCATCGGTATATTGTTGATGGCGTTGCTGACCGCAGTCAATCTGATGTCCGCGCGTGCTTATGGCGAATTCGAATTCTGGTTTTCCTCGATCAAGGTCGCGGCAATCATTGTCTTCATCTTGCTCTGCGCGGCTTGGGCCTTTGGCATCACATCGGGTAGTGGTCCAAGCTTTGCCAATCTGACGGCGCACGATGGTTTTGTACCCAATGGCTGGGGGGTTGTCCTTGCCGCAGCCACCTCGACCATATTCAGCCTTGTGGGCGCGGAGATTGCGACCATCGCTGCCGCCGAATCCGAAGAACCGTCAAAGGTCATCAGCCGCATGACCGTGTCTGTCACAGTACGGATCCTGGTATTCTACATATTGTCGATTTTCCTGATCGTGTCGGTGGTGCCCTGGACCGAGATCGTTCCGAAGGTGTCGCCATTTGCCACCACGCTTGCCTATATGGGCCTGCCGGCGGGCAAGATCATCATGGAAGCGGTTGTGCTGGTCGCGGTATTGTCCTGCCTCAATTCCGGGCTCTATGTTACGTCGCGCGCCTTGTTCGGTCTTGCCAAGCATAAGGACGCGCCGCAATGGCTGGTGCAAGTTAACCGCCGCAAGGTCCCTGCCCGCGCTATCCTCATTGCCAGCCTGTTCAGCTATTTCGCGCTCGCCGCAGACGCGGTGTCGCGCGACGTTGTCTTCAGCTTCCTGCTCAACAGCTGCGGGGTAACGATGCTGCTGTTGTACCTGATGACCGCTGGCGCCCAGCTCAAATTGCGCCGCAAATATGAAGCGGAGGATCCGGAGCGGTTGCAGATCAAGATGTGGCTCCACCCATATGGGACCTATGTCGCTATCGCCGCCATGCTAGTGATATTGGTGGCAAAGGGGCTTGATCCCGAGGCCTCTAAGGAATTATGGCTAAGCCTCGTTGTGGCTGGCGGGTTCGCTGCAGCGTTCTTCATGTTCCGGCGCGAAAAGGCGTAACGCGCCAGCCCGCGACGTAAAGCTCCACCACGTCAGCCTGAACTTGTTTCAGCATGACGTGTCGTGAGGGTTTCCCTTTTTAGTCAGGGCGGTTATGGCCCAAGTCCATGACTATCGACAAGACTTTCGACCCCGCCGCAATTGAGGCGAAATGGTATGCGCACTGGGAATCCACTGGCGCGTTCCGGCCCGACCGGCCGAGTGCTGAACCTTATACAATCGTCAATCCGCCGCCCAATGTGACGGGAAGTCTGCATATCGGCCATGCCCTCGACAACACCTTGCAGGATATCCTCATCCGCCACGCCCGCTTGCAGGGCAAGGATGCCTTGTGGGTGGTCGGCACGGACCATGCGGGCATTGCGACCCAGATGGTTGTCGAACGGCAGCTCAACGCGCGCCAGCAGAAACGCACCGATTTCAGCCGCGACGAATTTGTGGCGAAGGTATGGGAATGGAAAGAGGAAAGCGGCGGCGAGATTACGCGCCAGCTGCGCCGGCTTGGCTGCTCGATGGACTGGAGCAATGAACGCTTCACCATGGACGAGGGCTTTTCAAAGGCCGTCATCAAGGTGTTTGTCGATCTCTTTAATCAGGGACTGCTTTACCGCGACAAGCGGCTCGTCAACTGGGACCCCCATTTCAAGTCCGCGATCTCCGACCTTGAGGTCGAAACGCGCGAAATGAATGGCCATATGTGGCACTTCAAATATCCACTCGCGGACGGCGAAACATATACTTATGTCGAGCGCGACGCCGACGGCAATGTTACGCTTGAAGAGGAACGCGATTATATCGCCATCGCCACCACGCGCCCTGAAACAATGCTCGGCGACGGCGCGGTTGCGGTGCACCCTGACGATGAGCGGTACAAGCCAATCGTCGGCAAGCTTTGCGAAATCCCGGTTGGCCCCAAAGACCATCGCCGCCTGATCCCGATCATCACCGACGAATATCCCGACCCCGATTTTGGTTCGGGTGCGGTAAAGATTACCGGCGCGCATGACCAGAATGACTATGGCGTGGCGCAGCGCAACAATATCCCCATGTATCGCCTGATGGACGAGGTCGCCGCAATGCGCAGCGATGGCGCACCTTATGCCGAAGCCGCTGCGCAGGCCAAAGCTATCGCCGCCAGTGGCCAGTGGACCGCCGCCGATATCGACGCGCTCAACCTGGTCCCCGACGCCTATCGCGGGCTTGACCGCTACGAAGCGCGCAAGCGCGTGGTTGGCGATATTGATGCTGATAGCCTCATGATCGCCGTTGAGAACAAGACCATACAGCAACCGTTTGGCGACCGCTCGGGCGTTGTCATTGAGCCTATGCTGACTGACCAATGGTATGTCGATGCCAAGACGCTGGCTGCTCCAGCCATAGAAGCCGTGCGTTCGGGCGCGATCGACATCGTGCCGAAGTCGTGGGAGAAAACCTATTTCAACTGGATGGAAAATATCCAGCCTTGGTGCGTCTCGCGGCAACTTTGGTGGGGACATCAGATACCGGCATGGTTCGACGACAACGGCAAATGCTATGTCGCAGAAACCGAGGAGGCAGCGCAAACGCTTGCGGGACCTAATGTTGCTCTCACGCGCGATCCCGACGTCCTAGATACGTGGTTCTCCTCGGCGCTCTGGCCATTTGGCACATTGGGCTGGCCGGAACAGACAGGCGAGCTCAACCGCCATTATCCAAATGACGTACTGGTGTCCGGTTTCGACATCCTGTTCTTCTGGGATGCGCGCATGGCGATGCAGGGCATTCACTTCATGGGCGAAGGCGGACGCAGACCGTTGGAAGAATCGGTGCCGTGGAAGACATTGTACCTCCATGGCCTCGTCCGCGCGGCGGACGGCAGCAAGATGTCGAAGTCGAAAGGCAACACCGTCGACCCGCTTGGCCTGATTGACCAATATGGTGCCGATGCGCTGCGCTTCTTCATGGCGGCAATGGAAAGCCAAGGCCGCGACATCAAGATGGATGAAAGCCGCGTTGCCGGGTACCGCAATTTTGCGACAAAGCTTTGGAACGCCGCGCGTTTTGCGCAGTCGAACGGCATCGGCGGATCGCACTCGATCAGCGCGCCCAAGGCCAAGCTTGCGGTCAACCGCTGGATCATTGGCGAAGTTGTCAGCACCGTTGAAAAGATGAACAAGGCTTTCGCCGAATTCCGCTTCGACGGCATGGCGGACGTGCTTTACCACATGGTCTTTGACCAGTTTTGCGACTGGTATCTCGAGCTCATCAAACCTGCATTTGTCGACGGCGAAAAAGGTGAGATGGACAGCGAATCCAAGATTGTTGCAGGTTGGGTGCTCGACCAGATATTGGTGATGCTCCATCCGTTCATGCCATTCATCACTGAAGAATTGTGGCATGCCTTGTCCGACCCTGCCGCACCACGCAGCTATGATATCATTCACGCCAAATGGCCTGAGCCCAACGCCGCTATGGATGCAGACGCCATCGCGGAAATAAACTGGGTCGTCGACACGATCAGCAAGACGCGCTCATTCAAGGCTGAATTGAATATAGCGCCGGGCACACGTCTAATCGCGAATATTGCTGAACCGCAGTCGTCCACGGTCGCGATCATCGAACGACAGGCAGCTGCGCTATCACGGCTTGGCCGCATCGACAGCTTTGTTTACGCCCCCGTTTCGACCAACAATATTGCACAAATCGTAGTTGGCGGCGACACCGTCGTGTTTGCTCTGGATGGCGTCATTGACCTCGACGCCGAACGCGCCCGCATCACCAAAGCAATCGAAGCCGCCGCGAAGGAGCGCGATGCACTCGCCGGTCGATTGTCCAACGCTTCATTTGTTGAACGGGCAAAACCCGAGGCGGTTGAAAAGGCGCGCGCGGACCATGCCGAGAAGGCGGCCGAGGCGGATCGGCTTACCGCGGCGCTGGCACGGCTGGGGTGAGCGACGCGCCTGCCCATCAACGCGACCTGACCGCTGGGCCAGTGGCAAAGACGCTGTTCGCCTTTGCGCTGCCATCGCTTGGCGTGAACATATTACAGTCGGTCAACAACTCCGTGAACTCGGTCTGGATCGGGAAATTCCTGGGCGAAGAGGCGCTCGCAGCGTCGGCCAATGCCGGGCTCATCATGTTTCTGATGTTCTCGACCCTGTTCGGCTTCACCATGGCGACGACTATCCTGATTGGCCAGAATATGGGCCGCCGCGATGTGGAATCGGTGCGCCGAATCATGGGCACGGCATTCAGTGTATTTTTTGTGGCTGGACTTGTCTTTGCCGCTGCCGGATGGATTTTTGCGCCGCAGATGTTGCGCGCGATGGCGACGCCGCAGGCCGCTTATCCGCTGGCGCTCGCCTATTTGCGAGTTATTTTCCTGACCATGCCAGCATCCTTCGTAATGGTGCTTATTTCGTCATCACTGCGCGGCGTTGGCGACTCGGTCACGCCCTTTTGGAACACTGTATTGAACGTCGTTCTCGACATCATATTGAACCCGATTTTCATATTGGGCTTTGGCCCCATTCCGGCGATGGGTATCGCGGGCTCTGCGCTTGCAACGATCATGGCCGGGCTCATCAGTCTCGCGCTGCTGCTGCGCAAGGTCTATGCGCTTGACCTCACTATTCGCTTGCGCGGTCATGAATTGACATGGCTTTGGCCTGACATGCGATACCTTAAGCCAATTGCGCGGATGGGCCTGCCCATGGGCCTGTCGATGATTATCATGTCGGGATCCGCCGTCGTGATGATCGGCCTTGTAAACAAGGAGGGCGTCGACACCACCGCGGCATTCGGCGTGATGAACCAGCTGTGGAGCTATGTGCAGATGCCTGCCGTGGCCGTAGGCGGCGCAGTCAGCGCGATGGTTGCGCAAAATATCGGGGCGAACAAATGGCACCGTGTGGGCCGCATCGTGTGGTCGGGCATCGGCATCAATCTGCTGATGTCGGGCGTGCTCATCATGCTGCTGACCTTGTTTGCAACACCAGTGCTCAGCTTGTTCCTGCCGATGGACAGCCCCGCGATCGATATCGCCATCCATATCAACCATATCGTTGGCTGGAGTTTCATCCTGATGGGTGTGTCGGTGGTGGTTACTTTCGCGGTCCGTTCCAACGGCGCGGTTATGGCCCCGTTGCTCATCCTTATTTTCAGCGCGGTCGTCGTGCGTTTCAGCATAGGTTTTGGCCTTTACGACCGTTTCGGCGCGGATGCGATTTGGGCCGCATTCATTGCGACCTCGATTGCCTCCTGCATCCTGTCGATTAGCTATTATATGCATGGTGGGTGGAAAAAGGCGAAGGCCATGCCCACCAGAGGCGCTGGACCCTTACAAGCCATGGCTGAATAATCCTCTGTCCTACAGACCGTGCAATGTGCCATGGCAAATCTATGAACTCACCCACTGCCTTGTTATCCATTTACGCTTCTGCAAAGCAACATGCCGCGCGTGTGATTCCGTTTTTGCTGATGTTGTTCTGGGCGGCGGGCATCGCCCATGCACAGCCTGCAGCGCCGGCCACTCCCCAGAATGTCCGGGCGTCGATCGACACGGAAACGCGCAGCCCGGCACCGGGCGACCTCGTGACGGTGGCGATTATCATGGATCCAAAGCCCGGCTGGCATGATTATTGGGTTAACCCAGGCGACGCCGGAACGCCGCTTGAGCTCGCATGGCAATTGCCGGCAGGTGTAACCGCTGGTGCGGTACGCGCACCGGTTCCCGGGACATTGATGGTAAGTGGTTTTATGAACCATATCTACAAGGCCAGGCACGCCTTTATGGTCGATGTGCAAATTCCCGGAAGCGCACGTGCTGGTGGGAAATTGAATATCAAGGTGGACGCGCGCTGGTCCGCCTGTTCCGACCTCGTCTGCGTGCCCGAATCCGCGACACTTGTTGTGCCCATGACCATTGGCTCAGGCGTCATCAGCGGCGTAGATCGCGCGCGTTTCGATGTTTTTCGCAGCGCCTTGCCCGTCCCGCTGGACAGGGCAGCTCAATATGAAATCACCGGCACCCGCATCGACATTGCCATTCCTTATCCCCGAAGCGCGGAGGCCAGCCGCGTCTGGTATTTTGCCAAGAGCGACGACCTGTTCCGCTATTCTGCCCCGCAAATTGCCCGGCGCGTGGGCGATTGGCTGATTGTCAGCGGCGAAGTTAAAAAGCCCTTTGCTGGGCAGATCGATGGCTTGCTGCGTTTCAATGACGCGCAGGGGCTTGAGGTGCGCGCACTGCCTGGTGCCGTGCCTGCAGGCGGCGACAGCGTATCGGTCTTGGACGAAGGCGTCCCTGCCCAATCACAACAGCCTCCGCTTGGCTTTGTATGGATACTTGCATTCTCAGTGCTTGGCGGCTTGTTGCTTAACCTCATGCCGTGCGTGTTTCCGATATTGGGGCTAAAGGCGCTAAGCCTTGCGAAAATGGGTGGTGACGAGGGCGAGGCACGCCGCGATGCAGTCGCGTATGCAATCGGAATCATGCTTAGCTGCCTTGTCCTTGGCGGAATCATGCTTGGGCTGCGTGCGGCTGGGGAGGAAGTGGGCTGGGCATTCCAGTTGCAGGATCCTGCCATAGTGTTGCTACTCCTCCTGCTTATGGCAGCGGTAACCGCCAACCTTGCTGGGCTGTTTGAAATTGGCGGCATTGGCGCGGGCGAAAAACTGGCTCGCAAGGGCGGAATAACTGGCTCCTTCTGGACCGGTGTGCTCGCAGCGGTCGTAGCGACGCCCTGCACCGGACCATTCATGGCTGCTGCCATGGGCGCAGCGTTGCTGTTGCCGGCCGGTCTGGCCTTGTTGATATTTGCAGGGCTTGGATTTGGTCTTGCATTGCCGTTCCTGGCCATCGCCTTCATCCCGGCACTGCGCAAACGCATGCCGCGGCCCGGCGGGTGGATGGTGCGCTTCCGGCAATGGATGGCGCTGCCAATGGCGCTCACGACATTGGCCTTGTTCTGGCTCCTGTATCAACTGGCTGGCCTCAATGGCCTGATCATATCGGGCGTGGCAGCGTTGATCATATTGGCTGGTTTGTTTGAGCTTGGCCGAAGGCAGAAGAGCGGAGCGCCGCGCAAAATACTATGGGCCGGCGTAGCGGGCATTGCGCTTGCCGCTTTCCTAGTGCTGGGTCAGGTGGCGCTTGCCCCTGCACCACAGACAACCAAGAATGGCAATCTGGCGTTCAATGAAGCACGGCTAGCGGCGCTGCGGGCAGAGGGCAAACCTGTGTTCCTTTACTTTACCGCCGACTGGTGCGTCACCTGCAAAGTCAATGAGGCTGCGGCAATTGACCGCAGTGAGACCATCGATGCGCTGGCAAAAGGCGGTATCGTGACCATGGTCGGCGACTATACGCGCAGGGACCCCGAAATTACCCGTTTTCTGGCGAAATATGGTCGGTCAGGCGTACCTTTATATCTCTATTTCCCGAAAAATGGCGAAGTGCGTGTGCTGCCGCAGATCCTGACCGTTACTGATCTGACCGAACTTGCCGGATAAATCGAGTTCTGTTTGGTCATTTGCGACAATTAGACGGCAGCATGGCTCTCCATCAGGTCAATGCGCTGCACCCGGTTGGCACCGATGACCGTAACGCCGAGTAAGCCTGTAACGCCTACCAAGGGAATCGCCCGTTCATAACGCGCTGTGGGTTCAGGGTCGCGATCGTTAGAACCGGCTGCCGAGCGGATCGCAACGACCTCTATAGCCCAATAATCGGGACGGTCGGTATAATATCGCGGCGCCAATCGGACATCCAGTTCGCGATCAGGCTGATTGCCGTTGACCCACAGATAAAGGCTATCCTGAAAGGGAACGGTGCGGATCTCAGCCGACTCGAAATCAATTATGCGGCCGTTAGGGAGGCTCGAAAACGAGCCATTAGAGGGAGTTATCATGATTTCGCTTAATATTGTTGCGACGAATTGGGATTTTAATATTATGTTTTGTTATTTTATTACGCGTCTCTGATGACCTGAAACTGAACGGACAAGTAAAATCTCACCCGGTTGCCTGACCCGATTGAATCTTTTGCGTTATATTTTTAAAAAAGCCGCGAGCCTGTTTTCGCTGCCCCAATCTGCCCTCTGCATTATAGGGAACGACTCGCCAGCCATGACTCCTGTTGTTCCGCTTAGACAACAAAAGCAGCCAGTCCGCCGCTAAAAGCCTTTATTTGCGGACAAATTGCTTGTATTGGCGCAAATGAACATCACAAGGAGTATCGACTATCGCCACCCCGCCTACCCGGCGCGCCATGACCCCACCTGTTAAAAGTGGTCCGCGCTACAATAATCTTATCACCGTCGAAAAAGTGCGGGTCATTGACGATGACGGCGAGAATCTGGGTGTCATGTATACCCGCGAGGCGATTGCACAGGCTGCTGAAGTTGGGCTTGATCTGGTTGAGGTGTCACCGAACGCTGACCCCCCCGTGTGCAAATTTCTGGACATCGGCAAGTTCAAATATGAGGCCCAGAAAAAGGCCAATCTTGCTCGCAAGAGCCAGAAAACCCAAGAAATCAAAGAAATTAAGATGCGTCCCAACATCGATGACCACGATTATATGGTGAAGATGAAGAAGGTCGCCGAGTTCATTGAAGAAGGCGACAAGGTCAAGATCACGTTGCGCTTCCGCGGTCGTGAACTGGCCCACCAGCAATTGGGCATGCAGTTGCTTCAGCGCGTTCAGGCGGATACGACTGAAACCGCTAAAATCGAGGCACATCCTCGTATGGAAGGCCGCCAGATGCTGATGGTGCTGTCACCCAAAGAGGGGGCAGTTACCATATGGCTTGCCGAATCAATTCGGCGCCGATGATGATCATCAAAAGTTGGATGATGAGGTTAAAGCGCTCGGGCGAGACGCGCTTTACAAGCTTGACGCCCAATATGGTGCTCAAGATCGCCAGCGGCAGGAACAGGGCCGTGAGCTTCATATTTTGTGCGTTAAACTGGCCAAGCGCAGCGTAGGCGGGCACTTTCATCCAATTGATGATCGCAAAGAATATCGACGACGTGCCAACGAACACCAGATGGGGAAAATTGCGCGACAGCGCCCAGATCTGGAACGGTGGCCCGCCAGCATGGGCAATCTGGCTCGTAAACCCCGAAACGCCGCCCATGATGGCCCCAACCCAGCTGGGGGCAGGACCAGAAAGCCTAGCCTGTATGCCCAGCATGGGCAGCAGCCGGTAGACGCCGAACGACAGGGCAATCACGCCCACAAAGCCGCGAACAGCATCCTCATTGATCGATGATGCCAACAGCCAGCCCAGAAATATGCCCACGATGGCCCCGGGCAGTGTCAGGATCAAAGTTGGCACATCAAAACTGCGGCGGAAGGCCCAGACGCTGACGACATCTTGAACCATGAGGATCGGCAACAACATGCCAGCGGCAGCGACGGGGTCCATCACAAGCGCCAGCAACGGCATGGCCGCAGCGCCAAGCCCGGCAAAACCGCCTTTAGCCAGCCCGACCAGAATAACGGCAGCACATGCTATAATGTAGAAGCTGATGTCGGTCGGCAGGCTCAAGGCGTCTTGTTGCGCTTTCGCAAGGCAAGGATATAGATGATCGTAGCAGCGGTGGCAAAAAGGAACCATTGCAGCGCATAAAAACCATTGCTCGATATTTTGCGCTCTATCTTCTCCAGAGAGGGCGGCTCGGCGGTGCGTAAGCCTCCAAGGCCAGTCTTCGATACCAACATGGGACGTAAGACGATGGATTGGCCGAACATCTTGGCGGCCATCGATTGCCGGTCAGGTTCGGTAGTTATCATCCCTTCAACCGCGCCGCCATTCCATCCAATCTTCTGATTGGGCCGGTTGGATATGCCCGCGACAATCAACGCACCTGGGCCTTCGGCGCCAGTAACGCATTCGGCAAGATAGCGAGTCCCCGTCTTGCCCGAAATGTCTGTGCCAGAATCTTCCTTCCATTCGGACACCCGCAGACAGTTGACTGCCGATTTGCGGTGCAAGGCTTGCAGACCGACAGGTCCCAACGCAGGGTATGCGATCGCCGGCTTGCCGCTATTCGCCGTCACTTGCTGCAACAATATCTCATTGTGGGTCTTGCGTTGTAATTGCCAAAAGCCAAGGCCAATCATTGTGGCAACCGCAAGAGCGACAAATATCGTTGGAATGACTGGCCAGCGTGTCATCTCAAATCACCCTTTCAAGGTTCGTTCGTCCTGCTGCGATACTCCGCTGCCATTAAAGCAGCTTTTGCCATGCGCAACGTAACTACCGTCAGTGCGGCGGTGAATGGCACCCAAATGACCACATGTACCCAAAATGGCGGGCGGAATGCAGAATCCAGTATCAATGCAAGCACGATGATCACGGCGCCTATGGCCATGACGAGCAAGGCTGCCGGGCCATCGCCAACGTTGAAGCTGTCATAGTCCAGGCCACAATGGTCGCATTGACTTGCGAACTGGCCAAGTCCCGCAAACAAAGTTTTGCACCCGCATTGAGGGCAGAGACCAAAAAGGGCAGCCCGCATTATGCTGGGCTGCCCTTCGTTGGATGGTTCTGATGTCATTTACGCGTGAACTGGTGCGCCCCAGCCGCCCCAGATGTAAATGGTGATGAAAAGGAAAAGCCACACGACGTCGACGAAGTGCCAATACCATGCCGCAGCCTCAAAACCGAAATGCTGCTTTGGCGTGAAGTGGCCCTTGTAGCTGCGGGCAAGGCAGACCGACAGGAAGATGGTACCTACGATCACGTGGAAACCGTGAAATCCAGTCGCCATGTAGAATGCGGTACCGTAGTTCAGCCCGGCAAACGGGAATGGGGCTTCGGCATATTCATAGGCCTGAATGCTGCTGAACAGCAGGCCAAGCAGGATGGTCAGCCAGAGGCCCTTTTTCAGGCCTTCGCGGTCACCGTGGATGAGTGAGTGGTGTGCCCAGGTTACGGTCGTGCCCGAGCACAAGAGGATCAGGGTATTCAGCAAGGGAAGTTTCATCGAGTCGAGAACTTCCAGCCCCTTCGGCGGCCACTGCATCAATGCGGCGGCGCCATCCTGTCCAATCAGGTTGGTAACGGTAAAGGCGTGCGTTTCGACATCTTTGACGATCTCGAGCGGCACAGGGAATAAGGAATAATCGAACCAGGCCCAGAACCATGCCACGAAGAACATGACCTCCGACGCGATGAACATGATCATCCCGTAGCGCAGGTGAAGCTGGACAACTGGTGTGTGGTCACCGGCATGTGCCTCGCGGATGACATCGCCCCACCAGGCGTAGAAGGTGTAGATCACACCAATCAAGCCAAGACCAAAGATCAGGCTGCCATAACCAAACTGTTCGGGATGCATCCACATCACGAGGCCAAAGAACATTGTCAGGGCCGAAAATGACCCCAGCAACGGCGTGATGCTTGGTGGTAAAATATGGTAATCGTGATTTTTGGCACCCGCCATTGTCAATTCCCTGTAGTCAGTCGTGTCGCGATTTGCCTTAGCTTCCGTTCGCCGTCTGGTCCACCGTCTT
>JBBQPQ010000060.1:0-15254 GCA_038217195.1 Sphingomonadales bacterium | reverse complement strand
GTTGTTTAACGACAGCATCGGCTATAATATCGGCTATGGACGTGAGGGCGCTAGCCAGTCCGAAATCGAGGAAGCGGCACGTGGCGCATCGATCCACGGCTTTATCGCGTCGCTGCCCGAGCAATATGCCGCCAAGGTCGGAGAGCGTGGCTTGAAATTGTCCGGCGGCGAAAAACAGCGGGTGGCCATTGCGCGGACCTTGCTGAAAAACCCGCCAATATTGATTTTGGATGAAGCCACCAGCGCGTTGGACAGCCGGACCGAATCGGAAATTCAGGCGACGCTTGAGCGTATTTCGGAACGCCGCACGACGATCATCATCGCGCACCGGCTTTCAACTGTGGTCACTGCCGACCAGATCATTGTCCTTGAAGCTGGCCAAGTGGCCGAGCAGGGCACCCATTTGCAACTTCTGCGCAAGAACGGCCTTTATGCCGATATGTGGGCGCGCCAGCAAAGCGAGGCGGAAGACGCGGCTGTCACTGCGGCTTGAATAGAGCGGTGCCAGCTGCGCGGCTGACGCGCTATCCACAAGCGACTTGCGCCAAAAGCATGTGGACACTGTCATTGCCGAGTCGGTCACGCTAGGGCGACGGGATGGCCTCCATTGCCTCCTCTCCAACGCCTGCCGATGTGCTGCACCGCCTTTTCGGCTTCGCTGGCTTTCGCGGGCAGCAGGAACAGGTCGTCTCGCGCGTCCTTGCCGGGCAACGCACCCTTGCAGTCATGCCGACAGGCGCGGGAAAATCCTTATGCTATCAGTTGCCAGCGGTGATCATGGATGGCACCTGCATCGTCATATCGCCATTGATCGCATTGATGCACGACCAGATGCGTGCGGCCGATGCCGTTGGCATCCGCGCGGCCACGCTGACATCGGCTGACGACAACCGCGCAGAAACAATTGCACGGTTCAGAGCAGGTGAACTCGACCTGTTATATGTTGCACCAGAACGGGCGTCAGGCCAAGAATTCCGCAGCCTGTTGCGCAAAACGAAAATATCGCTGTTCGCCATCGATGAAGCGCATTGCGTTTCCGAATGGGGCCATGATTTTCGTCCCGACTATCGCTTGCTTCGTCCCTTGCTGGATGATTTTGCCGATGTGCCAAGGATCGCGCTGACCGCGACAGCCGACACCCACACGCGTGATGATATTGCCGAGCAGCTCGGCATACCGGCAGACGGCGTGATGGTGGCAGGTTTCGACCGGCCCAACATCCGTTATGCTGCCACAGCCGCGCCGAACAGCGGCATAGCTACGTTGGTTAAAGGCTTGAGCGGTGCTGGCATTGTCTATGTCCAGACGCGCGACGGAACGGAAAAAATTGCAGCTCAAATCTCCGCAACTGGCCGAAAGGCGTTATATTACCATGCCGGAATGGAGCCACAGACACGGGCGCGGGCACAGGCGGAATTTGTGTCATCCGAAGATATGGTCATGGTCGCAACCGTTGCGTTCGGCATGGGCATAGACAAGCCTGACGTCCGCTTCGTCGTCCATGCTGGCCTGCCAAAGTCCATCGAATCTTATTATCAGGAAAGCGGCCGTGCCGGACGTGACGGGGACCCGGCCGTCGCGCATATGCTCTGGTCGGCAGGGGACTTCACACGGGCGCGCGGGCGGCTGAATGAACTACCAACCGAGCGGCGCGCGGCCGAGCTTGCGCGCGTTGCTGCGTTGTCAAATTTGGTAGAGACACCCGGCTGCCGACGCGCTGTTCTGCTCCGGCATTTTGGCGAGAATCCGCCGGGATTTTGCGGTAATTGCGACAATTGCCTGGACGCGCCAGATGTGCACGACGCCACCGAGCTGTCCCGCAAGCTGCTGTCGGCTGCCTACCGAACAGGGCAAATGTTCGGCATGGGGCATTTGGAAAAGGTCCTGACTGGAAACGCGGACGCACGGATAACGCAGTTAGGACATGACCAGCTTTCGGTCTTTGGGATTGTCGACAAGACCGAGGCACGGAAGCTCAAGCCACTGTCCCGTGCCTTGCAGGCGCGCGGCGCGCTGGTGGCCAATGAACATGGCGGGTTAAAATTGGCCGGCGATGCACGTATCATCATGCGTGGTGATCAGAAGATCGAAATTGCTCTGATGAAACCTGACGGCAAGCGGCGAACGGGTCGTCCGGACAATCCCGTTGGCAACCCCCTGTTCGAGGCGCTGCGGGCCAAAAGGCGTGCGCTGGCGGACAATGTCGGCGTTCCGCCTTATGTCATCTTCCATGATGCGACCTTGCGCGAGATGGCACTGACGCGGCCAGCCGATATTCGGGCCCTTGCCCGGATCAATGGTGTAGGCGCACGTAAGCTCGAGGCATATGGCGATCACTTTCTGTCCGTGATCGCGCAATTTTGAACCAACAGGATGTTCAGGCGCGGTGGTCTTGTTATCGTTTACATATTAAAATAAGGGGTTGGCTACGCAAGAGATTGAAAAGCCTTTAGGGCAGGATGTGCAGATGTTCCGGATGTTGACAGATACATTTTACGCAGCGCCGCAAATCACCGTATCGGACGTCAACGATGCTGCCCAAGCAGGTTTTTCGACGATCATCAACAACCGCCCTGAAGAGGAATCGGCCGATCAGACACCTGGCGCTGACATCGCTGCAGCAGCCGAGGCTGCTGGATTGGCCTATGTCGCGATCCCTGTCACGCATGCCGGTTTCGCGGAATGGCAAGTAACCGCCATGGCCGATGCCCTGGAGAAGGCCGATGGCAAAGTGCTCGCCTATTGCCGTTCGGGAACGCGTTCGACATTTTTATGGGCTCTTGCGCGCGCATCTAAGGGTGAGCATCCCGCGATTCTGTCGGAAAAGGCGGCAGATGCGGGTTATGATCTAAGCCCTGTGTCCGCAATGATGGATATGCTTCGCGGGCGGGCCTCGTGACGGCAGAATTGTTAAAGCTTGCAGGGTCGATTGCCGCGATATTGTTTATCGCTTGGCTGGCGCGACATTGGCAGCTTGGCGGTGATGTCCGCATCCGCAGCGAAGAACAGGCGCGCGAAATTGCTGGCGAGACCTATTGCGGCTTCAATCCCGTCGACATCGCCATAGACAAGGCCGGAATAGCCGCGCTGATGCGCGACGCGAGCGGGCAACATCTCCTTATCCGGCGGCATGGTGTGCAATGGGCAGGACGCCTGCTGGACGGGCATAATGAAGCACGTCTGGACCATGGATTTCTCACCATCGGGACGGGCGAAAAAACCTTTGGGTCCGTCACACTCAATCTGGGTGAGCAAGCTTCGCGCTGGGCGACGGGCCTGCGCCATTTGAAAAATTAGGACGCTTGAATGCCGCATCTCTTTAATCCCGTCGATTATGCCATTCCGGCATTCATCATATTGATCGTCGCAGAAATGCTATGGGCGCGCAGCCGTGCACCGGAAAAATATGAACCGCGCGACACGCTGACTTCGCTGGCGTTGGGTACGGGCAGCACAGTCGCAGGCGCTCTCACGGGGGCACTGGTGTTCAGCCTGGCGATGTGGATTTATCAGCATCGACTGTTCGACATTGGCTGGGTCTGGTGGGCGTGGCCCTTATGCTTTGCTCTGGATGATCTCGCTTATTATTGGGCACACCGGTCCGGGCATCGTATACGCTGGTTCTGGGCAAGCCATGTGAACCACCATAGCAGCCAGCATTATAATCTCTCCACGGCGCTGCGGCAGACCTGGACCGGATTTATCGCACTTGGTTTCATCTTCCGAATCCCGCTGGCCTTTTTGGGCTTTCACCCGGCGATGCTATTGTTTGTCGGTGCCCTCAACCTCATTTATCAATTCTGGATTCATACCGAAACTATTGGCAAATTCCCGCGCTGGTTCGAATATGTCATGAATAGCCCAAGCCATCACCGCGTCCACCATGCGACCAACCCCCGCTATCTTGACCGCAACTTTGCCGGGACCTTCATCATCTGGGACCGCATGTTTGGAACCTTCACTGAAGAAGTGGAGGGCGAAAAGATCCGTTACGGGATTGTGCGGCAATTGGGCACATTCAACCTGCTTTGGAGCGTATTCCACGAATGGGCGGGCATCGCCCAGGACCTGTGGTCCGCGCCATGGCGACACAAATTTTCCTATCTATGGCGCCCGCCGGGCTGGAGCCATGATGGCAGCCGGGACACATCAGACACCATCCGTGCACGTTGGCTGGAAAGCCAGCAAGCCAAGGTAGACTAAGCCTATTTACACCCTTGCCAGTAGTTAATCGCCTGCTTAAACCTGCGCCCAAGGGAGCAGGCAAATGGACGAATTCGATATCATTGTAATTGGCGGCGGTTCAGCGGGCAGCGCAGCAGCCGGGCGGCTGTCCGAAGGCGGCAAGTATAAGGTCTGCCTCATCGAGGCTGGCGGCACCAATGATAATATGCTGATCAAGACACCAGGATTCATGCCGTTCATCCGCAATGCGTCCAATTACAAATATGAAACCGTTCCACAAAAGGGCCTGAACGGGCGTACCGGTTACCAGCCGCGCGGCAAGGGCCTGGGCGGGTCAAGCGCGATCAACGCAATGGTCTATATCCGCGGACATGCTTATGATTATGACAATTGGGCGGCCTTGGGCTGCAGCGGATGGTCCTATGAAGATGTGTTGCCCGTCTTCAAGCGCTGCGAAGATAATGAGCGCGGCGCTGACGTGTTTCACGGATCCGGCGGACCGCTGTCCGTCATGGATCAACGATGGCCACAAGCGGGCAGCCTTGCCTTTGTCGAAGCTGCGGCCGAGTTGCAATTGCCGCTCAATGCCGACTTCAACGGCGCAACGCAGGACGGATTTGGCCTGTATCAGGTCACCCAAAAGGGCGGCGAGCGCTGGACTGCCGCACGGGCCTATGTCGAGCCCGCGCGCGATCGCATGGAGGTTTTGACTGGCGCACTGACCGAAAAGATCATTGTCGAAAACGGTCGGGCAACCGGTGTGGTCATTCGCCAGGGGCGCGGCAAGAGGCGGACGATCAAAGCGCGCGGCGCGGTGATATTGTCGGCAGGCGCATTTAACTCGCCGCAGATATTGATGCTTTCGGGTATTGGTCCGGCCAAACATTTGCGCAGTGTTGGTTTAGACGTCGTTCACGACAAGTCAGCCGTGGGTTCCGACCTGCAGGACCATATCGATTATGTCTCGAGCTTCGAAACCGAATCCAAAAATGACTTCTTCGGAGATTCGCTTGTCGGCACCGGCAAGATGATCAAGGCCATTTTCGAACATCGCCGCAAGCGTACTGGCGTCATGACCACCTGCTTTGCTGAGGCCGGCGGTTTCTGGCGGTCGAACGCCACCGTGCCTGCGCCCGATATCCAATATCACTTTGTGCCTGCGATGCTGGAAGATCACGGCAGGTCAAAAGTGAAGGGTCACGGCTTTAGCTGCCATGCCTGCGTATTGCGGCCTGAAAGCCGGGGTACCGTCCGGCTGTCGTCGGCTGACGCCAGCGCCGCGCCAGTGATTGATCCTGCATTTTTGAGCGATGACCGGGACATGGCCACGTTACGCAGCGGCGTGCGCGCTATGCACCGTATATTCCAAGCGCCCGCGCTCGCAGCATATAATGGCACAAACCGCCATCCCGTCGACATCAACGACGATGCCGCGCTTGATGACCTGATCCGAAGCCGCGCCGACACAGTCTATCACCCCGTCGGCACGTGCCGCATGGGGCCAAATGATGATGACGTCGTTGACCCCCGCCTGAAATATCGTGGCATTGACGGCCTTTATGTCGCCGATGCCAGCATCATGCCACGCCTTATTTCGGGGAACACAAATGCACCGAGCATCATGATTGGCGAACGATGTGCTGAATTTGTCCGAACTGACCTGCAATAATCTTGCGTAAATGCGGCGCGGCGGTTAACCGCGTGCCCGCTATGGCGATGAACGGAACAGATTATATCAGCACGCGCGGCAACGCGGACGCGCTCGATTTTGCAGGCGTAACGCTCACCGGTTTGGCGAGCGACGGCGGGCTATATGTTCCGCGCCATTGGCCGCAATTTTCTGCGGAAGAAATTTCCGCAATGCGCGGCCTGTCCTATGTGGAACTTGCGGCGCACGTGATGGCACCCTTTACCGCAGGCGTACTGCACGAGGCCGAGCTTAAGGGCCTTTGCGCGACGGCTTATGGTTCGTTTGCCCATTCAGCCATAACACCTCTAGTGCAGCTGGATGGACAGCATTGGCTGCTTGAGTTGTTCCACGGCCCAACCCTGGCGTTCAAGGATGTAGCGCTGCAATTGCTTGGCCAGCTTTTCGAACGCTTTTTGTCAGGCACTGACAAGAAACTCACGATTGTTGGCGCGACGTCGGGCGACACAGGATCTGCGGCGATTGATGCGGTTGCCGGGCGGGCGCAAATAGAAATCTTCATGCTCCATCCGCACGAGCGGGTTTCCGATGTCCAGCGGCGACAGATGACCACCATATATGCGCCAAATGTGCATAATATCGCTATTCATGGCAGCTTTGACGATGCACAGGCGATGGTGAAACGCATGTTCGGCGATCGTGACGTAAATGGGCCGCTGACATTATCGGCGGTCAATTCGATCAATTGGGCGCGGCTTATGGCGCAAGTGGTGTATTATTTTTACGCCGCACTTCGCTTGGGCGGGCCCGAGCGCAAGGTCGCATTCTCGGTGCCGACAGGAAATTTTGGCGATGTGTTCGCAGGCTATGTTGCGGCGCAAATGGGCCTGCCTATCGAACGCCTGATTGTCGCCACCAACATTAACGACATTTTGCACCGCGCTCTGGCCAAGGGGGATTATTCCGTTCTTGGCGTGACGCCTACGGCTGCGCCTTCTATGGATATTCAGGTGTCGAGCAACTTTGAGCGGCTTTTGTTCGATTTAGAGGGGCGCGATGGTTCGACCACTGGCGCACGGATGAAATGGTTTGAGAAAATGGGCAAAATGGTGCTCTCCCCCGACATGCGCAAAAATGCAACGTTGCTAACAAGCGCGCGCGCCGATGCCGAGCAGATGTTGGCCGCAATGCGCTGGGCTTACGGCGCAACGGACCAGATCATCGACCCGCATACGGCCATCGCTTTGCACGCCGCGCGTCACGCCGGTATCCGATCGGATGTGCCTGTGGTAACATTGGCGACCGCGCATCCCGCGAAGTTCCCGGATGCTGTTGAACAGGCTACCGGTGTCCGCCCCGCCTTGCCAGCGCGCGTGTCACATTTGTTCGACCAACAGGAGCGCTTCGACGTGCTGCCGGGCGAGTATAATGCCGTGCGCGACTATGTGCTGGCACGCGCCACACGTTGAGCATGGAACCCGGTTTCATCACCTTGATCAGCGAACCGCGCAGCGATTACACGCTGATCGATTCGGGCAATGGTCGCAAATATGAATCCTATGGCGACCGCCGGTTTATTCGGCCCGAACCACAGGCGATGTGGGCGCCAGCCTTGGCAGACTGGCCTGCCGACGCCGAATTTGTTCCCGGATCGGACGATGATGGTGGCGGGCGTTGGTACAATAACAAACCCGTGCCAATCGATGGATGGCCAATGTCCTGGAATGACGAGGTGCGCTTCACTGCGTCCTGTACGCCGTTTCGCCATTTGGGCTTTTTCCCCGACATGGACCCTGTCTGGCGGTGGATGCGCGAGAAGCTTGAGGGCATTGCCGCGCCAGTGGCAATGAACCTGTTTGGCTATACAGGCGTTGGCACGCTCGCTTTGTCGGCAGCGGGCGCTCAGATGGTGCATGTCGATGCGTCGAAGAAATCAGTCGGGCAAGCGCGTGCGAACGCCGAGATGTCCGGCATGGCTGACCGCCCCATCCGCTGGATAGTCGACGACGCCGCGAAATTTGTCGCGCGCGAAGTGCGCCGCGAAAAGCGCTATGACGGCATATTGTTGGATCCGCCGAAATATGGCCGTGGTCCCGAAGGTGAGGTGTGGCGTTTGGAAGAAGACCTGCCCGAACTGATTGCCAATTGCCGTAAGTTGCTTGATGCCGAATCAAAGTTTCTGTTTCTGACCGTCTACGCGGTGCGCATGTCTGCGCTTGCGCTGGGCGGTTTGTTGGATTCCCATTTTGCTGATTTGGGTGGCAAGGTTGAATTTGGGGAACTTGCGGTGCGCGAACAAACACGGGGGTTGCTTTTGCCCACCGCCATATTTGCCCGCTGGTCCCGTTAAGGAGTAAAATGAACGATAGTTTGGTCCTTGAAGTGCACGACCTTGTCGTCAATGTCCTTACGGGCATTTACAGCCAGGAAACGCATTTGCCGCAGCCGTTGCGAATCTCGATCAGTGCCACACTGGATATGCCCGCGCAGTACGCGCCGGACGCGCCGCTGGCGGCATCCAAAAATTACATGACGCTGAAAGAGGCCGCGACCCATTTGCCCGAAGGCGTGCATTTCACGCTGATCGAGGCAGTCGCTGACCATATCATGGACAATCTGTTCGCAGACGACACCCGCATCAGCAAAATCGTCGTCAAAATCGTGAAGCTGGCCATTGCCGAAGACAATGAAGCCATTGGCATCACCATGACCCGGTACCGCAAGTGACCACAGCGCCGCTAGCAATTGTCACGGGTGGCAAGCGTCGGCTGGGCGCTGAAATTGCGGCAAAGCTCGCTGCGGCAGGCTATGCGCTGGCATTGGTCAGCCATATTGATTCCGCCCCGGAAGCGGCATTGACCGAAGCGCTCGACGGCAATCAAACCCAGTGGCATGCCTTTACCTTCGACCTCAGCGCTGGCGATCCGGCGGAGCTGATCGGTGCGGTCGCAGGGCATTTTGGCCGGACGCCAGATGTGCTGGTCAACAACGCCGCGATGTTCGGGCAGGATGATTGGCAGTCGATGACGCTGGACACGCTTGAGGCGCATTTCCGGCTCAACCTGTTTTCCCCTCTATTGCTGGCGAAGGCTTTGGTCCACGCGGCCGGTGCGCAGGCACGGCCTGCTATCGTGAATATTCTCGATCAGCGGATCGTCAATCCGCACGGGGACCAGATGAGTTACACCTTGTCCAAGCAGGCACTTGCGGCTTCGGTGCGTTCTATGGCTGCCGCATTCGCCGGTCGTGCCCGTTTTAATGGCGTGGCCCCTGGCCTGGTGATTTCAACCGACGATTATACGCAGGAGCAAGAGAGCCGGCTTGCCAAGATGATGCCGCTGGGCGCGCTTCCGTCCCCTTCAGCGGTTGCCGATGCTGTTGTCTATCTTGCGAATGCGCAGGATGTGACAGGGCAAGTTATTTTCGTCGACGGCGGCGCGCATCTGAAAAGTTTCGACCGCGACTTCATGCATCTTTAGCGCACGCGCCAGACCCTTATGCCTTTTCCAATGGCCGGCAGGGGCTCGAGCCAAGCGGGCACGTCGCCTTTTGACATCTGCCCCCACAGGCCCTTCGGGTCTTTCCGTTTATAATTGGCCAACTCTTCCTCATCCACGCAGACGGCCAGATAGGTGATCTTACGCATGCGCATTAGCTGATGCGAGTCATCTGGGACCGAACGGAAGATCTGGATATGGTCATGCATCGCGCGTTCGTTGCGATGATGGCTGCTGGCAAGCACGCTGTGCTTCGTGCGGGCCAAAATCATGGGCGCCATATCAAAGGGTGCAACAAATTGGCCTTTTGGCAAGGCGTCCAGTACCGAGACCGATCGCGCTGATTCGCATGAAGCGAGGCTTGTGCCCGTCAGGCGTTCCTGCGCGGTCTTTTTCTCCGGGCGGAGATCTAGGAGCGTATTCACGGCCGCGCTGGGGACGATCAACAACAATATGAAGGCTACGTACGTTATCCGGCGGATGGCAATGCCTTCTTGCCTGTAACGGGCGAACAGCCGAGCAGCCAAAACCGCAGCGGGAATCGCGGCATAAGCAGACGCGACGGCAACTGTACGGAAAACCAAAAATGACAGCAGAGTCGCATATGCTGTAAAAAAGACCAAGGTGACCAGCTTGGAACGCTCTGGTCCGCGCGCTGTAAACAGCAGATACAGCCCACTTACAAAGCCGACCACAGGACCCGCCAGCAGCATGGCCGCTGAATCCAAATCCTGACGCCAGACAGGCAGACCTTCATTTACATATATATACCAATATTCGCGCACCAGCGGGTCAAGAGTTCCGAAAGCTCCGGACACGCACTGCGGCGCCTGCAGCGCAATGACGAGCAACGCCGCGCCACCGGCGGTGAGCAGGATGGCTGCACGCAGTAACAGCTGCCGTGGCGCCATGCGTGTGGCAGGCAGCATGATTGCCGCTGCAGCCAGAATTGCCCAGACATGCGGCGGAGAAACAGTGTCGCAATAGATGGCTGCGCCCAATCCCTGCGCCTGAGTGCCGAGAAACAGGGCAAGTGACGATAAGGCGAAGGCCAAAATAGTCCAAAACAGCCGCCGGGACTCTTCTGGGTATATCAGCCACTGCCCACCGAGGAACAGGAAAAAGGCGACCGACATGGGCGCGCCTTCCAGCGAAATATGTAACCACACACTAAGCGCCGCGCCCAAAACAAGGCCGGCCTTGCGTGCATTGCGATGAAACAGGCAGGCCAGCGCCAGCACCGCCATAGCGATCTGCCAGCCATGATGGTCGATGCGCATTGGTCGCAATTGCATCACTAAGGGTGCCGACAGGGCCGCGATGATAGCGGCAGAAACCCCCGCCACTTGGCCGCCAACATGCGCAGCGATGCGGGCCAGCAAAAAGATAATGATCCCAAAAACACACAATGGCACTGCCGTCGATGCGATGATCTCGGCAGTTGCCTGCCCAAACAGCGGCGCGCACAAAAGGACGATCGCCGCAAGCGGCACCTCGATAAGGCGCGACCAGTGCATCGGAGCGCCATCCGGCGGGTTCAGGCGGTATTGACGGTTGTCGAACCAGCCTTGTCCATGCAAAAGATCGCGCAATTGGACGAGGCGCAGTTGGTCATCGGGGTCCCAGCCTACGCCTACGCGGATATGATTCCAGCCGCTGCTGATGAGTGCGGCGGACAACAATAGCCAGATGCCCAATATCATCCACTGCCAGGAAAGACGGGCTTTCATGATGTGCGCTTGAATTGGGGCAGCATGGCTTGATTGACCTCGAAAATCTGGAACGGACCGATGTCCGGTCGGCGTTGAAGCCATGCAGGTAATTGGCCGGTCCGCAATTGCACGAGCATGCCCGTCGGCGCTTTGCGTGCATATAGTGCCAATTCAAAACTGCCGTCACAAATGACGACAAAACGGATTTTGCGGGCCCGGATGATGCCTCCTGCCTCATCTGCAGAACCCGTAAAGGTGCGGATCACATCTGCCATCGCGACCTGGTTCCGGTGGTGGCCCGATGCCACGACAGTGTGTCTGGTGAACTGCAATATGGCAGGGTTCGTATCCAGCCCCGCCATAATTGCCGAAGGGGGCATTTGGCCAAGTGCGGCCGCAGCAGATGTTTTTTGACATGCCCTTGCCAGCGCAAACAATTTCCGTTCGGCCGCTACCGAAGCCGGATTTACTTTTACCGCCGTGGCTTTGAGGTTGTTCTCCACAATCTGGGCAGATACGCTTGGCATGGCCAGAAACACCGCCAATATCCGCAACCCCATCCGCGCTGCCAAGCCTGTCCGGCGCTCCGCTGCGCTGAAAAGGTCCACCAGCAACGCCGCCAACAGAAGATTGGCGATGGTCATGGCATAGACAAGCGTGCGGCTGACAAACAGGCCGATGGCAATGCACCCTGCGTAGAGCAATATGAGCCTGATCTTGTCAGACGCCGCCAATTGCTTGCCGCGCCCAAGCACGAAAACCAACGCAACCGCACCTGATAGCATATAGGCAATGGGCTGGACGACCAAATCGGTCGGCAACTTCCACAAGGGCAAGCCTTCGGGCGTGCGGTCGAACCAATATGTACGCACCAGCGGATCAAGCCCGGCAAAGGCGTCGCCTGCGCATTGGGGGGCAACGGCCAATAAGGTGGCACAGCCGCTGACTGCAGCAGCACCGCAAAGTGCAATGCGCAGTGGCATATTGTCCAACGTGGGCCGCGCGCGCATCAACAAAGCACCAATGGTAACAATAATGGCCATGATGCCCAAAGCAGCGATGTGGACTGGCGACAGGGCATCACAATAATTGGGGCTCGCCCAGCTTTCGGTGATGCTGAAAAACAACAACGTGCCAATAGCTGTGGATGCCAATGCGATCGGAAATTGGTGGTTGCGCTGAGACGCTAATGACATGCTCGGAAAGATCCAACCAAGCGCCGATATGCCCAGCAGCAAAGCCGCGAAGGGCAGCCCTTCAACCGATATCTCGATCCACAACGCACAGACCAATCCCAATATGATGGACGACCGAAGGCTGGTTTGCCGGTCGAACAATGCCCATAAGGCAGCGGCGAAACACACCATCTGCCACCCGTGATGGTCGATGCGCATGGGTGTCATCTGCGTGGTAAAGGGCATCAGCGTCAGGACAAGCGCTGCAACCACAAGGCCGACGCGCGCATCGAAAATACGGCGCGCAGCACAGGCGTACATGAACACAGCAACGGATAGCGTCAGCAGCGGAACGAGGCTCGCTGCCAATTGCTCGGCCAGCGCCTGGCCGACAAACGGGCGGAACAGGACAATGGCTAGACCAAGCGGGACATCGACCAGTCGCGACCAATGCATCTCCCCGCCATCAGGGGCATTCATCCGATATTGCGTAATGTCCCACCAGCTTTGCCCGGCCACCCAATCGCGCACCTCAAGCAAGCGCATTTGGTCATCGGGATCACCCATTTTCCATGCCGCAATGGTATCACGCGATACGTATAGAATCGCTACCGCCGCCAGGAACCAGATACCGAAGATCAGCCTCGAGAAATGGCGTTCCGCAAAATTTTGCACCATCACACCGGCGTTTTTTGCCGAAAAATAACAATATTCCGCAGCGCATAAGTGAGCAGGAAGGACATAATGATCGCGATGACCTTGGCCAGTCGGGGATCCATGCCCATCGCGGTGCCAGCACCAACGATTGCTACGGTCATTAACAGTCCAAGCAATGCAGACGCGAAGAACATGGCCTTTTGTTGCGTGCGCGCAGCGGTGCCCTTCTCGGACACCCGGTCATGAAACACCTTGCGGCTCGACAATATCCAGTGCGCCAATATGCCAATGGAATAACCGACCGCAGATGCCGCGATGCTGGGTACCCCGGCCCCTAACAAAAGCAGGAACAGGATCATGTCGGTTGCCAGCGCACCAACACTCACGGCGACGTAACGCAGGAAGACATTGCCCCGCAACCTGTTGGCGAACTTGATCACCTGCTTGCCCCCAATACTCAATATTCGCGGCTTATGCCGCTTTGCTTATGTCGTCGGCGTCGCCCTTTGCGATCCGCTTTGGCACGTCGCGTTCCGATGTCAGCGCTGCTGCCTGGTCATCGCTGATCTTGGCGGCAATTACCTTCTGTGCGCCCTCATCGCCTGCCTCATGATATTCAGCGTCTTCGTTAACGTTCCAGATGTTGAAGATCCGAGCGCCAGCGGCAATATTTTCCACTGTCAGCATCGCCGTCATCATGGCGTGGTCCTGATTATTATAACGGTGCATTCCATTACGCCCAACCATGTGCAGCGTCGGGTAGCGCGCTTCGAGCTCCAGGCGCATTGCCTCCACGTTTGTTGCATAGTCATCATCATATACCGGATAGGCTTTTTCCTGACGGACGACGGCGCCACCTACGACGTCCTCGGCCTTGCACAGTCCAAGAATGGCCATCTCTTTGGTTGCCAGCGCAATCAACTCTGCATCGCTAGATGACCAAAGGCCGTCATTTTCAAAGCAGAAATATTCAAGACCAACGCAAGCAATGGCAGGGTCCGGCACCATTTCAGGGGACCAGCTGCGGAAGTTCTGCACACGGCCAACCTGCACCTTGCTGTCGTGGATATAGATCCAGTTGTCGGGGAACAGGTCGTCCGAACGGATCATCAGCGCGACGGTCAGGAAGTCACGATAGCGCAGTTGACTGGCCTGCAAAGAAGTTTGTGGCAGCGGGTGGATACGTGCCGACAATTCGCGCATTGGCGCTGAACTGATCACATGCTTGGCCGCGATAACAGCCTCGCTACCATCAGCCCGCGTGGCCGACATCCGCCAGTTGCCCTTCGCGTCTTGCGCCAGTTGCTTGAAGCTGTGGCCCATCAATACCGTATTGCCATGCGCGACGACAAAATCACGTGCCGCATCCCACATCATGCCCGGGCCTAGCCGCGGATAGCGGAATGTTTCGAGCAAGGTTTTGGTTTCCATGCCGTCATTAGGCTTTTTATTAAGGCCGAGGGACCGTTTCAGGCCATCGAGCACGGCAGCACCCAGGCTTAGGCCCTTGATGCGCTGCGCTGCCCAGTCTGCGGACATTTCGTTGCACGGCATGCCCCATACCTTTTCGGTATAGGTTTTGAAAAAGATGGAAAACAGTTTGTGGCCGAACTGGTTTACTGTCCAGTCTTCAAAGCTGCGGACATTTTTGTTGGGGAAAACCTTGGCCTTGGCATAGCTCGCCATGCACAATGTGGAACGAATGATGCCTAGATTGAACAAGGCTTCGAAGGCACGCAGCGGGTAGCTGTAGAATTTGCCTTCATAATAGATCCGACTCATGCGCGGACGTTGAATGAAGTCATCGGGCAGAATTTCATTCCACAAATCGACGACATCTTTTGACTTCGAAAAGAAACGATGGCCGCCAATATCAAAACGATAGCCGTCCACTTCAACAGTCCGGCTAATGCCGCCGACATAGCGTTCGTCTTTCTCGATAACCGTGACGCTGTAGCCTTTTTTTGTCAGCAGATATGCGGCAGTAAGCCCTGCTGGCCCTGCACCAATGATAGCTACGTCCACTGCGTTCTGGCCCTGAACTGTCATGTTTCCCCCTGAAAATAACTCTGGGAAATTCTGTGAACGAAATGCCCTAATAGATGGTTAACGATGGGTTACAATGTCATGGCACGACAATGCGCGCGACCGATTATTGCGCCAACGCACAAATAACTTGCTTTTCAGGCGTTGTTTCGCCATAAGCCTACCAAGCGCATAAGGCGAGCGGACAATACCGCCGCAGTTTTGGCAGCGTGAGGGTCCGGTAAAGGGCTCCGCCAAACGAACAAGATGCGTAAGCTTAGAGGCTTCCCATATCACGCAGGGTTGTTTCCAACGGGTCAGCATAAGCTGCTCCCGAACACCTGCTGTTGCGCCT
>JBBQPQ010000059.1:0-15358 GCA_038217195.1 Sphingomonadales bacterium | reverse complement strand
CGCTGCCGAAGCACGACGCCGCGAGGGTGCTGGCGTTATGCTGGTCGCGGCCGATGGCAAACTTGCAGGATTGGTTGCGGTAGCCGACCCTATTCGTGCTAATGCGCGCGAAGCCATTGAAGCGCTGCGTAAACAAGGCCTACGCATCATCATGCTGACCGGTGACAATCCTACGACCGCTCAAATTGTTGCTGACGCCGTCGGCGGCCTCGACGGCGTTCATGCTGAACTCAAACCTGCTGACAAGGCACGTATTGTCGCCGAGCTCAAAGCCTCGGGCGCAAAAGTAGCAATGGCGGGTGACGGTATAAATGATGCCCCAGCACTGGCAGCCGCAGATGTCGGCCTCGCCATGGGAACCGGTACTGACGTTGCAATCGAAAGTGCGGGCATAACGCTCACTAAGGGCGATCTGGCTGCGGTCGCGCGCGCCCGCGCACTTGCCGAGGCCACGATGCGCAATATCCGTCAAAACCTTTTCTTCTCGTTCCTATTCAACGGAATTGGTGTGCCGGTCGCGGCAGGCATACTTTATCCTGTTTCTGGCATATTGATGTCGCCAATGTTTGCAGGCGCGGCGATGGCAATGTCGTCGTTTACGGTGGTAATGAACGCGTTACGGCTCAACCGCGTCAAACTCTGACGTAGCATTCAGTGGCGAGTGCCTGATCAGCGGTTACGGCAAGTCTTTCACTTTCTTGCCCGCGTCATAGCCGCATACGCCGCCGCTTTCGGTGGTTTTGACGCTCTGGCTGTCGATCACTCCAGCGCTCGGCGAGCCTTCGCTGCCCTGCGCTACCCTTGCATCCTGGATCAGGTAATGGTTGATCCGCTGCCATGTGCCATAGTCGCGCCAGCGGCAAAACTAATGCTGCACAGTCGTTGCTGGCGGAAAGCCCGGCGGCATCATCCGCCACGGCAAGCCTCCGCGAAGAATATAGAATAGCGCATCCACGATGATCCGCGTGGACCATTTGCGCGGACGACCTACATGGCTTGGCGGGGGAAAGAACGGTTCCGGCATTTCCCACTCCCGATCCGTTAAATCGCTTAGAAAACGCTGCTCTTTGCGGGCATGTCGCACGCGGTTGGTATCACTCCACATCATCGGTCCTTTGCAAAAGTTTTGTCACTTTCACAAAATCAATGACTTGGGACAGCGTCAAGCAAAACCGCTGATACCACTCAACATAGTTTTTGGTCAGACACTAATATTAAGTGGGATGTGCACGAATACACACCCCACCCTGATAGTTAAGCGAATTTTACGCGAACACTGGTTTCTTTGCTACGACGCATTGTGAAACCAACGGCAGCGAAACCAAGAAGCATCAACGCCCATGTCGATGGCTCTGGAACCGCACCAATCGCGCCTTCGCCTACTTTGGCAAAAGTGGTCAGAGTGTTGCCACCCGAGGTCAGGTCAAACCGATATGTGTTGTTGACACCTGCATCAAAGTTCAGGTCACCGAAAATTGAGCCACCGTTCAGAAATCCAAATCGCAGTTGCTGACTATCTTGAGCATTACCAAAAATGGGAAAGCTGGCGAAATCCCCAGTGAGGAGATTAGTCAGCTTCACGCTGCTCTGTTTGGCTGAAGCATTAAAGATACCGTAATCGAAGCTGATATTAGTTGTGTTCAGAGCAAACGAATATACGCCATCCACCGAAGGAGCCGCTGCTTCGCCAGCGACATGAAAACGAGCGGCTAGCTGAGTAGTACCATCAGTAAGCACCGATGCATTTGCTGGTGTGTAGCCATTGCCCGTCCCATAAGTGAAAGGCACAGATGGATCAGTGTTGTGGACGACCTCAGCCGCCATTAGTGGCGATGCTGCCAGCATCGATACAGAGGCAATCGTGATAAGCATTTTGTTCATAATCATCATTAACGTCCTATTGTGGGGGAGGAATATTCCCCCAATCTACTGAAATCGAGCAGCAATTGCGGTAAGCAATTACATTTCCCAAAAAACTATAAGCGGCGAACTAACTGCGGGCGCGACCCCCGTCGGCCTCGGCGGCCCTGCGCTGAGCGTTTGTAACTTGATGTAACGAGAGTCAAGAAATAATTAACGCGAGATTAACTAGCGCGTTTTTCGCATACTCTACAGGATATTAAGCGCACCCGCGCGGTCATTTAAGCAGCGGAGAAGCAAGCGAAATAGCCTATGTTGTTATTTTGTTCCTCATCCGAGTTTTCGGGAGAAATGTCCTAAATTGGAACATAAAAATGATCCCAGCCAACCGGCCGACCTGATTGCTATCTGATTGCTGAGCAGGCTCGTCCCAATCTAAATTCGTGCTATTTCCACTAAGCCATTGAAAAAATGGTAGACGCGGAGGGGTCGAACCCACGACCCGCTGATTGAGAGATAACATTTGCTCCGCTGGAGTTTGATCGAATGTCTTGTTAAGTGGGATTAGCTTCAAAAAGCGGAAGTTACGGATTGTCTCGAAGTTGGACTTTGCGCCGATCTGAACAAACGTCAGCTTTGATCTGTTTGACCATTAAAGCTACCAGTCGGCACAGTTGTCGTATCCTGTCAGGCAGCTTGCGGGGCAAAAGGGCAGAAAGCGGACGTCAAAGACACCCCTCCCCGATAATGGAGGTCACCGCTAACTCTTAAGGCATTCGTGTGAAGCTGCGTAAAGCCCGACACCTGCCGTTCATTCAACATCGACCTGATGGATTGAATCAGCGGCTAGCAGTCTGCTAGTTCTTGACACCAAGAGAAATCAAAGCCTACGTTCCGTTTGGGATGTGCCAGCGCTCTTAAAATAGCAACAGCCTCAGTCAGTTCTTCAGTCTGTATCCTGTGCGAAACATCCATGCAATGACGGCAAGGCACACAGTCAAAAACGCGCCAACGGCGATCAGGCTGATCTCGATTGCCACATCACCTTTCCCAAAGAAGGTCCAACGAAAGCCACTGATGAGGTAGACGACTGGATTGAATAGGGTCACCGTCCGCCACGCCGCCGGAAGCATATCGATTGAGTAAAAAGCCCCACCCAGGAATGTCATTGGGGTAACGACAATCAACGGAATAATTTGTAGCTGTTCAAAGCTTTTCGCCCAAATGCCAATAATAAACCCGAAGAGGCTGAATGTTGCAGCTATCAGGATCATGAACGCTAACATCGCAATCGGGTGGGCGATATCGATCCGCACAAATAATGTGGACGTTGCAAGAATGACAAGACCAAGTAACGTGGATTTGGTAGCTGCGGCGCCGACATACGCGAGCACGGTTTCGAATGGAGAGATTGGCGCGGAAAGCAGTTCGTAAATCGTGCCAGACCATTTGGGCATATAAATGCCAAAGCTCGCGTTGAAGATGCTTTCGGTAAACATCGATAGCATGATCAGGCCCGGCACGATGAACGCGGCATAGGGGACACCGCCGATTTCAGTCATTCTGCTGCCGATTGCGGCGCCGAAAACGACGAAATATAACGACGTGGTGATGACCGGCGTAAGCAAGCTTGTCAGCAATGTTCGGCGGAATCGGTCAAGTTCAAACCGGTAGATCGACCAGACGCCGTGGACGTTGAAGTGCATCATGTGGCTGCCTTTCGATCTTCATGGACAAGACCGACAAAAATGTCCTCCAGCGAGCTCTGCTCGGTGTTCAAATCTTTAAATGCGATGCCAACGCTGTCGAGTGTCCGCAGAAGCGCGGGCACGTCATTATGGTCGCCGGTTGCATCGAATTCATAGCGTAATGCATGACCTTGATCGTGAAGTACGAGTGGCCAGGAAGAAAGTGAAGGAGGCACAGCGTCGAGCGGCTCAGTGAGCGTGAGTGTCAGAGTCTTGCGGCCAAGTTTGGTCATCAGTGCAGCCTTGTCCTCGACAAGTATGAGTTCGCCTTTACTAATAATGCCGACCCGGTCGGCCATCTCCTCAGCTTCTTCGATATAATGCGTCGTCAGGATTATAGTGACACCGGTGTCTCTTAAGCCGCGAACGAGTGCCCACATGTCTCGGCGCAGCTCAACATCTACGCCAGCGGTCGGCTCGTCGAGAAACAGCACATCGGGCTCATGGCTGAGCGCCTTAGCAATCATGACCCGGCGCTTCATGCCGCCTGACAGTTCCTGAATCTTGGTATCGCGCTTGTCCCACAATGACAGGTCGCGCAGGATGCGTTCAATATACCTAGCATTTGGTGCGCGACCAAAGAGCCCCCGACTGAAGCGAACCGTGGTGAGCACCGTTTCGAAACTGTCGGTGTGCAATTCCTGCGGCACAAGACCAATACGTCCGCGCGCTGTGCGATAGTCGCGAACAATGTCGGCGCCATCAATCGTCACGCTACCTTCAGAAGGCGTCACGATGCCGCATATGATGCTTATCAATGTCGTCTTACCGGCACCATTTGGGCCGAGTAGCGCAAATATCTCTCCCTTTGCTATAGACAGATTTACGTGTTTGAGCGCCACATGGCCCGACGAATAGATTTTGGCCAAGCCCTGGATATTTACAATTGGAGACATAGACCAGACCTAGCAGCAATCCAACCTGCTGGCACAGTGCAATCTTGCTTATATAAAATAGCGGCGTCTTTTCGGCCGCGTCGCGCAAAATATTAGAATTCTGGAGGCCAACGAATATGCGATAGCGTTCGTTCGGTTGTTGAGGCACAACACAAAAATGATACGCAGGGGATCAAGTGGAAATGTGACCATCTTTCCCTCTGTCCTTATCGTTGATCACCCTCTGCGCGTGAGGCACTGAGGCATGGACGAGCGCAATGATGCCGAGATCGTGCGTGCGGCAGTCTCGGGGGATCGCGAGGCATTTGCGACGCTCCTGGAGCGGCATTACGCCCGTATCCACAGTCTCGCTTGGCGTCTCACAGGCTCACGGGCTGATGCGGACGATATTGCTCAAGACGTGTGTTGCATCCTCGCAGAAAAGCTCGGTGAATTCCGCAACCAGGCCAAATTCACAACTTGGCTGTGCAGCATAGTCTTCAATGTATGTCGCGATTTTGGGCGACGGCGCTCGGCTTTTACGCGCTTCGCTGGTAAGTTGAGCGTAATTGCAGGTCTAACCAAAGGACCGGACGGTCGTGACGCTTATGATGCGATCTGGATCCAAAGCGCAATCGCCCGGCTGAAGCCCGAACTTCGAGATACTGCAGTTCTTGTTGCAGCAGAGCAGCTCACTCATCGCGAAGCAGCCCAAATCCTGGGGATTGCCGAAGCAACCGTAGCGTGGCGGATGCATGAAATTCGGCGGCAGCTGGCTCCCAAAGGTGACGCGAACAACTGATCGAACGCCCAGCTAAAAAATTTCGTCTGACCACAAAGCTTTTCCGCCAGTCAAGCATCTAAGGATTATGCGGGCAATTTCGCGCCGCTGTCTTTAGGGAGACCATTTATGTCTCGTTTTCACGTGATACTCACGGCTAGCCTGTCGATTTCGCTCATTTCTGCCTGTACTCAGACAAACGATATTGCAGGTCCAGCGTCGGCCCCCAATCCGGATATCGAAGCGACGACAGGTTTGGCCGATGAGGTACAGGATTCATCCGCCATTATCGTTACGTCACAAAACGCCAAGCGGACGCGAAATGAGAAACCAGCTCCAATATCTGCAATTCTATCCGAAACCTTGGCTCCACCGGCTCCTCCGGCGCCACCACCGTATTCGGTAAATGGGGTAGTTGTTACTGGCAGTGCGGTGTTGTCGCGCTCTGATTTGGCTATGCCTTACTATCAAGATAAAGGCCGCGATAAATTCACCACCAACGAGCAAAATGCATTTCAGGTCACCGTCGACCAACCGGTGTCAACATTCTCAATTGATGTAGACACCGCGTCCTATTCTTTCGTTCGGGCCTCGCTGAACCAAAATGTCCTGCCGCAGCCTGCTGCCGTCCGGACCGAAGAGCTCGTCAACTATTTCCCATATGACTATGCCTTACCGCAAGACGCGCGGCGTCCCTTCAGTAGCAGCATTGCGGTAATGCCGAGCCCGTGGACCAAAGGCCGCAAGCTCGTGCGTATTGGGATCAAGGGCTATGCAATCGGGAAGGTAACGCGGCCTCGCGCTAATTTGGTCTTTCTGATAGACACCTCCGGATCGATGAACGATCCGGCCAAATTACCACTGGTCAAACAATCCCTCACAATGCTGCTTGAACAACTCGACGACAATGACAGCGTGTCTATCGTCACTTATGCAGGCAGTGCTGGCACAGCGCTCGAGCCCACGCCCGCGGGGCAGAGAGCAAAAATCCTTGCGGCACTCAACCAGCTTGGCGCTGGCGGCAGCACCGCGGGCGCCGAAGGTATTCGGCAGGCCTATGCACTTGCCGCGCGCAACTTGGACACTCGCGGCATAAACCGCGTCATTCTGGCAACTGATGGCGACTTCAACGTCGGAATAACTGACCAAAACGAGCTTAAAGGATATATCGAGCGGGAGCGGAGCAAGGGTATCTTTTTGTCGGTACTTGGCTTCGGCATGGGGAATTACAACGACGCATTGATGCAGACGCTGGCTCAAAACGGCAATGGCGCGGCAGCCTATATCGATACGCTGGGCGAAGCACGCAAAACGCTCGTTGAGGAGGCATCGTCGACGCTTTTCCCGATTGCTAAAGATGTGAAAATCCAGGTTGAGTTCAATGCAGCAACCGTCGCCGAATATCGGCTCCTTGGCTATGAAACGCGCATGCTGAAACGCGAGGATTTCGATAACGACAAGATCGACGCGGGTGATGTTGGGTCAGGACAATCGGTCACGGCAATATATGAAATCGTCCCTGTCGGCGGCCCGCGTGCAATCGGCGATCTTCGATATTCCAAGCCAGCCCATCCGGTTGCAGATGCAGCGCGTGCTGGCGAATATGGGTTTGTGAAAATTCGTTACAAATTGCCCAAATCGGACACCAGCCAGTTGATCTCGACGCCGATCAACCGCTCGGTGGAATTTGCAAGGTTCGATGAAGCGCCTCAGGACGCGCGCTTTGCGGTTGGTGTTGCGTCGTTTGGCGAGCTGCTGCGTGGCGGTCGCTACAATGGCGCAATGACGTATGACGATGTGCTGAAAATCGTGGTTGGTGCGCGCGGCCGAGACGATTTCGGCTATCGCACAGAACTGGCTGGTTTGATCCGCGCAGCAAAAACCGCCAATTCGATGGAGTAGTGGACGCATTGCGTACAGGATCGGCTTTCGATGTCGAAAATATGGAACGGCAGCGCTTTGGAATAGCGCTGCCGTATCGACCGCCGCGCAATTGTGCGTATAAGGCATGATAATGCAGACGCCTGCTTTCTTTAATGTGGATTGCCGTAAAGGTCACACAACCCGTCCCCAGAAGCGGTCTGACCGGGTGCGCGCATGACAGGCGACGACGACATAAGGGCGATCCTCCCAAATTCGCCGCCACCAGCGCCAAAGAAACGCGATGCAGCGATTGCAGCAGCCCTTGCACGCTTCGACGGAAACGACCCCCCATCGCGGCAACCGCGCACAAAGGCAGCCACCTGGTGGGGTAGTCTAAGTCGACCGCAGACGGCACTGATAGCGGCTACCCTGTTAGCGGTTACGATCAGCGTGCCTTTCGCTTTGCAATCGCCTGTCCCATTCGCGCCGTCGGCCAGCGACCAGCTGTCGCCGGCAAAAATCGACGGGACGTCCGCTGGGCAATCGCGGTCGAGAGAAACAACTGAGGAGCCGGCCACATCTACGCCTTCACAAAAGGCGATTGCTGTCAGCTTGGACGAACCGACACTCCAACAAGACAAGGTCGTTCAAGCAGCAGAGCCCGCTAACGTGGTCCAAGTTGTACCGGTCATGCCCGCCGCGGTGCCAGCGCCACCTGCGCCATCTGCGATGGGCGAATTCGATTCCCCAAGTATGCTTGTTCAAGGTGGTGCCGAAGCAAAGAGTTTGCGAAATTCGCAATCAGCTATCGCTTCATCCGAAGACGATGCCCGCGACGAAAGCTCTCTCATTGTTACCGGCTCGCGCTTGTCCCGGAGCAGATCAACTCAGCGCGGTGACTGGAATGCCTGTACAGTGAACGACCCCGATAGAAGATTGGACCGATGTCGCAAGCTTGCCGACAGGGTCCCAAAGGCCGTTCGCAATCAGGTTGAAAATTACCTGTCTGACGGACTGCAACGAGCTTGGAATGGAGAACTAGAGGGGGCACTTGCGGCGTTTGACGCAGCGATAAAAGTCTCCCCTGATTTGCCCTCCGCATATCTTAATCGCGGGCTGGTTTATGACCGACATGGCAAAAGCGCAGCCGCGATTGCCGACCTCAACCTAGCTGTTCGATTTTCCCCCAATTCTGCGCGTGGTTATTACAATCGCAGTGTTCTGCTGCGTAAAAATGGTGAAGCAAAGCGCGCTCGTACAGATGAACTGCAGGCAGTTAAACTGGATCTGCGTTATAACAACATCATAAAATAGGTCTGATATATGTTTCAAAAAACGCCATTGCCGACGACCGCGTAAAACAAAGTTGCTACAATTTTGCGCGGACCCTTTGAGCTAAGCTGTCGACTGGGACATCGTGCAAAATTCGGTATCGCGCCTCAATTAGGCTGAACATCCCAAATGCAAGGAGCCCAGCAGCGACAATTAAATCCCATGGACTATTGAGCCATGATAGTGCCTCTGCCATGCCACCAGCTTCGCTCGCTTGCTCGATTTGTCCGGCTTTAATTAAAAAGAAGCCTGTTATCAAAAACACAATGCCCCGGGCTGCGTATCCTAAGCGGCCCGTCCATTTTACCCAAGGCTGTTGGGAGATATGGGTATCAAGGTGCTTTAGATAGCTTAACTTGGCTGCTTTGACGAACTGGAACACGCCGACTGCAAACAGTGCCAACCCACCTAAAATGAGCAAGGTACTTCCTCCCGGAAACAGCAACACTGATTGGGCGGTATCTTCTGAGCTATTTTCTGCGTTAGTATTTGCGCCCTGCATGAGCTTCATTGCCTGGAACGCAAGGATAAGATGAACAATACCACTTGCGGCTGCTCCCAACCGCCCAAAAATTGCGGCGCGGTCAGCACCATGCCGCTCAATGTCTAAAACAGCGTCGGAAAAACGCCAAAGTCCGTATGCTAATAAGCCGAGTGTCATCACCATGAGTAATATTTTGCCGCCGCCTTGCCCAAGATATTCTAAAGCTCCCGCCGGGTCTTCGGCGCGGCCAGTACTCAGGACCAATGATGCAATCACCAGATATAGCAAGCCCCGGGCTGCGAAGCCTATTCTCGTGAGTGTCGTCAAGCTACGGTTCGCATCTACCATCTATATTCTCCAGATAGCTACGAACGAACTGAGCTACGGAGTTGTTCCAACACTTCCTTTAAATGCACAGAGGTGAGCCAAATGAAAAAGACCATTGGCCCAGACGTGTGAAGTGACAGATCCCACTAACATAGCTGCCGTTCGCTGGGAAAAATTGGTCTTTGAAAGCAGTCGTTCATCCAGTTTGGTTGCAAAGCCATCGAACGACTGGTTTGAGCGTTACCCATCGTCCGTCCTTCCGACCGCTTTGTTGTTAATTCTGTGGAAAAAGTCGGTCTGTCGGAGGCTTGCGAAAGTTTATTCCTAAACATCGTTTCCGGTGGGAATTTTTATTCAGGAACTAAACACTACGGAATTCAAGTTTTTCACGTGAGCGCAGCAAAATTCTAGACCCGGACTTTTTCAACAAATTTTGTAAGAAGCACACATTGACGCACAACGTGGCCCGTATGTGTAAGGATTAATGGGTCGGACGTGCCAATTCGATACACCGCGCCATTGTCCTGAAACATCATAGTTAACTCGATTGTATGAATTGCTCCTTGCCACGATAGCCGCCTCTCTAGTCAGTTCTCGAGGACATATCATGCGCATTAAACTTCTTCTCTCGTCGGCAATTGTTGCGGCCTCGCTTTTCGGGTCCAGCGCTCAAGCTGCATCCTTCCTCACCCTCACCGGTCCGAGCGGAAACTACGGTGACGACGAAGTTGTGTGTGCGGAAGGTGCAACGCAACCCTGCTCGTTTACGCGGTCATTCGAGTTTATCACTCCTGCTGGTTTTAACATTACGAGCATGGATATTTCTTCCATCGCAACGTCAAATCCATTGACCAACATCGACTTCTCGACAGTGACGTTCAACGGCATCAATTTCAACAACTTGGCCGCTGGAACGTCAGAGTTTCGCAATTTGTTAAACCAAAGCATGATTGCTGGCGGCACTAACATTCTTAACGTTGCGGGGACTACTGGCGGAAATGCGTCTTTCGCGGGTAACATTTCTTTTGGTGCCGTCCCTGAGCCTGCGGCCTGGATGCTAATGATGATTGGCATGGCAGGAATTGGTTATACGATGCGACGAAAGGAAAAGCTGACGTTGCGTGTCCGCTACGTGTAACGCATTTATTGAGGTCAGTAGCATGATTGCCATCACCGATACTCCTGACAATTTTGCAAAACGTTCGATCAATGATCGAGCTAAACGGCTGATGAAAATCCAGATATCCAATGACCGCATTCGCCATGTCGATGCCATATTGCGTAACGTAACCGAGCGAGGCATGGGCATCGAACTGCAAACCGCATTGGAGGAAGGCGAAAAGGTTGTGATAAAGATCAAAAACCTTGAACCAATTTTGGGCACCGTAGCCTGGTCGAAAGAATACCGATCAGGGATAATATTTAACGAGTTTATTGACCCCTCGCTTCTGACAGTCAAAAATAGCGGCCAGTTCCAAGCTGAAGGAATATATAATGGCGCGAGTGGTTATCACGTCTTTAACCGGTTCGAACCCGTGTATGGCATTAAGCGCCCTGCTGTAAAGGCGCGCAAATAAGTCAAGCGATGACCGGATGCTGGATATGTCAATCTGCAGCACGGTCGAGGCCGTCGGCTGAGCGCAGCTTCTGTATCGCGAAACGAACTTTGGCTTTAGTGTTTACTTTATCTAAAGCTCCATCCTCAAAAGGTCGTTCACATCAAGAAGCAGTATAGCTTGAGGGATAAAAATGGTCGTAATAGTCGCTCAAAAGAGAAGTCCAAAACGAATGCCCTCTTTTCTCAAGGGGGATCTCCAAAGCGCGAATTTAACGCAAAGCGTTTACGTGCGCGATGTTTCCGTAAACGGAGCACTGCTCGATGCCACCGAGCCTTTGAAGGTATTCGAAATAGTCAGGCTCATCTGTGGTGAAACAAAAGTAAACGGGATAGTTGCATGGTCTGAAAAAGGCCGGCTGGGCATAGAATTCTCTGAGCATCTTACGTGCGAAATTCTCGTCGATTCCCTCAACAGTAGAATAAAGGTACATGCTCCGAAAAGTTACAGGCCTGACATTTGAGGTCTCGGAAGACCTCTAATGATCGGATAATCATTCTCCAAAGTCTTCGTCCAATGCAAGCTTGCATAGGAACAAGCTATTCCAAGAGTGCAAGTGACTGAAAATAGAAATTCAGATTTAACCTGTTACCTTCGTGCCCGCAATTAGCGACTTTAACCGCCACAGTTTAACAGTTGGCCGTCCATTAATCTGCCCAATGCAATGCATGCCGGCTTGCTTGTCATGAAACTGCGCATTGACACACCACGACCGTTCTGGATTTCTCAGGTTTCCAGTGTATTGCTCAAAACGCAGCTTGAGATGCCGTGACACTCATCACGACAGGTATCGATTCTAAACAGTGGCTTGGATTAAATATCTCACATTTTCGGCCGTTGAAGCTCACGTGATCTAACACGAGATAACTGTGATGCAGAACCCAAAGGATGACTACCGCGAATTGTGCATGCGCATGGAGCAGATGTTAGCTGAACTCGACAGGCTCAAGTTGGGCACTGTGGCAGTCCATGTCGATCACGCCATGCGCAGGCTCGAGATGATCATTGCAGGTGGTTCAAATACACTGGGCGGCATAAAAGCGAAGTGAGCAGTCGCCAATGCTGGCCAAATTAAATTAGCTGACTTCTCTAAAACTTTGCCCAAGCACTCCGTAAATCAGCATGCACAGAGATTTCTTTGTGTGGATCGGATTAGATCTGAACATCATCTGATCCTATGTTCGTTATTCTGGTCGACTGCGAACATGTCAGTCTAATTGGAGTGGGTAGCACACCGCTCACTCCAATTAGCATTAGGCAATAGTTCCAACGCCTATGCTGCTGGATCAGCCAACAGTTACTTTAACCCGCAAGCAACGGCCCAACCCTACGTCCTGGGATATCGACGACGATCTTCCATTTTTAAAGCTTCGAGAATCTCAATGATATGCTGCTGTTGAACCCGGATTTCGGCGGTAACATCGCGAATGTTACCCTTGTCGTCTGTGATCTGAAATGTTGCAGCACCGTCGCAGATAGTGTCATAAGTGAGACGGGCCCAATTTAACGCGGAGTAGTGTTTAGAGATTGCATCATTGCTGGACATCATTGCGGTCTCCGTTTTCAAACAAAACGACAAGTTTACCTACAGATTTTTCAAGGCTTCAAATGCAGATAGCGCTATCACATAAGCAAATTGCGAGTTTTACTGCAACGGTTTCATGCCATCTAGTGAATACGCATAAACGGTAAAGAGTTTAGGTCGCAATGTTAGTTAAGGGTGGCTAGCGGAGGTAGCCGCATCAAAGGCTAGACGATCGCGACTTCGTGGATGGTGAAATTCGAACATAATTGTCGCAAGCGCAGCGTGTGATCACCGATCAAGATGTCGAATGGAATAGTCCATCCCGCTTTTCCAAATCACTCCAGTGTGGACTAATTCAGAAGGCTGCGCGTTTATCCGCGTCAGCTCTCCCCTCGACAGTTGATGTACGTAAGTTGACGCAACCTAATCGGCCATAGCCCATTTCGGAGACGGTTTTGTTATACCCGGATATCGTTTCACAATATGGTTATAGATGGCAGGGTGTAAGCGATTGACGAATTCAAAACCGTAATACCACTTTGTGCGCCACACTATACGGCATTCCAGTAGGGCAAATCCGGGTAACTTGAGAAACGTTAATTTGCCATTAGGGATGTCAACTAAGCATTCCATTCGAAAGCCGGACTGAGACAAATCAATAACCTTAACTGCATCGCGACCGGCGCCCGGCATACGAATGTCGGCAAAGATAACGACGTTCCCACGCTCGAACTCACGGGAGTCGAAGTAGTAGTGATCCATTTGTTGCCCAATTTCGTTTGCGTTTAATGCCAGTCCCTTGGCTTATCGCGATTAACTGTTAACGATCGTGCCACAAGCATGTTTAATAAATTCCGCACAGGCTGCCCTTTTTAGGTAGTTACGATCAAAAGCATCGTGAGTTCTCTGAGGAACTTACGCACGAAGTTCCCGTCGATTCCCTTAAGTGGCGTAAGGAATTGCGTAAGTGTTGCGAGTTTACGGAAATGATAGGATGTAATCGCTCACAGGTTGAAGCCGACTAAATAGCTATGCTATCCGAAATTGCGACGCTTACATTTAGCTGACAAGTCTGTGTCAAATGCAAAGGGGCATATCTTGGACATCGCAACTGATACCAATGAGCTTCAAATACTGGCGAATAATATTCCAATCCCGTGCTGGATAGCCAGCGCCAATGGAGCAATCTTCTGGTTCAATCGTAAATGGCACGAATATTGCGGATCAACGCCTGTTAAAATGGCCAGCGGCGGCTGGCAATCCGTTCACGACCAAGACGAGTTGCCTGCCACACTTGCAATGTGGGAACTGTCGTTTGCTTTGGGAGAAGCATTTGAAGCGACTATGCGCCTTAAAGGCTCGGATGGCGTTTTTCGCTCGTTCTTAACGAAGGTGGAGCCTGCAAGGGATAAGAACGGACAAATTATTCGTTGGATTGGGATCCATACCGACATTACCGCACAACTGGAGGCGGAAGAAAAACTTCGTTCCATTAACTATGCAATGCAGAATTTGACGTCCTACCGGCAGGCGGTGTTGGCGCAGCTTGCAGAAGGTATAATTATTACCGACGCCGGTGGACGCATCTTGTTTGTTAACAAAGCGGCCAAAGACCTGCACGGCGTTATGAAGCTGGACATTGAGCCTCAAAACTATGCTAAGTCATATAGTCTATTTACAGTTGATCGAGAGCCCCATCCTTCAGAAACCTTACCTTTAACGCGCGCGGTATTGAAGGAAGAGACGGTTATTGATGCACGCTGGTTGATACGTCGACCAGACGGGAGCGAAGTGCTTGCGTTGGGTAACGCACAGCCGGTTTACTCGGATAGTGGGCAAAAAATAGGTGCAGTGCTAACGATACATGATGACACTGCACGCCACGCGTCCGAGTTGGCGCTGGCAGAAGCGGCAAAGGCCAAAGAAGCGCTGCTTTATGAGGTCAACCACCGCGTCAAAAATAGCCTGCAAATCGTGACCTCGTTATTGATGCTTCAATCACTGTCCAGCAATTCTGCGGAACTCAAGCAAAGTCTCAAAGAGGCATGTGCGCGCATCGACATTGTGGCTGGGCTTCATCACCGTCTGTATTCTGAAGGCGGGCACAGCATTATTATGCTGGGCGGCTATATTCGGGACTTTACAATAGCTACTGTAAACGCCTTTTCTACCGCGGGCGAAATTGACGTGCAATTCTCGCAACTAGAGGACGTCGAACTCGATATGGACCAGGCGGTGCCGATAGCGCTAATTATTGGCGAGCTGTTGACGAACTCAATCAAGTACGCATTCGATAACCAAGCGGAGAAGAGAATTGTATTAGCTGTTTCGTCAAATCAAGATGACGTCAATATAATGGTTTGCGATAACGGTAAGGGCTTGCCGGTTGATTTTGAGCGGACCGCTTCTAATGGTTTCGGCATGAAAATTGTGACGGCGTTGCTGCCACAGATATCCGGAACCTTCACCCAGTTGAAGCAAGATCAGGGAGCAGGATTTTTGATCTCCTTTCCAAAATGTTGACAATCATGTCCGCATCACAACATGCATGGCCAGCCATATTTGAAGAACCAACGTGGCCTGCTTCACATGGCCGTTACCGTTTCCACCGGGCGACGCTATGCGGTCCTGGACCTCGTTTATCAGCAAGAACGTCGAACGTATTTGCAAAAAACTTATCGATTCAGATTTGGGTAGCTGTCCCCGCAACTGCGTAAAGGGTGACCAAAATTCCAGCCATCAGTCCGCCAGGACGATAGCTGCCCGTTCGTTGCCACGTAAAAATCGCAATTACTGCCACCGCAATGAGCACTGGCACGAACTGTATTGCGATGACAGTGCTGAGAGGATCAAATGCGGTGATGAGCGAACCAGTCATAAACAGCAGCCCGTAAATTACGCTCAGCATGGCAATGAAGCCGGTCGTGAGTGTCAATATTGCTGCTAT
>JBBQPQ010000058.1:0-15478 GCA_038217195.1 Sphingomonadales bacterium | reverse complement strand
CGACCCGGATTATTTATTACGAAATCATCGTAACGACGCACGACGCGCATGAAAAAGCCCGCCGCTGCACGGGGCAGGGCGGGCTATTTCTATACGCTAAATGGCTTTAGCTGGCGGCGTTCTTCATGTCCTTGCCAGCTTCTTCAACAGCGGCGCCAGTCTTGGCAGTTGCGTCGGCTGCTGCGTCACCGGTGGCATCAGCGGCCTTGCCAGCTGCGTCCGCAGTCGCATCGGCAGCGCCTTCAGCAGCTGTCATCGCATTGTCGGCGCCAGCTTCCATAGCATTGCCTGTGGCGTCTGCTGCTTCTGCGGTTTCTTCGGCTGCCTTATCGCCTTCTTTTCCGCAAGCGGTAAGCGATGCGGCGAATGCGAGAGCAGCAACAGTTGCGACTAATTTCTTCATCTTGATTCTCCTGAGTCCCATGTAAACCCTAGCGGGGTCTTTACGACTACCGGATGAAGACGGTTTTACGCAACTATTTTTCTGTGCCGCGCGAAATGCCCCATTGGCGGGCCACCGTATAGCCGAGATAACCCGTGCCAAAGAGCGCATAGAGTGGCTCCGGCAATCCCGTCAGATAGGCGTTCATGCCATTTGCGATGTTTGCGGCTGCTTCCGGACGGATGGCAGCAATCAAGCCCATGGGGATCGCCCATAACAACATGGTGTACATGACATAGAGAAAGCTTGGCCGGGCTCGGCTCGTCCATGGATCCGCCGATTGCGCCTCTGCCAGGACAGCCGACAGCTGGTTTCGCAAAATGTCTAAATCCTGGCTGTTCTGGAGCTTCAGCAGCTCCAGCTTTGCAGCATCGCGTGCTTTGGGATCGGGGATGATCTTGTCGATCAGGCCTGCTATCTGACCTATGATTCCTTCAATAATTGACATCTGATGTCCTTTCCAATTCATTATCCAATACGGTTCGCGAGCCAACCATACAAAAACGCTTCCTGTGATGGCCTCGCCTCGGCAAGGCGTACATAATGCGCGCCCTGCAGTGCATCGATTGCTTTTGTCAGTACCGCTTCGGCTGGCGCCCCGCGGCGACGACAAAATGAAGACAGTGCCTGGAGCGTGGCCTTACCAATCATGCGATCAACCGCAATGTCGCTGTAATCTGTGCCATTGCGATTCAAGGCATTCAGCGCACGTTGCAGAAACCCGACGGCCGTTGCGGTTCCCATGTTTACGCCTGTATCGAACAATTCAACCGCGAGTTTCGGTGCGAGCCGCGCAACTTCATCGAAGCCGGGCGCATACCAATATTGCTGCTTGTAAACGACCCTAGCGACGTCACGCGGAAGCTGTTTCATTTCGTCCATGTATCCGAAACATCGGGCGACTGACTCGCTAATACCCCATCGGGTTGGTCCGCCTTTGTCCGCCGGATGGTCTACAAAGTCGCCCTCACGCGCAATCACGTCATCAATCATCAGGTCAATAGCACTCATCGCCAACCCACCTCGCTTTCAATCACAGTTATAACCAAATGGGCTATTTGTAAGAAAGTAAAATGTGCTGTCGTGCGCTGAGCGCGGCGTAGAGGGCCTTTGGCAACAATATTTTCGGAAAATTGGTCGGGACGACAGGATTCCCAACCGAACATATTTGTAATTCGCCAAAACACAAAAAGCCGCAGTAATCGGTCATTTTCCGGTTCGTCTCACTGTCTTTAGCGATGCGTACGCCACAGTCAATGACACCGTTCAGGATACAGTTTTGCACGAGGCAGCTACGTCTCATTTCTGAGGTTAATTGCGTTTACGCAAAGTCTGATTTCGAGACTTTTAGGACATTGGAGCTTGCGGAAGGATTTCTCCAAACGCGACATTAGGCCACGACCGAAACTGGGCCGTTAGCGGACCGACCGGTTTTGCGGAAATGTTAGCCAAGAGCCGACTGTCTGTTTTATGACTGCAAACGGGGCAATGCAGCAGTTCGGCCGGAGAAACTTGAAGGCGGTTTCTGCAAACATTGCGGTCGTTTAGGTCAAGCTTCGATGGCCTCTGAAGCGGCCGCTGGTTCAATAAGCAATCCGAAAGCAGAGTATGGTGGAAGGCGGACATTGGCTGTGCAAGTTGCTGGTCAGGGCTTGCTGAACCCGAGGACGGCAACGGTGCCTCGGCAAGCACGGATCGACGATGTGTTCCGACTAACGCATGCGATTATTGCTCTGCGGTTCGATGTTCTTCGTGAGAAAGCGGGGGATAAGGGAACATTGCAAGCGCGTTCAGGTTAACTTTCAGAATGCACCCGTCCGCATGCTGACGCCTCAATTCGCCTTTGTCATCTGGACTATCCAACGGAGAACCAAGATGAACAATACAATTCTGACAACTCTGATTGCCGCCACTGCCCTGACAGGCGGTTGTGCTACTTACGGTAATGGATATGACGATGGCGGTCACGGCTATTATGATCGTACATCTTATAGCCGCTATGGTAGTTACGATTACAATCGCCCCGACCCCGCATATAATGGCTATTATGCCGACCGTTATTACCGCGACGACCGCCGCTATCGCGAGCGTCGTCTTAATGACAATGACCGGGTTTACCGCGGCGAAAATGGCCAATATTATTGCAGGCGATCAGACGGAACCACGGGGCTGATTGTTGGAGCTATAGCCGGCGGTGTCCTCGGCAACATTATCGCGCCTGGTAGGTCCGATACTTTAGGGACAATTCTTGGCGCAGTCGCCGGGGGCGCCGCTGGCCGCGCCATTGATCGCAGCGATGTGCGCTGTCGTTGAGCACTATCTCGCGCAAATTGCCAGTCGACCAGATTGGCAATCTGCGCCGAAACTTTAGCCAAAAATGACTTCAGCGGGAGTGACTAGGGTGCCTTTTGTAGCGAATGAAAAGTCTTCCTAATACTTTCATTACCTGCCTTCTTCCCTTTCTGAACGTTCGCGGCCGAAACAGCCGGAACCACGCTGCCAAGCATGACAATGCGGAAGCAGGCGGGCTGCCGGCATACCAACTAAAGGCAGCGGTGTGACCAAAGTATTTGCTCAAGCCGGACTCTCATCGGCAGACACACGAAATCGCCTTGCCGCCGACGGGCCAAACGAACTGCCCCGCACAGGCAAGCGGTCATTATTAAAGATTGCAGGGGAAGTGGCGCGCGAGCCGATGCTCGCGTTGTTGCTTGGCGGCGGTGCGTTGTATTTATTACTCGGCAATCTGACCGAGGCGCTCATACTGCTGGGCTTCGCCACGTTCTCAATAGTGCTCACAGTGGTGCAGGAGACGCGCACAGAAAATGTGCTGGAGGCACTACGAGATCTGTCGGCCCCGCGCGCGCTCGTCATTCGGGATGGCCACCGGATTCGCATTGCCGGACGTGATGTAGTGAACGGAGACATCCTTGTGCTGGAGCAGGGCGACCGCATCGCTGCCGATGCACGGCTGATCGAAGCAACGGACCTGCAAGTCGATGAGTCGCTACTGACCGGGGAGTCGCTGCCGGTGCGCAAGTTGGCGCAGGGGGCAGATGAACGGATAAGCCCGCAGCGTGCAGGCGGCGAGGATCAGCCCTTTGTCTATTCAGGGTCGCTCGTCTCGCGTGGAACGGGGATCGCGCATACGATCGCGACCGGCGCGCGCACCGAGATTGGCAAGATCGGGACGACGCTCGCAACAATGACGCCAGAAGCACCCCGCCTCAGAGCCGAAACCACACGGATTGTAAGGCTATTCGCGATTGGCGGCGGCATCATCGCGCTGGCGGTGGTGCTGCTTTACGGCCTGACACGCGGCGGCTGGATAGATGCCCTGCTTGCCGGGATTGCGATAGGGATGGCGATGCTGCCCGAAGAGTTTCCAGTGGTACTCACAATCTTCCTCGCTATGGGCGCGTCCCGCATCGGGCGGGTGGGTGTGCTCACGAGGCGCGCCTCGGCGATTGAAACACTGGGCTCTGCAACGGTTCTTTGCACGGACAAGACCGGTACACTTACCGAAAATCGAATGGCTATAGCGGCTGCGTGGCTAGTATCGGGCAAGGCTGCCGATATTGGCGATCCCGCCAATATCCCGAATGCCTTTGGTGATCTGATGACAACCAGCATTCTGGCAAGTGCCGTCATCCCGGTCGATCCCATGGAAATCGCCATCCATGCGGCGGGGTTAAACGATTTACCCGCAAGCGCGCTCGTACATAGTTATGGACTACGCCCAGATTTGCTCGCGATGTCAAATATCTGGAAACCCAATATCTGGAAACAGGGCGACGATTTCATGATAGCGGCTAAAGGTGCACCGGAAGCGATTGCTGCGCTGTGCAACCTGTCAGCGGCAGGTTTGAAAAAGATGACGGATGCCGTTGACGCCATGGCCGCAAAGGGAATCCGCGTGCTGGGCGTTGCCACTGCCAAAGCACCGAATTCAAAATGGGCGAAGACACAAAGCCAATATAGATTCACGCTCACTGGCCTTATCGGCCTTGCCGATCCGTTACGAGCCAGCGTGCCCGATGCGGTCAAGCAGTGCCGCGGGGCGGGAGTTAAAGTAGTTATGATCACGGGTGATTATGCCGCCACTGCAAGGGCAATTGCGACGAGCGCGGGGCTTGCCGATGGCGACATCATCACTGGCCCGGAACTTGAAGCACTTGATGATACCGCGCTCTCCAAGCGGCTTCCCAATGTGTCGGTCTTCGCGCGAATTATGCCGGAACAAAAGCTGCGAATTGTCGAGGCTTACAAAGCTGCTGGCGAGGTCGTTGCGATGACGGGTGACGGCGTCAATGACGCGCCATCGCTCAAGGCGGCGCATATCGGTATCGCAATGGGCGACAGGGGCACTGATGTCGCGCGTGAGGCGTCCGCAATTGTTTTGCTCGACGATGATTTCGGCTCAATCGTGAAATCCATCGCGCTTGGTCGCCGCATTTATGACAATATTCGCAAGGCTATGGCCTTTATCTTCGCGGTGCACGTTCCGCTTGCCGGACTGGCCCTGATGCCCTTGCTGTTCGGGCTTCCGCTGCTGTTCGGTCCGATCCATATCGCGCTGATTGAGATGATCATCGATCCGGTTTGCGCGTTGGTGTTTGAAGCCGAGGAAGGCGAAGCCAACGGGATGAAGCGCAAGCCGCGTGACCCCGAGGCATCGCTGTTTTCTCTGGCCATGATTGGCTGGAGCGTTTTTCAGGGGGCGGTTGCTTTTGCATTGCTTGCTGCCGTTTATCTGACTGCGACACTGCAGGGCCTATCGGCGGTTGACACACGCGCGCTGACTTTTGTCGCGCTGATCATGGCGATCCTCGCGTTGATCCTCGTCAACCGCTCTTTCGGTACCTCGCTTGCTGCGGCGTTTACGCGCAGGAATGTGGCGCTGCGCTATGTGCTTGGCGCGGTTGTCGGTGTCTCCGTGTTGATAATGATTATCCCAGTCTTGCGGTCCTTGCTCAAATTCGGATCGCCGCAATGGTATCACTTCGCAATTGCGGCAACGCTCGGCGGGGTTTTGCTGCTGCTGCTTGAAGCGATGAAGCCGCTCGTGAACCGGTTTGAAAGCGTCCAAGCGTGACGCTACCAACTGACGACATCATGACGCACCTGCCGATCCTGCTTCGGCCCGATCCGTCGCGTGTGGTGATCAAGCCATTCGTTCCCGCCGAAGACACGCCTGGATATGCCACCAAGGATCGCCCCCGTGCACAACGGATTGCTGACCGTGTGCTGGCGTTAAGCGAAGCCGACCTCAAAACCGAACTCGCGCGCGTTTTGGCGAGTCTGGCTGGCCGTTACCGTGACGTCGAAACGATACTCGTCCGGCGGTTTCAGGCGGTCAATGGTATCATCATGTGCAAATGCACTGTAACGCATGACCAGAGCTTGTTGATCGGCGCTTACTTCAGCGAGGAATACGCGTTTGAGGCGGCAGCCTTGTTCAACCCAAGCATCGTTATTCATCCCAACCAATCGGGCGTTGCATCGGGTGCACTGCGGTTTGTCCTTTCACTGCGTAGTGTCGGAGAAGGCCATCTTTCGTCGGTGACGTTCCGCACCGGGCTGTGGTTGCACGACGGAAGCGTTGTCATTGACTCGCCAAGTGCGCGCGCGATCACGCCGCGGATCGAATTCTTCCCCAATACCGACCCAGACAATCCCGGTGTGAGGCTATTTTGCGAAGAGAGCCATGACCTGTCCGAGGTGGTGATTTTCCCGATCACGCCAAGTCAGCGCCACGGCATCGAAGATGTCCGGCTCGTGAGATTTACCGACGATGATGGCACGGTTACCTATTACGGGACGTTCACGGCGTTCAGTGGGCAAAACATCCACCAGGAAATGCTGAGCACAACTGACTTTGCGACTTTTGAAATGCGCGCGCTGCACGGCACTGCAACTTCCAACAAGGGAATGGCACTGTTCCCGCGCAAGATTGACGGTCATTATGCGATGCTCGGTCGCCAGGATCATGAAACCATCTGGCTGCTTATGTCGGATGACCTAAACCGTTGGGAGGACGGACGCACGATCATAACGCCGCGCTGGCCTTGGGAATTCGTCCAGCTGGGCAACAGTGGATCGCCGATCGAGATTGAGGAGGGCTGGCTGGTATTGACACACGGGGTTGGCGCTTTCCGCAATTATTGTCTTGGGGCCTGCCTGCTCGACCGCGATGATCCAAGCAAGCTGCTAGGACGCACAACCTGGCCGTTATTGCGTCCAAGTCCCGAGCAGCGTTTTGGCTATGTTCCCAATATTGCTTACAGCTGCGGCGCATTGGTTCATAACCGAACGCTGCTGATGCCTTACGCCCTTGCTGACAGTTTCACGACATTTGCGACAGTACCGCTCGGTTCGTTGTTGGCGGCAATGTCATGAAACCCAAATTCGTCCACATGTTTAATCTGCAGGCAGATGGTCTGGCCCCGGCAAACTTGGTGGCAGCAGCGCGCAAAACGCCGACGTGCGCCATGGGTCGCTTTAAAATTGAAACAACCCGATTGGTATTATGGTATTTGGGCAGGAAGAGGTGAACTGATGGCTATTTCGGAATCAATAATTATCATTTGCCCATCTTGCGCGACCGCAAACCGGGTTCCGAAGGATAAGCTTAGCGCAGGCGGCAAGTGCGGTCGATGTCGTTCAATGTTATTCCTGAAACAGCCCGTAGTTCTCACCACAGCCAATTTCGAGGCGCATGCCGCAAAAAGCGACATCCCGCTGGTTGTTGATTTCTGGGCGTCCTGGTGCGGTCCTTGCCTGCAAATGGCTCCCGCCTTCACTGCCGCCGCCAGTCAACTCGAACCCACAGTGCGACTAGGAAAATTGGATACCGAGGCCGAACAGTCCATTTTTGCACAATACGGCATCCGTTCGATCCCGACCCTGATTTTGTTTTCCAAGGGCCGTGAGGTCGCCCGACAATCTGGAGCAATGCCAACTCCTGCTATTGTCGCTTGGGTGCGACAAGCTTTGGCCGCTTAGTATTTTGCACGCGCATGATGGACTAATGAATGGCACTAACACTTGAGTTGTCATGGCCCGCGTGGGTCTGCTGTGGGTGGTGCTTTGGGGTTATGATCTGTAGCGGCGAGCAATTTCGGCCGCGGGCACGCTGGGGAGAAATTACTGCCCTGAGGGGATCAGGGTGATATCGGTTTGGCGTCCATCGATGTAGCGAACGCTTGTGCCATCAAAATATGCGTTCTCTTCAGTCCGAAAATTTACTCGCTGGCCGCCCCATTCAGGCACAGCAGCATAAGATGTAAGTTCGATTGACCACGCCGTATTGGAGTTGATCGCCCCGCTGCCGCGTGGATCTGCGTTCTGGTTGTCCCAGAAGCCGATGGACGGTCCCGCACCATGACCATGCAAGCCAATCGGGTGGGTATAAATTGATGGATCGAGCCCCGCAGACACTGCTTCCGTGCGGGACAGCGCTAACACCGCATTCCCACTGCGGCCGACCGCGAAATGACGGGTGAGTATATCCTGCACACGGTTGCTGTTCGCCAGCCCCTGCCTAAGGCCAGCAGGCGCCTTGCTTTCGCCCGGCTTCAACACATAAGCGAGGTGCTGCGTATCGGTATTAAGGCGGAGATACGTGATGCCGAAATCTGTCCATAGCAGATCACCCGGCTGGATCACTTCTGCGCCTTCGAGCATGCCCTTCGCGCCTTTGCGCTGGATCGCGACCGAAGGGTGGAACCATGGTTCGAGACCAAGCTGCAGCAGCCGGTCGCGATACCACCACTGCACTTGCTCTGCTGTGGTCACTCCGGGGGTGATAACTGCGCGCGAAAACGCTTCGCCAATAACCGAATGAGCGGTCCGTACGATTGCGGGGTACCGTTCCATCTCGGAAGGAGAGCGAGTCTCGAGCCAACGAATTGCTAGGGATTCGCCGCTGACAATCCGCTGGCGCAAAGGGGTCGCCAGCGCTGAAACGAACTTGCTATACTGACTGAGCGTCATGCCGTCGGCGAACTGATAGAGATGGGAAGTGTTGATCGCAATTTTGGCTGGATCGCGCGCGGCAATGATGTCTGCGACCGCCTGCCACTGATCAGGCTGCTTACCCGGGTCCCAGGCGGGCGCGAACAATCCTCCAAGCCCATAGCGGCTAACGGTTAGCCGCTCCATCGGTTTCCCATCCCCCGGATCGTGGAAGATCAGGATAGTGCGGCGCCGTGCGTGTATATTCTCTGCGTCAAGCATCGAAGCGACCACCGGCTCTTCAAAATACTCACGGGCGACTAGCAACCATAAATCGATGCCCTGTTCGCGCATTATCGCGGGGATGATCGCATCAAGCCGCTCGGCCAGAATGCGATTTTCGGTCATTGCTCTTTCGCGGGGTTTCAATATTGGAGGCAGCGACGGCTCCTGTGCTTCGGTCTCGCTCATTGCCATGGGCGCAGCCGCAGCCGCAGCGGGTAGTCCCAAAAGTACCGCAAGCAGTGCCGCTACAGATACCATACGATTTGCCATCATGCCCTCGCTCAATCATACCTTGGATCAACACTGCCCCGCCGCCGCGCCGGGATCAAGCGCGGCGTGCGCTGGGGCGCGAACAAAGAAGTATCAATTGAATCCGGCAATTTGGCCTACTTTGAAACCGCTTCCAACGGGAAGGCCATAACGTAAATCAACTGCGTGGGTTCGCGTGCAGTTCACCAAGTTTAAACCGGACTTGTTTGCACTGGTAACTTCGTTCCGTATTTCCCGTGCTGCCACCCAAAATAACCGGCCAACATGCCAGCTATTACACCAATTAAGACGGTGAGTTCAGGAAGAAGCGCCGCGTACAATTGAAACAGGGTATTTAGGATATGGATGGAAGGTGCAAACCACATGACGAGGGCTTGTGTCGCCATAAACACAGAGGCGATCAGCCACGGCACGCCGTACTTGCGGTCCATAAAATAGAGTGTCATTGCAAACAGGATTGCCAAACCGTCACTGATTACGATGGTGTCAAGCACGGCCATTGGTCCTTGACTGCCGATAAAATTCATCCACGGAAATGCCTGTTCCATCAGCCGGCTGAATGGTGACTCGAACAGGATCAAAGGAGTCGCCAGCATATAACCCGCATGCAGCCGGATATTTCTTCTGTGCCGCAACGCTTGATAGAAAAGTGTCAGATACGCTGCAATAGCGATGATCATGCCGATGCCGAAAGATGGTCCCAAAATCATAATGAACGGGTTTTCTTGCCCATTGTATCGCGCGGCGGAAACGTTAATGATCATGACAAAGCCAGCGATAAGCAGCGGGAAAAGGGCGAAACTCGCCAATCCAGCCAGCTTGTGAAAGGCATTATGACGGTGTTGAATTGCAAGGCTTTGTAAAATCAGCAGAAGCAACCAACTTGTGGCTGAAAACGCATGGACATGAAAGGCGAATGGCACTCCGCCAATTATGCGAAAGTAGCTCGCCCAAAAACCAGCGAAGATGACAGCGAGAACCACGCCAACATAGTAATGACCATATTTATAAGGCATCGAAAATCCCCCCGAATTTATATGATGCAACCATATTAATATGACATAATAAAACCTGCGTCGCAATTGGCGCTATTTACTCCGTTTTTGGGACGTAGAACTAAAAAAGCCGCCGAACTTTCGATCGACGGCTTTTCGTAAATGGTAGGGCCGAAATTACGCGAAAGACACAGCCGCATTTGTCTTACGACGCTTCATGCGCATTGCACCGCCGACAGCACCAAAGCCAAGCAGCATAAGCGCCCAAGTGGAGGGCTCTGGAACAGCGGCCGTCACATATACCCGATCAATCGCAAAGTCGGCAGCCGTTACACCAAGACCCTTGAACTGCAGTTCTAGGGGTGTAGCACCCGATGAACCTGCGACAAAAGATGTTCCAAAGTTAATCCAGGTTTGCCCCGGTGTTCCCGATGGTTGACCTGCGGTCAACGTCGTTCCGACAGGAACGCCGCCAATGTTAAATGAAAGCGTCGCATCATTTGGGTTGCTGATGCCATTTTGCGGCGCGTAGTAGTCGAATCCTATGTTGTACGTGATCCCTGCTACGAGATTAACCAACTGCGAAAGGCTGTGCGGGTTCGCTGTATCGGACGAAAAATATGCCACTGATGTTCCAACAGGATCAGGGCTCAAAGTCGCGACAGCATTGGGAAGAATGGCCTCACCAAACGCACCGCCGGGATATGGTGTTGCCGAGCCATAAGGAATAACAACTGGGGCGGTGCCACCACCCGTTTGACCAACCGTCCAACCGGTAAATCCGGATTCGAAGCTACCGTTAGCGATCAGGTTCGTCGCCGCCATGGCAGGCGATGCGACCAACATTGCGAGGCTTACGCCCAATGCCGTCCAGGTTTTCATTATATGTCCTTTCAAAGTCGATGAGCACAACACCCATTCTTGTAATAAATGTAAGATATCCTGCCTCGTCGGACAACTACAAAATTAACAGATTATTAACCTGTCGCATGATGGGACAGTCCGTGCTTTAAACGTTACGGCAAGCAGGTGGAGTTAATTGTTGAAATTCATTTCGCTGCTAAACAAGAAAAGCTCTGCGAGGGATATGGTATTCGAAATCCTGCCAGCTACAGTGCTTTCAACAGATAAATATTGCATTGGTGCTAAATTATATCAACAGCGTCGGCTTCAATGCTCGCAGATTGGTTTCAGCCTACAAGGCCTCACTGCGCAATATTAACATGATGCTTGGTATCTCAAGGCGCCGGATACAAAGCTCGTTAGCTATTTATTGTCCGTGCTGAAGGTCAATCAGAAGGACCAATACTTCAGCTTTCCTCCACCACAATCATTTTGCAAGCGATCGTGACGTCGCTTAATATTGCGATACGCTGCAACGACTGGGGCAGATCCACCCAGTTATGCAGTCTGTTACAATTGACAGCTTCGGACACGCCCGAATGCTGGACGAGCCCGAGGCGCTGGCAGCAATCAAATCATTTATTGGATGTGCATCGTCACTGCCTTAGGTGGGCGGCGAAGGACTTTGATAACGGTCAAAATTGCACGCGCCGAGCGGCCATGCGATCTGCGAAAATCAAAGACTCTCAAATTGGATCGGTTCGTTCCGGTCCAGCCACTGCGGCGCTGCGGGCATCGGATATTTCAATCCGGTTGAACAATTAAACAATATTGTCTGATCCGTTGCTGACACCAGACCGCTGGAGAGGGCATCATGATAAGCAGCAAGCGTTGCTCCGCCTTCGGGACACAACAGCAAACCATCCAGTTTCGCCGTCTGCAAAACTGCATGTTGGATTTTTTCGTCTTCTACAGCCATTGCCCTGCCACCGCTTTCCCGCACAGCACGCAATATCAGGAAATCGCCAACTGCTTTGGGGACACGGATACCCGCCGCCACGGTGTGGGCGTTTTCCCAGCGCTCTGCGTGTTCCTTGCCTTCGTCAAATGCTTTCACGATCGGCGCGCAGCCAGTTGCCTGAACAGCAAACATTTTCGGACGTTCCGGACCTATCCAGCCCAATTGTTCGAGTTCGTCAAAGGCCTTCCACATACCGATAAGGCCAGTGCCGCCCCCCGTGGGATAGAAGATCGCATTGGGCAATTTCCAACCCAGCTGGGCTGCGAGCTCCAGACCCATCGTTTTTTTGCCTTCAATTCGATAAGGTTCTTTCAAAGTTGAGAAGTCAAACCAGTGACCCGCGGCTGCGCCTTGGGCAACAATTGCTCCGCATTCGTCAATCAAGCCGTTTACGCGCCAGACCCGTCCACCCTGCAAGGCAATTTCGCGCACGTTGATCTCAGGTGTATCTTCGGGACAAAGAACAATTGTTTCTATCCCGCATCGTGTCGCGTAAGCGGCCAAAGCGGCTCCGGCATTGCCATTGGTTGGCATTGCGATACGTTTAATACCAAATGCTTTGGCCATCGACACCGCCATGACCAGTCCCCGCGCTTTGAACGAGCCTGTCGGTAGTCGACCTTCATCTTTAACCAACACATTGGAGCCGCCCGATTTTGGGATAGGCACTAACGGCGTTTCAATCTCGCCCAGGCTTACGATATCATCCGCGTTTCTAACGGGAAGCAGTTCCCTCCAGCGCCAAAGATCGTTTCCACGCCCCTCCAGTTCGGTCTTTGATAAATGTTTGCTAATAGCAGCAATATCGTAACGGACCAGAAGTGGGCGGCCCGCACGTGATAAACCATGAATGTGATCGGCGGGATAATGCTCGCCTGAAATCGAACATTCGAGATGCGTTACAAACGATTGGCGGACGGCCGTTATGTTGCTCGATATTTCCATTTAGCTATCCGCTCCAAAGCTCGCCATAATATGCATTCAGGTGGTCAAATCATCACGGCAGGTCAACTCATAATTCGATCTGCAATTTAAAACCTAAGGGCCATTCAATTTCCACAAAAAATGCTTTTATCTGGGTCTGCGGCTTGTCAGCCAACATTCTCAGATGCGCCCTTCGTCGCAATATGTGGTTTAGCGAGATCGTGGGTGGAGCCGCTTCTATACCGAGACGGAAGGTCGCATGCGCATAACCGTTGCACCGCGGGCGGGCAATTGATCACGTATCGACCATGCAAAGCATAGGACTCGCAATGTCTGCTGTATCGCGTTATTCTCTTGATGATAAAGGGGAGTGTTAATGGAGCAATTAAGCGGGCAGGACGCAAGTTTCGTATATCTGGAAACGCCGGCCACACCGATGCACATCGGTTCAGTCGGGATTTATGATCCTTCCACAGCTCCTGGCGGCTTTGTTCGGTTCAAGGATATTCTTCGCCATGTGGAAAGCCGTTTGGACAAAGCGCGAAGCTTCCGTCAAAAACTGGTGCGCGTGCCATTCGATCTCGATCATCCTTACTGGGTCGAAGATGCCAATTTCGATATCGAATATCACATCCGCCATCTGGCGTTGCCGCAGCCAGGCGATTGGCGGCAATTGTGCATTCAGGTCGCACGGCTGCAGGCGCGACCAATGGACCTCAGCAGACCGTTGTGGGAATTCAATATCATCGAGGGGTTAGACAACATCCCTGGCATTCCAAAGGGCAGCTTTGCGTTGATGGCAAAGGTGCACCACGCCGCAATCGATGGCATGTCAGGCGTGGAACTGAGTGCAGCAGTGCATGACATCGAACCAAAGGCTGTCGAAGCAAATGTTACATCGGAGTGGAAGCCGGAGGCCGACCCTGCGATTGGCGAAATGTTATTCCGGACCTGGCTGAATTCAGTCAAACAACCCGTGCGATTTGCAAAAACGTTGGCAAACACTGTTCCTGGGGTCGCCCGGCTGGGTAAAGAGATCGCCGGGGGCGATATTTCGTTAAAGAACGCCAAGATGGCGCCACAAACCAAGCTAAATGGTAAGGTGTCATCTCACCGGGTGTGGGACGGGGTGGTGTTCCAGCTATCGGATATTCGCGCCATCAAAGACCGGCTTGAAGGGGCGACGGTAAACGACGTTATTCTTACCATTATTGGCGGTGGACTGCGCAAATATTTGCAGAAGCATGATGATCTGCCCGATCAAACCCTGTCCGCAATGGCCCCGATATCGGTGCGTGCCGAAGGCGAGAAAGATGCCTTAGGCAATCTGGTGTCGGCAATGGTTGTTCCGCTTGGTACCCATATTGAAAACCCGGCTGAGCGGCTGCGCTTCATACATAAAGAAACGCAGAATTCCAAAGCGATGACGAATGCCGTCGGTGCGCGCACATTAACCGATTACAGTCAGTTCATGCCCGCCGCTCTTGCCGGATTGGCTGCACGTTTATACACACGACTTGGGGTATCGAATCTCCACTCGCCGGTGTTCAACGTTGTGGCAACCAATGTTCCCGGGCCTCGTGTGCCGCTCTATTTCGCGGGCGCAAAGATGGTCCGGATGATGGGTACCGGGCCCGTGTTCGACGGCATGGGAATGATAAATGCGATTTACAGTTACGGAACCGAAATTGCTATTTCATTTACCGCAGACCGGGACATGGTGCCTGACCCCGCGGCTTATGCTGCAGCTTTACAGGAAGCTTTCGACGAGCTGCTTGCTGCCGACATGCAAGGCCCCGTGCCCAAATCTAAAAAGGCCACTGCTAAAAAGGGCAAATCCTGATTTGTTCTAGCGATATGGGCAACACTGGTTCGCACTTGCGATGCCAATGTCGTGGCTCCACATCCAAAGCCTAGCCGATTGAACAGCCCGAGCTGGAATGACCTAAATTTAATGCCCCGATGAGGGGTAGATCAACGCCCGTGCACCGCTTCGCTCGAATGGCTTCCAATTATCTTCCGGCATAGCCAACCGGTCGGCTATTGCCCACATCACAGCTGGATTAGCGCCTAACCCGCAATGGCTCCCGCGAACTTCAATATTGTCCGTGGTTTCGGACTTCGGTTCGCGTGAAGTTTGCCACGCTACGATCCCATCATTCTTTGAAAAGACTGCCGTCGAGGGAACCGGAGGTACATCATGGCCCTCACGAACCTGTGCCTGAAGCTTGGGATCATCCATTTTCTGTCCCGTGAAATACTGATAAGCCCGCCACGCATTAGTCGCGCGCGGCGTGCCAGTGAGTGGCGAACCAAGCGATATTACCTGACGGACCATATCCGGACGACGGCGCGACAGTTGCCGCGCAAATGCGCCACCAAGTGACCAACCGATGACTGTAACCTTGCGGCCAGTCTTGGCATAAATAGCCTCAAGCCGATCAACCATTTTTTCGCCATCGGCACCGACCGCGCGGGGCCCGAGATTTCGACCCAACTCCCAATGATATGGGTCGTATGCCAGCTTCTCCAGGTAGCGGTAAAGCGGCTTCATGGATCCCTCACCTGCCATAAACCCCGGCAGCAATAAAACCGGATGGCCGTCGCCCTTGGCTGCCTGCAACAACACTGGTGCTGCCCACGGTAGCGAGCCCGCTTCAAGCAATGCCCGAGGCAATTCGGTTAATGCTAGCAATAATGAGGGGGCTTTTGCTGGGCTCATCTGCTCCGATGTGACTGATG
>JBBQPQ010000057.1:0-16144 GCA_038217195.1 Sphingomonadales bacterium | reverse complement strand
GCCCGTAACAGCAGCGCCTCAAGATCGGCCAGATCGATGTCGAAAGTTTCATGCGACTCTTCGACAGCCTGATCAATGTCTGCGCGCAACAGGCCTAAAGGCAGGGTTTGTGACGGGGCAGTGCGGTGCGGATAGCTGTGGCCGCTGAACTTGTGGAAAAGCCAGCCTGCGGCCACCAACGCAGCCGAATTGGCCGCGACAATCGTGACCGGAAACCAGTAGCCGGCGTCAATGATAGCCTGTCCTCCTACGATCGTTGTGATTGCTGCGGCTCCGCCCGGCGGGTGGAGGCAGCGCATAAGCGACATCAATAATATGGCACTGGCAACGGCAATCGCGACGGCGGCGACAAGGTTTGGCACGAGATGCAGCACCGCGACGCCGACGCTCGCTGCAATGACATTGCCGCCAAGCACCGACCATGGCTGCGCCAACGGGCTGGCGGGAACAGCAAATACCAGCACGGCCGACGCCCCAATTGGCGCAATCAGGAAGGGCAGGGCGGTCCAGACATTCTGCACGCCGAACCCCGCAACTGCAGCGGCGAACACCCCAAACCCGGCGCCGACGCAGGCAATCAGCCGGTCGTTGAGATTGCCGCCTGCGAGCTTCGGCACAAAGAAGCGCCGCCGATTTGGCGTCTGCGTGGCGGACACTGGCTTAACGGCCCATTTGCTGAAGCATTTCGCCCATTTTCTGGTGCAGCATGTTCACTGCCTTCAATGGCCGGACCATAACTTTGAAATGGGTGATAAGTCCGTCGTCATCGCAGGTGATCATATCAACGCCGTTAATGGCAACGCCATCGATGACGGTCTGGAATTCCAGAATTGCGCTATTTTCGCGGTTCCATTCACCCACATATGCGAATTCGGCATTGCCCAAAGTGTGCCCCGCCGCCGCAAGATATTTCGCGGTGATCGTCTTGCCCAGTTGCGGCGTGTGGACGACCGGGCTTTCGAAAATGCAGTCATCATGCAGGATCGCCGCTATGGTATCCACATCGCGTGACATGGCAACTTTGTGCCAGATTTCGGCAGGGTTTGGCATGTTCAATATCCCAGATCGAGGTTCACCATTGGCTCAAGCGGCGCGCCATTGCGGTATCGCTCCAGATTTTCAAAGAAGCGTGTGGCCGAGCGCAGGAACATCTTGTCCTGCGCGCGACCCGACAAATGCATGGTGATGTGCGCGTTGTCGAGCGTCCACAAGATATGGTCAGCAGGCAATGGTTCTGGCGTTGTGACGTCAAGAAATGCGGCGGCAATTTGTTTGGCCTGCAATGCAGTTACCAATGCATCCTGATCGACGACCGATCCGCGCGCACTATTTATGAGCGTTGCACTTGGCTTCATCACGGCAAGTTCGTCCGCCCCAATCATGCCATCGGTTTCTGCGGTCGCTGGCACAGCAAGGATAACCCAGTCAAATTCCCCCAGTTGCGCGCGCCATTGGTCGGGCGTCAGCGTGTTCGGCCCAACCGAACGGCGTACGACAGTCACATCAACGCCAAAGGGTGTGAGGCGTTCTTCGATCAGTTTTCCAATCGCGCCATAGCCAAGCAGCAGCGCTTTCGATCCGAACAGTTCAACCTTGCCAGGCGAATCGAGCAGCCATTCACGCCGTTCCTGCGCGCGGACGACTTCGCGATAGTTTTTTGCCACGGTCAGCATGCCCATCACAACATATTCGGCGATAGTGATCGCGTTGATGCCGGCGCCATTAGTGACGACGCATCCTTGCGTCTTTAACTGCGCCAGAGGCATACCATCGACACCGGCATATATGCTGTTGAGCCATTTCATGTTGGTGGCAGCTCCGATGATAGTGGCCATGTCGCCCTTGTCATACATGTCGAACCAGCCAATTTCCGCCTGCGGCGCAAGCGTCAGCGCCTCTTCCTTGGACATGAAGAATTGCGGCTCGATCCAGTCGGGCAGACGTGGTTCGATGAGCGGACGCACAAGTCCGGACATCACGAGTTTCGTTTTGGTCATATGTCTAGTCTCCAGTCCCAACCGAGTGGATCGCCGTCCATGACTTCGACACCCTTTGCAATCAGTTCGTCCCGGATTGCATCGGAACGGACGAAATCCTTGGCGGCGCGGGCTTCCTTGCGGGCGTCGAGAGCGGTTTCGATTTCTTCTTCGGTTATGGCGGTAGCTTTAGGGCGGATGCGCAGGTCCGCGCGGTCCAAGGTTAGCAAGTTGAGGCCAAGGACGCTGTCCATATCATCTATTGCTCTGTGCTGGTGTGCGACGTCGACCTTTTTGAGGCCGACCATTGTCTCTAGGCTCGTGATCGCGACCGCCGTGTTGAGGTCGTCGGCGATTGCCGTTGCAAACTCTTGAAGCGATCCCAAAATACTCGAAGCTACGTCACCCTGAACTTGTTTCAGGGTCTTACGATCCGAGTTGGCTGAGTAGGATGCTGAAACAAGTTCAGCATGACGGGACTTGAGGTTTGAGACGCTCATCACCATCCGCTTTAACCGCACCAACGCCGCCTGCAAACCTTCCCACGAAAACTCCAGCTCGCTGCGGTAATGTGCTTGCAGGCACATCAGGCGGTAGGCGAGAGGGTGGAAGCCTTTGTCGATGAGCAATTGCAAGCGCAGGAATTCGCCCGAAGATTTGGACATCTTGCCCGTGCGTTCGATCAGGAAGTTATTGTGCATCCAGATGTTTGCGCCGCTCGCGTCCGAATTGCAGCGAGCCTGGTTTTGCGCGATTTCATTGGGGTGGTGAATTTCTCTGTGGTCGATGCCGCCGGTGTGGATGTCGAACGGCAGGCCAAGCAAAGCTTCGGACATGACCGAGCATTCGAGATGCCAGCCAGGCGCGCCTTTGCCCCATGGACTTTCCCATTCCATCTGCCGCGTTTCACCAGCCGGGGTCTTGCGCCAGATGGCGAAGTCGGCGGCGTGACGTTTGCCTTCGACTTCCTCAATCCGGCCTTCACCGTCTTCGGTCTTGGCGCGGGCCAATGCGCCATAATTGGCGACTGTGGAGGTGTCGAAATAGAGGCCGCTGTCGAGTTCGTAGCAATGCTTGTCGGCTATGGATTGCGCGAATGTGATCATTTGCGGCACGTAATCGGTGGCGATGGACCATACCGCTGGCTCACGGATATTCAGCGCCTTGATGTCGTCCCAATAGGCTTGCGTATAATGCTTGGCGATGTCCCAGATGGATTGCGCTTTCTCCGCCGCCATTTTCTCCATCTTGTCTTCGCCCGCATCGGCGTCGTCAGTCAGATGGCCGACGTCAGTAATGTTGATGACGTGGGTAAGCTTATATCCCTTGTAACTCAGCACGCGGCCAAGCGTGTCGGCAAAGACATACGCGCGCATGTTGCCGATATGCGGGTAATTATACACTGTTGGCCCGCAGGTATAGACCCGCGCTTCACCAGCGTGAACGGGTACGAAGGTTTCCAATTGCCGTGTAAGGCTGTTGAAGAGTTTTAGGTCAGACATTGAAGAAACCGATGGCTTAGGCAGGATGTAAGGTCAAGGGCACGCATATCCTCGCCATCGACTTGCGATGGGGAGCGGGACCGTTCGCGAAGCGAATGCTGGAGAGGCCGTTGCCGTCGCTGACCCTTCCGTCACGCCTGCGGCGCGCCACCTCCCCGTCGCAAGTCGATGGGGAGGATTAAAATCCCTCCCACCTGATGACCTGATCAATATCTACACGCGGCACCGTGAAGTTATTTACCGCAGCGTCCGGGTCGCGATAGCCGATGGCCATGCCACAGAAGAAGATGTGGTCATCATCGATATCGAGCAGTTCACGCATGTAGGTGCCATACATCGCCCAGATCTCCTGCGCGCAGCTATCGAGGCCTTCTTCGCGGAGCAGCAGCATCACCGTTTGCAGCCACATCCCCATGTCGGACCATTGCGGCGGCCCCATATATTTGCGCGTGTAGGTGAACAATTGCACCGGCGCGCCAAAGCTGTCCCAGTTTTTCATCATTTGCGCAATGCGGCCAGCACCGTCCTGGCGCCCGAGACCAAGGGCATCAAACATCGCCTTGCCAACGCCGCGCCGTTGCTCTTCGTAGCGACCCTCAAGTCCCTGGGGGTAGATGTCATATTCAGGGCCTTCGCCCATTGGCGCAGTGGCGGACTTGGCTTTGACCTTTGCAGTCAGGTCGGCGAGCGGTTGTCCAGTCAGGATCACGGCGCTCCATGGCTGCGTATTGCCGCCCGAAGGCGATCGCTGCGCCTTGGTGAGCACCCGTTCCAGCACCGATTGCTCAACCGGCGTATCCAGAAACTGCCGGACAGAGCGGCGTGAGGCGACGGCTTCGGTGACGTTCATATATATTTCCCCAACAAATTTAATCGTCCGATTAACTCATATTGGGGAGAATATCAAAGGCAAGCCTATTCCTCGTCAAACAAACCGGCAAGCTGCTCGATCATTGTCCCGCCAAGCTGTTCGACATCCATGATCGTGACCGCGCGTTTGTAATAACGCGTGACGTCATGGCCGATGCCAATTGCGACCAGTTGAACTGGCGAGCGGGTTTCGATCATCTCGATGACTTTGCGCAAATGTTGCTCCAGATAGCCGCCATGGTTCACCGACAAGGTGCTGTCATCCACTGGCGCACCGTCGGATATGACCATCAGAATGCGTCGATCCTCGGCTCGGGCGATCAGGCGGTTGTGCGCCCAAAGCAAAGCCTCGCCATCAATATTTTCCTTGAGCAGTCCTTCGCGCATCATCAGGCCAAGGTTGCGCTTGGCGTGCCGCCATGGTTCGTCGGCCTTTTTATAGATGATGTGACGCAGGTCGTTCAGCCGCCCTGGCATTGGCTGCCGTCCGGTTGCAAGCCAGTCTTCACGTGCCTGGCCACCCTTCCACGCGCGGGTGGTAAAGCCCAATATTTCTGTCTTCACGCCGCAGCGCTCGAGCGTGCGTGCCAAAATGTCTGCGCTGATCGCGGCGATGCTGATCGGGCGTCCACGCATCGAGCCGGAGTTGTCGATGAGTAAGGTCACGACCGTATCACGGAAGTCGGTTTCGCGTTCGATCTTGTACGACAGCGAACTTCCCGGCGAAACGACCACACGGGCGAGCCGCGCGGCATCCAACATTCCTTCTTCCTGATCGAAATCCCAACTGCGGTTCTGTTGCGCCATCAGGCGGCGTTGCAACCGATTGGCTAGTTTTGTAACTACCGATTGCAGGTTGGACAATTGCTGGTCAAGATAAGCGCGCAGTCGGTTCAGTTCTTCTTCGTCAGCAAGTTCGGTTGCGGTGATTGTCTCGTCAAATTTGGTTGACCAGATTTTATAGTCACTTTGCGGCAAATGGTCCCAATTGCGGCGCTGCGGGGTAACCGGTTGCATTCCGTCGTCGCCCATTTCGCCTTCAGCGCCGTCCTGGTCGTCCATATCCTGGCCATCATAGTCAGCCTCGGTTTCCTCGCCTTCACCTTCTTGCGGCTCTGCGCGGGCGTCGGCTTGGCCAGCCTCGCCCTGTCCATCATCATCGCTGTCGCCGTCCTGATCTTGGGCGTCGTCGGCATCGTCGCCGCCTTCATCGGCATCGGACGGATCAACATCGCCTTCGGTCAGATTGAGATGCGCCAGCATCGACTGCGTTAGTGCCGCAAAGGCAGTCTGGTCATCCAGCGCTAAAGCAAGCGCGTCGAGGTCGCTTCCAGCATTTTCTTCAATCCAGCCACGCAGCATTTCAACGCCTGCCGTTGCCCCGGCCGGCACGGGCAAGCCTGTTAGGCGTTCACGCACGATAAGCGACAAGGCGGTTGAGATCGGCACTTCGTCTGCAGCCTGCGCACGGCTTATCGGGTCAGTACGCAATTTCAGCTCAAGCGCATGACCAAGATTTGCTGCAATTCCTGCCATGTTGCGCGAGCCAAGCGCCTCAACCCGCGCGTTTTCCACGGCGTCAAATGCCGCCCCTGCAATGACTTCCGATGGACGCAAGGCGGCGTGGCGCGCTGTGTTGTGGTGCTTGAGCCGAAGCGCAAAACTGTCTGCAAATCCGCGTGCTTCCGCAACCTGATCCAGCGGCAGCAAGCGCCCTGGCATTGGCACCTTGAAATTCTTCCCCGCCTGGCTCGGCGCGTCAGCAGTGAAGGCCAATTCCACCTCGGGCTCATGCGCCAGCGCGCGCGCAGTGCCTGTTAACACCTGCTTGAATTGCTCAAGAGGGGATTCACTGGCCATCAGTCAGCCAATCTTTTGCAGACCGCTGCGACCTCTTCCTTGGCTGGCTTTACGGGCGCGCGTAAGGTGAAGACATGTGCATTTGGCGTTGCGATGCGGTCGGCAGTGGTTCGTGCGCCGTTCACAACAGCGGCAAAATCCCTGCAAACCGCAAGGCTGCGTAAATAGTCGCTATGGCCAGCGCCGCCGCCCGACACGTCGGTCGTGTCGATGATCGTGAACCCTGTCTTGGCCGGCTCGGTTTGATATTTCGTCTTGGTTGCAAAACAGCGTTGCGGCAAGCCCTTGGCCTTGAGCGCTGCAGCCTCAAACGGGTTGAAACAATAAGGTGATCCCAATCGCGGATAGCCATGCACCGCCCGTGAAACGGCAAGCGCACGGTCGTTGAGCGAGGCGTAGACGGTCACGTGCCGATCATTGTTCACGCGGCGCGCAGCCAAAACTTCTTCGGCAATATCGCGTTCAAAATCTTCACGATCGACATCAGGTGATGCCAGTATGATATTGGAAATATTGCTGGAATCTGCATTGCTCGATGTTTGGTCGACATATTCAACCGCAGGAATGACCAACCGCGCACCCAGGGAATGCGACACAATGACAATTTCCTTAACCCAATCGGTACGGGCCAATTTGGTGAGGAAGTTGCGAAAATTGCGTTCGTCCCAATACATGTTGGTTTCATCGACTGCATAGCTCAGCAAATTGCCCTGTGATGGCCAGCTATAATGAATAATCGGACCGTCAAAATTGCTTAATGCCGCGATTTGGACGGTGTCGCGGGACGTAGTTGCCAAGGTTTCGCGATAGCCATGGACATATAGCAATACACGGCCTTTTCGCAGGTTTGCCGCATCGCGCAGTCCGTCCCACCATGCAGTTTCGGGTTGAAAGGCCAAGGGCACCAGTATCTTGGCATCGCCCTTTGCCGGTTCAATCTTTTGTGGTGGCGAGAAACGCCCATAACGCACCCTGTCAGCTCGTTGATTGGTCAACAACGGGTTGTCAGTCCGGCAATCGGGCAGGCGGCTTGTGACGAGGAAGTAATCCTTGCCGGCAATTGCCGCGCTGTCGGTCTGCACCGGGTTACAACGCGGACTTTCGACGAGCTGGTTATGTGGGATGTCGCCATATTGGACAGCCACAGTGCAGCCCGCCAGAAGCACCGGGAGACACAAGAGGGGTATTTTGCGCATCATTAGCCTTTGGGATGAGCTGCGCGCCATGTCTTCACGGCATTCAGCGCGCCCGACACATGGCCCTTGACGCCCAATTCCGAATAAGCAAACAACACCTTGCCATCTGGTGCGATGACATAGGTTGTGCGGTTGGTCATGCCGCCAACCGGCAGGCTGACCTTATAGTTTTTGATCATTGGTTTGGTCGCGATCCCGACCATGAACTTGTTGCGGCAAGCCTCAACCGAGAAGCGCTTCAACGTGTCCAGATTATCCGCTGACATGCCGACGATTGACGCGCCATAGGCGGCAAAATCATCAGCTGCTTCGGAAAATTCATGTGCTTCGACAGTGCAGCCGGAGGTGAATGCCTTTGGGTAAAAATACAGGACTACCGGGCCACGTTTCAGCGCTTTGTTGAGATTGAACGTATCAGCCTTGCCAGCAAGTACCGCTTGCGTGGTGAAATCGGTCGCGCGTGCGCCCGTTTTTAAGGCGGCAAAGGCAGGTGAGGCGGAAAGCATAAGCGCGAGAGCGATTGCGATGCGTTTCATATAACGTCCTTTCAACAAACAGCGGCAAGATAGCCGGTATTTACTTTGATTTGCCAACAACACTTTCGGGCAGGTCCTGCCCGAAAACGCGTTGATAATATTCAGCGACCAAGGCGCGTTCGGCGTCATCGCATTTGTTCAGGAATGACAGGCGGAAGGCAAATCCGACATTTTTGAATATCGCCGTATTCTGCGCCCAGGTAATCACTGTGCGAGGGCTCATCACCGTCGAGATGTCACCATTGATGAAGCCCTGGCGAGTCATTTCGGCAACCTTGACCATATTGGCGACAGTCGCGGCGTCCGTCCCGGACGCCTTGGCCAGGACGATTTCGCCTTCAACTTGGGCGGGAAGATAATTGAGGCCAACAACGATATTCCAACGGTCCATCTGGCCTTGGTTGATGGCTTGAGTGCCGTGGTACAATCCGCTCGTGTCGCCAAGCCCAACGGTGTTTGCTGTCGCAAACAGGCGGAAGAACGGGTTGGGGCGGATGACGCGGTTCTGGTCAAGCAAGGTCAGCTTGCCTTCAGTTTCCAGCACCCGTTGGATGACGAACATCACGTCGGGGCGGCCAGCATCATATTCGTCAAAGACCAACGCGGTTGGCGTTTGCAACGCCCATGGTAAAAGGCCTTCGCGAAACTCGGTCACTTGCTGTCCATCGCGCAGAACAATAGCGTCGCGCCCGATCAAGTCGATACGACTGATATGGGCATCGAGGTTGATTCGGATGCACGGCCACTTTAAACGCGCCGCAACCTGTTCGATGTGCGTCGATTTTCCGGTGCCATGATAACCCTGAACCATCACACGCCGGTTATGGGCAAAGCCAGCGAGGATCGCGAGCGTCGTGTCCGGGTCAAAGACATAACTGTCGTCGGTGTCTGGCACGCGCTCGTCGGCAATCGAGAAGGCAGGGCATTCCATATCCACGTCAATGCCAAACAATTCGCGCACGCTGACCATCTTGTCAGGCGCAGCGAGTATAGTCGCGTCACGGCTGTCGGGCTGGATATTTGGAATGTCGGTCATGTCAGTCTCGTCAAATGAAGGCGGGAGAGGTTTTAAGGTGCGTATAAGCAGCAATCACGTCTTGCAAAGCCTTTTCATAAGACCGGTTGCCGCCATTTTTATCCGGATGATACGCGCGGACCTTGGCCGAATAGGCGCTGCGCAAGGCGCGCCGGTCGGCATCTTCGCCAAGCCCTAGCGTCTTGAGCGCCTTGCGGTCCTCAGGCGACAGGAAATGGCCATCGGCACGCTCCTTTGGCAGACGTGATCGGAACCTGGTATAAATTGCGTCGAGCGGATCTTTGAAGTCTGCCCATTTGGGCGGCGAATCGACGTTTCCGCTGGCGCGAAACGCCCGGGTTTCGCTTGGCCAGGAGCCGATTGGACTTTGCGCCATCAAGATTTCGTCGGAAGTCATACCATCGAACCAGTTATAGCCGGCGTTGAATTCGCGTACATGGTCAAGACACAAATATTGATATTCGCCCGGACCATTGCCCGATGCTGCCTGACCTTGCGGATCGGGCGCGCGAAACTCCCCCGCCTCGCGGCAACGCGGGTAGGCACACTGCCGCCCTGCGCCGCGAATGCGTCCGTGAAATCGGTCAGTGAAACGTTCGGCGGCCATGATTTTCCTTGGCGAAAAACCTGCCATATGGGAAGAGACGCGCATGAAAAAAGGTCCTGCCCAAATTGAAATGGAAATGTTGCTTGAAACGGCATTCACGCCGGTCCGGCTGGCTGTGATTAACGACAGCGCTAAGCATCACGGCCACAGCGGCGATGACGGGTCGGGAGAATCGCATTTCACTATTGAGATAGAAAGCACTGCATTTGCCGGCGTCTCGCGTCTCAACAGGCAACGTATGGTGAACAAGGCACTTGGCGACATCCCCGGAAGCCGCGTGCACGCGCTGGCGATCAAGGCTAGTGCGCCGGGCGAAGTTTAGCTATTCCAAAGCAGAAGAGTGCTAGCCCCCAAGCGGAGAGAAACATGACCAAGCTGACCTACGCCATTGTCGTATCTGCGCTTTGCGCTTCATCCGCCAATGCTGCTGATAAAGAGATAAGCCGGCCAAAGGCATATAGTGATGTCGTGGCTTGCCGTGCCATTGCGGACAACGCTGTGCGCCTGCAGTGCTTTGACGCTGCTGCAAAGACGCTGGAAGAAGCTACCGAGAACCGGCAGCTAGTCGTTCTGGACCAAGGTGAAGTGCGGAAAACCAAGCGGTCCTTGTTTGGCTTCGCGCTGCCCAACATTCCGTTTTTTGGCGGAGATGACAAAGAGCAGGCTGACGAATTTAAGGAGATTGAGGGCGAACTCGCTGACGTTCAGGCGCTCCCATATGGAAAATACCAGTTCACCGTCAAAGATGCGGGCACTTGGCAAACCACGCAGGGCATTTCCAAGATTTTGAAAAACGGTAAGGCGTTCAAGATTAAACGGGGTGCCTTAGGCAGTTATATGCTTGTCATGGGCAACACAGGCATCCGCGTAAAGCGGGTGAACTGAGCAACGGTCCGTTTTTTGCCTGTTATGTTTCTGTTACTAAAGGCGCGTATGCTATGACTGGACTCTCGTCGCACGTTCTGTCGCTCTCGACAGGCATCGACATGGATGTGTTTACGGCGGGCGACCCTGCAAACCCTGCAATCATCTTCCTGCACGGTTTTCCCGAATCGCACCGCACATGGCGACATCAGATGGCGCATTTCGCAGACCGCTTTTACTGCATTGCGCCCGACCAGCGCGGCTATCGCGGAACGTCAAAGCCGCAGGAAGTCGACGCCTATACCGCGGACAAGCTGACCGCAGATATTTTTGCCTTGGCTGACGCCCTGCATGTGCAGGAGTTCGTGATTGCCGGCCATGACTGGGGTGGTGCCATAGCATGGAGCGTTGCGCTTAACGGGCAAGCGGGTGGATTCAACCCGGCATGGGCGGGCCGCGTGACGCGTGCGATCATCGCGAACGCGCCGCATCCGTATCTTTTCCAACGGCTGTTAATCACCGACATGAACCAGCGCGCTTCAAGTCAGTATATCCGAGCTTTCCGGGATCCTGGCAATGACGCGCTGGTGCGGGAACAGGGGCTGACAGGGCTATTGCTGAAGACCATCAAGTGGGACAAGCCAAACGCGATGGAGCCCGATGAACGCGCCGCACTGCTTGTAGACTGGTCGGACCGTGATGCCTGTTTCGCTATGCTCAACTGGTACCGCGCTTCTGCGCTATACGTACCCGTCATGGATGAGGAAGCAGAAATTCCGGCCTTCGCCGCTGGTGCTTTTCCGAAATTGTTGATCCCGACCCTAGTGGTCTGGGCGATGGACGACCTCGCGCTGCCGCCGAGCAATATCGACGGCATTGAAGAGCTTGTGCCCAATGTGACTATCGAACCTGTCGAGGACTGCGGGCATTTCGTGATTTGGGAAAAGCCCGAGGCGGTAAACGCTGCGATGGACAAGTTTTTGGGTTAGTCGCCCAACCAATTAATCCAAGCGCCGTGCGCCTGTGCTTCTGCCAATAGGTGCCATTTGTCAGGTCCCGGCCAGTATTTGACCATTAACTCATGCTTGAATGTCTCACGATTGGTTTCGAGCATGATCCAGCCAAGCGGACGTTCAGCGGTTGCGCTTTGGCCAGCGGCTTCGATTGCCGCCCTGATTGTCCGGCGTCTGTCTTCGGGAATATACTGCCAGACAATAGAATGGTTGAATATCCGCGCGACATGAGATTCCTGCGGCTCGGAAAGCCGGAGCAATACCCAGTCGAGCGCGTCGGCTTCGTCCACATGTGGCTGTGATTCGCTGGCAAGCCTGATGGCGGCATCCATTCTTTCCAGTCGTGGGATATTTTCAGGCCAGACATAGCTTTTGACACGGAGTGCGGACTGCGTGTCGGACAAATCAACCGGGGCCTGATCGCAGCCGCTGATCTGCGTAATGTCGACCTTGGCCTCCAGCGGCGGGGGACCGCGCCAATCGGGCCTAATGCGCATCGGCGAACTGGCGGGGCCTACGGTGACGCCGCCCAGATCATAATGATAGCGATCCATCATCGTGTTGATGCCTGCACTCGCTCCCAGTTCGTTCAGCGCAAACCGCGGACCGACTTTGGGCGACAGCCAAAGCAAGGCAGCCATAAAATTGGCAGAGCGTCCGGCTTCGTTGGTTTGCGGCGGGCCAGCAAACCAGGGCAACAACTGCGCATCATGGTCGTGCGTAACGGCGTTGATGATATCGTCAATTTCGGGCTGATTGGTAATTTTGCCCCGATAAATTGGTCCAAGGCGATCATCCGCGCCTGTCAGGTGCAAATGGTGAAAGCCGCCCGCCAGCCGCAATGGCATGGCATCTTCAAGCGGAAGTCCGGGCCAGTTTACAATGCGTTGACCACATTGGGTATGGCCTTGCATCAGTGCAAGCTGTGCCTCAACGATACGCGCGGTTGCCGGTGCTCCGTTGCGACGGCAATGTTCTGCCTGAAGCCTTATACCTTGAGGGACGCGCCGGTCATCCATCGCGCCTTTGCCGTATTCGTGTGACACTATAGACTCTGCCATATTGCCCTTTCTGTCTGTGGCCCCTAAAGCCCGCCCATTGTGACAGAACCTATCATCTTTGCCATCCCTAAGGGACGGATTCTCGACGAGGCGTTGCCGTTGATGCAGGAAGCGGGCATTGCGCCTGAGTCCGCGTTTTTCGACGAATCCAGCCGCGCGCTGCTGTTTGCGACCAACGACCCTGCCGTAAGCATCATTCGTGTCCGGGCATTCGACGTCGCGACCTTTGTTGCGCATGGTGCTGCGCAGATCGGCATTGTCGGGTCCGATGTCATCGACGAATTCGACTATTCCGAACTCTACGCACCTGTCGACCTTGGTATTGGCCGTTGCCGTATATCGGTGGCGATGCCGAATGGCGCGGTTGATGATGTGCAAGGCGGACATATCCGCGTGGCCACAAAATATCCTGGTACCACAAGTCGTTATTATCAGGCGCGTGGCATTCAGGCCGAATGCGTGAAGCTGAATGGCGCAATGGAACTAGCGCCTTCGCTTGGCCTGGCGGGCCGGATTGTTGATCTCGTGTCATCGGGCAAAACGCTGGCTGAAAACGGTTTGGTCGAGACTGCAGTTATAAGTCAGGTTTCTGCCCGGTTAATCGTCAACCGCGCGGCATTTAAAATGATGAGCGGAACTATCCCGAATATGGTGCAACGCTTTAGAGAATTGGCTGGATTACGTGCAGCTGCTTAACACCACCGATGCTGGCTTTGCCCAAGCATTTGACGCGCTGGTCAATGGCCGGCGTGAAGCCGACGCAGATGTGTCGAGCGCAGTTGTACAAACCATCCGCGATGTGCGTGCGCGCGGCGATGCGACATTGGCGGAAATGACCCAGCGTTTTGACGGCTTTGACCTTAATACTGCAGGCTGGCAGATTGATGCCGCGCAGTGCAAAATTGCGTATGAAGGACTGGAGCCTGACCTGCGCGATGCGCTGACGCTCGCGGCAAAGCGGATCGAGGCCTATCACAAGGCGCAATTGCCCGAAAACCGTGACTATCGTGACAGCGATAATGTGCGGCTTGGCGCGCGCTGGTCTGCTGTCGACGCGGCTGGCGTCTATGTTCCGGGTGGTCGAGCTGCCTATCCATCGTCGGTGTTGATGAACGCAATTCCTGCCAAGGTGGCCGGCGTCGAGCGCATCGTTATGGTAACGCCAACGCCCGGTGGTGAGACCAACCAGACCGTCATGGCCGCGGCCTATTTGGCAGGCGTTGATGAAATCTGGCGCGTGGGCGGCGCGCAGGCGATTGCAGCGTTGGCTTATGGCACTGATCGGATAAATCCGGTGGATGTCATTACTGGCCCCGGCAATGCTTGGGTCGCAGAAGCGAAGCGTCAGCTTTATGGCATTGTAGGTATCGACATGGTTGCCGGGCCTTCCGAAATTGTCGTCGTTGCCGATGCGCAGAATGACCCTGAATGGATTGCCGCTGACTTGCTCAGCCAGGCCGAACATGATCCGACGAGCCAGTCTATCCTGTTTACCGACGACGCCACTTTTGCCGATAGAGTTTCATTAGCAGTTAACGTGCAGATTGCAGTTCTTTCAACCGGTGCCGTTGCGCGGCAAAGCTGGGATAATTTTGGTGCAATCGTCGTTGTCGAAGATTTGGAAGGCGCGATGCCATTGGTCAACAGGCTGGCGGCGGAGCATCTTGAACTCGCGGTTGATGATGACCGTGCCGAACGCCTTTTCGATCTGGTCCGTCATGCAGGGTCGGTATTCTTGGGCCGAATGACGCCCGAAGCGATTGGCGATTATGTTGCAGGTCCAAACCATGTATTGCCCACCGGACGCCGCGCGCGTTTTGCGTCGGGTCTTTCGGTGCTCGATTTCATGAAGCGAACCAGTTTCATCGCGCTCGACCGAAACGCAATGAACGCCATCGGCCCGGCAGCAGCGACGCTGGCCGATGCCGAAGGTTTACCCGCCCACGCGGCGAGTGTCAGGAAAAGATTATGAGTGCGAAAAACGCCAGTGCAAAGTCCAAATCCCGTTCGGCGGCGCGTCTTGCATCGGTGCAAGCTCTGTATCAGATGGATATGGAAGATATCGGCATTGCCCGGCTGTTGAACGAATTTCATTCGCACCGTCTGGGGCAGGAAATTGAAGATGCCCAATATGCTGACGCCGATCCTGACTTTTTTGATGACGTCGTATCTGGCGTGGATGCGCGACGTGCAGAGATCGACGCCTTGGTGGACGGCAAGCTGGGTGAAAAATGGAAAATGGATCGTCTGGACAAGACGATGCTTCAGCTTCTGCGCTGCGGCACGTATGAACTGATTGCTCGTCCAGATGTGCCAACCGCGACCGTTATCGACGAATATCTCGATGTGGCGCATGCCTTTTTCGATAAAAAGGATGCAAAGTTTGTCAATGGCTTGCTGGATGCCGTTGCCAAGGACGTTCGCCCGCGCTGAGCGGATTTTTGGGATTCATGGTTCTGAATGACCGTGCGATGCGTTAACGTTATACTATGACCACCGAGTCCACTTTCATCAGCATCTTGCGCGGTTTTGCCACTGACCCTGCGGCGCGCGGATTGATGGATGATGTTGCGGTGATCGACGTCGGCGATGCATCGCTGATCATCACACATGATATGATGGCGGAAGGCGTGCATTTCCGGTCAAACGCCAATCCAGAAGACGTAGCTTGGAAACTGGTGTCGTCCAACTTGTCTGATCTTGCCGCAAAAGGCGCTGAGCCCATTGGTGTCCTGCTTGGCTTCATGCTCGGTGAAGATGCATGGGACAGGGCCTTTGCCAATGGTTTGGAAACGGTTTTGGCGCATTACAACGTTGCCTTGCTCGGTGGGGACACGGTCGCCAATAGAGGAGACAAGCGTGCACTGGGATTGACCGCAATGGGCATCGCAACCTACCGGCCCGTGCCTTCGCGTGCAGGCGCGCAGGTCGGAGATATCTTGTATGTTACGGGTACACTGGGCGACGCTTTGGCGGGATTTGAGCTCATCGATGCTGGCTTTGACGAGGTCGGGCCGCTTGCCGACGCGTTCAACCGACCTGTAGCGCGGCTGTCTGACGGGCAAGCGCTTGCGCCGGTCGTGACCGCTATGATGGACGTGTCGGACGGCTTACTTCTGGATGCCGAACGGATAGCCACGGCCAGCAAGACGGGCTTACATATTGATCTCGCCTGCGTGCCCTTGTCGCCACTATATGTCAGCTATCGGTCAAATAGCTTGGAAAGCCGAATGCAGGCGGCAAGCTGGGGCGATGATTATCAATTGTTGTGCACTGCGCCTCATAATGTTGCGTTGCCCGTGCCAGCTACCGCCATCGGGCGGGTGACTTTGGGCGGTGGCCTGACATTGCAAAATGGGGCCCAGCCAGTGAATCTCCCTCCAACGCTCGGTTATCAGCACGAATGACCTAAGTGGCAGAATCCGCGGCGTTTAAGGGTTGCCATTGCTTGCTCTGCCGCCTTATACGCTACCGGCTTACGCTTCTCGGGAGAAGGGCGTTAACGTGCGTTGTATAGTTAACACAGGAGGGGAGAGATAATTTCATGTCTCTGACTATAATTGCAATAATATGCGGGTTGCTCGCCGTCGTGTACGGCATTGTAACCAGCCGCCAGGTGTTAA
>JBBQPQ010000056.1:0-16145 GCA_038217195.1 Sphingomonadales bacterium | reverse complement strand
GGCTCTATCCTGCCCGGTATTGCGCCCTCCAATGTCTACAGCTGCAAGGACGGCGAGTATATGATCGGAGCGAACAAGGATTCTCTCTGGCAGCGCCTGGCGACGGCGATCGGTCGGCCAGAACTTGGTACGGACGAGCGCTATGCAACGCATGTGGCGCGCGGACATAATCAGCTGGAACTTGACGGATTGATTAATGCTTGGACGCAGACATTGACAGTCGATGAAGTGGATGCGTTGATGATTGCGCATTCCATTCCTGCTGGTCGCGTTTATCGTGCACCTGAAATGCTCGCAGACCCACATTTCAAAGCACGCGAAGCGATTGTTGAAGTCGAAACGGAGAGGTTCGGCAAATTGAAGATGCAAGGCGCTTTTCCGAAATTTTCAGCCACTCCCGGCGGCATACGTTCTCCCGCTCCATCCATCGTAGGTCAGCATAATGCGGAAATTTACGGAGGATTGCTTGGAATGGCCCCCGGCGAACTTGCAAATCTAAAGGCGGCAGGCGTCATCTGATGACGCCGGAAGATGACGAACTGACTGAAAACTATTCGGGCGCTTTTGACGGATGTCTTTCATTTGGCGCATTCCCGGCGTTATTAATCGTTGATTTCGTCATGGCATATCTGGATCACACGTCTCCGCTTTACGCAAATGTTGAGGACGCTTTGGCGAGCAATATCCGTCTCTTGGCCGAAGCGCGTGCGGCGAACATTCCGGTGATTTTTACCAATGTTGTCTATGAAGCGGATGGCGCCGATGGCGGCTTGTTCTACAAAAAGATTCCGGCGCTCAGCGTTTTTGTGAAAGGCTCACCACTGGGCGCCTTTCCTCCTTCACTTGAGCCGCTAGATGGCGAACACGTCATTTCCAAGCAATTTGCGTCAGCGTTTTTCGGTACGTCGCTGAGCGAAATCCTCGCCGCCGAAGGCATCGATACGCTACTGATAACTGGTCTGTCCACATCGGGATGTGTGCGTGCAACGGCGCTCGACGCATTGCAGTCGGGCTTTGCACCCTTTGTTGTGCGCGACGCATGTGGTGACCGGCATTCGGCGCCACATGAAGCCAATTTGTTTGATCTTCAGGCAAAATATGCAGAGGTTGTATCCGAAAGCGAGGCGTGCGCGCTAATGCGTGCAAATGGTTTACCGACACCCTGACTTTTTGAGCCTGCGATCGGTCATGGAGGTACCGGGAACCGTCAACCTATTGCTCGTGAAGCCCACTTGTACCGGAAAGCAGACATACAAAAGCCGCAGATTTTTCAACCGGCGACTCTGTTAAAAATGCATTGAAAGTCTTAAATATATCGCACGCACAAAGCCTGCTTGTCCTTGCGGCGCAATGAGAAACCTACGCCAGCCATTCCGAGCATCATCATCGTCCAAAGTTCATTAACTCTTTGGTCAACCAACAGCATTCAACGTCGGCGCACATACGCTATTTGGCCGTATCGAACGGTAAGTGAGCCGACGCCCCCACGGCAAAAATGGGGGAGGCCGGCTTGATGAACATGCGAGCGGTGCATTTCGAAATCAGCAGGGCAGGGCGCCGCATATTTGCCATAAGACAAGAGTTCTTGACAGGCTGGCTTCACTCCTGTAAAGAGCTCTTGTCAATAAGGGGCGCCAGTTGGAAAATCATTTGAAAGAATATCGCGAGAAGGCCGGATGGAGCCAGGGCGAATTGGCCCGGCGACTGGGTGTTTCGCGGCAGACGATCAATGCGGTAGAAACCGACAAATATGATCCCAGCCTACCGCTCGCGTTACGGATGGCAAAGCTATTTGTCTGCCACGTGCCAGATATTTTTGTCGATCATTGGGAAGCGGAAGGAAATTGAGATGAACATGATGACATCAGAAGCAAAAACGCAAAAGAGTCGGAAACTGATTTTCCAAATGGCATTTGGCGGCTTGCTCGGCGGACTTGCGGGCTATTTTGGCTTGGGCTTGCTGGATGCTGAAAATATGGCAATCGATCAGGTGGTGGTCAGCGGTGTTGGCCTCGTTTATTTGCTGATGGGATTTATCTGCGGCTTTGGTCTAGTCGCGCCCAAATTGGGGTCCAGCATCTTGAATGTTGAGGACGCGGACGAGATCCGTGACCAGCGCCGCGTTTTGACCGGTTCGACGTTGTGCATGATTGCGCTGGGCGCGGCCTTGATTGTGTTGCCCTTGGGTGGAGCGGATGGACCGATGTCGCCGGTTGCGGCTTTTGGCGGACTGCTGGCGGCGCTGGCGCTGCTGATTGTGGTGTCGATCCGCGATTGGAAATATTATGACGAGATGATGTTGCAGCTCAGCCGCGATGCCGGAAATCTCGCCTTTTGCGGCATTGGATCAGTGATCTTTATCTGGGCCTCTGCGGCATCGCTTGGTCTGGTTGGCGCGCTAACGCCGCTTGCGCTGGTTGCGATTATATCGGGCGGGTTCTTGCTCGCCATCTTTGTCGCCAGCGCCCGAACAGGTTTGATGCGACCACACTGAGTTCCGATCGCGAGTCAATGCGGCAGAGGGACTTCCCGATATTTCTCGGGCCCCATGCCAGATCAAACCCCTAGGTGTCCGGCAATCAATTCCGGTCGAGATATTTTCCGAGAGAGCAAATTTTAGTGAAAATTGTCTCCGCGCGAAACCGGGAGATGCGCGGTCGCGCGTCGTCCGGTTAGGCTTCTGCATTTCGCGCGGGGATCTAAAAAAAGCCGGAGCAGCGATTGCTGCCCCGGCCCTTCCTCCCCCGAGGAACTGGTGATTTAGAATTTGAACTTTGCAGACGCGCCATAGAAACGTGGCGGTGAAGGATAGCCCGAAAGGCTGCCCGACTGTGCAACGGACGCGAAGATGACGGGATTATATTTTGGTTCGGTCAGGTTACGTCCCCAGATGCTGAGTTCAAGACCATTTGCAAACGCAAAAGCGACGGACGCGTTAAGCGACTCAATCGCAGCTTTGTTCGGTAGGCCTTGAGCAATCTGATATGCGCTGTTGAGCTGATAATCGGAATGCAGGATAAGTGCATTACCACTACCGACATCGATATTATACGTACCGCCGACTGACACGCTGTGCTTCGAAATACCACTGGGTGTAACGCCAGTCAGGTCGGTAGGCGAAATGTTGTTTCCGGCGTTAAATGCGGAACCGCCAGTGAACTTGTCATATTTCGGATCGAGATAGGTATAAGAGGCCGTGAAGTTCAGACCGCGTGTTGGCGAGATTGTTGCATCGATTTCCACGCCCTTCGTTGACTGTTTTTCAGCGTTGCCAAGCACAAAGCCTGTACCCGAAAACACGTTGCTTTGGAACCCTTTGAGAACCTGCTTGAAGACAGCGAGGTTAAACCCGAAGCCGTCAAATTGACCCTTTAGCCCGATTTCGTAAACAGTAGCATCCTCCGGTCCGGCAAAACGTGTACCTGTCGTCAGGTTGTTTAATGCAAGACCTGCACCGCGAATAGGCGAGGCTGCCGGAGCTGGGCTTTGAGCGGACGAACCCGGAATGAAATCAGTCGGGAATGGTCGGCTGTCAGTCGACAGGTTGAACGATGTCGCCTTGAAGCCCGTGGCATAGGTAATATATCCGCTGATCCGTTGATCGAACTTATAACTTGCGCGGAGCGTGTAGGACCAATCGCTATCTTTGGTCTTTCCGCTTTCAACAGCGTTCGGATAATTTAAGAATGGTGGAAGGAATTGCAACGGCCTAAGTCCGAGGAACGGATTAAAGGTAGGGTTGGCTGCCACAACAGCAGGAACACCGGCATTTACGCCTGTTCTCACCAAATCGATGCTCGAAAATACGTCGGTTGATATGTTGTTGGATACAACGGCCTTACTGTCTTTGGTATAGTTAAATCCACCGGTTAGGGTGAGTCCGTCAATAACTTCAAAATCGACCTGCCCAAAGAAAGAGTAGGACTCATCTTTATAAGCGAAATTCTCGGTCCGGCCCTGTCCTTGCGCGCCGAATTGTGTTGTCGGCGTTGCAGCGGGTAGACCGTTGAGCACACGAATAAGCGCTTCGTTTCCGCCATATGCCCCACCGCTAAGCAAATTCGCATAATTCCGGAAATCACGGCCAAAGGTTAGGCCTGACGATATGTCGATATTTTCCTTAAAGTAGAAGCCCCCTAATAGGAAGTTCAATGGGCCGTCAAAATCCGATGCGATGCGCACTTCCTGCGTATATGTATCGATTTTAGTATCGGCAAAGTTAGATCCGATAAGGTCGGCACTGGTAAAATCGGAATCTTGATTGGTGAAGGAGCGAACTGCACGATAGGCAGAGACGCTTGTTAGCGAAAGTTGGTCAGTCAAATCCCAGTCGACCTGACCCGAAAAGCCGTAATTCTTAATATCGTTGACCGATTCAAAGTTTTGGTACGTGTTGTAGGAAAATGGCTTGTTACGATCAATATTGCCACCAAGTGCGCCGACGGCTGCACCTGTAGGACCGTTGAATACGTTTGCTACACCGCAGCATACTTCATCAATCTTGTCATAGTCGCCGATCAATCGCACTTTAACAGTGTCGCTAGGCTCCCACAATATTTGTCCGCGCACGCCCCAGCGGTTGCGGTCGTTTGAAGTCGTATTCAGGTTGACGACGTTGATATAGCCGTCGCGCTTGTTGAAGTTACCTTCGATCGAGACCGCTAGCGTGTCAGCGATTGGACCGGTTACATTTCCGCGCACAACGATTGCGTTGTAATTGCCGTAGGAGATTTCAGCACCACCCCCGAATTCGAACTGCGGTTCTTTGGTGACGATACTGATGATACCCGCAGAGGCGTTTTTACCAAACAGTGTAGATTGTGGACCACGCAGCACTTCAACTCGCTGAATATTGGCAAGGTCGCCAATTTGTGCTGCGGAACGCGAACGATACACGCCATCGATGAACACACCGACTGATGGTTCAATACCAGCGTTATTGGCGCCATTACCGAAGCCGCGAATGATGAAATTGGTGTTTGCCGAACTTTGAAGTTGTCCAACCTTGAGTGAAGGTACAAGTGTCTGAAGGTCGATCAGATCGCGAACCTGCGCACGTTCGATTGTTTCCGCACTTGTGACAGAAACCGATATTGGCACATCTTGCAGCGTTTGTTCCCGCTTGGTCGCGGTCACGATGATGACATTGTCGTCAGCTTCGTCGCGAGCTTGTGGTGTATTGTCTTGTGCAGAGGCAGCTGATCCCACGCTCAGCGAAGCGATGCTGATAGTTGACAGCATGGCCGTCTTCAGCAGATGATTTCCCAATTTCATGTTCACTCTCCTGTTTGTCTTTCGTTCCCGTCTTTTGCGGGTTTTTCTTGGGGATGAAACTTCGTACTTGCCCCCAGCATCCCACTGAGCTGCCGTAAAGCATGCCAGCTAATAACCGCACAAATGCTGCGCAGCAATTGCTTAGTTTCATTCACAAAAATATAGTGGCCGGTGCGATAAAAATGTAACGAACGTTTGCATACGCAATAATGCGAAACAGAAAGCGATTATGCCGAAAATGGTCAAAAAGGGCGATCTGCCTTCAAAAATGTGTGCGACTTGCGAGAAACCCTTCGCTTGGCGCAAGAAATGGGCCAAGGATTGGGATAATGTTCGCTTTTGTTCGGACCGATGTCGTCGGGCACGCTAGATACTGCGACCAAATCCAGCAGACTTTGCGGTGAAAACATATCCAAGGCGACAAAGCGAAATTGCTTGGAATAGATTTGATATCCGTCCGGCACATTCGGTCTTGCGTTGCCAATCGATATCCTGTCGTCAGGCCTTGCGTTCTGCAACATTCTGCAAAGGGCATTCGAGCCGCCAAGAAAAACCAGATGGCGCAAAATCCCTGTTAACTTCTCCGTTCAGGCCGAGTCTGACCATTTTTTCTGTTACGGTCGAACCAAATCCACTGCCCTTTGGGGGGATAACTGTGGGGCCATCGGTTTCCGTCCAGGTCATCACGAAATGATCGGATGCTGAACCCGAACCAGTTTGCCAGGCTATCGTGATACGTCCCCTGTCATCTGAAAGTGCGCCATATTTACTGGCGTTCGTTGTAAGTTCATGGATCGCCATCCCAATTGTCTGCACCGACGAGGGTGAAAGATGCAACCGACCGCCACCAATGACGATCCGGCCCCCTATAATATCCTTGAAATGGCTTAGTTGGGCACGCACCAGCGTGTCGAGTTCGACGCCCTTCCACTCTTTCTCAACCAACAGATCCTGACCCGCTGCAAGCGATTGTACCCGGTCGGAAAATTTCCGCATGAATTCGGCATGGTCTTCTCCGCGCGTGTGGTGCGCAACCGACATGACAACCGCGAGCAGATTCTTTGCACGATGGTTTTCCTCGCCCATCAGAAGTTGAACGTGACTGTCACGATTTGCCTGTTCGGTGATATCGAGATTTGTACCCACCACCCATTCGGTCTTTCCGTCCGGTCCAGCCCGCCCTGTTTCTACGGCACGAATGAAACGCACCGCGCCGTCATAACGACGATGGATGCGGAATTCGCGTGTACTGGCGCTGCAATTGCTGACGGTTTCTTGCAATATGGCGTCTTGTTGTTCGATGTCGTCCGGATGGACGCTGTTGATATAGTCAATATATTGCACGGATCCGTCAGGTGTCGGCGAAATGCCATAAAGTTCAAACATCGTCGGATCCCAAAGGATGTTGCCTGACGCGACGTGCCATTGCCAAAGCCCGATCCCGGCGGTTTGAATGGCCAGCTGTGTTTTTACTTCGCTTTCATGGAGATCATCAATGGCCTGCTTTCGTTCGGCAATCTGCAGTTCGAGTTCTTGGACAATGTGATCCTTGGCATCCACCAGGTCCATGTTTACTTCGCGTTCACGGATCAACTGCCTATTGGCCGTCTGCATGCCAAGTACCAGCAACAATTCGGTGGTCACGACAAAGATATAAAATGCAAGTGGGACCCCAGCGCCTTCGAGCTTGAATGTGTTAACGGGCGGGATAAAATAATACCAAGCAACTAAGCCGCATATCACCGCAGACAGGCATCCCATTCGAACGCCGAATAAGAAAGATGTTATAATGACCGCTGGGAAGAATGTGACGTAGGGAAATCCAGAAGGCAGCACAGGATCGGCAATGATACGCAGCAGCCAGGCCACAGCAAATATCGCTATCGTAAATACCAGCCCTACAAGAGGTCTTCCGCTCGCCAAAGGAAGGCGTTCAATCCAACGCGTCACCCGGACCGAATTGCCGTGTTCCGATACTTTCTTCGCCATAACAACCTCAACGAAACCGCTTCACTACTTCCGACGAGGTACGCCTAAAGCTAACGTTCTGAGGAACCGGGGTAATCGTCCGCGGCCATGTCTGTCAACGATGCCATCATGCAACATGAGCCGGATTGCGCAAGGCGACGGAAAACTTCCGCGGGTTTACCTGAATTTTGCCTTCGGTTATCATTACGCAAATGCATTTCGTTCAATGCCGGCAATCGACCAGTTGGCCCTACAAACTACGCGTTGTTCCGCCTTGGGCGACGCAGTGACATGCGTCCGCATAGTTTCGAGATTACGCCCGACTTTTGCAGTATTTAATCGTCCAAGCGATTTTGAGGGGAGGGGATGCTCCCGGTGCCAGATCGGCAGAAGCTTATACAGGGTGAAGCTGCCGTGCAGCGCCACCCCGTATCTCAAATCATTTATGCAAACTGGGCAAGCGCCACTGGCTTTTTACGGCGAAGCGAATATCCAATTGCACCCATTCCAAGCAACATCATCATCCAAGCTGCTGGCTCAGGAACAGCGCCAGTCGGCACCGGTTCACCTTTTACGGTAAGGCCGCTAAAGGCCAGACCGGAGTTGAAGATCGTATCTGTGGTGTTTGTTGTACCAAAACGGATTTTGTAAGAACCTGCAGAGGCAAATTCATATGTTGACTGAATCCAGCCTGTATAACCGCAGCCACTTGAAAAGCACCTTCCAGAGTCGCTACCCAATGCTGACCAGGCCGGGCCGCCGCCCACGATCGGACTTGTTAAAGGTGAAAGCGTTGAAATATTGGCGGGCAGGTTGAAGCCTGGGCTGGTGTTGCCTGAAGGAACGGTTCGTGCGGTGAAAAGAAATCCCACTGATGTATTTGTACTGTCCAGCAATTCCGCAAATCCATAATCGGAAAATCCAGCGCCGTCCGAAGTTACAAAATTGAAGAAGAAGTTCAGCGGATCACCTACGGCCGCGGTGAACAGATCGGTGGTCAACTGTGATCCGTTTGTGCCACCTGCTATGCCAGAGATCTGGCCAGCACCGGCAACTCCACCAGCAGTACTCACATATTCATAGTTTGGACCGCCGGAAGGCGGAGCGATGACAACGCCATTCGGCGCAAGAGTTCCGCATGTACCGATACATGTCACTGCATTTGCCGAATTGGCCGAAAAGGCTATAGCAGCCACGGCTGCCAGTTTTAAAATCATTTTCATCTAAATCACCCCTGATTGTGTCCAAAAGCCGGATATCTTTTGGGAATTACCAATTGCCTTCGTTGCGGCCCAACTAACGAGGCAGTTTATCTTTTGTGTGGGAAGCATAACAATTAGTTAACAAAAGCTAAAGACCAAATGTTGTCATCTCGTCCATTTTTGGGACAGTTTGGCCGTCACTCCACGCACATATTTAAGATGTAACGACTTGCTAATAGGCAAGTGGGGAAAGCCATCTGCTTTGGTACTAAATGTAATCAGACGTCAGCTGTTTCCCAGATTGATAACAGACGGGGTACGGGCCGATTCGGTTTTGCAAATACGCGCTTAGTATTGAACGCTCTCTCCGGGCGCCCAGACTTCATCGACTTAACGCAAATCGCGCCCGTTATCTTCATTTTGCGATGGAAAAATGGTGCCGGCTACAAGGTTCGAACTCGTGACCCCCTGATTACAAATCAGGTGCTCTACCAACTGAGCTAAGCCGGCACTCGGCGGGTCCCATAGCGTCAAACGACGCCAAAGGTCCAGCCCTCAGTTGCGGCTATTTCGCTATTTAATGATTTTGGGTCCCAATTTTGCGGATTTGCGGCAACCGAACGTAGCCAAGCTGCAGTTATCACGGCGTCGGTGGCGTGATCGGTGTAACGTTCCAATGGCCGATGCGGCCGCGATCCAAGTGCCAGGAGAGCCGCGTCAAGTCCAGCAGCATCGCGAATCTTGCTTCGGCCCTTGGCGACACCAGCTGCACGGGCGGCGATTGTTGTGTAGATCTCAACGACCACCTTTCCACGGGCCGGCAGGGCATCGATCGGCCAGATGGCGACACTGTCTTTTATCTGATTGAGAAAGCGCATGCCCGCAAAGCTTGCCTTTGCCACCTGTGACGCGCCGATGGCGTCGTAGACGGTGGATGTCTTGCCGCTGCTGTTCTTGTTCAGGATTTCGCACTGCCGCCAAAAAAGGAAATCTGCCTTCGTCCCGTCTGCTGCGCCAAAGTAAAAATGGCGGCGGTGAAGAATTTCAAGAAAGGACGCCGCGCCAAGATCGGGGTCGTCACACACAGCCTCGACATAGGCCCAGAATCGCTTGGCAGTTGAAGGCAGTTCTTCTCCTGGCAGATAGGCACCGCGCTCAATATGTGGAGGCGCGAAGCTGAAGTCGAAACCGATGAGCAGGTCATCATCCTGCGCCAAAAGCCAGTCCGCTACTGCCTGGCGCGACCAGAACCTGTCCGGAGGCGTCACAAGCCGCGGGGCGTTATCACCCAGATCACAGACAGCAAGCGCGATGCCCGGATGCCGGCTGCCTTTTGCGCCGGACCAGTCAGCGCATGCGAAACGCGTAAACTGCCGCTTCATCGCCTTTCGGATGCCGAAAGTGGTTTGCTGTGGCGATAAATCAATGGTCGCCCTGCTCAATATTGCGCGTGCGCAGCCGGTCCCAATATTGCATCCGTTCGATTATCTTGCGCTCAAATCCCCGTTCGACGGGTGCATATAATGCTGCCGGAGTTACGTCATCCGGCCAATAATTCCCCCCCGAAAACCCATCAGCGCTGTCATGGTCATAGGCATAGCCAGCGCCATAGCCGATATCCTTCATCAGCTTCGTTGGCGCGTTGAGAATATTCGCTGGCGGCATGAGCGAACCTGTCTCGCGTGCCAGCTTCCAAGCCGACTTCTGCGCCTTATAGGCAGCGTTCGATTTGGGCGCGGTTGCCAAATACAGGCACGCCTGCACAATGGCGAGTTCGCCCTCCGGACTGCCCAGAAATTCGTAGGCATCCTTTGCGGCAAGACATTGGACGAGCGCCTGCGGGTCAGCGAGGCCAATGTCCTCACTGGCAAACCGTACTAACCGGCGCAGGACGTATAACGGCTCCTCACCCGCGACCAGCATGCGCGCCATCCAGTAGAGCGCCGCTTGCGGATCGGATCCGCGCAGGCTTTTGTGCAGGGCGGATATCAGGTTGTAATGGCCCTCGCGGTCCTTGTCATAAACCGGCATTCGCCGCTGCAGAAGTGCCGCCATTGCTTGCGGGTCGAGGGGGTTCTCAATGTGGATTGCGAACAGGGTCTCGGCCTGGTTCAGCAGAAAGCGGCCATCGCCGTCGGCGCTCGATATCAACGCAGAACGCGCATCCGGCGCCACGGGCAGGGTGCGGCCACTGACTGCCTCTGCACGCAAAAGCAACGTTGAAAGCGCATCGTCATCCAGCCGCTTGAGGACCATGACCTGCGTGCGGGACAGCAGGGCGGCATTGAGCTCGAACGACGGATTCTCAGTGGTCGCACCAACCAATGTGACCACGCCGCTTTCGACAAAGGGCAGAAACCCGTCTTGCTGCGCGCGGTTAAAGCGGTGGATTTCGTCCACAAACAACAATGTCTGTTTGCCGGTTCGGGCCATTGTTTCGGCCTCGGCAAAGGCCTTTTTGAGGTCGGCCACGCCCGAGAAAACCGCTGAAATCGGTTTGTAATGCATGTCTACGGCATCTGCCAACAGCCGCGCAATGCTGGTCTTGCCGGTGCCCGGCGGCCCCCACAGGATCATCGAGGATAGCTTGCCCGCAGCGACCATGCGGCCAATGGCGCCTTCAGGTCCAGTCAGATGCTCCTGGCCAATCACGTCGTCCAGCTTCTTGGGGCGAAGCTGGTCCGCAAGCGGGGCGTTTTCGGGGGCGCGTGCCGGGACCTGCGGGCTATCTCCAAACAGATCGCTCATGTGACAGTCTTGGGCTCTTGCATGTGATGTTCTAACCGCGCGCGCTGTAAAGAGGTTCCGCAGCAGGCTCTCCGGCTATGTCGACGCAACAGCCTAACGGGATGCACTGGCGCGTGCTGCCTTTTGGCGGATGAGGCGCAGATAGGTGTCGACCATCGTCTGGTTAATTGCATCCCAGCTATAGTCGCGCGACCTTTGCTCGCCTGCTGCGCCATGCCGGGCGCGCAAATCTGCGTCGATGCAATAAGCCTGCAAGGCGTCTGCAAATTGGTTGATCGCCCCCGGGGTGATGAGGCGCCCCGACATTTTGTCGACCACCAGACTTTGGCTACCCGTGGCCTTGGCTGCGACGACCGGCAGTCCGCTTGCCATCGCTTCCAGCGTCACATTTCCAAATGCTTCAGTGACGGAAGGGTTGAAGAACATGTCCATGCTTGCCACTGCGCGGCCGAGGTCAGTCCCCACTTGAAAGCCTACGAATTTGGCATCGGGAATGCGCGATTCAAACCACAAACGTGCTGGACCGTCCCCTATGACCATGACCTGATGCGGCACCTTTCGCCGCTTCAGTTGGTCGATTGCATCCGAAAAGACATCGAGACCCTTTTCCATTACCAGACGGCCAAGAAAACCGATCACAGGTAATTGGTCCGCCATAGCCTGTCCACGCCGCCAGGCCATGTCGCGGCGGCTGGGATCAAAAATTTCACGATCAACGCCGCGCGACCAGATGTCGATGTCGTAGTTCATGCGTTGTTGGCGCAAGACTTGAGCGAAGCTTTCGGATGGGGCGACCAAAGCGTCACATTTCCGATAGAGACGGCGGATCCATGCCTCAATGAGGGGCTCTACAAAGGACAGATTATAGTACCGGAAATAGGTCTCGAACCTGGTGTGGACAGAACATAAAACTGGTAGGTCGCGTTTCTGTGCCCATTTGACCGCTTGGCGAGAGGCACGATCCGGGCTCGCGATGTGCAAGATGTTGGGCTTGAAGGCCTCCAGATCGCGACGCACAGATCGGGACATAGCCAATGGGATCCGATATTCGGGCCGGTTAGGAATGGCGACCGACGGAACGCTCACCAGGTCGCCAGTCGGCTCAAAAGCAGGCTTTTCGATTGTCGGCGAGTAGATCCGCACCGATGCGCCTTGGCTCAACAGATAGCCCATCAGCCGGTTCAACGCCTGATTTGCGCCGTCACGGACATAATTGTAATTGCCGCTGAAAAGCGCAATACGAAGGTCGCTGGTTTGCATCGCTCCGCTTTTATCGGCGGTGGCGCAAAATGCCAATGGGAATGGTATATTAGGTGCGATATGACTCGAATATGATTTTGACCCAGATTGACAGGTTGCTGATTGGAAATCCAAAGCCCTTTCGCGCCGATGGTACTATGAGTGCTATGGCGCGCGCGCCGGTCGACCGTCCAGTCTTCTTGGGAAAACTTGGATTTGAAGGTGACCAGGTCGCTGATCCGACCGTTCATGGAGGTCTGGACAAGGCGGTCCATTTCTATCCGGCCGAACATTATCCCCGCTGGATCGCCCATTTCGCGGCGGAAGGCTTCGCACATCCGCTACTCGATCATCCTGGCGCATTCGGCGAAAATATCAGTGCATCGGGGCTTACCGAGAACACATTGCGCATCGGCGACCGGTTCCGCATTGGCAAGGCGCTGGTCGAGATTGCGCAGGGACGCCAGCCCTGCTGGAAACTGGACCATCACTTTTCGGTGCATGGATTGTCGGGGATGGTCATCAAGACCGGCCGTTCCGGAGGTTATTTCCGCGTTATTGAAGAAGGCGAAGTGGCACCTGGTGACTCGATCCAGCAAGTAGAGCAGGCGTCCCATGATTGGACGGTCGAAACGGTGTTCCGGCTTTTGATCGGTGGCGGGCACCGTGCGAAGGAAAGCGGGAAGGATCTGAACGCACTTGCAGATTTGGAAACGCTCGCCGCCACGTGGCGAAACAGAGCCCGCAAGCTGGCAGGCTAGGCAACTGCACTGCGCGCGCGTTTGCCGAACATTTGCGGAAAACCTGCTAAAGTCACACTCAGGTCTTACCTAAACGGGCAAGGACACAGTTTAAGGCTGATTGCATGCCCCTGCATCCAATGGGCGGTTGGCGATGTCCAATTGCCATGCTGATAGCCCAAATCCTACACTGGAAGTGTGGGGTTTGGTTTTTTGAGACGTAGATGACACAATGAAAGCGCATGTGCAAAAAGCCTCGTCACCCTGAGTTTGGTTCAGGGTCTATTTATCCATAAAGCTCTGGACTTGCTGCCCAATAGACTCTGAAATAAGTTCAGGGTGACGCAAGGCGGGGTAGAACCCGAAACAAGTTGTCCGCTGCACGCCTTTGGCTTCAGGGTGAAGTATAAGGGCTAAATGCCTTCAATAATTGGCATTACTCAGCAACTTCATCGGTTACACGTACAGGCGCATACAGCCGGATCCGCGTCACGCGTTTCTCGTCAGCTTCCAATATTTCCAGTTTCCAACCGCTTGCTTCATGCAACAGCATCTGGCCGATGTCGGGCACTTGACCTGCAATCACAAAGGCAAGTCCGCCCAGCGTGTCGACATCTTCATCGACTTCGGACAATTTGGGATCGATGGATTGTGCGAGATCATCTAGCTCCGCGCGGGCGTCGGCTTCCCACAGATCCGGAGCCATTTGCATAAACAGCAACTCCGGCTCGTCGTCATGCTCGTCCTCGATTTCACCGACAATCTCTTCAACAAGGTCTTCGATGGTCACCAGACCTTCCGTCCCTGAATATTCGTCAAGAACGATAGCGAGATGCGTGCGAGTGCGGCGCATTTCGTCGAGCAAAGCAAGCACGCTCATATTCTGGGGTACAAAACGTGGCTGACGAATGAACGACTCGAGGCCTGTCGGCGGTGTCTCACCCGATGCAAGAACCGCAAATACGTCCTTGATGTGAATCATCCCGATAACGCTGTCGAGCGTATCGCGATATACCGGCAGGCGGCTGTGGCCATGTTCGGCGAAGGCCGCGATACAATCGGCGAAGCCAGCACTTTCTTCAATTGCAATGATGTCGCTGCGTGGCACCATGACGTCATCCACCCGATGCTCGCTGAAGTGCAGCAAATTGCGCAGCATGGTGCGCTCGACAGCGGTCAGGTCACCGTCATCGCCGGATTGTCCATTGTCGTCGCTATCTTCCTCATGCTCGGCAATCGCTTCTTCAAGCTGCTCGCGCAAGGTAGGCTCATGGTCGCGGCCGAAGAACATGGTCTTTAGCCGCTGCCATATTCGCCCGTCATTATCGTCGTCGGTTACGGTTTTCGAACCGTTAAAACTGTCACCCTCAGGCATGATGGAAGCGTACTGGCCTCTTATTGGTCGATTTAAACGTCATATGGATTGTGAAGCCCCATTGATGCAAGCGCTTTTACCTCGAGCGCCTCCATCGATTCAGCTTCCGCCTCTTCGATGTGGTCGTAACCGAGCAGATGCAACATGCCGTGGATCACCAGATGGGTAGCATGATGCGCGACCGGGATATTCTTTTCCTTGGCCTCGGCTGCGCAGGTTTCAAAAGCGAGAATGATATCGCCGAGCAGAAGTTCCATTTCAGATGCGTCGCCGGGAATATTGATCACCGGAGGCGATACTGGTTGCGCGTGGTGAAACTGTTCAATTTCATCCTGTTCGAGCATCGGGAAACTCAGAACATTTGTAGGCTTATCCTTGTCGCGCCATTCGCGGTTAAGTGCGTGGACTTCAGCATCATCGGTAAGCTTGATGCTCACCTCAACCGGTGCAGGATAAGCGTCAAGACCGGGGAGGGCGGCAGCACGCACGGCGGCATCAACCGCTTTTTCAACTTCGCTTTGCCCAAATCCGCTTTTGCCCCAACTGATTCCTATGTCGAGTTCGACGTCAATCATGCCCGCCCTCATAGGCGTCGACAATTTTGCCGACGAGCGGGTGGCGCACAACATCGCTGCTGTTGAAGCGGATGGTCTGGATGCCGGCAACGCCCTCAAGACGCTGCACCGCGTCGTTCAGGCCAGACATGCGTTCGCCGCCGGGTATGTCCACCTGATGCGGGTCGCCACAAATGACCATGCGGCTGTTCATGCCGAAACGGGTGAGAAACATTTTCATCTGGGCAGCAGTGGTGTTCTGCGCTTCATCGAGGATGATGAAAGCATCTGCCAATGTGCGGCCGCGCATGAAGGCGATGGGCGCGATTTCGATTTCGCCCGAGGCGATACGCCGTTCCACCTGTTCGGCAGGCAGGCAGTCATATAGAGCATCGTAAATCGGCCGCAGGTAGGGGTCGACCTTTTCCTTCATATCCCCGGGCAGGAAGCCAAGGCGTTCGCCTGCCTCTACCGCCGGGCGGGAAAGGATCAGGCGTTGTACCGCGCCGGTAATGAGCATGGCAACGGCCTGCGCAACTGCCAGATAGGTTTTGCCTGTCCCTGCAGGTCCAAGCGCGAAGATGATCTCGTCGCGCGCCAGCGCCTCCATATAGGGAATCTGCGTGGCCGAGCGAGGAACCAGTGTTTTCTTGCGCGTCCGGATCATGATGCCGGGCGCATCGGTGGCATCCTTGCGGACAATGCCTTCCAAGGTGGGTTCAGCAGTCATGGCGATGATGGATTGCACGGCTTCGGTGTCCATTTCCTGTCCGCGCGATATGCGGGAATAAATGTCGTTGAGGACGTCGCGTGTCCGTCCAATTGCGCCAGCCTCGCCTTCGATCTGGACGCGGTTGCCGCGTGCCGAGATATAGACGCCCAACCGGTTTTCAATGGTCACCAAGTTACGGTCAAATTCGCCAAAAACCGCGTTGATCAGATGCGGTTTGTCGAAGCTCATTTCCAGCCGGGACAGGTCACCGGCTTGCGCTTGGGCTTTTTTTGCCATTCAGGCAGCTGCTCTCATCGTTGGTTCACCTTTCAG
>JBBQPQ010000055.1:0-16234 GCA_038217195.1 Sphingomonadales bacterium | reverse complement strand
CTCGCGTCTCTGGTTCATGCCTGCGACACCTGTTTTGTCCAACGGCGGCACCGGCCGTGGCCTACCGATCAGCTGCTATCTGAACAGCGTCGACGACAGCCTTGAAGGCATCGTCAACACATGGAATGAAAATGTCTGGCTCGCCTCACGCGGCGGCGGCATCGGCACCTATTGGGGCAATGTCCGTGGTATCGGCGAACCCGTTGGCCTCAATGGCAAGACAAGCGGCATCATTCCGTTCGTCCGCGTCATGGACAGCCTGACACTTGCGATTTCGCAAGGCTCGCTACGCCGTGGTTCGGCGGCATGCTATCTCGATGTCAGCCACCCCGAAATCGAAGAATTCCTCGAAATCCGCAAGCCATCGGGCGACTTCAACCGCAAGGCGCTGAACCTGCATCATGGCGTGTTGCTGTCCGATGCCTTTATGGAAGCTGTGCGCGCTGGCGAAGAATTCCACCTGCGCAGCCCTAAGACGGGCGAAATCCGCAGCACGATTGATGCGCGTTCGCTCTTCCAGAAACTGGTGGAAACCCGCCTTGCAACAGGCGAGCCGTACATCATCTTCAGCGATACTGTGAACAACGCGATGCCAAAGCATCACCGTGATCTCGGCCTGAAGGTGTCGACATCGAACCTGTGTTCGGAAATCACCTTGCCAACCGGCCGTGACCATTTGGGCAATGACCGGACAGCCGTATGCTGCCTGTCGTCGCTGAACCTTGAAACATGGGACGAATGGAACACCGACAAGGTCTTCATCGAAGACGTGATGCGCATGCTCGACAATGTGCTTCAGGATTTCATCGATCGCGCGCCCAACGAAATGTCGCGGGCGAAATATTCCGCTGGCCGTGAACGCTCCATCGGACTTGGCGTCATGGGCTATCACAGCTTCCTGCAGTCACGCGGCGTCGGCTTTGAAAGCGCACTCGCCAAATCGTGGAACATGAAGTTCTTCAAGCATATCCGCGCGCAGGTGGACGAGGCATCGATGATGCTCGCCAACGAACGCGGCGCATGCCCCGATGCCGAAGAAATGGGTGTCATGGAGCGTTTCTCCTGCAAGATGGCGATTGCCCCTACCGCATCGATCTCGATCATCTGCGGCGGCACCAGCGCCTGCATCGAGCCGATCCCTGCCAACATCTATACGCACAAGACCTTGTCGGGCAGCTTCATCGTCAAGAACCCGTATCTCGAAAAACTGCTTCAGGAAAAGTCGAAGGATTCGACCAATGTCTGGAACAGCATCCTCGAAAAGGGCGGCAGCGTGCAGCATCTCGATTTCCTCACACCAGAGGAAAAGGACACGTTCAAAACCAGCTTCGAAATCGACCAGCGCTGGCTGATCGAGCTCGCCGCCGACCGCACGCCCTATATCGACCAGGCGACGTCGCTGAACCTCTATATCCCTGCCGATGTGGAGAAATGGGACTTGCTGATGCTTCACTTCCGCGCATGGGAATTGGGCGTAAAGTCGCTATATTATCTGCGTTCGAAATCAATTCAGCGCGCTGGCTTTGCTGGCGGAGTTGAGGCGGATAACACCGCCGAAGCGCCCGTCATCGAGCTTGCAGCACAAACCGATTACGAAGAGTGTCTTGCCTGCCAGTAAGGCACCCGGCACCCATCGCATTATTTGAAATTCAAGGTTCAAGGATACAGAAATGTCATTGTTAGTAGCACGCAACTCATACAAGCCCTTTGAATACCCATGGGCTTATGACTTCTGGAAACGCCAGCAGCAAATCCACTGGCTGCCCGAAGAAGTGCCGTTGGGTGAGGATTGCCGCGATTGGGCGCAGAAGCTGTCCGACCATGAACGCAATTTGCTGACGCAGATCTTCCGCTTCTTCACGCAAGCCGATATCGAGGTGCAGAATTGCTACCACGAACATTATGGCCGCGTGTTCAAGCCAACCGAAGTCAAGATGATGCTGACCGCATTTTCCAACATGGAAACCGTTCATGTCGCGGCTTACTCGCATCTGCTCGACACCATCGGGATGCCCGAGAGCGAATATTCTGCGTTCCTCGAATATGAAGAAATGGCCGCCAAGGTCGATTATATCCACCAGTTCGGCGTCGACAGCGACGAAGACATCGCCCGCACGCTTGCCATGTTCGGCGGCTTTACGGAAGGACTTCAACTGTTCGCCAGCTTCGCGATGCTGATGAACTTCCCACGCTTCAACAAGATGAAGGGCATGGGCCAAATCGTGTCATGGTCAGTCCGCGACGAAAGCCTGCACTGCGAAGGCATCACCAAGCTGTTCCACGCATTCTGCGCCGAACGCGGCTGCCTGACCAAGTCGGTGAAGGAAGACATCATCGATTGCTGCCAGAAAGTCGTCCGTCTGGAAGACAATTTCATCGATCTCGCCTTCGAAATGGGCCCGGTCCCCGGCATGACCGCCAAGGAAATCAAGCGCTACATCCGCTACATCGCCGATTGGCGCCTTGGCCAGTTGGGCTTCAATCCGATCTACATGGTCGAAGACCACCCGCTGCCATGGCTCGCGCCATTGCTGAATGGTGTCGAGCACGCCAACTTCTTCGAAACCCGCGCCACCGAATATAGTAAAGCCAGCACCCGCGGCGATTGGGGCCAGGTCTGGGACAGCTTTGACCGCCGGAAGAAGAAAGACGTGACCGAAGTCATTGTCGCGGAAAATGACGGCATGGACATGTTTGAACAGGCTGGAGTTGCGGCGGAGTAACAATTCGCAACCTAAAATAGTTGGTAAATCAAAGTGCGTCTTGCTGTGTTCTCGGAAACGAAGCCCAGTGAGGCGCATTTTCTGGTGATCCCGGCTATGACGCACATATGGATGGGGACGGCGACGGCGACGGCATAGCGTGCGAGCCTCATTATTGATTGGCAAAACTGCCAAACTTTGATCTGGCGCAATGCATTATGGTGCGGCGGGGTGCAGGCAATGTATATTACGCATCCAAACAAGGAACCATTGCCATGCCCCATACGCCCCATGACCTTCACGCCGAATTCCCCGATGCTACCGAAGCGTTGCACGTGTTGAAAACCGGCAATGAGCATTTTGCCAAGCTCGCCGCGCATTATTACGAAGTGAACCGCGAAATTCACCGGATTGATAGCGGAATCGAGCCCGCGTCGGACGACCGCGCCGAGAATTTGAAGAAAGAACGCCTCGCGATTCTCGATCAGGTCGCGATCATGATTAAGGATGTGGCAGTATGACCGATACCCAAGCACTCAAAATTGTGTTGGAGCACCGGCTAGCCGAGCTTAAGCAACGCGCCATCCGCATCGAAGCGGACATGACCACACCCATGAACGCGGATTCGGAGGAGCAGGCCACGGAAGCCGCCGATGATGAAGCGCTCGCCAGCGAGGATGTCATGGTAACACGTGAAATAGCCGCGGTCATTGCCGCCATCACGCGCATTGACACCGGGCATTACGGAAAATGCGCGACATGTGGCGCTGATATCCCGCCTGCCCGGCTTGTGGCAATGCCAGAGGCGCTGTTTTGCATGGAATGCGCCCAGACATAGCGGCATGATGCTTTGACGCTCTCCAGTCTTTGTGCAAGGCTCGGCCATGATCATTCAGCTATTTGTATCGAGCATCATGGTGTTGATAACCGTCATCATCCACGGCGGGGGACTGGCGATCCTTGGCCATCTGTTGCGCGGCGAAGTGCAAGTGGAGCGCGCTCACCATGTCCCGGGATATTCGCTGCGCACCATGGGCTTTACGCTAGCTTTGGTGTGTGCATTGTTTGTACTTCACGGCGCTGAAATCTGGCTCTACGCGTTTCTGTACGAAGGCATCGGCGCGGTCGATAATCTAGAAACGGCGGTGTATTTCTCGACGATAAGCTATGCCGGCATCGGTTTTGACGACCGCTATATCGACCCCGCATGGCGGCTTGTCGCAGCGATTGAGGGGATTAACGGACTGTTGTTGCTAGGTTGGTCCACAGCGTTTTTCGTAACGATCGTTGCCCGTTTGGGACGACGCTAGGCACGCCTGACCCAACATTAATTGTTAACCCTGTGCGCCCATGATGCCCATATGTTCGGTCCTTCGCTCAAAACTGTCTTTGCCAGCCGCTGGAAGGCATTGTGGTTTGCCGCGTCGGTCATGCTAACGGCGTATTGTTCTATCCCCGATGCCGAGCAGTCACCGGCCGATGAAGCCGCGAACCGGGCGCAGGTTGACGCCGTGATCCAAAATCTTGAAAACGGCTCGAACTCTGTGAAATGACATGATCCGCGCGCCGCGGGACTAAATACCGCCACCGGCAAGACTCCATGAGCAAAACATGACCCTATTTTCCTTCCTCAACTGGCCCAACCTCCTCGCGCTGTTCGCGCTCGTCAACCTGGCGACCTTCATGCTGTTTGGCCTCGACAAATTGCGGGCAGAGGCCGGGTCCTGGCGGATATCGGAAGGCGCGTTGCTGGCATGGGCCTTTTTCGGCGGCTCGATCGGCGCTTATGCGGGGCGCGCCCTTTTCCGGCACAAGACGCGCAAGCAACCCTTTTGCAGCCATCTGCACCAGACTGCTGCGCTTCACTTTATGGCCGCTGCGCTGTTCGGTGGCTGGATGCTAGCGGGCTGACCTGCGCCGCGGAACGATCAACGGCATCAACGCAAACATTATCTGTCCGGTTAGGCCAATCAGGCCGGGCAACGCGAAAATGGAATTGAGCCAATGCGCTGGTGACTGCCCGAACAGCAGGCTCGCCAGCGTCACCTCTATTAGCATCAGCACGATAAAGGCAACGACGCCCATGATCGCCCGGTCCCACAGCGCCCCCAGATCATATCGCTGCACCAGCCAGCGCGCGGTAAACCAGCTTGCCGCCAGCATGATGGGCTGTTCGGCGAGCACTGCAATTGTCTCACCCATCATCGGCACGATCCACAGCACGCGCAACGTACCAAGCACGAACCCAAGACCGAAGATTAGTGCGAAATAGGCTGCGCCTGCTTTAGCCGGGCGGGAATGCGCAAAGTCCATGATGCGCATATACGCCGAAAATCAGGCTCAGGGAACGTCGACAACGACCTTCAGGAACGCAGCCGGAATTTCCGTTCGTTGCGGATCACTGCTTACATTTTCCCGTTCATACAGCGCAACCAGTTCGCCATACAGGGTATCGGCACGGCCATCCTTTTCGGCAGCCTCGAATGCGTTCATTGTCGGCCCGTAATATGTACGGAACAGGTCGACAAAATGCCGTGGAGCGCGATCCGACCGAAATGTATACATCTCCCGCGATGTCGCGATTTGGGCCTCGGGAACGCCCGCAGCCACAAAGCGCGCCCGAACCTCTTCGGCCTTGCCCCAGAGCATGGGACTGATGAACCCTTCGGGCGGCGGTGGCGCATAAGCCGCGCTGATGGTGAGCACTTGCGCAACGAGAGTCGGATCACCTGGGATCCAGTTGCCCATCACGATGCGCCCTCCGGATTTCGTGACTCGCACCATTTCATTCGCCACATCCTGGGGACGTGGCGCAAACATTGCGCCAAAGATGCTGACCACCAGATCGAAGCTATCATCCGTAAGCTCATCAAGCGCTGATGCGTCACCTTCCTGAAAGGATATATTGGCAAGCCCAAGGTCGCTGGCGCGCGCATTGCCCGCAGCGACCAGATTGCTGGCAATATCAACACCGAGCACCTGAGCGCCCGCCTAAGCGGATGGAATGGCTGTTGTACCGTCACCGCAGCCCAGATCAAGGACGCGCATACCCGGACCGACGCCAAGCGCCCTGACAAGGTCCGCACCACTATCGCGCATGCACGCCGCCAAAAGGGTAAAGTCACCTTTTTCCCACAATGCCTTGTTCGGATTCATACGCATCCTCCCAAACGAATGCCCTGCGAGAAGTCTAACCCAACGACAAGGAAGGTCAAGATTTTCCAATTTTCCGCAGGTAACGCCCTCTTTTACGTGTCACAGCCAGCTTGTCTGACATCATCGCGGCATTTGCGCGCATCCACCTTCTAATATGCATGCCTTTTGGCCTCACCTAAATTGCATGACGCGGCTGAGTCCCGGGGTCTCAATCGTGACGACATTTATCAATGCAATTTAGGATTTGGTTTGAGACAAAAGCGTGTCCGCCCTGCGAAAGTGGTGCATGTTCTTTAATATTCAAAATATTAAACGGGGTCGAAAAAATCCCAAGGAATATTCGCGATAGGCGCGATGGGTACACATGACCCGGGGTGGCACGCAGATCGTTTAGGTGAGACCTCAGTGTGACTTTTCAATTTCGGGCCAGTAGGTGACATCGCCCGGACTGCCTGAAAAATGGCTATTCCACCGCCATCAGCTGGCTTGGAAAGGGCGCCACGAGCTGTGCTGCCTGCGCCCAGTCGGCGGTCAGCCATGCCTGATAATCCGCCTCGTGCAATATCACGGGCATCGCCTTAGGGTGTAGCGGCGCGACCAGCGGGTTGGGGGCGCAGGTCAAGAAGGCGAAGACCTTGGCCGGCGGTGGCGTTAGCGCTACGCTTTCGCTTTCGCTTTGGCCCGCATCCTCCAGATTGCCTAGCAGGTCATCGGAGCTTGCTTTCTTTGCCGCTGGCCCCGTTGTCGCTGCCCAACGCCACACGCCCGCAAAGGCAGCAACTGCGCGGTCGTTCACCGTGAACCAGTGCTCGGCGCGCCCTGCCCCGATTACCGGCTCGGCAAAGCTGCTGAAGGGCACGAGGCAGCGTTGCTCCGGCTTTGTGAGCATTGACCGCCAGAACGGGCTTTCAAGGTTGCGGACATTGGTGATTTGCTTGGTCACGGTCGTCCCCACCCGTTTGCCGGGCAGCGCGAGCGGAACACCCCAGACCATCTGGTCGATAGCTGCGCCGCCGGGCTCAGTCGCGCTTGCACGGTGGTACCGCACCACAGCCGCCTCGCGCCGGGGCCAAATATCATCGTCCAACATGGCATCTGGCGCCGGCGTGACCTGCGTACTCCACGAGATGAATTCGCGCCAGGTGGGTAACAGATGCTGCGCGCCAGGGATATTGCGATAATGGTTGCACATCCGCGCAGATTGCCGCGCACGGCTGGTGTGGTCAACAAGGATGCGTTGCCTATGACTCGGCGTTCAGCACCAACTGCGGCGGCCGCCCGCATAATAGCGCGCAAGCCCCTCATCCACCAAGATATCGCCAAGGCTCTGGCCATCGCGCGTCAATATACGCAATTTGCGGCCATAGCGGTCTTCGTCGCGGTCAATCGGCTTCAGCGAAAATGGGCCTGCGTTGACGAGCTGGCGCATCCTTATGGTCGCCTTTCCACCCAGTTCTGCCTCAGCCGGGCAGCGCGGCTCATGCGTTTCCGGGGTGTCGATATCCGCAACGCGGATTTTGCTCCCCTGATACCAGATGGTGTCCCCATCGACGACGCAGTTGGTTCCTCCGCCACTGTGGCAAAGCCCAAAAGTGGCGGTCTCCTGACCGATCGCGTTTGCTGCAATGGCATCCGTACCAGCAGAAGCGGCTGGACCTGACAACGTCCAGACGCCCCAGAAAGTGGCGGCAGACAGCATGAGGGTAAGGGGAAGCATGCGAGTCATGGTGCAATGAACCTTTGCGCAAGACATGGACCGGGATCGAAGAGGGGCGGACTGCCGATCTCTAACCCCAACCTGCCAACCTCTATGATACTATCGTTTACATCTTGTAAACACCCGCTGCAGACCGCTGGGATACCCAGATCCGGCAACAAAAAACCGCCGGAGTTTCATCCGGCGGTTCATTGCTTCAGGCCAGAGCCCAATTGGAATCTTCAAAGACTAGAAACGCACGCCAACGCCGACAACTGCCTGATGGCGATCAACGTCGATTTCACGGTCAAAGTCGTTCTCGCCAATGTCGAGATTCTTGTAGTTCGAATAACGATATTCCGCCTTGATGAAACCGCTTGGTCCGAACAGGTTGAACTTCTGTTCAATACCGGCGCCCAGACGGTAACCGTCGGCTGTCACGCCATTGTTGAAGATCGTGCCCGCGCCATTATCGAAACGGCTTTCGAACTTTGCATTGGTGTAGCCACCCTTTGCGTAGATCATGGTCGACGGTGTCACGGCAAATCCAAGACGCGCGCCGATGTACAGATCACGGTCCGTGTTTAGGCTGAACGTATCGCCTGTGGTGATAAGGTCGCTAGCAGTACCTTTGACATCGGAATCAGCGAATTCGCCTTCAATACCGGCAATCACGCCGCCAAGTTGAAAGTCGTAACCGGCCGAGACGCCGTACATAAGATCGCCCTTGGCTTCGCTGATATCGTCATAGCCAACGAGAGCTTCGATATGTGGGCCAGTGAAGGGTGCTTCTTCCTGCGCGAAAGCAGGGGTGGCAAGTGCAGTGGAAAGGAGTGCTGCACCAATTAGAAGTTTACGCATTTTTATATTCCATTTTTTAGTCAAACTGACGTCATCATTGTGACGCCACCAACCAAACAGGGCTTGGGTCCAATAGTTTCATGAACGTAACACAACAAAAATAGCCGTGATATTATGGCCACAATATGGGGTTGTGATTGCCTGGGTCGAGTGAATTGCCCATGGGAGGGTGATGGAAGATATGCAGCACCCAGTTACCGCGTTCAAGATACTCACGGCCACGCAATGGGCGCAATTCAGCGCTGATGGCGTGTTTCATGGCGCGCCAGTCGATCTTGCGGACGGCTACATTCATCTGTCGACGCAAGCGCAGCTGCAGGGCACATTGGACAAGCATTTCGCCGGGCAGGAAGATCTGGTTATTGCCGAGGTGGATCTCACCTCTTTACAGGACATAATCAAATGGGAAGTGTCGCGCGGGGGTGCGCTCTTCCCGCATATCTATGGCGCATTGCCGATGTCGGCAATCATCGGTCATTTGACTCAGATCAAAGTGTAACGTCAAAAGCTGTCGCATAAGGATCTCCTAAATGGAGAAATTGACATGGACGTTCTGCAAATTCCCGCCGTCGCATTATTCACGGGTATGTGCGCATCATTTATATTCATTATGCTATTTGTAACGGTTGGCGACGTCATCAATAACTAATCTGGCCCGCCCCCTTTCGGGGAACGGGCCGTCCGCTCCTTTCGGCAGCCGAGCGGCTGCCTTCGGGAAAACTGTGTCAGATCAGTAGGCTGTTTTAGGTCGGTTACCATGGCTATCTACGTCATCAGGCTCCAACGCCGCCTCGCCTAAAGTATCAGGCTCGTCATCGTCGCTGCGTTCGCCGCGATAGGCGTCCATGTCGATTTGGCCGCTGCGTTCCATCTGGTTCATATGGTCCACAACATCCTGCGCATCATCAGGCAGGATCTGCGCGGGATTGCTGGATCCGCCATGTTCGCTTTCCTGCGCAGTGTCACGATCTGCGATCCCTCGAACGGCATCCTCAGCTACGGTTTGAGCCTGAGCGGCCTCGTCATCCTGTTCACTGTTAAAAGTTTCAGGTGCATCTTGCGATCGGTCGATCGGTCCTTCGTCCGCATGATCATTGGCGACATCAGTACCCGTTGCCGTCATTGCGGCGGCGGCGGCATTGTCTTCCTTGGTGCGCAGATCGGCGTTGCTGCTAACTGCCGACGGATAGGCACTGGAATCCGACGAAGACGACTGGTGCGCGGTTGCCGCCGATGCGTCCGTAATTGGGGTATTGCCGATTGGGCGGCTATCATCAGTACCGGTCACAGGCACATCCTTTCTTTCAGGTGGGAAGTGCAAACGCTTATGGTGAACAGGGGTTCCCTTACGACCTTCAGACAAGCCAACGAAACATGGCATCGCTTTTGCCCGTAAAGGCACCATTGGCATTGAACCGCCGCTCGATGATACGGCCATGGCCATCGCTATCGACCGACAATATCGTGCTGCAACGCGTACCATATACCGGATTTCGGATGAAAAGCGGATATTCGTCCGACGTGCCATTGCCGTGGTCTGCCAGAATGTCGAAGAGACTGGCCGGCTCTTGCGCGCCATCGCCAAGCCAGGCTTCAACCGCGTGATCCAATCGGTCCTTGCGCGGCCAGGGTGCGCCTATAGCAGCATTCGACAGGCTGTGCAGTCCCGCACCCAATGTCATGCGGCTGGGCGATGGCCAGTTCGACAAATACTGCACAGCTTGCTGATCGGCAACGAACAGGTTGAACGGATTAAACATGTCGAGATTGTTCGGCAATTCAGACTTGGCCAGCCAATTGGTAACCAGCGCGCCACGTGACGCCTTTTGCGGGTTAGGCCCATCGGGACTGCGGACATTGGTGACAACGCCAAAGCGTCCCTCGGTGCTGACGCCAAACCATGTGCCTTTGGACAGAAGATCGCGGCCAGCAAGGATGGACGGCGCATCTTCCCACTGGCCAAGCGGTGCAGCTTCTCTGGCATGAAACTCATCGCGGTTGCCGGCAACGACAAGTTGCCAGCTTGGATGTGTATTCCAGGCTACCGTCACTACGCACATGGCAGAGACCCTCCCTTTTCAGGTCCCAGCAGCCGCGCGGCATCCTTCCATTCTGCGGTCAACCAAAGTTGTTGCTGCGGCCCATTAAGGATCAATGGCGTGCTTGTGCGCTCCTTTTTCTGGTCGGCGATGCTGACAATAGCAAAAACGGGCATATCGGTAAGGTCACGCCAAATGCCCGCCATCGCGAACAACGCCCCACCCGGGGTGTCGCAGTCCGACGGTGTAATAGTTTGTGTTCGAAGAATCGCCGTCGCGGGCACCAGGCATCGCAATTCAACATGGCGCAAATTGCCGATCCAAAACGGGCTGGCGACATTGCGCACCGTCGGCACCCACTGCACCTGGCCCGATGGCGTCATGCTGTTGGGTGCTGGATAGCCCCAGACCATGGGGCGAATGACCCGTTCTGAACTTTTGGCCGACCGGACAATCACCGGGGCAAAATCCCCCGGTCTCAAGTCTCCGCCGCCCCATGGGTCCGGCCCGTGCCGCGCGCCAAAATATTGGGCGATGGCATCCGATGGCGCATTGAGGCGATAAGCCCGAGTCATGCCAGTTGGTTAGGAAGAATTTGCATTTTTGCGCCAGCGGCCATCCATCAAAGCTGCTTTTCGTAAATGCGGTAGACCTTATTGATCTCACCATTGATGGCTTCACCAACCGAACGCATGGGCCCGTTATCGTCAAGCACCCAACCAAATTCGCCGCGCGTCGCTCCAAATTCTGACGTAGATGAGTCTCGGATGAGAGAGACAAGCATGAACGCCAGTTGGCTGGCCATTCTAGTCGACTGCAATTTCTTGACGACGCCCATCAATGGAACGCGCATTGTCCGAACCTTTGGCGCCCGCAACCACCACAAAAGCTTCGCCCAATTGAACGGGAACAAAGACCCGCCAAATGTGCGGATTTTCTCGTTGATATCGGGCCACGTCATCATAAATGCCACTGGTTCACCGTCGACTTCCGCAATCCGTATCAGGTCATTGAACACGATGGGCTTCAACTGCTTACCGGTATAGGCAACTTCGGCATCCGTGATGGGAACAAAGCCCCAATTTCCACTCCATGCGTCATTCAGGATCGACAGGATGATCGCGGCTTCAGCATCGAAATTATTCTTGTCCACCTTCCGGATGACAATCCGTTCATTGCGCTCGCCCGACGCCACGATGCGCTGGACCAATGGCGGAAACGGAACGTCAATTGGGATCTGGTATGTATACAAGTCCTTTACGCCAGCATAGCCTGCCGCCTCAATCCATGCACCATAAGCAGCATTGTCATATCCCATCAGTATCGTTGGAGGGTGATCATGCCCCTGTACCAAAAGCCCTGGCTCCTCCCAGATGGAAAGGCTGAGCGGCCCAAGCGACCGGACCATTTTCTTGTCGCGTAACCAATCTTCGGCAGTCTCGATGAGCTTCAGTCCAACCTCACGATCTTCCGCTTCAAAAAAGCCCCAATTGCCGACTCCGGGTCCCATGCCCTGCACAGGAGGCTGCTTGAGCGCCAGATAATCTAGATGCGCGGAAATGCGGCCAACAACTGTTCCACCACGCTCTGCCAGAAAAAGCTGCGCCTCACCATGTCCGAACCAGGGGTTTTTACCTGGTGTAATCGTCGACATCACATCGCTTTTCAGCGGCGGGACCCAGTTGGGATCGCCGGCATAAAGCCGGAATGGCAGATCAATGAAGGCTTTCTTGTCAGCCTTCGTCAACACCGGGCGAATGTGGATGTCCGTCATAATCATTCCCTGAAATTTTGTGCGTTATGCCTTTGCGCCCAAATGGAGCCTTTGACCTAATTTGCCCAATGCCGCTTTATCTTCGTCGGCCAGACCATAGACCAGTCCAAGCCACAAAAATGGCCAGAAAAGCAACAACAAACCAATTGCCCGCACCGGCGCGCCAAAAGGCGCCAATGCGAGGCCCGATAACCACAAACCTGCAGAGACGCTCATGCCAGCCATGGCAGCGCGCCAAAAGCCGGGGCCGAAGGGGCTTAATCCATCACTGAACTTAAGTTCGACGACTGCAGCCCAGGCGGTTACGACAACGGCAATCGAAACCGAAATCGCCATACCGGTCGCGCCATATGGTGGCACCAGCCACAATGCGAGCGCCAACCAGATGGCAAGCCCAATCACGCTGTTCAGCAGAGGCAGGGCGCGGTGTCCGACCATTTCCACAATTGGTGTTGCTGGGCCGATAACGGCTTCTCCTGCGCGACTGGCGAGCAGGATGACAAGCACAGGCAGCGCGGCTGAAGCGCCATGCGCGAAGGCGCTGAGGATGTCTGATGCCACGAGGATGAGAAAGCCAGCCAAAGGCAACGCCAGCAGCAACGACATGCGTGTGGAAAAGCGGTACATGGGCAACATTGCGTTGCGGTCCACCGCGGCCTGCGCCGACGCCAGCGGCGAAAGCACATAGAGAAAAGACTGGCGCACGATCAGCGGCAGCGATGCAATCTTGCGGGCAATCCCGTAAAATGCAGCCGCGGTCGCACCAGCAGCGCCGGGCACCATCAGGTTCAGCAAAATCGGGGGCAAATCATTATAGGCCCGGCGTGCAATTGCAGGTGGCAACATTGCGGCACCGCTGTGCAAAACCGAACGGCGCAGGATAGACGGCATCGGCGCGCGCAGGATCAGGCCTAGATCATAATAACGACCCAGCAGACGTGCTGACAAAATTGCGGTCATGCCGAGCGACAACATGTGGCTGAGCAATATGCCCGAAAGGCCAAATCCTGCGACAAAGAATCCGAAAGCGAGCACAAGGCGAACCAGTTGTTCCCAGAAGATCCGCAACCGGATTTCAGGGCCAAAGGCACGTTTCGCGCGCGCCGCTGCGGTAGCAATTTCCACAAAAATCCAGAGAGGCAAGCTCCATGCAAATAATGTAATGGCACCGGGTATCTGGCTTACCTGCTCCGGCGCACTGGCAACGAAACTGGCCAGCCAATCCGCTGACAAGGTCAACGCGCCTGCCGCGATGATGCCCAATCCTGTTCCTGTGATTAAGGCAAATTTGACGGCGCCATGCTGGCGTTCTGCGTTCGCTTCAGCAGGAATGATACGTTGGAGTGCCTGCCCCATCGCCAGATCGAGAATGTTGGCAAGAATATTTACAGCAGCCCAAAGTACGACATAGACGCCGTAGCTGGTTATCCCGAACATCCATGTGTAAGCGGGCTGAGCGACGACTTCGATTAGCGCGCCAAAGCGAGCGACCGCGGCCAGACCGGCACCTTTGGCGACTTCTTGATTGCTGACCGCAGGATCTGGACGGCCCGCCGCATCCGTGGCTGGCGCACTCATCGGCCTAGCCTCATTCTTCGGTGCGGACTAATACCGTCTCGCCTATCAGGAAAAACAACAAAAATGGTCCCCATGCTGCAATCCATGGGGGATATGCCCCCAGATTACCCATCGCCAAGGCAAAATTGTCTGCGACAAAATATGTGAAGCCAAGGGCCATGCCAATGACGGCGCGCAGGAATAGCGCTCCAGATCGGGCCAGTCCGAATGCGGCAACGGCGCCAAGCAGCGGCATCAACAACGTCGACAATGGCGCCGAAAGCTTGTGCCACAATATGCCTTCAAGATTGTCCGTCCGGCGCCCTGCGGCCTTCATTTCATCAATCGCTCGCATGAGAGGAATGAAGGCCAGGCTATCGCCATCGACTTTGACAAAATTGAAGCGATCGGGCGTAATGCCTTTGCCAACGACAGCGTTTTCCAGCTTCGTTTGCGTGGTTGTCGCAACGTCGAAGGACTCTGCATTTTCAAGCTGCCAGGCACCGCCCTGATATCGGGCCTGAGTGCCCGTAATAACTTGCCGCAGCCCACCATTTGCCCGCAAATATATGCGGACATTTTCCAGGACAGTGCCCTTGCCGGACCCACGGACATTGCCGGCGTTAATCAGGTCCCCGCCTTCACGCACCCAGATATTTGTTCGGCTGTCGCTTTCGGCAGCAACCGCGCCATATTCCGCATCCTGCCATATTTTCAACTTGGCCGTGTTAGGTGCAACAACGACGTCGTTGAAAACGAACGAGAGCAATGCGACCCCAAGACTGGCAACAAACATGGGTGCCAAAATTTGATGCGCGGACAATCCGGCCGCCTTCATGGCGACGACTTCGCTGTTCTGGCTTAGTCCGGCAAAGGCAATCAGCGTTCCGAGCAGCACCGAAAATGGCAAAAATCGTGCAATGATCTGCGGTGCGCGCATGGAAATATAATGCAGGACATCACCTTGGTCATTTCCCGGAACGGCTAGGATTTTGCCACTCTCACCAAGCAAATCAAGCGTCATGAGCACCAGAACAAGCATCATGAGTACGGCAAAGCTGCGCACAACAAAGAGCCGCGCCATGTAGGTTGCGATGTTACGTGAGGGGAAGAAATGCATCGTTGGTCAGCCCTCATCCTGCGTAGGCATGCCCAAGGTCGCCAGGCGCGACTTCCGGCCAAACCGAAACACCCGCTTGAACCATTTGCCTGCCTTTGCGGCAAATACTTCCAGTGCCCCAATTGGCTGTCCACCAGGTACATGCGCAATCACATAATACATCCACAATATCAGCGCAGCAAACAGCAAAAATGGCACCCAAAGCGCAAAAAACGGGTCAACGACACCCATGCCCCCTACACTTTCGGCATATTCGTTGATCTTGTGATAGGTCACCACCATCACGATCGACAGGAAGACCCCAAGTGCCGATGTCGACCGTTTTGGCGGGATGGCCAGCGCCAGCGCCAGCAACGGCAACAACAGCATCATTGCGACTTCAACGAGGCGGAAATGGAAATTGGACCATGCACGGTTGCGTTCAGGGACCGATTTACTGCTGTCGTTGCCGATTTGAGTGAGTTCGGTGATGAGATATTCGCGGTCCTTGCCACCGCGCGTACGGAAATTTTCGATCTGCGGCAGCGGAATAGGCACGTCATGGCTGGTAAAGCTCAGAACACGGGGCGATTTATAGTTCGGCGCATCGTGGACAAGTGTGCCTTTTTCGAGACGCAGCAATATCGTGTCCGGATCATCGGTGCGCAAAAACTGACCCTTCTCGGCTGTGACTGCTATAGTCTGGCCATTTTTGCTCTTGGCAAAAACGAACATGCCAGACAATTCATTCCCGTTGTTGCGGCTTTCATCGATACGGACGGTCAGGTTTTTGCCGACATTGTTGAACTCGCCTACCCGGACTTTCGCGCCAAATGCACCTGAACGTAGCTCAAAGCGAAGCTCTTCATATAAATAGCGTGCGCTGGGTTGGAGAAAACCAACAATCGCAAAATTGACGCTCGCCAAGGCTATTGCGAGCAAAAATGGCACACGCAAAAGTCGCAAATAGCTCATCCCGACCGCGCGAAAAATATCAAGCTCCGACGACGTTGCCAGACGGCGAAACGCCAGAAGGATGCCAAGCAGCAAGCCGATCGGGATACCGAGCGACAAATATTCAGGCATCAAATTGGCCAGCATTCTCCATACGACACTGACGGGTCCGCCCTCCGCTGCAACAAAATCGAAAAGATTCAACATCTTTTCGAGCAGAAGCAACGACGCAGCGATAGCCAAGGTGGCAATCAAGGGCAACATCACAAGCCGGAAGATGTAGCGGTCAGTGGCAGTAATAAATTTCAACTTATGGTCGCCCTGTCACCCTAATTTGGCCGCAAACTGACCCGATAGACGCTTACAGGTTCAGGGGCAATATCGATGGTATCCCAA
>JBBQPQ010000054.1:0-16378 GCA_038217195.1 Sphingomonadales bacterium | reverse complement strand
AACCTTGCCAAGGTTGGGGTCGAGGGTTCGAATCCCTTCGCCCGCTCCAGTTTTTCCATGAAAATCACTTTTGCCGAAAGGCAAAAATCCTGTCGGTGGTCGGTTCACGCGGACGTCATTTTGACGGGCTTTCTACCAGCTAACAATTTGTAAGCAATAATGCGGGTAATATGCGCAAATGAAGCAGATTGCTCTTTCTCGCCCTGCATTGTCCAGTTGGCTGTTTTTGAAGTTAGCGCTGCCCTTTGTGCTGCCGATTGTTGCCACCTTTGCGCTGTTGTTTCTGGCGGGCGACCAATGGCCACGCGATATTGCTATTGGATCCGGGCTGAAGATGCCCGGGCTATACGCTGCCGCGCTTACCGCGTTTGTCATTTGGTGGTGGTCAGTTCGCCAAATACAGGACCGACGCATCCGTGCCTTTGCGGCAATATTTTGCGGCGTTACGGGCCTTATGGGCTGGCCCGTTTGGACCGTCGGCATCCTTCCCAGTGTCAACGGCTCGGTATTGAACCAGCCTAGCCCTATTCCCATGACCCTTGACCGCATTGAGATGACGCCAAAGAGCAAAAGCCGAAGTTATTACCACTGGGCATGGCTGAAAACTGCAAACAGCAATTCTGCTATTCAATCCGGGCGCTATTTTATATCTGAAAATGACTATCAGAGGTTCGATAGCACAAAGCCAGCCGCCGTCGATGTAACTGTGGCCCAGGGTCTGCTCGGTGCGTATGTTGTCCTAGGATATGAATAGAAGGTTTTCCGTCCGGAAAACTTTTGAATATCAAGCGCCACGCACAAAGGTGCTTCGGGTCAGGCGATAGACCAGCCCCGGCAGACCATTGTAGCTAGCGCGGTGATATGCGGAATCCAGTGCTAGCTGTGCCGTCAGGCGGCGGTGGGCCTCACCAAGCGCGTGATAGGGTACGCTCGGCAGCAAATGGTGCAGCGCGTGGTATCGCAGGCCCACTGGCGCCCAGATAGACGCCAGGATGCCCGGTGGCGGCACGTTGACGCTGTCAAGGAACTGCGCGGTGACGCTTAACGGTTCGCCGTCATTTTCCCACAAATGCGCAACCAGTGTGCGGACCTGGTTCAGCACCGCAACGCTCGCGACGATGGCCAGGAAGATCAGGAAGGATCTAAGCGGGATTAGCCCAGTGAACAGACCCGTGAGAAGCAAGATCGACCAGATGCTTGCGGCAGATTCCTGAATGATCCAGTTGCGGCGCGCTTCACCTTCGGCCGGGCGCCGGCGAAAGGCCGGATTGATCGCAAGGCCGGAATAACGTTCGACAACTATCTTGCGTAAGGCAGGGATAAACAGCGACAATGGAGCAAGCACGGCGTTGCGGAACAACAAGGCAATCGGCGCCAGCAACGACACAATGATGAACAATGGCAATGTCCACGGTTTCATTAATGCCAATGGCAGATATTCGGGATCTTGGTCGGTCCCGTAGCGCGTCCGTGCGTGGTGAAGATTGTGGATGCCCTCATACATATATGACGGGACCAGCAACGGCACCCCTATAACGGCATTAAAGCCGAAGCGGAAACCGGGGAGCGCGGAATGCTTTACATGCGTCACTTCATGGATGAAGCCGCCTGCACGGTACAGCGCGAGCACCGAGGCCAAAGCCGCAGCGCCCTGGACCCATATATTTCCTGCGACAATCGCCACCGCCAACCCTAAATAGCCGACCAAGGCGGATGCCAGAAAATCAGACCAGAAAATGCGTGGATTGGGTGTGCCGAGGTCGCGTGTCAATTCGGCGACGGCGCGCAACATAGCTTTATCGTCGGGCACGCGTTTCAACTGCGCAGCCCTGTCGGCAACGTCAATACCCGGCAAGATGTCTTGTACAGGTTTAGGTGCGGTCAATAACATTTCACTCATGCGCGATTCGATGCATCCAACAAAAGGGAGAGCAGCCCAAATAGGCGACAGTCATGGCGACAAAATGGCAGAATGCGAAAATTATGGCATGTTTGTTTTGATTAGGCTTATCGAACTTTTATAAAAAGGGTGCAGAATCAGCCTATTTTTGTCATGCTGCTGCTTTGGCTACCGAAACATTTGCGGAAATGCGTCGAAATAATGAACTGACCAGATTGCGACCATGTTCGCGAAGTTCATGGCTGGCAGGGCCTTTCCCATGGGCCGCGCGCGGGGCCCAAGCGACCATAGGATTATCACCTTGCGCACTTTCCCCAATTTGGTCCTGAATGTTATCGTCGCCCAGAACGATGATGCCATCACAGCGGCCCGAATCGGCCACACGGTTCAACCAGCGTGGATCAGATTCATCAGCGGTGAGAAGTAACAGGTCGTATCCACGATCGGTCAGTTCGGAACTGATCGATGCCAACATTGACACGCAAATAGGGCCCTGCTTTGTGTTTTCCGGCTCTTGTACCGCAGGGATGACAACGGCAATGGCGCCCGTCCGCTTCGTCCGAAGATTTCTGGCAAGGGCATTGGGTGTAAAGTCATGTTCACGGGCAATAGCCTGAATCCGGTCACGTGTTTTGCGGGCGATCAGATGCGAATCGGCCAGCGCGCGGGACACTGTCCCCGGAGACACGCCCGCCAATTGCGCCAATTCCGTAATATTACGAATCCGAGTACGGTCTTCCACGTATATTCCTCTTCTAAAAACTAAATGCATCCAAGGATCGAACTTCAAGGCCGAGGGCTGCAGGCCGCGTAATTCCCCCGGAACTGCATTGCAGAACGCATCTTGTAAAAAATTGTTCCCACTCGGATGTACTGCGTCGTGCCAGCACTGAGATGTAGTCTTGTAACTCGTCTGCAGCGCGCTAAACCGATGGAATGCTGGGCGTTTGCTATTATCCCGAACATTGGCCGGAGGAGTATTGGGCGCGCGATGCACGTAGGATGCGCGATATCGGCCTGAACTATGTGCGGATCGGCGAATTTGCGTGGGGTAGAATAGAAAAAAGCGAGGGCGTGTTCGACTGGGACTGGATGGACCGGGCCATCGAAGCTCTGGCCGCGGCGGGTCTGCAGATTGTCCTTGGCACACCGACCGCAACGCCGCCCAAATGGTTATGTGCCAAATATCCGGATATCTTGCCGATCGATATTCACACGGGGCAATTACGTGGCTTTGGTTCGCGGCGCCATTATGACTTTTCAAGCGAAACCTATTTGCGACAGGCCGAACGGATCAGCGAGGCAATGGCCATGCGCTATGGCCGTAACCCAAATGTTGCCGGTTGGCAGACCGATAATGAGCTGTGTTGCCACGACACTACTATGAGCGCGTCGCCAGCGGCGTCGCAAAAATTTCGGGCTTATTGTGCCCAGAGATATGGATCGATCGAGACTCTCAATGCGGCATGGGGGAATGTTTTCTGGTCGATGGAATATGATGATTTCGACCAGATTGACCTGCCGTTTTTCACCGTTTGCGAGACCAACCCCGCGCATAGGCTGGCTTACCGGCGCTTTGCCTCCGAACAAGTGGTGCGATTTCATGACGTCATGGTGGCTGCCATTCGGCGGCACGCTGGACCAGAACAATGGGTGACGCATAATATCATTCCGCCGGCGACCACCGGCGTCGACAATGCCGCACTGACCCGGGAACTCGACTTTGTCAGCTACGACAATTATCCGCTCGGCTTTTCGGACCAGTTGATGGCGAAGGCCTCCGCTGAAGAATGGAAGCCATTCATGCGCACGGGGCACCCTGATTTGGCTGCGCTGAATTTCGATTGCGTGCGCGGCCTGTCCAAGGGCGCTTGGTGGGTGATGGAACAGCAACCTGGCCCCGTGAACTGGGCGCCGCACAATCCACGACCAGCGCCTGGAATGGTGCGGCACTGGACACTGCAGGCCTTCGCCCATGGCGCTGGATGTGTTACCTATTTCCGCTGGCGGCAGTTGCCCTTTGCGCAGGAACAAATGCATGCGGGGTTATTGCGGCCTGACGATCTGCCTGCCGCTGCTTGGGCTGAAGTTCAGCAGGCTGCAGCGGAAATAAAGTTGCTGGGTGATCTGACTTTGGTTGCGCCCAAGGCGCATGTCGCCATCGTTATTGATCCCGTAACGGCGTGGGTGGACGATATCGAACGGCAAGGGGCCGGCTATCGCTACGATGCAGTCGTGTTCCAATATTATCGTGCATTGCGCGCGCTTGGCGTCGATGTAGACTTTGTTTCGGCAGGCGTGGCTCAGCTTAACGGCTACAAACTCATTCTTGTGCCATCGCTCGCTATTGTCGATGATGCGGCCATGGCTGCGCTCGAAGCAAGTGATGGGCTATTCCTTTTTGGCCCGCGCTCAGGTGCAAAGACCAATGAATTTTCCATAAGCGAGGGTCTTCCGCCAGGCCAGCTGCGCGCATTCGTTCCGATAAAGGTCATTTCGGTGGAAACGCTTCGCCCCGATTGTAACGGCACGATCAGCTACCAGGAAAAAATCCATGAAAGCGGACTCTGGCGTGAAACCATTGAAGCAGGCGGCGCTGACCTCATCGCCACCTATGAAGATGGCGCGCCCGCTGCAGTCAGGTCAGGGCGAAGCATATATCTTGCGACTTTGACCGACGATGCCTTTCTCCTGAACCTGTTAGTTGACCTATGCGCCGAGGCAGATATCGCCATAATTCCATTGCCGCCAACATTGCGGTTGCGCCGCCGCGGGGATTTGACCTTTGCGTTCAATCTGGCTGACATGCCCGCGCGCGCGCCAGCTCCCGTTTCGGCCCAGTTCGTCATCGGTGGAGCAGACATCGAACCTTTTGGTGTCGCCGTCTGGCGTTAGCGTTCTTTGGTGGCGCTGAATTTCAAATCGGGATGTTTTTCTTGCTGATAGCCTACGTCCCATGACGACCGCGCCATGAACACAGGATGGCCATCGCGGTCCTTGGCCATATTTCCGCCGTTGAACGACACAAATTGCGCCAAAGCGGTCTCCGAACCGATAAGCCAGCGCGCGGTGTCATAAGGTGCGGCTTCCAGAAAAGCGTCGACCTTATATTCTGCTTCAAGCCGCGAAATCAGCACGTCGAGTTGCAACTGACCGACAACGCCAATCACCCAATTAGATCCGATTTCAGGATAGAACACCTGAATCACGCCCTCTTCGCTGAGATCGTCAAGTGCCTTGCGCAGTTGCTTGGTCTTTGTGGGGTCGCGCAATACGACGCGACGCAAGATTTCGGGGGCGAAATTCGGCAATCCCGTGAAGCGCACGTCGTTGCGCTCGGACAAGGTATCGCCGACCCGCAATGTGCCATGGTTGGGAATACCAATGATGTCGCCGGGCTCCGCGCTGTCCGCAATTTCTCGGTCCTGTGCAAAAAACAGTATTGGCGAATGGATCGCCACAGGTTTTCCTAGGCCGGATGGCGTCAATTTCATCCCGCGTTTGAATGTACCCGAGCACAGCCGCATGAAGGCAATGCGATCGCGGTGCTGCGGGTCCATGTTGGCCTGCACTTTAAAAATGAAGCCAGTGACTTCCTTTTCCGACGGGTCAATATTACCTTTTGAGCTGGGCTGTGGACGTGGCGGCGGGGCATAAGCCGCAATGGCATTGATAAGTTCAATGACACCAAATTCTTTCAGCGCAGAACCGAAATACACAGGGGTTAGGTCGCCATTTTGAAAGGCTGTCAGGTCGAAATCTGAATATCCGGCCTGCGCAAGCTCAGCCTCTTCGCGCAGCCGCGCGACGCCTGCTGGCGTGAGTACCTGTTCGAGGCTCGGCGCATCCAAGCCGGCATGATCGCTTATTTTGCCCTCAAAAGCCTTGCTGTCGCCAGAAGGCTGGCTCAGCCGCCCGCTGCTAAAGTCATATAGCCCCTCAAACTCGCCGCCCATGCCTACGGGCCAGTTCATTGGGCACACATCGAGCGCGAGCGCGTCGGCGACCTCGTCAATCGTTTCAAACGCTGCGCGGCCTTCGCGGTCGACCTTGTTCACAAATGTGATGATCGGCACGCTGCGCAAGCGGCAGACTTCGAAAAGCTTGCGCGTCTGCGGTTCAATGCCTTTGGCGGCGTCGATCACCATGATTGCGGAATCGACAGCTGTCAGCGTGCGGTAGGTATCTTCCGAAAAATCTTCATGGCCCGGCGTGTCGAGCAGGTTGAAGACAATGCCATCCTTCTGGAATGTCATCACGGATGACGTAACCGAAATGCCGCGTTGCTGTTCGATTTTCATCCAGTCCGAACGCGCGCGACGCGCCTGTCCGCGTGCCTTTACTTCGCCTGCCAAGTGGATTGCACCACCTTGCAAGAGCAGTTTTTCCGTCAGCGTGGTCTTACCAGCATCAGGATGGGAAATAATGGCAAAGGTCCGGCGATTTAGCGTCATACTCGGCGGCTTAGGGACGATTGATTATCGCTTCAACCCGTTTGTCAGAAGGTCTGTGGCAATATTCGCCACTTCCTCCACGTTGCGGTCTTCGCTCATGACGCCGTAGCGAAGCCCCAGAAACACGTTCATGCCGACAATTGCCCAAGCGTGGACTTCATGGAAGTCCGTGCGCATTTGTCCTTTTGCGGCTGCGTCTTTGAAGCTGTTGAGATAGGCGTCGACAGTATCTTGGTAATGCGCGCGATAGCTCGGCGGGTCGACAAATTCTGCTTCGTCGATAATGCGATAAAGCTCCTTATGCTCACGCACAAATTCCAGGAATTTGGCCAAGCCCTTGCGCTCGCCGTCAAACCGGTCGGGTTCCGCCGCCATAACCGGACCAACGGTTTGCCGCACTTGTGCTGACATATCGCGGACCAGTGCACGGAACAGGGAATCTTTCGAATCAAAATAGGTGTAGAAACTGCCAAGCGCTACGCCCGCGCGTTGCGTAATCGACACCACAGAGCTTTCGTGAAACCCCTTGTCACCAAATTCCGACGCGGCAGCATCCAGCAGCAAACGTAAGGTTTTTCGCCCCCTATCGGTGCGCGGCGTTTTTCCTGCCGGCGTCATTGTTGCTGATATGTCACGTTTGGCGGACATTCGCTAAGTTTCCTAAATCCTATAAGTTGAAACGTGGTTCAACTTTCACTATAAGGAAATTTGTAAACGGGTAAAGACCCGCATTTGTGGAGGAGAGTGACTAATGAAATCCCGTAAAATTTCTGTAATTCGTGCCGCATTATTGGCTGGCATCGCGTGTTCAGGTGTGGCCTCGGTTGCGCCTGCGGCTGCGCAGACTTCAACGGTTGCAACCGATGAGTCCGAAGGGGGAGACGAAATTATCGTTACGGCCCGCCGCCGTGAAGAAAATCTAGTCGACGTGCCAATCGCCGTCAGCGCCTTCTCCGGTGAATCACTCGAGATGCGTGGCGCGCTCGATATCACGGAAATCGGTAACATCACGCCCAACACGACGCTTGAAACGTCACGCGGCAGCAACTCGACATTGTCCGCGTTCATTCGCGGTATCGGGCAACAGGATCCGGTTTCCGGCTTTGAACCCGGCGTTGGCATCTATCTGGATGATGTCTATCTCAACCGGCCGCAGGCGGGTGTGCTCGACATTTATGATGTGGAACGCATTGAAGTTCTGCGCGGTCCGCAAGGTACGCTTTATGGCCGCAACACAATCGGTGGCGCGGTCAAATATGTAACCAAGCGCTTGCCCCAAGAATTTTCACTGAGCGCACGTGCTACGGTCGGCACGTATAAGCAGGCTGACGGCGTATTGACCGTATCGGCCCCAATTGGCGACATTGTGCGCGTTGGCGGCAGCGTGGCGCGCCTGTCACGCGGCGGCTTTGGTGACAACCTCACAACGGGTCTGGAAAACTACAACAAGGATCTGTGGGCTGCCCGCGGTACCCTCGAACTCGGCGGCTATGGCGCACCTGTCTCGATCCGCATCAACGGTGATTATACCCGCGACAAAAGCGACCCGCGTGGCGGCCATCGCCTGATCCCCGGACTATTGTCAGGCGCGCCTGTGCTGGACAATGTCTTTGACACGCGCGGCGGCCTTGTTGATCCGAAACAGGACATCGAGGCTTATGGCCTAGCCATGAACATCACGGTTGATCTGTCCGACGCGCTAACGCTGCGGTCGATCAGCGCATGGCGCAAGGACGACAGCTTTACGCCCATCGATTTCGATGCATTGCCTGCGGCGGACGTCGATGTGCCAGGTGGCTATTTCAACGAGCAGATAAGCCAAGAAGTCCAGCTTCTGGTCGATGCCGGACCATTTAGCGGCATGGTCGGCGCGTATTATCTCGATGCGACAGCAGACACTTTGTTCGACGTTCGTCTATTCACCACGTTGAATGGCCTCACCGCCTTTACCAAAGCGGCCGTCGACACGACGACCTATGCTGTATTTGGTGACTTCACTTATGACTTTACCGACCAGTTGAGCCTTTCGGTTGGCGGTCGCTATACATGGGATGAGCGGAACGCGAACATTCTGCGCCAAAACTATCTGGGCGGTGGTTCGCCCTTCTTTGGTGGCGCAGGCGTCCCATTCGGCGGGCCTAGCACCAATTTCAACGGCAAGCGGAGCTTCAATAAATTTACACCGCGCGTCTCGGTCAGCTTCAAGCCAACGCCTGACCAGAATATTTATGCAAGCTTCAGTCAGGGTTTCAAGGGTGGCGGTTTTGACCCGCGTGGGGTTGGAACCAATGCGCCTGACCTTAACGGCAATGGCATTCGCGGCGAGAATGACGAGGTTGCAGCGTTCCTGAGCTTCCGTCCTGAAAGCGTCGACAGCTATGAAGTCGGCTACAAGGGCAATTTGTTCAACGGTGGCCTGAACTTCGCACTTGCCGGTTTCTATGCCGATTACACCGACGTCCAAATCCCGGGCTCAGTGGCATGTATCGTTGGCGGCCTGCCCTCCTTCTGCGGTGTTACTTCAAACGCTGGCAAGGCAACTTTCAAAGGCGTCGAGCTCGAATTCAACGCCCGTTTGGGTGAAAGCCTTGCATCTGCAGGTGACCGCCTCAATCTGATGGGCGCAGTTGGTTATATCGATGCAAAATTCGACAAATATATTACCAACATTGCCAGCGTGCCGACCGACGTGGCCCAGTTTCGCGATGTGCAGAACACGCCGACTTGGACAGCAAGTGCGACGCTCGCCTATATGACCCCAGTTGGGGCGGGCCGGCTGAATTTGGGAACGACGATCTCCTATCGCAGCAGCACGTCGCAGTTTGAAATCCCCAATCCGTATATCGATCAATCCGGTTATGCCTTGGTCGATGCAAGCCTGGTCTACACGGCGCCAGATGATCGCTGGAGCATTGGCATCCACGGCAAGAACCTGACCGACAAAGAGTATAAGACGTCGGGTTACAGCTTCATCGTAGGTAATGCGACCACGGGCGTGCCGACGCTTGGCACCAATGGCCTGCCGATTGCCTCACTTGGCCGTGAAGGCACATTGACGGCCTTTTACGGCAATCCACGGCAAGTGTTCGTGACGGCTGGCGTGAAGTTCTAAACAACGCCAATGCGCATAACAAAGAAGGCCGGGTGTAAAAGCCCGGCCTCTTTTTTATCCGCGGAGTGCCGCGCCCAACTTGGCGGCGGCGGCAATGACCTTATCTGAAATGGCTTTCAGATCATCGTCACTATAGCTTTTGTCGGTGGGCTGAAGCGTGACTTCGACTGCGAGGCTAAGCTGGCCCTCGGGCACACCTTGTCCATCAAAACGGTCGAACAGCCGAACCGCAACGATATTTTCCTTATCGCAGCCCTTGATCGATCGGATGAGGTCATTCGCAGGCAAATCGCGCGAAACCAGAAACGCAAAGTCACGTGTAACTGCCTGTAATGCGGGCGGCGTGAACGCCGGACGCATGAAGCTTGACGACTTTTTGAGTGGTATGGCATCGAGGAAGATTTCTACGGCCACGACATTACCATCGAGGTCAAATGCCTTCGCCGTCGCCGGATGCAGCGCTCCAAAGGCAGCCAAAATGTTCTTGGGGCCCATGCGCAATGTTGCCGATTGGCCAGGATGATAATGTGCTCCGGCATCATCCATCACCAACAAACCATCAGTGGAAACGCCGGCAGCCTTCAGCAAAGCAATAGCCTCCGCTTTGGCATCGAAGGCGTCAAAGCGCGCGGCTTTGCCTGTTGCCCAGTTGCGGGGCGTGCGTTCACCGGCCAAAACAATTCCTGCAGTGACGCGCTCGTCGCTCGCGCCGTCTGCCCCCGGCAGATAGCGCCGCCCTATCTCGAACAGCCGCACAGACGATGCACCCCTGTCCATATTGCGCTGTGCTGCGGAAAGCAGCCCGGGCAACAACGAAGGCCGCATAACCTTCATATCTTCCGATATAGGGTTCCCAAGGCTCCAGGCACCACCACCAAAGGCATCTGCCGCCTTTTGGGGCAGGAAGGACCAGTTGATCGCCTCATTCAAGCCACGCGCTGCAGCAGCACGCCGCACCTTGCGCTCTAATGACTGCGCGGAGGTCGCCGTTGGTTTGGCAACACCGTCAGCGCGCGGCAACGGCACCGACACAACAGTGTCGAGGCCAACCATTCGGACAACTTCCTCAACAATATCGGCAGGACCATCGACGTCACGACGCCATGATGGCACGCCAACACTCCAGCCGGAACTTACCGAAAAACCCAGCCTTTCGAGGATATTACGCTGCTCCTCAGGTAATACATCTACCCCGCCAAGCCGTCGGCAATGATCAGTGTCATAGGAAATGTTGCGCGGCGCAACTGGCGCTTGTCCCGACCGTGTGATCGCGCTTGCCGTCCCGCCTGCGTGATCTAGTACCAGCTTTGTCGCGATCGCGAGGCCCTGATCCAGAAAGGCCGGATCAACGCCGCGTTCAAAACGCTGGCGTGCGTCGCTTGTCAGTCCGATTTTTTGACCCGTCCGTGCAATATGTTCGGGGTCGAAAAAGGCGCACTCGATCAACACATCAGTGGTCTCTGCCGAAACGCCGCTATGCTCGCCGCCCATGATGCCGCCAATGTCGTGCACCATTATATCGTCGGCAATGACGGTCATGCCCGCATTAAGCGTGTAGGTTTTGCCGTTCAGTGCCACTATCTCTTCGCCATCATGCGCCTGGCGCGCGACGAGCGCACCACTAAGTTTAGCACGGTCGTACACGTGAAGCGGCCGACCAAGGTCGATGGATAGGAAGTTGGTGATGTCGACCAACAGCGATATCGGTTTCTGTCCAATCGCCTTCAACTTGCTGCGCATCCATTCGGGGGAATCGCCATTGCGGACGCCAGAGACTGACTGCGCATAAAACGCAGGGCATCCTTCTGTGTCGTCGGTGCGCACGTCGGGCGCGGCGTCGGTTCCCGCCGCTGGCGTGGTTAAGTCCATGCGGTAGACCTCGCTCAAGGCACGAAGCGTGCCCAACCCAGCCGCCGCCAGATCGCGCGCAATGCCGCGCACGCCCATGCAATCCTGTCGGTTGGGTGTGATGCTGACGTCGATGACCGGGTCATCAAGGCCAGCCCAGTCGGCGTAGATCTGCCCGACAGGTGCGTCGCCTGCAAGTTCGATAATGCCATCATGGTCATCACCAAGCTCAAGCTCGGCAATCGAGCACATCATGCCATTGGATTCGACGCCGCGGATGGCCGCGACCTTCAGCACCATGCCATTGGAAGGCACGACGGCCCCTGCTGGACCAAATACACCAAGCATGCCCGTGCGGGCATTGGGCGCGCCGCATACGACCTGAAGCGGTTCGCCGCCTGCGTCGACCGTGAGCACCTGCAACTTGTCTGCCTGCGGATGGGGCGCTGCGCTCAGAACCTTGGCAATGCGGAAAGCCGACAAGGCGTCGGCGGGATTTTCGATCCCTTCGACTTCGAGACCAATGCGGTTAAGGCAGTCTGCAACAGCATGAATGTCACCGTCGGTGTCGAGATGTTCTTTCAACCACGATAAGGAAAATTTCATGCGCCTACTCCTCCGCTCAATGTCGGAACATCAAGCGCATAGAATCCGTAATGCTGAAGCCAGCGGTTATCGCCGTCAAAGAAAGCGCGTAAATCATCCATGCCATATTTCAGCATCGCCAACCGGTCGACGCCGGTTCCAAAGGCAAAGCCTTGCCAGACATCGGGATCAAGCCCGCACGCTTCTATAACTTTGCGGTGGACCATACCCGAACCAAGCACCTCCATCCAACCTTCGGATCCGCCAATGACGCGTTTGCCATTCACGACCGAATAACCGACATCGACCTCGACCGACGGCTCAGTAAACGGGAAATAGCTGGGGCGAAGGCGAAGCACGACGTCTTCGCGCTCGAAATAGGCCTTCAAAAATGTCTCCAGCGTCCATTTTAAATGGCCAAGATGAATGCCCTTATCGATGACTAGACCTTCAATCTGGTGGAACATGGGCGTGTGCGTCGCATCGCTGTCGCTACGGTATACGCGGCCTGGTGCGATGATGCGGATGGGCGGTTCCTGTGACGTCATGGTGCGGATTTGGACAGGCGATGTGTGCGTGCGCAGCACCATTTTATGGCCGTTACGAGCCATTTCGTCGGGAAAGTAAAAGGTGTCGTGCATCGCGCGCGCCGGGTGCGTCTCGGGGATATTGAGTGCAGTGAAATTATGCCAGTCGTCTTCGATCTCGGGCCCTTCAGCCAAAGCAAAGCCCATGTCGGCAAAGATTTCTGCTAGCTCGTCCATCACTTGGCTGACTGGATGGACCGTGCCACGCGGCGTCTCGGGCGCAGGCAAGGTCATATCGATTTGTTCGCTCGCGAGGCGGCGATTGAGATCAGCTGTTTCCATGGCCAGTTTTTTGGCTGCCAACGCAGCAGTGACGCTTTCCCGGAGGCCATTGATGATTGGGCCTTTCGTCTGTCGTTCCTCGGGCGACATGCCGCCCATTGTTTTCAGCAGCGCGGAAACGCTGCCTTGCTTGCCCAGCGCGGCTATGCGCACAGTCTCCAGCGCATCCAGCGTGTCCGCTGACTCAATGGCTGTCATCAATTCGGTTTGAAGCGTTGCAATATCCATAATCTTCGTCATTCCCGCGAAGGCAGGAATCTAACTCCCGCCGCCCAAATTGCCTGTTCAAGTTTTTGTCTGCCTGCCTTTGCAGGCGGAGAGGTGAATGGACAACCCTATTTCCTTGAACTGAATAAGCAAAAGGGCGCGAACGGCAAGTGCCGCCCACGCCCTTTTGCGCATGTATCGAAGTAAGGTTTAAGCTGCCTTGGACAGCGCTGCCTTCGACTGCGCAATGATTGTGCTAAACATTGCAGCTTCATTCATCGCGAGGTCGGCCAGCACCTTGCGGTCAAGCTCGACATTTGCCAGTTTCAGGCCATGCATGAACACGCCGTAGGTCATGCCTTCGGCGCGAACAGCGGCATTAATACGCTGGATCCACAATGCGCGGAAATTGCGCTTGTTTACCTTACGGTCACGATAAGCGTACTGGCCGGCCTTTTCGACGGCCTGGCGTGCGACGCGGATCGTATTTTTGCGACGGCCATAATAGCCCTTCGCCTGCTCTAAAATTCTTTTATGTTTTGCTTTGGTGGTCACACCACGTTTGACGCGTGCCATAATTTATATCCTTTATGTAAAAATGTTCGCGCAGTCTTAAAGACCGTAGGGCGCCCATTTCTTGATTGTCCTGGCATCGGGATCAGAGATCACGCTGGTGCCACGGTTCTGGCGGATATACTTGGCATTATGGCTGCTCAAACGGTGCCGTTTTCCAACGACGCCATGTTTGATCTTGCCGGTTGCGGTGATTTTGAAGCGTTTCTTCACACCGCTCTTGGTCTTGAGCTTGGGCATTTTGGTCTCCTTTGTTGAGTCCGTATCAAGCCGACATGGCAGCCCTATTGGCCAGCCTGCTTATTCGGAAGGCGCGCGACTAGCCGGATTCGCGCGGGAATGCAAGTCTATTGCCCCTTTGGGGATTCGGGCACCTGCAGCAATTGCAAAGGTTGACCAACATCGCGCGCACGTGCCCGATTTGACGCAATGCTGGTGACGCGCGGGATGGCGAGATATTGCCGGGGCGACATGCCAATGAATGCGTGAAATTCGCGGTTGAAATGGGCCTGGTCAAAATATTGCCCGTCAATTGCGTCGGACCATTTCCAATCCGGACCTTCCATAACTGTCGCAAATGTCCGCAGGAATCTTTGTCGCCGCAAGAGAAGCTTGGGCGGGAAACCGAAGATGCGCCGCGACAAGCGCTCTAGCCTTTGCCGGCTAATGCCGGTCCATTCTGAAAGGTCACCGACTGTGCTGATCCGCGGATTTGCGATCGCTTGGTGAATGCATGTGATGTCATCTTCAAGCGAGTCAGGACTGCCGACGGCTTGCAAAAAATTATGGTCGAGCAAGGCTGCAATCTGTTCCGGATCAGTTACGCCTTCAATCTCGCGTCGCAGCCTGGCCAGCAACGCAAATTCCGGCGCCGCATCGACTGCACCCACCTTGTTCGCCCAACGATCGGCAGGGTAGTCGATCATGCGGTACCAACCCAAAGGCAAAAGTCCAAAGCCCACGATATTGACATTGCGAAAGCGGACAAGTGATGCCCGTCCCGTCGGTCCCGTGACGCTGTCGGCTGGGATGACAAGCGGATCCTTGCCGACAATATTGCCGCTGGCCGCGCCCCGCAATGTGAAACGGACGGTAGCCCATTCGGGGTATAAAAAATCCTCCTGTTCGACGTCACTGGCGCCGGTATCGAGGAAATAATAAGTGGTAATATAGCGCCGAAGTTGTTGAGCAGGCAAAATGAAACTAACGGGGCTTTTGTCCGTCAGTGTTGGCATGCCAGTGCCTCAAGCACGTCATCCAACCGTGCTGGATCCCCCACAGCAATGACATGTCCGTCTGAGGCGCCATGCAGTGGCTCCCCCGACCAATCGCTCATCATCCCACCTGCTCCCGTTATGACAGGAATTAGAGCAGCGAAATCATGCAGTTTCAAGCCTGCTTCCACAACAATATCAATATGTCCGCTGGCCAACAGCGCATAATTGTAACAGTCGCCGCCAAAGAGCATTTTCTTGTGCGCGGTCTTGGCCGCCAGATCCATGAAATGGTCGCCGTCATGCTGGCTGAAATATTGCGGCCCCGACGTTGCAAGGCTGGCTTCGGAAAGCGCCCGGCATGCGCGTGTTTGTGCCGGTGCGCCGTTCAACATGGTTGGATATCCTGCAGCACCCACCCAGCGCTCAGCATTGATGCACTGGTCAATGATGCCCAGGACGGGCCAATTATCCTCCAGCAAGGCGATGAGCGTCCCAAATATCGGCCGACCCGCCATGAAGCTGATGGTGCCGTCAATGGGATCGATAATCCATTTGCGGCCTGATGTGCCTGGCTTTTCGCCAAATTCCTCGCCAATTATGCCATCGCGCGGGCATTCCGCGTCAAGTATCCGGCGAATGGCGATTTCCGCTGCGCGGTCCGCCTCGGTCACGGGCGACGCATCGGCCTTGGCCTCATGCGAATACACCGAACGGAAAAACGGCTGAATTGCTTGGCCGGCCGCATCCGCCAGGCGATTGGCCAGTAGGATATCAGCGGGAGTCATCAATCGAACAGGGAGCTTACCGAGCTTTCGTCCGCAATCCGCTTGATCGCTTCACCCAACAGGGGTGCAATCGGAAGCTGGCGGATTTTGGCGCTCGCATTGGCCGCTTCCGACGCGATGATGGAATCGGTAATAACCAGCTTGCGCAGCGACGATGCGTTGACGCGGTTAACGGCTTCACCCGACAACACGCCGTGGGTGATATAGGCAACGACGTCGGACGCGCCGGCTTCCTTCAACGCATCCGCCGCATTGCACAACGTGCCCGCGCTGTCGGCGATATCGTCGATCAGGATGCAGAATCGGTCCTTCACATCACCAATGATGTTCATAACCTCGGAAACACCGGCTTTTTCCCGGCGTTTGTCGACAATGGCGAGCGGCGCATCGTCCAGACGTTTGGCGAGCGCGCGGGCGCGGACAACACCGCCGACATCGGGAGAAACAACAGTGATAAGCTTGTCGCCGTGGCGCTCCAGTATGTCTGCGCTCATGACCGGCGCACCATAAAGATTGTCGGTGGGAATATCGAAAAAGCCCTGGATCTGCCCCGCATGCAAGTCCACCGTCAAAACCCTGTCAGCGCCGGCTTCCGTAATCAGATTGGCTACAAGCTTTGCCGAAATCGGTGTTCGCGGTCCTGGTTTGCGGTCTTGTCGGGCATAGCCAAAATAAGGCAGCACAGCCGTAATACGCTTCGCCGACGCGCGGCGAAGTGCATCGATCATGATGAGCAATTCCATCAAATTGTCATTCGCGGGATGGCTCGTTGATTGAATGACAAACATATCTTCGCCGCGGACATTTTCGTGGATTTCGACAAAAATC
>JBBQPQ010000053.1:0-16574 GCA_038217195.1 Sphingomonadales bacterium | reverse complement strand
TACCGGCGCCGATAAGTGCAATTTTCTTGCGAGCCATGAAATAAACGTCCTTCCTTTAAGGCTTTTAAGCGGAATTGCGGCGTCGTTACGCCGAATCCCGCTCAATAACAACCCACTAAAGGTCAGAAGTTAACGCTTTTTATGATAATAGTTCGCAATAGCTATAGAGTCTATTTTCCCGCAAGTTCGGAAAGCATCAACTTCCAGTGAACGACATTGTCGTCCAGTGCCTGAACGGGAAGCCGCTCGTCTTTTCCATGGGCTCGGAAATCCACCGGAACCACGACCCAGGCGCCATTTGCGCCATAAATCGGAATCCCTGCCACGCGGAATGGGCGGGCATCACTGGCGCCTGTCGACATTTCGGGGGAAATCGGCGCGCCCGGATGCAGTTTATGGACAGCGTTCGTGAAGGCGGCGACGACGTCGGGCCGAAGCGGCGACGACAGAGATGCGACATAATCGTCATTGCGAGTCACTTTAACTTCGGGATCGGCGACCATAGCGGCCAAATCCTTTTGCACATCGTTCGGGTCAACGCCGGGGAAAATGCGGCAATTGATCATCGCCGTTGCCAGTTGTGGCAGCGCATTATCGGCGTGTCCCGCGAATAGCCGAGTTGGCACGCACCGCGTGCGCGTCAGGCCAACTTCGGCCTCATTGGCTTCGATTGCATCGGCAGCCGCGCTGTCCTTTGGATTGGCCAGCCATGCACGCATCGCATCGCCCAACTCGCCTTTTTCCTGCTTTTGTCGCTCGTTGAAATAAGCTCGCGTCGTTTCGCTAAGCATCGGTTCAAAACGGTGCGCCTCAATCTTGTCGATGGCATGGGCCAGGCTGTAGATTGCGTTATCCTTGCGCGGCTTGGACGAATGACCACCGCGGTTGCGGACCGTCAGCGTATAGCCGGCAAAGGTCTTTTCCGCGGTTTGCATCAGGAAACCAGCTGGCCGCCCATCAGGAAAAAAGCCGCCGCCGCCGCCGTCAGCATTCAATCCGTATTCGACGTTAAGCTTGTCTTTCCATTCCGTGGCGCCCTTGTCCGCGCCAACGCCGTTGGTTTCCTCATCACCGGTGAAAAATACGACGATATCGCGCGTCGGTTTGAAACCTGATGCCCTCAAGTCGATCAGCGCTTGCGTGATGCCAACGATACCGTCCTTCATGTCAATCGTACCGCGTCCGTAATAATAGCCGTCCTGCTTGGTCAGGACAAAGGGATCGGTCGTCGAATCTTCGCGCTTCGCTTCGACCACATCCATGTGGCCCATGAGCATGATGGGCTTAGCCTTTGCCTTGCCCGGCGCGCGCCAGCGCACGATCAGCGCAGCTGTTTTTTCGGTTACGTTGGCGACGGCATCCGTGCTTTCATAAGGCACGACCTCAACATCGCCTGCAGGAAAGCCGGCCGCCTTATATTGATCCGCCAGGTAGTTCGCCATCTCGGGAACTTTGCCGCGGCCAAATACGGTGGGAATATTGACGACATGTTCGAACATGTCATGCGTCGCTTTCTGCCGCTCTGGTGAAACGGCGCCTGCAGCAGGTGGAGCGGCCATCGCGGGCATGGCGCCCAACAATGCTGTCGATATTAACAAGCTTTTCAAACGCATATTATATCCCCTCTATTCATGTGCGCCGTGACCCAACGCCAGATATTCTTCCGATTGCATTTCGATCAATCTGGAAACTGTGCGGTCAAATTCAAACCGCCCGTCCCCTTTTGTGTACAAAGCATCGGGCAAAGCATCCGCGCTGGCAAGCAGCTTTACGCGATACTCGTACAAGGCATCGATCAACGTAACAAAGCGCGCGGCCTCGTTGCGATTATGAGGTCCCAATATCGGAATGCCGACCATAATCACCGTGTGGAAGCGCCGGGCAATGGCGAGATAATCCGCAGCGCCGCGTGCTTCTGCGCACAGCCGTTTGAACGAAAAAACAGCCACACCCTTCAAAGCCTTGGGCACATGCAAAATGCGGCCATCGCCAATATCCATATCCAAAGCCGGAACATGTGCGCGATCCTCGGGCGGATAGTCGGTAAGGTCGAAAAAGGTTTTCGACAGCGCCGATGTTGCGGCTGGGCCGTTGGGGACAAGCCATGTTTTCGCACTGCCAAGTCGATCGCGCCGGTAATCGGTAGGCCCATCCAACGTGACGATATCCAGGCTGTCCTTCACCAAATCAATGAAGGGCAAAAACAATTGCCGGTTTAGGCCATCCTTGTACAGATCATCAGGATGTCGGTTGGACGTGGTGACAACGGTCACACCTGCAGCAATCAGCCCGGAAAAAAGCCGCGACATGATTGCGGCATCGGCCATGTTGTTCACCACCATTTCGTCAAAACACAGCAAGCGCGTTTCGTCCGCCAATGCCGACACAATAGGAGGAATGGGGTCCCCTTCTTCTTTCAGGCGTTCGGTCCTCAGGCGCGCATGAATCTCAAGCATGAATTCATGAAAATGCGCACGACGTTTGCGGTCTATGTGCACGCTGTCGAAAAAAAGATCCATGAGCATGGACTTGCCGCGTCCTACTCCACCCCACAGATAGAGGCCGCGTGCCGGTTCCTGCTTGCGGCCCAACAACCGCCAGAGCGTGCCTCCACGTGGGGGCACTGCTTCTAACGCAGCCTGCACCGCAACAAGCGAGGCTACGGCTTGTGCTTGATCGGCGTCAGGCTTTAGTTCGCCCGCCGCAACAAGTGTGTCATATCTTTCAGTAACATTCATCCGGCAACGCTCTAGATATTGGAAGATAGAGGCGCAGGCGTCGAAGAGATTCACAGCAGCCTTTTCGCTTGGCATTCTTTGAGCCGTTGCGTGAATTTCTCATTTTTTCGATGGCTTACGGATGGTCCCTGAAAAGGCCGCGACTCTGCTATCGCCTTGCATCACAATACCGCGCATGAACAAAAGACGCCCGGTTTCCTTCAACAGTTCAACCTCGGCCTCAAGCGGTTCCCCGATCACACCGGCACCAATAAACTGCACGGATAGATCAAGAGTCACGGCCGCACCGGGCTCGATCAGGCCGAACATCCTTGATGCGCCAAACATAGCTACGTCGATAAAGCCAAGCGTCACGCCGCCGTGCACGGCATTGCGCAAATTGCTGTGTCTGTGTTCCGGATACATCCGCAAGCGGGCCTTGTTTTCGCCGTTGCTGCGCACCAGCATCTTGCCAAGTACAGTGCCGTTATAGCGGCTGGCATCGGTCATTTGCCAGTTCAGCCAACCAGGATTGTCCGGGTCGGGACTGCTGTCAAAAGCGGGCGTGTCCAATGCCAGACCCAAATGCTTAGAGGTGGCGTTCAGCTACCATCTTCTTTGTTTCCGCAATGGCCTTGGCAGGGTTAAGACCCTTGGGGCATGCGTTGGCGCAGTTCATGATCGTGTGGCAGCGATAGAGACGGAAGGGATCCTCGAGCTCGTCAAGGCGCTCGCCGGTCATCTCGTCGCGGCTGTCGGCCAACCAGCGATAGGCCTGGAGCAAAATCGCGGGACCAAGGAATTTGTCGCTGTTCCACCAGTAAGACGGACAGCTGGTGGAGCAGCAAGCGCACAAAATGCACTCGTAGAGGCCATCGAGCTTTGCGCGATCTTCGGGAGACTGCAGCCGCTCCTTGCCCGATGGCTCAGGCGTTACCGTCTGGAGCCAGGGTTTGATGGAGGCATATTGTGCGTAGAAATGAGTAAAATCGGGCACAAGGTCTTTGATGACTTCCATATGTGGCAAGGGCGTCAACGTGACTTCGCTTTTGCAATCTTCAATCGCTGTGGTGCAGGCAAGGCCGTTCTTGCCATCGATGTTCATCGAGCAGGAACCACAAATCCCTTCGCGGCATGAACGGCGGAATGTCAGCGACGAATCCTGTTCGCCCTTCATCTTGATGAGGGCGTCGAGTACCATTGGCCCACAGTTTTCAGTATCTACCTCGAATGTATCGTAACGCGGGTTTTCGCCCGTGTCAGGATCGTAACGATAAACTTTAAACTTTTTGACCTTGCCACCCGTTTTGGCTTCGTGAACGGTGCCCTTTTGGACCTTACTATTTTTCGGGAGGAAGAAATCGGCCATATCAATATCCTGTGGACTCTAATGTCGTGCAGTTCCGTACCAGACACGCCCTAACCAAGCGATTAAGCAATCACAAGCCCTCAACTGCGTCTATCTTGGTTGCCTTTTCTGCAAGTCGCACCCGAAGCTTGTCAATCTTGCGCCCGTCCATGTCGACAACTTCGAAGTGCCAACCTTGGTCCGTGAAGGATTCACCCTCTTCGGGCAAATGCCGCAAGATGTGCAGAACATGCCCCGCAGCCGTCGCATAATCGCGGTCCTCTGTCAGGTCGATGGACAGAGCTTCCGCCATCGCGTCCGCCGACATTGCGCCTGAAACCAGCATCGATCCGTCGTCCAACGTGATGATGTTGGGCGCGCTCCCCTGCGCTTGGTCTGATGCGAATTCGCCTGCAATCGCAGCCAGCAGATCATTGGGCGTCACGATACCTTCAAAATGCCCATATTCGTCATGCACGAGCAACATCGGTACGTCCGAAGAACGCAGGATTTCCAGCGCGTCCATCGCGTCGAGTTGGTCGGGTATGATTTCGGCTCGGCGCATCAGCCTTCGGATATCAAGCGTCTCCCCGCGAATCTGCGCGGCGACAATGTCGCGCGATTGCACAACGCCAATGATATCATCGCCATCCTCGCCCGTGACTGGCAAGCGGGTATGCAAAGAGTGCAAAAGCAAATTTCTCACATCATCTTCGGAAGCATCTGCGGCAACGCGGTCGACATCGGTGCGCGGGGTCATCACTTCGCGCACTGGGCGGTCGGCGAGCCGAACGACGCCAGCAATGACCTTATGCTCATGCTCTTCGATGATTCCCGCATGTGTCGCTTCGGCAAAAACCATACGCAGTTCTTCAGCGCTAAGTGCATCGCGGCTATCCCTGCGCAGCCCAAGCGCGCGAAAGATTATCGCGCTTGATTTGTCGAGCGCCCAAACAATCGGCGCGGTAATGCGCGCCAGCAGTTCCATAGGCCCCGCCATAAGGACTGCGATCTTTTCGGGCGCGATTAATGCAAATTGCTTTGGCACCAGTTCGCCAACAACCAGCGACGCATAAGTGGTGATGCTGATCACGATGGTGAAACCCAACGTTTCCGCCCATTCGCTGCTGATCCCCAGCAAGGCAATACGTTCCGCGACAGGGCCGCCAAGCGTTGATCCAGAATACGCGCCTGCAATGATGCCAATTAAGGTTATGCCGATTTGCACCGTGGACAGGAACTTGCCCGGGTCACGTCCCAGCCGAAGCGCCGCCGAAGCGCCACGCTTGCCGTCTTCTGCCATGGCCTTCAATTTGGCGGTGCGTGCAGAAACGATGGCAAGTTCCGACATCGCAAATACGCCGTTGAGGGCGATAAGCGCTAATATGGTGGCGGCATCAAACCACGGGAAAGGGTGAAGAGGTTCCATATGGACACTTGGCCCATAGGGGCAAAGTTGGGGTTTTGGCAACAAAATGCATCAAAATGCGTTATGTCGGACAGATGCAACCGATTGAAAAGATAATCGCAGGTTCATCATTGGTGTCGTTTAAGCGGCGCTCTAGACGAAAGGGATAATAATGAAAAAGAACCACTTGATTACGCTGACGCTTGTTGCAGCAATGCTGCCGCTGTCCGCTTGCGTTACGGATCCTGAAACAGGTCAGCGCACGATTTCCAAGGCCGCCATTGGCGGTGTGGGTGGTGCGCTGGGCGGTTATCTGCTTGGTGACTTGATCGGCGGACGCCGTGACCGCACAGAAAAGATCGTTGGCGCCGGTATTGGTGCCTTGGCTGGTGCTGGTGCTGGCTATTATATGGATGAACAGGAGAGAAAGCTGCGTCAGCAAACCGCGGGTACGGGTGTGAACGTCATTCGTGACGGCGACAATCTCGTACTCGATATGCCGTCGGAAGTAACGTTTGCTGTCGACAGTTCAAATATCGATGCCGGATTTCGCAATACGCTCGATCAGGTCGCGTCGACACTGACCCAATATGAGAAAACTTATGTTGATGTCATGGGTCATACCGATTCTACAGGCTCAGACGCGTATAACCAGACTTTGTCAGAACGCCGTGCATCCGCAGTCGCGGACTATCTGTCTACGCGGGGCGTTCAGTCTGCACGACTGGCGACACGCGGCTACGGTGAAAGCCAGCCAAAGGCGAGCAATCTCGACGCAGCTGGCCGTTCGGCCAACCGCCGCGTTGAAATCCGCCTTGTGCCCGTCACCAAGGGGTGATCGCTTACTAGACAGCAACCCCCTGTAACAATTTGGGCAGCGCGCCACTTTCGCCCCGCGCCTCGGCCATGAAAAACGCCTTGGCCGGGGCAGCGCGCTGCACCATTGTCATTCCAAATCGGCGTACGGCGGATGCCGTCTTGCCGGGGATTGAAAACAGGCGGTTCAGGCCGTCAGTCGACGCGGCGATCAGCAACGTATCAATGCTACGCCACCGGCCATAACGGTCAAGCAATTGTGCATCGCCAAAGTCCATTCCCAGACGCATTCCGTCAACCAGCACTTCAGTGAGCGCAGCGACATCCCGAAGGCCGAGATTAAGCCCCTGACCTGCAATCGGATGAATGCCATGCGCACTGTCGCCAATCAGCACAAGCCGCTCGGCTGTTACCGCCGCGGCATGATGGAAGCCCAGCTTATAGGACGACAAGGGGGCAGCCACTTCAACCTGGCCCAATATTCCGCCCATGCCCTTTTCAAGCTCGGCAGCATAAGCACGCGGTGACAGTTTCATATAGCCCGCAGCATCTGCAGATTTAACGGACCATACAATCGCCGAACGGTGACGGCCATCGTGCGCATCCAACATCGGCAGGACGGCAAAAGGGCCGGTGGGATAGAAAATCTCATAAGCAATATTATTGTGTGGTCGCTCGTGGAAGATAGCCCCGACAATTGCGTGATGTTCATATTGCCAATGAGCAATGTTGATCCCCGCCTCTTCGCGGGTTTCGCTCTTGCGGCCCTCTGCCACGATCATGAGGTCGGCGCTAAGTTTAACTCCGTTTTCGAGAACAACGGTCGCCATGCCAGTATCGCGGGATTTGCTCACAATGTTCATAGGCATGTGCAAGTGAATCGCCTTATGCTCCTGCGCGGCTTTATAAAGCACACCGCGCAAATAACGGCTTTCGAACATTTGACCCAAAAACCCATCATCTTCAGCGGGGGCAAAATCTAGCGAACCGGGCTTCAGGCTATCGCTCACCCATATTTTCTCAATGGGACAACCTCTGCCGGCTAAAGCGTCGCCTAAACCCATCGCTTCAAACAATTTATAGCTTGAGCTGGAAATGGCGAAGGTGCGGCCATCAAAGCCTGCTTCAAGCATGTGCGCTTGATCTGCCCGATCAATGACATGGCTCGTGATTCCATGGGCGGCAAGCGCCAAAGCCTGCGTCAGACCTATAAGGCCGCCACCGATGATGATTACGTCTGCCTTGCTGTTCATAGGCTCCTTATGCCGCATTGAGGCGTGGGATTCAAAGGAGGATTTTGACCGTAGCGTTGACCACGCGGTTGCCTCGCATACCCTGTAACGCTTGACGGCGAGTCCCGTGCAGGCGAAAAGGGCGCATTCGGTCAACCGCGACCTCATTAACACTGGCATTTAACATCATGGCCTCGCGCGTCACTAAAACCTCGTCGAAATCAAACATGGCCAATTGGCGTCAAATGATGCGGGCGTCCCTGATTCGCAGTGGCGCGCTTTTTGGCGCTGCGGCGATGGGCCTGTTTGCGATTTTCTATGGCTTGGCAGTTCTCAGCTATTCAGCGGCAGATGCGGCTTATAACAGTGCGGCAGCAGATGTGCAGCACAACTGGATGGGACAGAGCGGTGCGTATCTCGCAGACGCAATGCTGTTTGTTTTCGGCATTCCGGCAATCTTTTTGTTTCCGCTGTTGCTGGTGTTTGCCCGGCGCCTTTGGCGGGATGTCCCCCAACCGCAGTGGAAGCGACAATTGTCATATTGCCTGATAGGCATGTTGCTGATCGGTTTTGCCATGGCCTATTGGCAGCATGGCAGCGATATCGGGCTTCCGGCCGGATGGGGCGGCGCAATTGCGTTGCTGTTGGATAACGCTGCAGTTGCGCTGGTTGGACAGATCAATGGTATATACGGCACGGTGCTGCGTGTCTTTCTTATCCTTGGCGCGCTCGCAGGCGGCGTCGCGCTGGTGATCCGGTCGCTCCAATTGGAACGGCCGCTATGGCGCATTCCGGCGCTGGCGTTTCCTAGATTTGCGAACGCAAAGGGTGACACACGTGTTTTTGATGCGGATGATCTGGCGCCGCAAATTGTCGAGCCCAAGCCACCGCGCAAAGCGGTCGAACCGGACCAGCGCAAGCCTCCGGTCATCGAAGACCGCACACTAGCGCCCAAAAAAGCCGCTTTTTCAACGGGCGCGCGTCAGGGCGATTTTTTTGGCAGCTTCACGTTGCCATCGCTTGAGCTGCTCGACCCGCCGCCTTCGGTCCAAGTGCCAAAGTTGGACAAGACTGCACTCGAGGCCAATGCGCGGTTGCTTGAATCGGTACTCGATGATTTTCATGTCAAAGGGCAAATTGTCGCGGTGCGCCCCGGCCCCGTGGTCACGATGTATGAGCTTGAGCCTGCAGCCGGAATCAAATCAAGCCGGGTCATTCAGTTGGCCGAAGACATTGCGCGCAACATGTCAGCGCTCTCCGCGCGCGTGTCGACGATACCTGGCCGGACGGTCATGGGGATCGAGCTGCCCAATGCGCACCGCGAAGCTGTCGTTTTTCAGGAGATGGTCGGCTCGGATGCCTTTGCCGAGCAAAAAGGGGCATTGCCCATCATTCTGGGCAAGAATATTTCAGGCGATCCGGTCATTGCCGACCTTGCTCCGATGCCGCATCTTTTGGTCGCTGGCACGACAGGGTCGGGCAAATCGGTTGGCCTGAACTGCATGATCCTGTCGCTGCTGTACCGTCTGACACCTGACCAGTGTCGGATGATCATGATCGATCCCAAAATGCTCGAATTAAGCAGCTATGACGGCATACCGCATTTGCTGTCGCCTGTGGTGACGGAGCCCGCCAAGGCAATCCGCGCGCTCAAATGGGCCGTCGAGCAAATGGAAGAGCGTTACCGGATGATGTCGTCGCTTGGCGTGCGCAACCTGGCAAATTTCAACGACAAGGTGCGCACCGCCAAGGCAAAAGGCGCGCCGTTAGGGCGCAAGGTGCAAATTGGTTACGACCCGATGACAGGCCAGCCGCAATATGAAGAGGAAAGCCTGGCTTACGAGCCGATGCCGCAGATTGTGGTGATCGTCGACGAGCTGGCCGATCTTATGATGACAGCAGGCAAAGAGGTTGAATTCCTGATCCAGCGTCTGGCGCAAAAAGCGCGTGCAGCCGGCATCCATCTGATCATGGCGACGCAGCGCCCTTCGGTCGATGTTATCACAGGTGTCATCAAGGCCAATTTGCCAACGCGCATTTCTTTCCATGTCACATCGAAAATCGACAGCCGAACGATTTTGGGCGAACAAGGTGCTGAACAGCTTTTGGGCAAAGGTGACATGCTGTACATGGCTGGCGGCCGCGGTCTGACACGTATCCACGGACCCTTTGTTTCCGATGATGAAGTGCGCCGCGTGGCCGACCATTGGCGTGGGCAAGGTCAGCCAGAATATATCCAAGCTGTAACAGAAGAGCCTGAAGATGGCGGTTTTGACTTCGGCGCGCTGGGTGGTGACGACAGTGAGGAAGATTCGCAATATCGCAAGGCATGCCAAATCGTGTTCGAAAGCCAGAAAGCTTCCACCAGCTGGATTCAGCGGCAATTACGCATTGGATATAACAGCGCAGCCCGTCTGATCGACCGGATGGAGGAGGACGGCTTTATTAGCGCGCCGAACCATATTGGACGGCGGGAGGTCTTGCGTGACCGGAACGGCGATCCTCTTTAGGCGTTAAGACGGGGTTCAAGGCCGCAGATCTATTTGCAGCCTTAATCTCTCAAGGAACCAAAATGACCTATCTGAAATACGCTTTGTTGTTTGCGCCAATGGCACTGGTGGCGACGGCACCCACGACGGCGCAATCTTCGTCCGAACGGCTTGCCCGCGTGGTCGCGCATATGAAGGCGGTGGGCACCATGTCGGCTGACTTCACGCAAACTGACCGAAACGGTCAAACGTTGACGGGCAAGTTGCTTTTGAAGCGCCCTGGTCAGGTGCGTTTCGAATATCAAAAGGGTGTACCGCTTCTGATCGTGGCGGACGGCCGCGCACTCACAATGGTGGATTATGAGGTCAAGCAGGTCCAGCGCTGGCCGATCCGGAACAGCCCACTCGCGGCATTGCTTGACCCGGGGCAAGACCTTGCCCGCTTTGGAAAGGTGGTTTCGTCATCCACTGACGACGTCATCAGCGTTGAAGTGCGAGATGCAAAGCGGCCCGAATTTGGAACGATTACCCTAATTTTTGTCAATAAGGCGGGCGCTCCGGGCGGCCTGACGTTGAGTGGTTGGGTTGCGCTGGACTCCAAAAACAACCGCACTAGCCTTCGGCTGCGCAACATCGGCTACAATGGAACGATCGGGAAAAATGCATTCACATGGAAAGATCCGCGGCCGGTCCGCAGAAAATCTTAAGTACGTCGATGAACGGATGCTGGCTACCGACAAGCCGCTTTCAAGATGTGATTTGTTCATCTGAATGACAGGAAAGTCATAGTATAAAAATCTTGTCAGCGGTTGAGCGTTCGTGTGGTTTTCCCCCTGTTGCCCACGACATAATCTCGCCGCTGGTACCCGCGTGACGAACGCAAGCTTAGCCCTCATCCCAAATGCCCCCGGGATGAGGGCTTTGCTTTTTTGGGACGGATGTTAATGCATCGACTTGCTCCAGTCGCCTGACCGCTCTAGGGCCCATATTCTATGTCCCAGACCATCCGTATCGCTTCGTGGAATATCAACTCCGTCCGCGCCCGTATCGACATTGTTGAGCGGTATCTCAAAGAAGAAGCTCCCGACGTGTTGTGTCTTCAGGAAACGAAAGTCATTGACAGCCTGTTTCCCGAAGGGCTGTTCCGGCAACTGGGTTACCGCCATTTCGTGGTCAATGGCCAACCAATGCATCATGGCGTTGCAATTGTCAGTAAGCTGCCGCTTATAAATCGCCGGGTGGAAGACTGGCAAGCGAATGGCGAGGCCCGCCATATTGGCGCCGAACTAAACATCGATGCGGCCAAGGGCGTCCGCATCGATAATGTCTATATTCCCGCAGGCGGCGAAGTACCCGATAGCGAGGTCAATTCGAAATTTGGTCAGAAGCTCAGCTTTTTGAAGCGCATGGCAGAGTGGTCGCGCAACGTCGATGTGCCCACTATCCTGACTGGCGACTTCAATGTCGCGCCGCTTGAGCAAGATGTCTGGAGCCACAAGCAATTGGTCAATGTCGTCAGCCATACGCGCATCGAGTGCGAACATCTGGCCGAAATTCAGGCGGCAGCTAATTGGGTTGATGTGGCACGGCATTTTGTCGAGCCGACAAAGAAATTATATACATGGTGGAGTTATCGCGCGCAGGATTGGGAAACATCCGACCGGGGACGCAGGCTTGACCATATGTGGGTTACCCCTGACCTGAAGGACAAGGCGAAGGCGCATGTCGTTCACAAACATGTACGCGGATGGGGAAAGCCATCCGACCATGCGCCCATTGTCACGGAATTTGCTTTTTGAGCGGCTCGGGCGCAGCGTCTGGACATGCGCGGCGCGCTGCTGAAGCGATTGACGCGCTGCGTCGTGGCTGGCCCGTAACGATAAGGAATGTGGATCATGAGCTGACGCTGGTCGCCGTCGAAACGGCGCCAGATGTATCCGGCGCACATGCCATTTTGTTGTCGGCCAGCAGGGCTGCAACGCTTAAGCTCACAAATCAGCGTGCCGCAGCGGATACCGCAACGCCGGTGCTGATCAAAGCGCCAGCTGATCTCGATATCAATCTGGCTTTGGCTGTAGCCGACCCTAGCCTTGACCTTGCATACCCGATGAAGGGTCCATTTGTCGCACAGCCTTTGGACGATGTGTCGTCGGCAGCCGCTGCCATCGAGCTTGCGCGTCTAGCGGGTTTACTTCCTGCCTTTCTGGTCTTGGCGCAGGCGGAAGATGACCCCGTTTATGTTAGCCCTCAAGATGCCGCAGCATTTGACGATAGTGCGGCCTTGCGCATCGCAGCACGCGCAAAGCTGCCCGTCGCTGCGAATGCTGACGCCGAGATTGTCGCGTTCCGTACTGCGGTGGATGCGTCTGACCATGTCGCGCTGCTGATCGGCACACGCGATTCCTCGCCACCCGTCGTCCGGCTCCACAGCGAGTGCCTTACCGGCGATGTTCTGGGGAGTTTGAAATGCGACTGTGGTCCGCAACTGCACGAAGCACTTCAGCAAATATCAGACGCACCCTGGGGCATATTGTTGTATCTGCGGCAGGAGGGCCGCGGCATTGGCCTTATCAACAAGCTGCGTGCTTATGCTCTTCAGGACCAGGGTTTTGACACTGTCGATGCCAATATACGATTAGGCTTCGCGATCGATGCGCGCGACTTTTCGGTGGCAGCCCGGATGCTTCTATTGCTTGGGGTCGAACGGGTAAGGTTGCTCACCAACAATCCCGAAAAAGTGGACGGATTGCAAAATGCGGGCATCAAAGTTGAGGAGCGTCTACCACTCAAAATTGCGGCTAATCCACACAATACGCATTATCTTGAAACAAAGAAAAGCAAGACCGGTCACGTGCTTTAGGCCCTGTCCTATTTGAAAGGGCGTTGCGGTCCGCCTGGGCCTTCTTCCTCTGGCGTCGGGCGCTGCTCACGCCGCCCGATGGCCTTATCTATAAATGCATCGTCAAGCGGTTCCGGCTCAACGGTAGGAACGAGACCCGGGTCTTCTAATATGGGATCGCCCTCAATCGGCATGCCGTTTTCATCCACCAGCGGGACACCCTCCTCGCCAAGCACTGGCTCTTCGCCGTCGAGCCGCTCGGGGAATGTGACATCAGTCGCAAATTTCTCGACGGGCCGGTTGGCAACGGCAATGCGCATGAATGCCGCCCAAGCCTGTGCAGGAGCGCGGCCGCCTTCAAGGCCACCAATCGAGCGCGCATCGTCTCGACCCATCCACACGCCAGTCGTCAAACCACTCGAAAAGCCAAGAAACCAACCATCCTTATTGCTTGTAGTTGTTCCGGTCTTGCCGGCAACTGGCCGACCAATATTCGCTGCGCGTCCAGTGCCAGTTGCAACTGCCGTTTGCATCAAATCGGTCATGGCGCCTGCAACCCATCCATCAACCAGCTGGACAGAAGCTGGGGGCGTAGTCGTGTACAACACCTCGCCATCGATCGTCGTAACTTTGGATATGCCATAAGGTGTAACACTGCGCCCTTTGGCGGCCACCGCGGCAAAGGCACGCGTCATGTCAATCACACGGGTTTCGGATGTGCCAAGCACCATCGATGGCTGCGTGTTGATGGGTGTTGATATCCCGAACCTGCGGGCCATGTCGGCAATGCTGCTGGTTCCCACTTCTTGCCCGAGTTGAGCTGCGACCGTATTCTTCGAATATGCAAAGGCTGTTCTCAACGAAATCTCGCCTGCATAATTTCCACCACTGTTCTTGGGTTGCCATCCGTCTATTTCAACGGGCTTGTCCTCGACCATGTCCTCAGGCCGAAAGCCAGCCTCAAGTGCAGTGAGATACACAAACAATTTCCAGGCCGAGCCAGGTTGCCTGACCGCGGTTACAGCGCGGTTGTAATTGCTCGAAACATAATCGGTTCCCCCGACCATGGCCTTGACCGCGCCATCACGATCGATGGCCACCAACGCGCCTTGCGCCCCCCGGGGAGCATTTGCCGCGATCGCTGCAGTCGCTGCACGCTGCATTTTCAGATCAAGTGTCGTCCAGACATCAATTGGCTTTTCGGTTTCGTCGATCAAGCCGTCAAGCTGTGGCAAAACCCAGTCCGTGAAGTAACGGACGCTGTCCTGTGGCGTTTGGGCAGCCAGCTTCACCTTGGCTGGTTCGACACTGGCTGCCTGCGCTGCGGTAATCATGCCCGCATCCTGCATAACGCCAATCACCACGGAGGCGCGGTCAAGCGCAGCTTCTGCGTCCGCTGTCGGTGCATAGTGGGAAGGGGCCTTTACAAGTCCGGCGATAATCGCAGCTTCGGCGAGGCTGATCTCTTCAGCGCCATGATCAAAAAATCTTCGGCTCGCCGCATCCACGCCATAAGCTCCACCGCCGAAATATACCTTGTTCAGATACAGCTCGAGAATCTGGTCCTTGGAAAATTTGGTTTCCATTGCCATAGCAAGGACGATTTCGCGAAGTTTACGACCAAATTCCTTGTTGTTGTTTAGATATATGTTGCGTGCCAGCTGCTGTGTGATGGTGGACCCGCCCTGAGTCCACCGACCTTTTACGGCGCGCACATAAAGGGATCGCGTAATGCCAATCGGGTCAACGCCCGGGTGCGCATAATATCGGCGATCTTCGACCGCGACCATCGCATCCTTCATTTCGCTCGGCAGTTCATTGATTGATAGCCAGCGCCCGAAACTGGGGCCAAGCGATTGAATGATCGTGCCGTCGGCTGCGCGCACACGGATCATCTGGCCATTGGGGGACGCCTTCAAATCCTCAAAACTGTCGATTTCACCGCGGGCAATGACGACAAATATTGCCAGCACCATAACGCCCAGCACTGCTGCAACAGCGCCTCCCTTAACGATACGTAGAAACCACGTTCCCATAGGGCGACGGTCTTTCGAAATCTTGCGCGTGCGTGCCATGGCCGGGTGTTAATCGGTCACGGACTCCCCGACAAGCAGCTTCTTATTCAGGATCAAATGCAAGTGCTGCACTGTTGATGCAATATCGTAAGCCCGTTGGCCCAGGGCCATCCGGAAACACATGCCCCAAATGTCCTTCACAGACAGCGCAGCGCACCTCTGTCCGCACCATGCCATGCGAAATGTCGCGGTGTTCCTGGACGACCTCGCCGTCGGCAGGGGCGGTAAAGCTAGGCCAGCCAGAGCCGCTGTCAAATTTGGTGTCAGAAGCAAATAACGTCGTGCCACAACCCGCGCATATAAATGCGCCTTCACGCTTTTCATCGGTCAGCTCGCCTGCAAAGGCGCGCTCGGTCCCGGCCTCACGCAACACATGATATTGGACTGGATCCAGTTCAGCGCGCCACTCGGCATCGGATTTAACAATTTTTTCCATGGATGAAGCCCTTTCGTCAAGTGGATGTGGTGTTGCCAGCGCGAAGGTTCAAGGACAATCCTTAACAGATATTTTACCATGATCTGGCTATATTTGGCAGGCTATGACAGGACCAGGTCATAAGCTGCGCGCTGTGGGAGCGTTGGGGCTATTGCCGTTGCTGCTGGCTGCGAGTGACGGCGCTTGTTTGCTGTGTACGCACGACGACACACAATTGGCTGCATTAACCGATAGCAGCACGCCCCTGTCCATTGAAATAACGACGAAGCTGGACTTCAGTCGTGCAGCCCTGCCTGAATCAGGCAACGGCGAAATTGAACTTGATCCCCAAAGCGGGTGCAAGCGAGTCAAGGGCGGAATGGTTGATTTGGGCGGGGCAGCGCTGGCGGGGACGGCCATCGTCCAAGGAGAGCCTGGCCGTACGGTGCGGATTGACTTGCCATCCACCGCGCGCATGACATCTTCCACCGGCGAGATGGTCGAAATAACCGGCTTACGGACAAGCTTGGCCGGCGGATCGCGGCTCGATTCCAGCGGGCGACTTGAATTTTCATTCGGCGGGACATTGGTTGTGCGCGGCCATGTTTCAGGCACCTTCCGCGCCCGCATTCCGATTACCGCGCAATATCAATGATCAGCCGCGGCGCGCGGCCGCCCGCGCAATGCGGACAAGTTCTTCTTCCAATATCGTCGTGCCAAGCCCGTCGCGCACATGCATCAGCTTTGATTCAACCTCTAGCAAATGGCCATTCAAGCCGGCAAGCCTGGCCGAGGGCCAACAAGACAGCTGCTGGACGTAATGTTCGGCGTCTTTCCAGAAAACCGAACGCGTCGCTTTGACCACTGCGCCGGGATTTGCACCATTGTCTACCTTGGTCCGCATCGCGGCAAGCATGGTGACGCGGCGTTGAAATGCACGAATGATCCGAATGGCATCGACGCCCATGTCGCGTGCATCCGCCAATTCGCGGCCAGTCCCGCGCAGATCGCCGACCATGACCTGATTTACCAGGCCGTTGATATTTTCCTCGCCGGTTTCTGCAGAAAGAGCCTCGAACACCGGGACCTGAACGGTCGCCGGACGCTGTGGTGACGAGTCATAGTATAAAGAGAGCTTTTCTATTTCCGCCTGTGCCAATTTTCGGTCCTGGCCAGTGTAACGGGCAATGCGTGCAGCCAGCGGCCTATCGATCTTCAAGCCAGTCGTCGCCGCA